>JBGTIQ010000001.1:0-70981 GCA_041745575.1 Pyrinomonadaceae bacterium
ATTCATAAAAAAGTAACCAAAGAGTCAGAAGCCTTATGATTACAAGAATGATTTCAAATCGTTTAACCCAGAAACGAGTGCTATCTCCTATATTTACAATGTTTCAAAGAACAAATTAATTGCTTAACGCAACGCTAGTGAATCAAAGCAAAAGATATTGAGTACCTTTTCGAGCTGATCGGGATTGAGATATTCGCTACCCGTGACCGGCACCGCACCTGGAACCAACTCACTGCCAAAAGCTAAGCCTTCTTCAACCGAAAGACCTGATCTTTTCAAAATTGGGTTTATCAGATCAGCAAAGTCCTGCGAAAGCTCAACCAAAACGGCGCGAGGGGTTTCTACGTCAAGCTCCTGCGCCAATAAGTAAGCCAGCGTCTCAACAAACAATTCGTAATCGCTGACTTCGGGAAGTCCCCGAGCTTTCACAACGAAAGTCCCGAGAGCCCCAGCCATATTGTCAGCCGCCTCGCATTCCAGCAAGATCGGACTTGTTCTCCCACTCTCAAGAATCTTGATGAAGCGGGCGGCGACGAACTTAGTTAGCAAAAGGTGACCTCCCGTTTATTTGGCAATCACCGGCATTTGGTGAATGTGTTCGCCCTGGGCCCGATCATCCGGCGCTTTAGCTTTCATCGTTCTCCTCATCGGCCTTGTCCCGTTTTCAGATCCGCCAAGAACTCAGACGGATTCTCGGCAGCCGTCACAAGTAGATAATCACGAGCGCGGGTGCAGGCTACGTAAAGCAGGTGCCTCTCGGTGTTGTAGACCTCTTCCAGATCCGAATCATCGACCACTGTTTCAATTCGTTTTTGAGATGGGACAATCTCGTCTTCACACGCCATGACGACAACGGCGCGAAACTCCAGGCCTTTGGCAAGGTGCATTGTGCCGACGGATGTATGGCCGTAAGTCGTCTCCATATGGTTATCTAGGATTTTGAACAACAATCCGGCTTTATCAAGAGCTGCAGTCGCTCGAGGCAACTCCGTCGACGATCGAACAAACACACCGATCTCGTGCGGTTTTACGTCGAGCGCCTTCAGATCGGAAAGCCATTCGGCGACACCGTACATCTCGGCCTCTTTCGATTCAAATTCTTTGATCTCCGGCAACGGACCGTTGAAAACCGAGATCGTGCCGCCCCGCTCTTCAGTCACGCCGTCAACGTCCGCCACTTCCGGCGCGAGAAGCATGTCGGCTTGCGACCGGATCTGATGTGAGGTGCGGTAATTGATCTTCAAAGTATGCGTACGTTCCCGAACGTCGACACCAAGCTGCTTCCACGAAAAAGCTTCTTGGAAAATTCTCTGGCCGAGATCGCCGGCGAAGAAAAGTCCATTCGGCCGCTTACCACATAGAGCCGCGAGAAATCTAAGTTGTGCCGGATTGATATCCTGCGCTTCGTCGACGACCGCGAAATCGAATGGCGAGTTCAGGTTTTTCTCATACTCCGTGGCTAGCGCCGCGAGCATACCTGCCTCAGTCATCAGGCCTTTTTTCCCGATCAGCGATCGAGCATCCTCAAAGATCGACCAACTGTCCTTAAGTTGCTTCTCGGAAGCTCGAGTCTTTCGACCGAGTCTGGGAAAGTCACGATATGACTCCCATGAAACCAGTTGCCAAGCATCAACAATTTTGTCCCATTCGGAAATGAGGAGCGGGAGGCTCACCTTATGGCCTTCCAATGCTTCCGACGAACTCTTCAGGATCTCCCGGATCTCAGACGAAGTGGCGATCCGAGATTTGCCGAACTTGAAGTCATAGAGTCTTACCGCGATCGACTCCATAGAATAAACATCGATCCGTTCGGTAAGCCGCGGCTCGCTAGTTATCAGGACCTTCAATTTCCGACTCAACGCATTTGCGAGAGTGTTTGAGAACGTCGTCAACAACACTCTTGAATCCGGATTATTGCGGGCGAGAAAGACGGCACGGTGCAGCGCCACGACCGTCTTGCCGGTGCCCGCAGATCCCGACACGCGAACCGGGCCGTCGTAATCTGCTTCTACCAATTCGCGTTGCGCCGGATGCAGGAATACTGCCCACTTTTCCCACGGATAATCGAGAGCCATTCTCAGCTCATCCACATTTTCGATGACGCGAAAGCGTCTCAATGCATCGGGGTGCTCGAATGGATCGCTTGAGATCGTCGCCGGCTTCGGCATCATCGGCGTTCCACCGTCTGCCAAAGTAAGGAGAGCATCAGCAGCTTCCGAGGGAAGGTGTTCTACCAAGTGCAGAAGCGTGTCTTCATCCGCGACCTGTCGGACGTCATTCAGCCATTCGGCCGGAATACCAAAACCCAGCAGCTCATCGTCCTTTCGATTTTCGAACAGTGGTCGCTTTGGCTGCGCCGGAATTTCGACGTCCACATATCTGGGAACAACGATCTCTCGGACGGTTTCCCGAACTTCAACAAGTTGAGCTGCTCCGGTTTGCGGATGAACTTCCAGCTTTCGGCGCTCAGCCCAGCCGTACGCGTCATCGTGATGGTCGACGTAGCACAGAAGGAAGCTCGCCGCCGTCTTGTGAACAATAATCCGAATGTCGCGGCTAACGCGTATGGACCAGAAGTTCTTGTCCTTTGTCTTATCGATCCGATGAAACTGAAGGCCCGGGTTCGATGGATTAGCCTGCAGGTCAAAAGCAGTCGTCTTTGCAGCCGTCTGCTCGGCGCCGGTAAGTCTTGCGAGGCTAGACGTAAAAGTGTCAGCGATTCGAAATTCCATTTCCTATTTCCCGTACGCGAGCTCGTCCATCATTTTCGCGAATTGTTACCACGATAGTTCGTACCCCGACCACCCCGACCGCTGAGCTTCTCTGCTCGTGTACATGCTACTTGTCTTTCACAGGTCTTATTTTCGGACGATTGGCGTCGGCCGGCCCACCCCGGACGGGGGTATGTTCCATGGCGTCGTCTGTTCCATAGGACCGATCAAGAGCCTCGGCCTCGCAGTGTTCGCAGAGCTTTACCGTTTCCCTATTAGACTCACGATATATGTGCAGTACCTTGACGCGCTCTCCGCATTCCGAACACCGGCCACCCTCGCGATCCTCACTAAACCAAAGCGTACCAAGAACCAACGGACCGTCTTTAGGCAATACCTTTATCTTCTCCGGCGAGTTTGATCTCCTCATAGCCTTCTTTAACGCCGATCCGTCTGTTTCAACGCGTGTCTCAGTCGGCGCGTCAGGTTTCGGCTCGGAGAGCGGTTTAGGCTGCGCCCTTCCTCGACGTTTGGGTTCTACTTGTCCCTTCGAAGGCCCCGCCAGCTCTTTTAATCGACTGCCGTCAACCGGTTTAATTTCCTTCGGCCGCGGTGCGTTCTTTAGCTTTACCTTTACAACCTTCACATGATGTCCTTCCGGTTTTCTTTAACTACACTCTGAACACCTTCATTACCTCATCACCCAAATGATTAATAACTTTCACTGCGATGCGGCCACTGTCGGGTTTGTCGAACGGCCGCGAGGTGTCACTGTGGAGTGTGGCCCAGGCGTCTTCGTTTATCTCGGCTTTGAGTGAAGTCTTGAGTGACTTGTATGGGTCGTTTGCGCCGAGGAAGTATGCGTGGCGGACGAAGAAGCTTTCTTCGTTGTAGTCGGTATCGATGAACCAGCAAGCGATGCCTTCGGCGCCATCGCTGCGGACCTCGCCGGTGTTGGGGTGGAAGACGTCGACGCCGTTTACTTTTACTTTGATCTGGCCGTTCGGTGCGTCGAGGATGTCGATGTCCGGTTCGCCGAAGATCACAAACAGATTTCCTTTGCCGGTGTTCTTCAGATCTTCAGCCATGTGAAGATCTGCGTTCACGCGTGCCTTCAGAACCGGAATGCGACCGAGCTTGTCGAATTCGGATGAAAGAGCGTCGTAGTTAAACGCGCACGCGATCAGCACGTCGAACCCCGCGTCGCCGGCTTCCCGAGCAGCAGAGACAAGGTCGGGACGCGAGACAGTGCCAAACTCGGGGCCGACGAATATCGCTGCACGTTTTTCAGCGCCCGCTTCCTCGTAACGCCCTTCGGCGCAGACCATCTCGCCCGGCCATGGTGTGAGCGATGTGAAACTGATCTTGTCTTCCTTGTGTGCCTGCTGTACGCCGGCGGCATGAAGGTTCTCAAGGATCATCGAAACAAAGTCCTTCTCTTCGGCTCGGGCCGGATCTTTTAGCGGGTCGATCAGCTCGTCGTTTTCATCAACACCGAGGACGCGATGCGGCGAGAGGCTTTCAACGGTGAAGGGACCGGCCACGCGAACCTTCTTTTTGTCTTCATAGGGTCGATCGTAGATGAGTGTTAGTTCGGCCTTGGTGTTTATGGACTTGTCAATCTCCTTCTGGCGAGCGAGGCGTGCATGCCACCAATCGGCGAGGGTGAGTTTCGCGGACTCCGGCCACTGCTCATCGGCCTCGCGCGGAATGTCCCATTCTTTCCATTCCTTTTTGAGCGATGCGTTCAACCGTGCGTGCAGCGGCTCAAGCCGGGATTGCCATTTGTCGCAGATAACATCAATCTCTGTGTTGTTCGCGATGTCTCCCAAAGTAATCTTGGGCATTCGTTCATACACAAAGCCGTGGCGGATGTTTCCCTGTACGGGTAGTGAACTCGGCGCTATGCGGGTAACTTCGGCTTCCTTGGCCTGACCTTCGCGGGAATCGGCCAGAAGGTAAAAGGGATATCGCGCTCCCATTATGCGAGCACGCGCAAGCGCAAGCGCCACCCGCGAGGTGTCTATCGTAATCCAGCGGCGTCCCCACTGTTCGGCGACGGTGGCGGTGGTGCCGGAACCGCAAGTCGGGTCCAGGACAAGGTCGCCAGGATCGGTGGCCATAAGAATACATCGCTTAACCGCCTCGGTGTTTGTCTGAACGACATACTGTTTATCGTCAGCCCCAACGGTATCGGACCACGGGGCGGTCAGCTGCGACGACTCACCTTCGTCGGCATAGAGGACATAGCAAAGGCGATTGCCCTCGGGTTCGAGGCGATTGCTCCTTTCAATTTGCTTGAGGCCTTCCATCGTTGTTCCAAAACCATTCTTTGGATGATGATACGTCCTTCCTTGGAATTCATAGTCAAACATCCCTGATTCCATGCGCCCCGATGGCTCCAGCGACTTCAAACGATACACTCGCGCATTCGGTGGTAATAGCGCGTGGTTATACAGTTGATACTTCGACATTCTCGACCGAACGCCATCGCCGTCTTCATACCAGCAATGATGGAATTCGCCCTCAACAGAGCGCAAGGAGAACTGCTTTCGATATTTTGCATTTGCTCGCCCTTTCGAATCGTTCTTGGCCCTCGCATACCACACAATGAAGTCGGCCATCTGTTCAATAAACTTCGACCCAAACGGCATCGTCTTCTTTCGAAACGGAATGATTGCGACGAAATTATCTTCACCGAATACTTCGTCCATTGCTGCTCGGATCCGATGAACATTTTCATCGCCGATCTGCACGAAGATGGAGCCGGAATCCGTGAGAAGGTCGCGGGCTACCGTGAGTCGGTCCCGCAGATATGTGAGATAGCTGTGGATGCCGTCGCGCCACGTGTCGCGGAAGGCCTTTACTTGTTCTGGCTCGCGGCTGATTTTGTCCGAAGAGTCAGTCGTGGTTCCAACCTTATCCGTGGTCGACCACTGAAAGTTGCTGTTGAACTTTATGCCGTAGGGCGGGTCGAAATAGATACACTGTACCTGTCCTCTAAGCCCCTCGCGCTCGGCCAGACTCGCCATCACCTGAAGCGAGTCTCCGAGGATCATGCGATTCGACCAGTTCTGGTCGTGTTGGTAAAACTCGGTCTTTGACGCTTCATCCAATCCGTTGAAAGCCTCGTAAAGATCCGCAAAAAGGGGCGGTGCGTCTTCGGCCTGTTTCTTTCGCTCGCCTTTTTCTGTGCGTCGCGTAAGGTCATCGATCAGCACCTTCGGATGCACCTTCTCTTGTATGTAAAGCGGTGGCGCTTGTACGACGAGATCGGACCAGTCCTGATCATCCTTCCCGCGCCAAACAAGTTGCGGGTCCAGATCGCGATTCCGCCTCTCGTATGCGACGCGAATCGGAGTCTTTTGCTCAACGTGCATTACAGATTCGTGTTCTGCAGTGGGAATATTCACGCGTTTTGCCTCCTCGTGGGTAAAGGTTTCGATTAGTTTTTTACTTGTACCTTTCTTTGCCATTTCCTCCCCGAAAGACAATATTTTTGTATTTGATCTATCTCTGCCTAAGTATCACCTTAGATATAGTCTCCTGAATTGTTTGAGATGAAATCCCGCCCGCAGGTGAGTCTTCAGTAACGATAAGCGTTCCTTTTGAACCTCCGCCCTCCTCGTGGGGTAAAATGTTTTGGTCACGATACCATTGCTTCTTTTCTTCCCAGCGTCTGCTATAGCCCGGGTCAGAAAGCATCCCGCAGTGTTCCCAATAGTAGGTCACACCGGTGTCGTCGTCCTCGATAGTGAAGTCGGGATATTTTGTCACGCCATCGATCTCTAAAGGGTGTTCGTAATGATACTGAACCTTAGCTCCATGAAGCAGGTTCGCAATTATGACCTCGGACTTTGAGCGAACGGCCTCTCCCCGACTAGTTACATGTATGAGACGCTCCTCGAGGAAAAGGTCACCGACCTTTACAGGCTTTGGAGGAACGAAGAGATTGGTCAGCCGTTTCGCCGTAGAAGAATAGCTCTCGGAGCTCAACTTCTGCAGATCGGTCGCCGATCCCTGATGAAGAACGATCACCTTTTGCTTCTGCCTTGTGAGCGCCGTGTATATCAGTTCACGCGTTAACATCAGCGGCGATTTCGGTAACACAAGAAATACCTTTTCAAACTCACTGCCCTGCGCTTTGTGAACTGTAAGAGCATATGCGAGTTCGAGGCTTGCCCCCCGCTCTTCGTCGAAATCGGAGGGAAAAATTTTGAAAGTCTTACCAACTTGGGTCGAAAACTCGATCTCCAGATCCTTGGGCGTCCAGTTGCGTGCTTTCGTCTTGCGGTGACCGACGACCATTCCGATCTCTCCGTTTGCCAGATAGCCTCGAGTGTCCGGTTTTGGAAAAATACGATATTGGGGAATAGTCCAGTTGCGATTATTAATAACTTTGTCCCCATAAATTATCTGAGCGTCACCCATCGGTTTCGGAATACTTCGAAACCTGCCCGGATTTCTCGCCAAATCTATCTGCTGCCCTTTGTATCGTAGGTGAATTAAACGGTTCAGTGACTCGACGCCCCAAGGCTTCTGTCTAACAGGACAAAGTATTTGCCAAGCCTCAGCCTGCTTTCCGGAGCTTGGTCGGTTTCCCCAGCCGACGTTATACCAAGCGGAGCCATTGTCGCCAAGTTGCGCACCGAGGCTGACGGCGAACGACTGCCATTCTGCGTTTCCGCTTTCGAATTTAAGATCTTCAGCGAGTACTTTCGGAATCAGTTGTTCAAGATCGTCCGGAGTCTCCCAAGACAGAAAACGTATATTGTCGCCGTCACGCCGGCCCGAGAGGATCTCAAATACCTGATCCTCTCCTGGAGCGGTGGACGCGCCTCCAAACCAAGAGGCTAATTGAAGGTCATCGCGTTCGCCGGCACCTTGGCGACGAGGAACGGTTAGCTCAGCATACGATGGACCGACACGCGGAAATTTCTCTTCGAGATCTGACGGAGCAAGCTGGGTGATTATGTCAACAAAAGGCCGCCCGGCGCCTATAGGAGGTAGCTGGCGTGAATCACCGACAAAGATCAATCGATCTACGCCGCTCAACGCCTCGAGCAACGCAGCCATCATTTCTTCTGTTAACATCGAGCACTCGTCAACGATAACTGTTCGGCCGACCTTTTCGCCATTATCGCCGATTAACCGATAACGATACGTCGGGCCATCAAAGCGGCCTGAAGGGCTAAGAAATTGCGCAAGCGTGAAGGCCTTGTAGTTCTGTGTTCCCGCCTCTCGCGCGATCGCTTCCATCCTGACCCGGGCCTTGCCTGTCGGTGCAAGAAGTACGATCCCCTGCTCACTAATGTCGTCGTGCCGGCAAAGCACAGATAAGAGGGTTGTCTTGCCTGTTCCCGCTGGGCCGATCAATACGCTGAATCGGGACTCAGCGATCTCTTTCAGGGCAGCCGCTTTTTCTTCTCGCGCACGTTCCTCGCGTATCCGTTCGTCACCATCTGTCGGTAACTGTCCAAGGTACGTGTCGAGTCCTGCGCGCCAATCTGCTTCGATCGCATGGCGTGGAGCTTCCGATCTCTTAAGCACAGTGCTTCGGATCAAGTCGCCCACCTCAACGAATCTTTCCAACTGATAGGCGGGACTTGAATCCGCCATTTGAGTAACTTTGATCTCGTCCTCGAACGTCGCCTCAGCGACCGCAAGCAGATCACCAGTAACGTCAATACTTTCTTCACCGCGCTCTATATCGCCCCGACGCAGTGTCGTAATTATCGATTCTCGAGATCGGAGAGTGTCTCCGTCGTTGGCAGCCCTTTCGAGCTCGCGAATGCAAAGCGCCCGCAGTCTGCGAGCATCAACTGCCGTCTTGACCAGTGACGGCTCCGGAATAGGAAACTTGGTTCTAATAAAGCCTGTTGGAAATAACCCGCGGTCGACAGTGCCGATCGCGACGGGCGTAGTCGTGAGGCGTGTGGCCTCGTAGACAAGGTAAGGGTTTTCGATTATTGCTGAATCAGAGACATCGATGTCGTGCTCAAGCCGGACTTCGGGTATCGCAAGTATTTTCGCTTGATCGACTGACAGGTCAATTCTACTTAGAAGCTCAAGAAACGCGCGGCGTTCTGAGGGCATGCGTCTCCACGCGGCGGCGATAGTCCCGTCTATATGACGAGCCAGTTCGGGAGGAAGGGTCGCTTCGGGATCGTCTAGAGTAAGATCCCATTCACTCCAAGCGTTTCCATCGTCTCCCGCTCTGTCGGTGACGGCCTGGGCGATGAAATTACCCATCGACACGCCGGTCGCCGAGAGGATCGATCCTAAACCGGGGAAGGGTCCGCGTTTCTTCCATAACTTTCCCAGTTCTCGATCGATCCATTGTTCCTGACTCTTAGAGTCGAAGCTAAATAATTCAGAGGCTCTCAACAAGGCAGCTCGACAGCTTAGAAGAGCACTAATGGCTGCGTCGTGACCTACATGTTCAGTAGCGTATGAGAATTCTTCAAACCGATCTTCGGGCGCGAACGCGACCACATCGGCGGGATCGAATACAGTTCCATCTTCAGACCTTTCCAGCGCCTCTTGATAAGGCATCAGAAATCCGTCGGCAAAGTTGGGACGAATCGAATGAATGACCATTCGTTCCCACAGAAGGCTTCGAATCTTTCCATCGGGTCTTCCGTCATATTCATATTCGGTAAGGTTGCCGATACTCTTTACGCGACCGACGCCCACGATGATCCGTTTGCCAATATCTTCGACCAACGGGACCTGCTTTGCGTAAAAGAAGACGAGAGATTCCTCGGGCCGAACATGACCCCAGAAGCAGTCTAGGAGCGGGCGATGGTTGCGATGATCTTGAATCCAGTTAGTATCGAATCCAAGTATCTCTTTGGTTGGCTCAATGTCTCGGGTGACGTCGTCAAGTGGCAGGCCTTCCAGAATTCCGCGCTCATTTTTCGAGTGGTCACCGAATACATAATTTTTCATCATCCAGCGAAAAGGCAGGCCGGCCGCCCCGTACGCTGGATAATGAAGTGCCGTCGGTTTGAAATGCGCGTGCGTCGCATTCCCTCCTGCCACATACGGATGTTCGTGTTGCCGGGTGAAAGGAAACGGGGACATGAACGTACCGCGCTCTTTCACGCACGGGGGATACTCACTGGGCTCTAGTTGTTGAAGCGATTCACCGGCGTGCAATTGTAAGAATGCCTCGTCCTTGCTCTCGGCAATGTTCGTAAGTTTGAGACATGAAGTATTCCGTGCCGGGTCTTGGCAAACGATCCCCGTCCAGCCGGAATCATGCCACGGTACCCTGATTGAGATGTGCTTGAGTGGGTAAGCCATATTTCTAAAACAAAGTTCTCAGAATCCCTAATTGCTACTATTTTTCGCTGCGTTCTCGACCATGCCATAGAATTCCGATTCCACTTTTGCCGCGAAATCGCTTTCGATCTGGTACACCTCGGTAAATTCAGCGAAAGCCCAGCGACCGTGAGTGCCGAGATTATTAACCCCGGGCACCCAGTAGGTCTCCATTGTTGCTTTCTTCTCTTTTGCATCTTCACGACGATAGCCTTTGATCTCGACGATCAGGTTGAGAAGATCGTCGTCGCCGCGACCGTCGTCGATCTGAACGATAAAGTCCGGTATGTACGTTCGTGTCTCTGATCCATATCGATATGGAACCTCCAGACCGAGACTGTGGTTTTTTACGTACGCCTTAACCTTCGGATGTCCCTCGGCCACACGACAAAATTCGGATTCCCAATCGCTGTCGAGGATCACCCAGTTGACATGACATTTTCGCGAATCGGTTTCCCAACGATCTCGCTTAGATGTCGTGAAGTTGACGTGCAAGGTCGAACCGATCGGATTGTAAGGATCAAGCATTGGCTTGACCGAATTTCCTCCAACATGCGCGCGAGTGATCGCGGCGGTGATCCTTTCGCAGGCCATATCGGCAAGCATCTTGTATTTGAGTTGTGCAGGATATGTGCCGCCTGTGCAAACCAGATGACTGTCGAGCCATTGCTTCGAGATACGTTTGAGTTGGCCGAACAGAGGAAGCTGCGGCTCGCCATTCTCGTCACGCCATTTGGTCAAGACCAGGTGCGAGGTAAGTTCGTAAACCACCTGAGAGGGACGGATGTCGCCGGTATGAACAAGATTCAGGTCGACAGTCGCGCCGATGATCCCCGATTGTCGGGTTTCAGTTGCGCCGACCAGATCCGGTGTAAGCTCCAAAGTCGAATCATCGTTGAAGTCAGCGGTAAGCCTTTCTTCTGGCAGCTCGACACGGTATCCCTGTACTCGAGGAAATCTTATCTCCAATTCGTCCCGCTCCGGCCGCACGGCTTTGACCTGAATGGTCTCGCGCGGTGGTTGCGGCGGAGCGACAACCGGCTTGGCGGTGAAGTCGAACGGAATACCAAGAACGTCGGCGTACTCGACGTTGAACAAACCGTCCTCGTTTAGTTCATAGGACTGCCGCCTGAGGGCTCGACCGATGACCTGTTCGCAAAGCAGTTGGGTGCCGAAAGCTCGCACACCGAGAACGTGAGTAACAGTATTAGCATCCCACCCCTCTGTCAGCATCGATACAGAAACTACGCACCTGATCTGCCCACCCAGAGTATCGCGTTTTCCAACCGTGTTCATCACTTCACGCAAAAGGTCTTGATCGGTTATTTTTTCCGCCTTATCTCGGTCGCCGCGTTCAAGCATTTCGCGTTTGAAACGTTCGATCTCCGGTTCGGCCATCTTGCGAAAGTTCTCGTCAAGAGCGTCGCCCGATTCGAGCTGCTCGCTATCGATGAGAAGTGTGTGCGGTCGGCCAAGCGCATTACCGTGCTCATCGTGATTTCGAAACAACTCCAATCGACCTTCCATCAATTTCGATGTCCCGTCTTCAAACTCTCTTTGGAAGCCGGCGATATAGTCGTAAACAAGTTTTGAGGTGGAAGTATTGTTACACACGACGATGAAGCACGGCGGAACTTTCACGCCGGCATCTTTCCAAAGATCAAACGTCTCTTTATAGTGACCGTAAAGAGCTTGTAAAGCGGTCTGGAGTTGCGGCGGGAGGTCGAGTGGATCCAATACACCCGCACTGCCTCGGCCTTTTTTCGGCATCTTCTTGCGGATGTGTTCCCAGAGATTTCGAAACATCGGCATCTCGGCTCCGGGAATGTTGTCTGCGATAGGAACGCGAGGCAGTTTTACGATTCCACACTCGATCGCATCCATCAGGGAGAAATCGCTCATGGTCCAGGGGAAAAGGGTGCCTTCCGCGTATCCTGATCCGCGTAGAAAGAAGGGGGTCGCGGAAAGATCGAAAACCTGATTGACCCCGATCTTGCGCTTTACCATTTCGAGCCCCGTGATCCACATTCTGGCGGCTTCTCGATTCTTCTCGGCTTCCTTCCTGTCGTCGCCTTTCAATTCCTTTTCTTCTTCGGTTAAAGGTTTCTCCCGATAGCAGTGATGGGCTTCGTCATTAATTACGAGAATGTTCTTGAGGCCCATCAGCTCGGGCATCACGCGTTGGACCATCTGCCCTTCGGTTTCAAGCGTGGCAAGAGGTTCGCCTTGGCGACCTTGCAGCAAGAGTCGGCCGCCCTTGGAAAGGTCCATCCGTTCACGAAGTTTGAATGCGTGGTAATTGGTGATGACGATCTTCGCCTTATCGAGGTCGCGAAGCATGTCCTGAGGAACCAACTCCCGGCTCTGGTAGTAACTATCAGGGTCGTGCGGTTGAAGCACTCGCAAACGATCCTTGATGGTGAGCCCCGGGGCTACGATGAGAAATCCACGAGTGAATTTCTTCGCGCTCGGCTGTCGAACAGCGTTCAGTGTCTGCCACGCAATTAGCATGGCCATCACGGTCGTCTTTCCCGCTCCGGTAGCGAGCTTTAATGCCAGACGCATCAACTCAGGATTCGCATCGTTGTTAGCGTTCGCCAGATGTTCGAGGAACTTCTTGCCCGACGCTATTTTTTGAGCGACTTCGCTTAGCCAAATAGCCACCTCGACCGCTTCGACCTGGCAGAAGAATGGTCGAAAATTGTTGAATTTGTGATTGCGCCAGTGGCTGAGCAGCCTTGCCGTTTCCGGAGTTACACCCCAGTCGCTTGAATTCGGGATCGTTCGCCACTGATCGACCGCGCCTCGAACCTCATTGATGATCGGAGTCGGATCATAGGCTTGAGTCTGTGTCGAGAGCCCGACACCTTCGTCGAATACCAGCGTCTGCTGCTCAGCCGTCTTCTTTCGCTTTTTTGCCTTTGGAACTGGCGTTATGTACTTCGATACCCGACGAGATGGGATGATTTGCTGGGTTGGTTGCCCCTCTGCATCGAGTTCCCAATGCTGAGTGGGAATCTCGTACGGCGAGTTTAGAATGGGATGTTCGAAGAACTGATTACTCATCCGGAATAAGACAGTCAACGCCGAGGCTAGCTTTATGCGAGGAAAACTCCCTTGGGAGGTCGCTCCGAACAAAGACAAATGCGTGGCTCGAGTGCGAAAATCTTATCAGAAAAACTAAAAAGTTAACAAGAATGATTGATGTCCTCAATCAGAAGAGCGAGCTGCCGCCCGGACGTTCGCAAGGCCACGCCCTGCCGCATTGAGTACGTATCTTCATTACTTCTCCACTTCCTTCAAATCATTAACCTTCACGCCGTGGATTTCGAAGTCGGCGACGATGGCGCGGAAGTTTTGGTCGCCGAGTTTGATGACGGCGAAGCCAGATCAATTGTGGATTTCGGATTTGGGACGTGAACGTCTCAAGTCCCAAGTCGCAAGCCATTCATCCTTTCATCCTGCGTCTTATACAGATCGAAGTCGTTACGATCCTGACTCAAGAGCCGCATCAGCTTCGTATGAACAAACAACTTTTCTTTCGTCGACGGCAGCTCGACGAGGACGCCGATGCGGACCAACTCCTTAAGATAGGTCGACGTGGTTTGGCGCTTGGCGATCGCTTTCTCGGTAATGTTGTTGATTCGGCAGTACGGCAGCTCGAATATCGTGTCGACCAGTTCGTGTGAATAGATCTTTGGAAGCTCGGCCTTGACGTAAGCTCGTGTGTGTTCGGCGAGGGCGCGAATCGCGGCTATCTTTTCCGATGTCCAATTCGAGGTTTCCTCCACTGCGATCAGCATGAATTTTATCCACGGTTCCCACGCGCTCGACCGCGTTACATCGAGGAGCAAGCGATTGTAATCAGCACGCCGCTGAAGAATGTACCGGCTGAGGTAAGCACCGGCAGGGAGAGCAGTTGTTGTTCGATGAGACACAGGCTGTTTATGATCCGGCCGGTCCTTTTGTTTCCGTCGGTAAAGGGAACGAATGGCATGTTTATGGCATCGACAGGTCGATAATATGTGTCGATATTTTAGGATTTTATCGACACATATTATTGAGGGGGCTAGGTATGTCCCGCTGTCGAATTTGCGACGGCCTTCCAAACTGCTGATTATTTCTCCACTTCCTTCAGATCATTCACCTTCACGCCGTGGGTTTCGAATTCGGCGACGATGGCGCGGAAGTTTTGATCGCCGAGCTTTATCACCGCGAATTCTTTTTCGGTCTGGACCGTTATCCAGTGTTTCTTCTTTTTGATGAAGAGAAAGGGTAACGCGAAGATGAATCCGACGAGGAGGGCGGTGGCGATGGCTCCGCCGCCGGACAACATTGGCTTTTTCGAGAACGAGTGGTCGGCCTGTTTGATGTCCGTGTAGGCGAACTCGCGGGTCGAGCTGCTGTACTTCGCTTTGTCGGGCACGACCTTAAAGCCGGTCGGCATGAATGTGATATCGGCATCGGTCTCGACGGATTTCTTGCCTTCGGGGACGACGAGCTCGACGTCGTAAACCTTGTTGGCGGTCTGGGCGAATGCCGATGTGACGGCGAACAGTGACACGACGACGACGAATGACAAAACACGCCGCGTGAGCGCATCTGTGGTGTTGGGAATCAGTTTCATGTTGTTTTTTCCTTTGGTGAAATCGGAGAGCCTGGTGCGGAGATTTTAAGTGAGGGCGGCTGAGGAAGTCAATATTGGCGTGGCGCCGGCCTTTTTTTGAACGCGGATTTGGCGGATCAGGCGGATTAAGACGGATCTGACTTTTTTTTCAGATCCGCGATAGCCATTTTGGATTTGTTCGTGGGCTTTGTGTGCTTGGTGGTTCGGCTTTTAAAGAAGAGAACCACGAACTCGCACGAAAAGAGAAATCATTGCGTATTCCGCGGGTAGGGGTGGTCGCTTTTTTTTGAACGCGCATTTGGCGGATTGGGCGGATTTGGGCGGATATGACTTTTTTTCTTTCGCGTGGTTTTCGGTTTGAAGAGGAAACCACGAACTCGATGAAACAAGAGCACGAAAAGATTGCAGATTCAGATCCGTGTAATCCGCCTGATCCGCCCGATCCGCGTTCAAAAATTCGCTGACCCACCCCGATTCGATTTTGGATTTTGGATGTGCGGGCAGAAGTCCGCTCCCGACCCACCCGCTACCGCAGGTGGTACTGACAAGAAGAACTTTGACATGTGGAGATAGGCACTTTACATTAACCGAACATTCGACTCTTAAAGATTTCCCGAACAAAGTTTCGCTTGATGCCGTAAGGGCTGCAAACGGAAATTCCATTCGGGACTGTTCCCCAAATTTCATCGGAGAAAAAACCACAAATGAAAACCACAAGGCTGATCGCATTATTTATCGTTACGTTCGTCGCCGCGACGAACGCGTTTACGCAGCAGACGTCGCAGAAGATCGACGAGTTGATGAAGCAGTATTACGACTACGGGCAATTTAACGGGTCGGTGCTGGTCGCTGAAAAGGGGAAGGTGATCTACGAGAAAGGTTTTGGGATGGCGAATATGGAATGGGCGATCGCGAACCGGCCGGACACGAAATTTCGCATCGGGTCCGTGACCAAGCAGTTTACCGCCGCGCTCGTTTTGCTGCTGGTCGAAGATGGCAAGATCAAGCTCGACGCAAAGATCACCGATTACCTGACCGATTATCGAAAAGACACGGGCGACAAGATCACCGTTCAGCAGCTTCTAAATCACACGTCCGGGATCCCGAGCTATACGAACCTTCCGGATTTTTTCTCTTCCATCAGCCGCAATCCATACACGGTCCCGGATTTCGTCAAAAAGTTTGCGAGCGGCGATCTCGAATTTGAGCCGGGCTCGAAGTTCAACTACAACAATTCAGGTTATTCGCTGCTGGGCGCAATTATCGAAAAGGTCACGGGCAAGTCTTACGAAACGGTTTTGACGGAACGCATTCTGAAACCGCTCGGGATGACGAATTCGGGCTACGATCATCACGCGGCGTTGATCGAGCATCGTGCAAGTGGTTATCGAAAAACGCCGGCGGGTTATATAAACGCTCCGTATCTGGATATGTCTCTGCCGTACGCGGCGGGCTCGATGTACTCGACCGTCGGTGACCTGTTCAAATGGGACCAGGCCCTTCATGAAGGCAAAATTATTTCGGCCGAGAGCAAGCGGCTGATGTTGACGCCCGGGCTTTCGAATTACGGTTACGGAATCGTCATCATGGACCGGCCGGTTGGAAAGTCGGAGCAGAAGCTCAAGATCATCGGCCACGGCGGCGGCATCAACGGTTTCAACTCGCTGTTGTCGCGGGCTGTCGATAAACGGCAGACCGTCATCATTCTCGATAACGTCGGGCTCGGGCCACGTCACCAGGCGATCACAAATTCGATACTCGGCATCCTCAACGGACAGCCGATCGAGCCGCCAAAACGATCGATCGCCGAAAGGCTCTATAAGACCGCGGCGGAAAAAGATGTCGCATCGGTCATCGCCGAATACCGAAAGCTGAAGGCGGAAAATTCCGCGACGATGGATTTTTCCGAGAACGAACTGAACGCGCTCGGCTATCAGCTCATGGGCATGAAACGCACGAAGGACGCGATCGAGATCTTTAAGCTCAACGTCGAGATGTTTCCGGCGGCTTCGAATCCGTACGACTCGCTCGGCGAAGCTTATCTCGCCGATGGACAAAAAGAACTTGCACTTGCGAATTATAAGAAGGCGGCCGAGCTTGATCCAAAGAATACGAATGCGCTGATGATCGTACGGCGGCTCGAAGGGAAAGAGGTAAAGGTCGATGCGTCGGGCTTTGACGCGTATGTCGGTGAATACGAGGTCACGCCGCGTCTGACGCTGACGATCACGCGCGATGGCGATAAGCTGTTCGGGCAGATGACCGGACAGGGGAAACTGGCGCTCGAAGCGGTCTCCGATATGCAGTTTACGATCCCTGAAGTGAAGGCGAATATTACGTTCGAGAAAGACGCATCCGGTAAGGTCACCGGGTTAGTGCTATTGCAGGGTACGCGAACCGCGAATGCGAAGAAGATGAGGTAAATGCCGAGTCCCTTATCCCAGAGTCTCAAGTCCCAGGTTCGTGTGATCAACCTGGGACTCTTTGATTGCGGATTGCGGATTGCGGATTGCGGAAGTCTGCCTTCCGCTTACTGCCTTCCGCTTACTGCCTTCTGCTTACTGCTTACTGCTTTCCGCTTTCCGCTTACTGCTTACTGCTTTCCGCTTTCCGCTTACTGTTTCCTGCCTACCGCCTACCGCCTACTGCCTACTGCCTTCAGCGAATACCGTCCCGTCTTTTTGCTGCCGAGCTTTTCGACAAGGCCGGCGTCGATCAGCGGACGCAAAAGATCCATTGCACCCTGGCGGGATATGTCGAGCGCTGCCCAGATCTCAGCCGGCGACATGCTGCCGTGATCCGCGAGCAGTCTCAACAACTGCTCCTGCTTTGGCCGCAGAGTGAGTCTGGCTTTGTCCCCGGGCTGGAACGCCTGAACGCGGATCCAAACGCGGGCTAGCGTTTCGCGTAATCCCTCGGCCGAGTATTCCAGCCATCGCGTAAGATCGTCGGCGGCCTTCCTGACCGCGTCGAGCTCCGAGTAATAACGCGGTCGATCCTCCCAGTAGAACTCGTCCACGGAAAGTATGTGATGAGTGTCGAACCCGCGACGATAGAGTTCCCAAAGAGACAGAGCGCGACCCGTCCTTCCGTTTCCGTCGGCAAAGGGATGGATCGACTCGAATCGGTGATGCAGTATCGCGGAGCTGATGATCGGCGAAAGATCACGCGAAACGTCATTCCACCAGTCGAGCAGTTCCGTCATCATGGCGGAGACCTCTCGCGCCGGCGGCGGAACGTAGCTCCCGACACGGACCGCGATCGCCCGATAGCTCCCGGCGTCGCCTTGGTCCATAACTCCACGGGCAAGAATTTTATGTAGCGAGAAAATGTCTTCGTGTCGAAGCCGCTTTTTCATCGCGTTCTTTTCAATGTAGCGAAGCCCTGCGAAGTAGTTGAGCACCTCGCGCTCGGAGCGGTCATTCGAAGCGGTGAGAATGCGTCCGTCTTCGAGTGCAACAACTTGTTCAAGCGTCAGGGGGTTCCCCTCGATGGCGGTCGACGCATGAACATTTCGCGATCGCGCATCCTTTTGCAGAGCCGGCACCCATGATATCTGAATAGCCGCCGCCTGAATGCGTTCGCGCAGCACGGCGATCTCCTCACTCAGACCGAGAAGTCGTGGAGTAATGCTGAACTTCGGAACGTAATCCACTCGGCACGTCACGCATTAGTCAAGTTAATAGTCACGCGTGGGAACGGTGGTCAGTGGTCAGTCTGCCTTCTGCCGTCCGCCTTCCGCCTTCCGCCTTCCGCCTTCCGCCTTCCGCCTTCCGCCTTCCGCCTTCTGCCTTCCGCCTTCTTCCGTAAATAATCTTGCAGGTGAGGAGAAAAGCGCCTATAATCTCCTCACGATATGAGGAGATTAGGGGCAATAATCTCATCAAGATATGCGGTGAATGAGATGTGTATTCTCGTCATAAAGGCTAAGCTTCCTGCATTGGAGAGGACTACAAAGTCATGACTTACATCCACGAACTAAGCGATTGGCCGAAGTTTCGGTGGCAGGACTCGCTTCTGGCCGCGGACCTCTCGCGTGTACGGCATCTGCAGGGTCGGCTTATCGGCGGAATGGAGGCGCTCGGATTCCGTCTGCAGGAAGAATCCGTACTCCGCACCCTTACCGAAGAGGTCGTCAAAACGAGCGAGATCGAGGGAGAGAAACTTGACCGGGACCAGGTCCGGTCCTCGATCGCACGCAGGCTCGGGATGGATGTGGCCGGCATGGTGCCAGTCGATCGAAATGTCGAAGGCGTGGTCGAGATGATGATCGACGCGACGCAGAATTATAACGCACCGCTAACCGACGACCGCCTCTTCGGGTGGCACGCGGCGCTGTTTCCGACCGGGCACAGCGGCATCCGCAAGATCACGGTCGCCAACTGGCGCGATGACGCATCGGACCCGATGCAGGTAGTGTCAGGCCCGGTAGGCCGTGAGCACGTTTACTACGTTGCGCCCGCCGCCCCGCGCCTTTCGCACGAGATGAGCGACTTTCTGAAATGGTTTGAAAACGAGCGGTCTACAGATCCGGTATTGGACGCCGGAATCGCGCACTTATGGTTCGTTACGATCCATCCTTTCGACGATGGAAACGGACGCGTCGCTCGTGCGATTGCCGATCTGGCCCTGGCTCGCTCGGAAAACAGTCCGCAGCGCTTTTACAGTATGTCGTCACAAATCAGAGCTGAGCGCAGACAATACTACGACGTCCTCGAAGCGACCCAGAAAGGAGACCTCGACATCACGAGATGGCTGAAATGGTTTCTCGGCTGTCTGGAGGGAGCATTGAATCAAGCCGAGGAGACTCTGCGAGACGTCATCGACAAGGCCCGATTCTGGGAACGTTTAAAAGGCGTTTCGATAAACGAACGTCAGCGGAAAGTGCTGAACAGGCTGCTCGACGGGTTTGAGGGCAAGCTGAACTTGTCTAAGTGGGCGAGTCTGACGAAAACCTCGAAAGCTACGGCCGGGCGTGACCTCGAAGACCTCGTGCGAAAGGGCATTTTGGTACCTGTCGGTTCGGGACGGAGTACAAGCTACGATCTGGTGAGGGATCAGAGTGCGAGCGACAAAGCCTGACGGGACCAGTTTGTCCGCCCGATAGTTTTCGTTAGAAACACTCCGCCCTCCACGCTTCATAGATCATCACCATCGCGAGCGTATCCAATTCGCAATATTTGAGAAGCGCGGATTCGACGGCCTTGCGTTCGGCGTCTGACATTTCCTGAAACTGGAGTTTGCCGTACGCGGTCATCGCGGCTCCGCCGTCGGAGATGCGGTCCTGCTCGAAGATGATCTCGTAATCGCGCTCAGATTCGTCGGTGAAGAGCGGTGGGAGAAGGCGATACGGGTCGATCGGATTTTGGATTTTGGATTTTGGATTTGGGATTTCACTTAGGTGTCCGGTCGGTACTGACATGACGACGTCGCCAATCGCCTCGGCGTTCTGTGTGGACCCACCCGCTACCGCAGGTGGTACTGACAGATCCCCGGTCGCTACCGCTCTCGGTTCTGACATGATGACCCAGCGCCAGTCTCGAAAATTCAGACTGGTGATCCCGGCATCGGCGCCGTAGATCGGCTGAGAATATTTTTGCTGCAGAAACTCGGATGAGCTGAGGACAGCCGGCAGGACGTATTTCAGCGAGATCGAGCCGTGTGTCGCCGGGTGATAGTAGTATCGCTTGACCATCTCATAAAGATCGACCATGTTTCGCGGGCCCGCATCCCAGTCGTCTTCGGGATGTTCCTTCTGACCGCGCGGCTTTGAGATGCTCTCGATAAACGCGACAAGATCGTCACGATCCGTCGGTGCATCATGATCGCGAAGCATCTGCTCGCGGATCGAGCATAAGTATGAGTTCTCGTGCGAGTGATACCGAAAGACAGTGCCGCGGTCGCCTTCGAGTTGCGTCTTCAACTCGCGAACGAGATCGTAACTCGGGAATCCGCCGGGAGTTGCGTTGAGATATTCGCCGCGGTGCTCGACGCGACCGTCGGCATCGACCGTGTGATGCGAGAACTGAAATGCGATCCCCTCGTACGGACGGCGGCCGCGCCTGAAAGGAATGACCGGAGCGGCAGTCTCGAAATCGATGAAGTGCAATGGGAAAGTCCACGAATCCATCTCGAGTTTTAATTCATCTGGGTAGATGTGCGGAGTGTCATCTCGATCGGCAGCCTTCCGGATCTGCATCCACTGACGTTCGGTCGTCGAGAATCCCGGCTTTGGTTCACCCTTTGGTTTGGTCTTTGGTGCAATGTCTTCGAGAGTGACTTGCGCCATCTTCACTTTGCCCGCAGAGATCAGCTCATCTTTGCGACGGAAGTCCCAAAGCTCGAGGACGGTCGGGTCGGCGAAATCCGAATCCTGCCACCCGAAAGCCTGCGACCAGCATTCACGGAATCCACTCTTGAGATCGGTGTCGTTCTCGCCGTGATGGAATTCACAACTTCCGCAGATGCTCGATGGCGGCGTAATGATCTTTTCGTCGCGGGCGTAATGATCGGCGAAGTGGTGGACGTAGAGCTCGTAAGCTGATTGTTCGGACACCCTCCCTACCGGTCGGGTTTCTGCCTTCTCGATTCTGATTTCTGACTTCTGACTTCTGACTTCTATCGTGTCGGGCACACTCCCTACCGGTCGCGTTTCTGCCTCCTGCTTTCCGCCCCCTGCCTTCTCGCTTCTGACTTCTACTCCCGCGTAGATCTTCTCGCAGCTTTCATCGACGCAGATCTTTCGAAGGATCGGTGTCGCGAGATCAGCATCGCAGAGTTCCGGGGAAACGACGACACCCTTTCTCCCGTCCGTGGTGACGATCCGGAATTTTTGATTCAGCCCGTCGGTCGCGCACGTCAAGTCTTTGCTTGAAAGCATGAGGTGCGCTGTAACTTTTAATTCGGGACACGCGTGTTCGACGACGTACTTTTGGAACGCGACATCCGCGATGTACGGCTGCCATGTTGAGCTGATCGTTTCGTTTTTGTTCCAGCAGCCCTTCTCGGTTTCGAAGTCGCACGACTTGGCTTTGACCTCGATCAGCTCGAGCGAGTCGCCGTTCTTGACCACGACATCGGCGCGTATAAAGAAATTGTCATGGCGAAATGCGGCTTCAAAGATAGTGACGTTGTCGCGTTTCAATAGTTCTTCGGTCTGGCTTAAGGCAGCGTCGTAATCGAGCGTCGTTACATCAACACCACCGGGGAAATAACACTTGGCCAATTCACCGACCTGAAATCCGCCACTCGCAAGAGCCGCCAAAAACGGGTCATCGAGTTTTTGGTTCGCGTATTCTTTTTTTGCGGTGTAATAGAGTTTCGTCGGACATTCCATCGCGAGCTTGAACCGCGACTTTGTGAGATAGCGTGGCTGGGACATTTCTTTTGGGAAAACCTAAATGACTTTTGGTGCGGGAATTGTAATTCAGCCGCCAGCAATAAGCAATGAGTAGTGCTTAACGCTGAACGGTAAGTGCAAATCTCGGTATCCCAATTTTCCAAATACGCTGCTTAATACAAGAAGCTGCAGAATCCATGCAAACAAATGGGTTCACGGCGCACCAGAACCGGTTTGCTTTTGAGGTTAAAAGGCCAAAGTCAGGCCGTCTCCGGAGCACAAACTTAAATACTCACGCTCCATTGTTTCTAGCTTAGGGATAGTTATTTAGAAGTATGTTCTTTCACCTTCGTCCAAGCCGAGTTGCGAAAACTCTCGTGTGCCTTTCGATGATGGTCGCATGCGGCGTTCTTCTAAATAACTTCGCTGCTGAGCCATCGTTCGCGGCCGATGCATCAACTGTTCTCGCTGTCGGCGACGGACTTGATCCGGCGTTCAATCCGGCCCTCGATTATGCCTACGGATCATCACAAGCGGTCGAACGTCAAGCCGACGGCAAGATGTTGGTCGGCGGCATCTTCAAATCTTTAAACGGAAATTCCAGCTCACAGCCAGAGAGCAGAAGGCACAAGGCAGAAGTAAGATTTTTCTGAACTACCACCCCGTCAGCCGAAGCGGCTGCCACCCCTCCTAAACAAGGAGGGGAGTTCCCACTCGATAGACTCGCCCAACTCACCAAACTCCCCAGACTCGACAGACTCGATAGAGTCGACAGACTCACCCGACTCGACAGACTCGACAGACTCGCTAGACTATATACGAGTGGCCAAGTACGTAATAAAACGCGATCAGGGCGGATTGCCGGAGCGGCTGACGCGGTACAAGACGGAGCTCAACGAGGAGCAGTTTCGCGTTGTGACGTCGCCGCCGAAAGCGGCGCTTGTTGTCGCCGGTGCCGGGACGGGTAAGACGCGTGCGATCACTTATCGCGTCGCGTATCTCATCGAGCAAGGTGTATCGCCGCAGCGGATCGTGCTTGCGACCTTCACCAACAGAGCGTCGCGCGAAATGCTGCGACGCGTCGAATCATTGACCGGCTCGCAGAATGTGCACCGCGTGTGGGGCGGAACGTTTCATCGAATTGCGAACCTGATGTTGCGGCGCCACGCAACATCGATCGGGTACGATGCGAATTATTCGATCCTCGATTCTGAAGACGCACGCGATCTGTTGAACCTTTGCATCGAGGACGCGGCGATCGACACGAAAAAGAAACGCTTTCCAAAGGCCGAGGTGCTGCAGAGCATCATCAGCTACGCTAACAACACCGACACGGACGTCGCCGATGTCATCGTCAGTCAGTATCCGTACTTCGAGCTGCTGACAGCACAGATCAAACGCGTCGACTTTATCTATCAACAGCGAAAACGCGAGCGGAACGTCATGGATTACGACGACCTTCTGTTGAACGTGAAGCGGCTTCTGCTCGAACGAAAAGAGGTCGCGGGTCTCTACGCCGAACAGTTTCAGCACATCCTCGTCGACGAATATCAGGACACGAACAAGCTACAAGCCGAACTGATCGATCTGCTCGCGGTGAAGCATAGAAACGTGATGGTCGTCGGCGACGACGCACAGTCGATCTTCGCCTGGCGCGGCGCTCACTTTGCGAACATCTACGAATTTCCGAAACGATATCCCGAGGCCGAAGTTTACAAGCTCGAGACAAACTATCGATCGACGCCGGAGATACTCGGGCTTGCAAACGTTTCGATCGCGAATAATAAGAAGCAGTTTCCGAAAATGCTGCGAGCCGCACGAGGCAGCGGGAATGCGGAACGCGGAACGCGGAATGCGGAGTCCGCGCCGCCGGGGACCGGAGAGTTCGTCGATACATCGGCAGGTAACGGTACAGATTCCGCAGTCCGCGTTCCGCAGTCCGCATTCCCGCTTCCCGCACTTGTTCCCTGCTCGGATGTCGAGCAGCAATCAGCATTTGTCGCGGCGCGCATTCTCGAGCTTCGCGATGACGGGACGCCGCTCGAGGAGATCGCAGTGATGTATCGCTCGCATTATCATTCGATCGAGCTGCAGCTCGAGCTGTCGCGACGCGGCATTCCTTATCGAGTGCAATCCGGTGTGCGATTCTTCGAACAAGCGCACATCAAGGATGTCGTCTCGTATCTTCGCGTGATCGTCAATCCGCGCGACGAGCTTGCGTGGAAGCGCATTTTGAAAATGATTCCGGGAGTTGGACGTGTCACGGCGGCGAGGATCTTTGAGGCGATAGCCTTGCACGACACGGAGAGAGGGGGACGCGGGGATGGGGAGAGTGAGGGACGCGGGGATGGGGAGACGCGGGGACGCGGAGATGCCGCGCGAGAGATTGTAAAGATGCTGTCCGGAACTGAAAAGGCCACCGTGTCGCCGCGTCACTCACTCTCCGAGTCGCGTGAAAATCTCCCCGCGTCACCGCGTCACTCACTCCCCGAGTCACGTGAAAATCTCCCCGCGTCACCGCGTCTCCGTGTCCCCGCGTCGCCTTCGTGGCAACAGTTCGTCGCCCTTCTCGAACTCCTCGTATCGGACGAATATCGCGGGCAGCCGGCGAAGCAGATCGCACTCATCCTCGAACGCGGGTACGAGCTGTACCTTATTGAAAACTACGAGAACGCGGAGTCGCGTGCCGAAGACATTCGCGGGCTTTCGCTCTACGCGAACCGATACGATTCGACCGAGACTTTTCTTTCCGAGCTTGCGTTGCTTTCGACCGAGCGATTCGCCGAGGCGCAGCCGCTGACCGGTGAGGACGTCATCTCCGGCGGTGACGAGGACGAGTTGCTCACGCTGACATCCGTGCATCAGGCGAAGGGTCTGGAATGGAAAGCGGTATTCATCATCTGGGCTGCGGAAGGAAAATTCCCGAGCCCACGTAGCTTGCGCGAGATCGACAGCGAAGAAGAGGAGCGTCGTCTGTGGTACGTCGCACTCACGCGTGCGAAAGACGAGTTGTACATCACCTATCCACTGCTGCTGACCGACTACAACCGTCAGACCGTTTTGCAAAAGCCTTCGCGATTTGTGACCGAATGCCCGCCGGCGTTGTTCGAGATCTGGGATCTTGAAGAAGAATCCACGCCAACCGACCAGAAATTTTTCTCCGCTCCGGGCTCCGACGAGTACATTAACTAGGGACCAACCGCATTTAAATTTTCCGCCAAAGCAACCAAATAAAATTGTCGCCGCATCAAGAGTGCAGGCACACACAAGAACGTTCCGTCCGGAACAAATAGCAGAAAAAACTGTCTAACCAGTCCGAGCAGAAAGCTTGTGAAGTAAGTATTGCTGTGTGAGGAGGAGTCTATGAAAAAGAAGCGTTATGTCGAGACCCTGAGCGTCAGAACACCTTGTAACGAAGAGTGGGACCGGATGGCCGGGACCGATCAGGTCCGTTTCTGTTCGCATTGTTCGAAGAATGTGAACGATCTCTCGTCGATGACGAGAACGGAGGCGATGCGCCTTGTTCGGCGATCGAAGGGTCGTCTTTGTGTCCGCTACATGAAGCACCCGACGACGGGTGCACCGATGTATGCCGAACAGCTTATTCAGATCTCGCGTCGCGCTCCGCGAATGGCGGCGGGTGTGATGGCGGCATCGATGAGCCTTTCCGCGATCGCGTATTCACAGGGCGGAATCGGGTCAACGAAGATCGAACGTACGCCACAACCCGGGATCGAGAAATCTCTACTCCCAGTTCCCGTGAAAGAACCGGCGGTCCCGGTCTCGGAGAACGGAGCGCCCGCTGCGACCACGAAGTCCGATATGCCCGAGACGCTTGGGTCCGTGTGGGGGACGATCACGGATGAGAACGGAGCAGTGATTCCGGGTGCAAACGTTGGGCTACTCGACAAACGCGGCAACGAGCTAACGAAGGCCGTTACGGATTATGATGGCGTTTACCGACTCGAGCAGGTTCCGGTCGGACAATACCAGTTGGTGGTGGCGGCGGAACACTTTCGGAGACAGGTGACTCTCATCGGAATAACGGCGGCGAATGAGCGTCTCCAGACCCTCTCGCTGGCTGTTCGAGCGGAGATGGTAACGATGGGAGTCGTGGCGATAATGTCGACGACACTACAATTGGTCGAACCCGACAATCCTTTGACGATCGCGGTCGACGACGAGGATCTCGAGAAAGCCCGCGACTTGATCGCCGCCGGCGAGGACGTAAATCGCGCGGAGGAGGACGGATCGACGCCGTTGTTCGCGGCGGTACGATCGGGGAATCTCGAAATGGTCCGTCTGCTCATCGATTTCGGTGCGAAGGTAAATGCCCGGAACGAGGAGAAGGAGACTCCGCTGATGATGCTTGATGAAGATTCGCCGGTGGAGATGGTCGAGTTGTTGATCCGCAGTGGTGCGAAGGTGAATCGCGTGGCCGAAAACGGGGACACCGCCCTGATCCGCGCGGCGAAGGGGGCACGAACTGAGATCCTAAAAGCTTTGATCGACGCGGGTGCCGAATTGGACGTTAGGAATAAAGAAGGCGTCACGGCGCTGATGAACGCGGCGGATGATGAGAATCTCGAGAATGTTCGGATCCTGGTCCTCGCCGGTGCGGACGTCAACATCCGCGACAACGATGGCGACAACGCCTGGGATTATACGGCCCAAGAAGAGATCGAGAGTTTCCTTGTAAGCCACGGCGTCGTGCTCGATCCGGAAGATCTCGAGGGCTCGGGGGCCGACGATCCGGAAACCGATAACGAGCCGGAAGATAATTGAAAAGCTGGGTGCGGAAGCTTGATAATATTCAGGGCTCTTTCGATCCGTCTGACTTCACAATAGATGCGAAAAACAACTTCCCTTCTCGCGGCCGTCATTCACGCGGCGGCCGCAGCTTCGAACGTCCGGCATTATTCTATGAATTGCGTCCATTGCCAGACGTATCAAGAAAAAGAGATGAATTCCCTCATCCGTTAAAGACGAAGGCAATTCGTTCGGCTAAGGTCGACCACGCTTTACGATTAACTCCCGCTTCAGAGTCCCTCTTTCAGGCAACCTCTCTTGCGTAGCCGTCCGCGCTTCTTCGCGTAATAGCGGTGATGTGTTAAAACATTCCTACAAATACATCCCGCGGTTCGAACATCCAATAATTTATGAAATATTGCCCAACATGCGAGACGCGTTATGACGAAGAGATCCTGCGGTTTTGTATGAAGGACGGCACACCTCTACTGGAAGAGGAAGAGCCGCATTTCGTCGCGATGCCAAGCGAAAGCCTCGGCGAAGAGGTGGATGACGATGCCGGCGAAGTTACCGTGGTCCGGCGAAATGTACCTGTGCCTGAACCCGACCCGGAACGCCCGCGAATCGTCGTGCCGACATACGAAGAAGCTCGTGAACAGCAAGCGAGAGCGCGAGTTGCTCCGCCGTACAGGCCCCCGACGAAATCGAACACCGCAAAGGTCGTCATTCTGACGATCCTTGGGACGCTTGCCGTTATCGGGGTTGCCGCCATGGGTCTTTGGCTCCTGCAGCGCGATCGCTCGGCGGACTCAAATCTGAATGCGAACATTGATGCGAACGCCAATGCGAACATCAATGCGAATACGAATCTTGGAATCGACACCAACTTCAATTTCAATCTGAACGCGAACTTTAACTCGGGCCCGAATCTCAACACGAACGTCAACGTAAACGCGAATCTCAAAACTCCGACACCGACTCCAAAGCCGACGCCGAGCGCAACTCCGGCTCCAACGCCCGACGACGACGCGACGCCTGCTCCGACCCCGAGCCGTACGCCCATCCCGACTCCGGAGCCGACGATAATCAGGCCCGGTTCTTCCCCAACACCGCGATCGGTCTCGACGCCGAACCGCAATCTGAACGGCGGAGTCCTGAACAACATGGCCGTCAGTCTCGCTCGTCCGATATATCCTCCGATGGCGAAACAATTAGGCGCGTCGGGTGAAGTGCGTGTGCAGGTTGCGGTCGACGGAACCGGCAAGGTCGTCTCTGCCCGTGCCGTAACCGGCCATCCGCTGCTTCGTGCCGCCGCCGAAAGCGCGGCACGCCAGTCGAAGATGCGCGTCGACGCTGCGAACATGACCGGACAGATCGTCTATAACTTTAGAAATAACTGAGGATTAGGTGTGAAGTATGAAGTGTGAGCTATGAAGTATGAGCCTCGGCTACCGATGCCATAGTTTGTCTTTCGTGGTTCGTGGTTCGTGGTTCGTGGTTCACACTTCACCCTTCACCCTTCACACTTCACACTTCACACTTCACACTTCACAGTCCTATCGCTCTCTCTACGGCACGACGCGGATCGACCACGCCCCAACCTTGCCGATCGACTTCGTAATGCGGAAGACGTTCGGCTGTTGAGATGAGGATGCGTTTTATTTCTTGAGGGGTAAGTGCGGGATTTGCCTCGAGCATCTGGGCGACGAGCGACGAGACGATCGGCGCGGCGAACGATGTTCCGTCGACATATTTGTAATGCTGGGTGATGACGTTTTCGCGACGGAGCTTGAGGACGATTATCTGGCGGATGCTGTGGATGGGTCGGTCGAGCGCCGCATCCAGCTCGGCATCGATGCCGGGATTTCTCTGAATAATTTCGTAAAGATCGGCGTCCTCGCTCTGGTCGAGTTTCTGAAGCAGCTCGGCTTGTTGAGCCGTCGGCGTGTTCGGAAGTATCGGCGCCGGGATCCAAATCGACGGTGCGATCACTTCGGGCTTCTGCAGGCCGTCGACCGTCGGTCCGTACGATGAGCGATACATTCCGCGTTTTGCGCGATTGATCGAATTGTTATCGTCGAGACCGCCAACGGCGATGCACGACGGAGCGCTCGCCGGAGGGAAAACAGGATGATTTGGTAGATGCCCGGCGTTGCCGACCGCGCAGACGATCGTTATTCCGGCTGCGGTACATGCTTCGACCGTCCGCGAGAGCGGGTCCGAGAGATAGCTCTGCTCATAGTCGCCGCCCGCCGAAATGTTCACGACCCTAATATTGTATTTTTCCCGATTCGCAAAAACCCATTCGAGTCCCTCCTGAATATTGCCCTCGGTAATCCGTCCGGTCCGCGCAAGCTTTACGAGAACGACATCCGAGTCCGGAGCGAGTCCGCGATAAAATCCGTTTGAGAGCGAACCGTTCCCCGCCGCGACGACCGAGGTCATCATCCCGTGCCAGCTCGCAACGTCAGGTTGAAAGAGCGAGCCGAGCTCACCGTCCTGTTCGAGCAGATCCCGATATCCGATGATCCGGTTATTAGGCGTCGTGAGATCGACATGGGGATAAAATCCGGAATCGAGAAACGCGATCGTCACGCCTTTTCCGGTAAACCGATCGTCGGCGTCGAGCCGGAGCGGCGTCGATAAAACATGCGAGCCGTCCTTTTGAACAGCCGCATCGCGTTCGATCTGGTCCTGAGCCCGTTCGAAAAGGAGCAGGCATCGCGCACAGATCGCGGCAAACTCGCGTGTATCCGGAGCGTTGGCGGTGACGAGCTTGCGCAGATCATCGTCCAGGACGACAAGCGGCACGAACTCGTCCGCGGTCTCGCGCGAACAGACGGGACACACTTTTTCGCCGCCGGCGATATCGGATCCGCGTTGTTGTCTGGGGAATGAAAGGGATTCTTGAGGAGTCATTTGATGCGGCTTAAGTTTTCCATACGAGGCGCGTAAAATCAATGGAACAGAATTCTACCCGCGAAATACGCGAAAAACGTGAAGGATTCCTTTCGATCGGCCGGTCTTTAGAAACGACCATCTTTTTTTCGCGTCCTTCGCGTCTTTCGCGGGCGACTTTCTTATGAACAAGAAAATAGGTCTGGCACTTTCAGGCGGGGGCGCACGCGGGTTCGCACATGTCGGCGTGCTGAAGGCTCTTCTCGAAAACAATATTCCGATCGATCTCGTCGCGGGCACATCGGCGGGATCATTCGTCGGCGGTGCATTTGCATCAGGCCTGTCGGCCGATGAGATCGTCGAAATGGGAAAGAAGGTGACCTGGTTCGGGGTCGCAGGTTTTTCCTATTCTCCGCGCGGACTCTTGTCCAACGCCCCGATGGGAAAATTCATAAACGACAATTTTCCTGTGAAGCGTTTCGAGGATCTCCCGATTCCCTTCGCAAGCGTCGTCTGCGATCTCGAAACCGGGGACGAGATAGTTCTCAAGGACGAAGGTGACCTGGCCGAAGCAATAAGGGCGAGTTGTGCGATCCCGGGTGTGTTCGTTCCGGTCATCGACGAAAAAGGACGGGCGTTGATTGACGGCGGTGTCGTTTCGCCGATGCCAACGCGGGCGGTTCGCGACATGGGAGCCGAGGTTGTCATCGCCGTCGATCTGCTGACCTGCGGATCGACGTTCTGGGGGCGACCGAGTACCTTGCTTGGAACATTTTTTCAATCGGCGATGATGATGATCCGCACGGCGTCACGAAATCAGCACTATCGCGCCGACATTGTAATCGAACCACAGATCGCGCACATCCGCCCGGACGAGATCGCAAAACGAGATGAGTTAGTCGAACTCGGAGAAAAAGCAACGCTCGAGAAGATGGATGAGATTAGGAAGTCTATCGAGTCTGGCGAGTCTATCGAGTCTGGCGAGTCTGGCGAGTCTATCGAGTAGGTCGAGTCCGTCGCGTAGGTCGAATCCGACCCGACAGACTCACTAGACTCGACAGGCTCGATAGACCCGATAGACTCGAGAGACTCGAGAGACTCGAGAGACTCGGCAGACTCCTAAAACCTCAACTTCGCACCCAGTTGAATTCGCCGCGGATCGAACGCGGATGTGAAACCGAGCGGTGTGCTGGGGCTCACGCCTTCGAGTCCGCGGACGTTGACCGTTGTCGGGAATGTCGGGCCGACGGTGTTGTTGACGGACGCATAGTTCAGTCGGTTAAAAAGATTAAATGCCTCGGCCGTCAATTCGATCGACACTCTTTCACTGAAACCGATCTTGCGTGTCAGCCGAACGTCGAAGGTCTTAAAGCTCGGGCCTTTTCCGATGTTGCGCGGAATCGGGCCGACCTGCAAACCATTTAGGAGGAGCAGCGGCCGATCGCCGTTCGAGCTGCGGTCGCCGTTCACGTCGAGACCTGCGAGCAAGTTAAAGGGCCGTCCGCTATTTGCTCGGTAAATAGGCGTCACGGTCCAGTCGCGCAAAAACGCATTTCGCCACGGGCTTTGGAGCACGGCATAGACGACGATCTTATGTCGCTGATCGAACGCCGACAGTGAATATTCGGCCCGGTTATCTGTCTGGTCGAACGCGCGAAAGTCGCTGTTATAGTCGGTCACCTGATCGAACGCCTTACTGTACGTGTAGTTTCCGGCGATCGCGTAATGGCTTCCAAACTGTTTCTGAAACTCGACGATCAGGCCGTTGTAATTCGCGGACGAGCTCGACTCGTAGAGTATTTCCTGGAACAACGAGGGATCACGGAAACAGGTAAAGATCCCTACGCCCGTACACCCGGAGGCGGCTGACCATTCGCGAATGCCGCGCGGGCCGATCGGCCGCGGAAGCAGGTTGATGTCGCGTGCACGTGTGATGTATTGCGTCAGCGCCCAGATGTAACTGACCGATGTGCTAAAACCGGGTGCCCATTCATGCTCGATGCCGATGCTCGCCTGTTGTGCCCGAGGGCTGCGGTAATCGGGATCGGCTCTGAACAACACGGTCAACGGATTCCGCGGGCCCGTCTGCGAAACCGTGATCCCGAATTGAACCAGATCGGCAGGAGTTATCGTCCGCGTCGTTGTCGGAATACCGATCACGCCCTGTGCACGGAGCGTTCGAAAAATATTTATCGGCCCGTTGATCGCGAGCGGGTTCGCCGCATTCAGTGTCGTCAGTACCTGAGGTATCTGACGAACGCCGTCGATCTCGTTAAGGGATTGCACGACATAATCGATGACAAACGGGATCTGCGCATAAAATATTCCGTATCCGCCGCGAATGATGGTGTGCCCTTTGCGCGCCGGATCCCATGCAAACCCGACCCGCGGGCCGATGTTGCCGTAAGACGTTCGGAGCGGCGCTCGTCGGTGATCGACCTCGTAACGCACACCGAAGTTCAGCGTCAGATTCGACAGTGCTTTCCATGTGTCCTGTCCATAGATCGCCCAATAGGGTAGTGCACCACCGACGATCCCGTCGCCGAAGCCTTGTTGGTAGGACTGCGGAAGACCGAGGTCGAGCGACTGCAAGGCGTTGATCGATGTCGTTGCAAGCTGCGGACTGACCAGAGCTCCCGGCAACGTTCCGAAACCGAATCGTCCGCCAAAGAACGTGCGCGAATCGAAGAACCCGTGACGCATCAAATACGAAGCCCCAAACTTCATGCGATGGTTTCCGCGGTCCATTGTCAGGTCATCGGAGACCAGATATCGCCTGTCGATGTTGTAGCTCGGCAGAAAGATGTCGCGGTTGAAAAATCCAAAACCGGCGACGTTCAGCTCGGGCCCGTTCAGATCGTTCGATTCGACAAACAGCTCGTTGTAGTTATACTGCGCCCGAAGCTCGTTTGAAGTGCTCGAATCGAATATATGTGTCCACGACCCGGTCAGATTGTGATCGAGAACGTTCACATTGTTCGAACGCGAGAATGCCAGCAGAGCTCGTGTCGACTGGTTCAGATCCTCCCGGTCGTTATAGCGATAGCTGGCAAAAAAGCTGTTCGATGTGCTCGGTACATGATCGACGCGAAATGAAAACGCATGTGAGTCGCTCGGGAACGGAAACACGCCGCTGTTGTTTCGGAAAAGATCGATGGTCGGCTGATGGGCGGTAAGAAGTCCTTGAAGAATCGGAGCGCAAGAGGCTCGGGGGACGGTAACGCCGGTAACGCATGGAACAGGAGTCGGGTCGGAACTGGCGGCAAGACTCGCGATGATCGCGGCCTGCGCTGCAGTCGGCTGAAAGATGCGAAGATCGGTGACGAGAGGGACGACCGCCGATTCGCGTTTGCGAAGCCCTTCGTAGGCACCGAAGAAAAACGTTCGGTCCTTATGAAACGGACCGCCGAGACTGAAACCGAACTGCTGCCGGTTTGCATCCGGCTTGATCCGCGTGAGGGTCGTCCCGTCCAAAACAAACGCAAACGGATCACCCGCGTCGAGCGATTGATGGCGGAAGTAAGCGAACGCGCTGCCGTGAAGATCGTTCCCCCCTGTTTTCGCGATGATGTTTATGACGCCGCCGCTGGCCCCGCCAAATTCCGCGTTGTAGCTGCTGCGATTGATCTGAAATTCCTGAACGGCTTCCTGGCTAAGATTTGCACGGACGCCGCCGCCCTGATCGTTCGCCTCCGCGCCGTCAACCGTAATACTGTTGCCGCGACCGTTATTCCCGTAAAAGGAAATGCCGCTCTGCGGAGTCTGGGCGACGCGAAAATCGGAGTTGTCGGCAAGTGCATTCGAATCAACGACCCCCGGTGCGAGTAGCGTGAATGCAAGATAATCGCGTCGGTCGATCGGTAGATTGCGAATATATCGATCGTTGATCGTCGTACTCTGCTGGGTTCGGTCGGTTTCGATCGTCGGAGCGTCGGCAGTGATCTCGACCGTCGCCGTCGCGTCACCGATCTGGAGCGCGAAATTCTGATCGGCGATCTGTCCGACAGTTACCGGTACGGCGCCGACCAGCTGCATTGAAAATCCAGATGCCTGAACACGCAACTGATATGTACCCGGCGGAAGCGTCAAAATTCTGTACTCACCCTGGTCGTCGGTGGTGACCGTCCGCGTCGTCCCCTTTTCGGTGTCGGTGGCCGTAACGGTCGCTCCGCGAACAACCGCTCCGTTGGGGTCGGTCACGCGGCCCTTGATCTCCGACGTTGAGACGCCGGCTTGCGCAAAGGCAGATGCGGAAAGTGCCGAGACAAAGATCAGCAGAGATAGTATGCGTGTCATTTAACAATCCTCCGGACGGAAAATTTGCTGCTCGACTGTTTTCAGCCGTCTTAACTAATGTAAAGAGCGAATGGTTCGCGGGAGCTCTCTTTTTTTAACAGAAAACGACAGGGTAAATCGGTTTGTTGTGCGATGATACGCCCAAAAAAAATGAATTACAAGACGTATTTTTTAGTTTGATGGAGTGCCGAAAAGGGTGGGGGCCGAATCAGTGTTCAGGCGTCTTTACCGGGCCGGCTAATCGTGACGGGTCGGAGGCTTTGGTGTTCGAAGGTTTCACGTCCGGCCTTGCCTGAACAGCTTTCTGGACCGCGAACTCGCGGCTCACGACCGCCGAGCGTCCGACGAAAATATCGACGCGATATCTGCCAGCGACCCATTGCCCTGCGGGACGGCCCGAGAAATTCACACGATCCTGGTTGTCTTTTGTCGTATAGCTGGTCGAGACGACCCGGGTCTCTGCCTTGACTCCCGGAACGGCAACAGCGACGAGATTCATTTTGACGGTCGTTGGCACGGCCGAGTCGAGCTGAACGACGCAATAGATGGGCACGTCGGTCGTGACAAAACTAGTTGTTTCCTCACCGGCGTTTCCCGTCCCATCGTCTTTGGCAAAATAGATCTCCAAAATGCCCGACTTTGACGGACCGACGTCGGCATCCTGGGCGAAGGCCGCGAGGCTGCTAATGAAGATAAATCCTAATGATAAAGCTAATTTACTGCAGAACATGACGTATTTTGAGTCGGCTAATCGTTTGAGATGGAAAAGCGGATTTTAGTTGCTTCAAACGCGGAAAGTTTCTCGAACGCGCGAGCCCTCCTGCCCGATATTCTCGATTATTTTGGTTCGCAAGGCGATCGAGTTTCTTCGGATCAAGCGGGTTCTTAACGCAACGTTCTTTCAATGCGGATTAGCCGGATCGGGTGGAAAAAGCAAGATCTGATCATTTCAGATCCGCCGGAATCCGCCCTATCCCCGTTCAAAAGAGTGTGATGGCTAAGGCTACTTGACTCATCCACGGACGCTCGCGCACCTGATGTTATAATCGCCGCACCAAATGCAATTCGTTTTCTCACGTTTGTTCTTCATCCTCCTCGCCGTCGGATTTGTGCCGCTCTCGGTCTCGTGGCAAGTACCTTCGCTGCGCACTGCGGTGATATTGTTCGACGTGGGTCTGATCGCCGTCGCGTTATTTGATTACCTGATCAGCCGAAAGATGCTCGCAGGCGTTACAGCCAGTCGCGAGTTCGACCGGCGATTTGCCATCGGCGATCCGTCGGAAGTGAGGCTGGTAATCGTGAACGAAGGCGACCACGAACTGCGGATGAAAATAAAGGATGAATATCCGTCGTCGATGCGGCTGCTCGATACGCGCGAAGCGGAGATGTACCTCGACGCGCACGAGACCGCGCAGTTCTCGTATTTTCTGACTCCGTCGCGGCGTGGCAAGTACGAGTTCGGGAAGACAGCGGTTCGTTATAGGTCGAAGCTTGGACTCGTTTGGTGTCAGACGGCATTAGGCGCCGGTCAGACGGTTAAGGTTTACCCAAACATGCGCAGGGCTCGCGAGATCGAGCTGCGTGCATTGGGTGCACGTTCATTTCTGGCGATCCAAAGGCGAGCCGTACGACGCGGTGAGGGCCGCGAGTTCGAATCGATGCGCGACTATGTACGCGGCGATGAGCTTCGGCATATTTCATGGACCGCAACGGCGCGGCGAAATCGCCTGACGACCCGGCAGTACCAGATCGAACGCGATCAGACCGTGATAATCGCTCTCGACGGCGGACGTCTGATGACCGGTCGCATCGGAGACGAGACGAAATTCGACACGGCCATCCATGCATCGCTCGCCTTGATCTCGGCGTGCGGACGAGCCGGTGACAACTGCGGCCTCGCCGTATTTGGCCGCCGCGTAAAAAAATATCTGCCGCCAAAGCGTGGGCTCGAGCATATGGACGCCGTGCTCGAAGCGCTCCACGACATGGAACCGGAGATGATCGAACCGTCCTACGCCCGGGCGTTTCAGTTCATCGCTTCGAATTCGAAGAAGCGTTCGTTCGTCGTCATCCTGACAGACCTCGTCGATAGGGAAAGTTCGAAGGAATTGATCAACTCGTTAAAGCTTCTGCGTCCGCGGCATCTACCGCTCGTCGTCACGATAGGCGATCGCGATCTGAACATAACGGTCAGCAGACCGCCCGGAGATATAAAAGATGTGTTCACTCAGTCCGCCGCGGAGGAGATCATTCATCAGCGCGAACAGGCGCTGAGATTGGTCGAATCTCTCGGCGGCCTTGCGCTTGATGTGACGACTGAGACACTCGGGCCGAAGTTGTTGGAGACATATTTAAGAGTTAAAGAAAGAGGATTGCTGTAGAAGCACCAAAGGTGCGGCGATAATCTAGCCAGGGCCGAAGGCCCTGGTAACGCGAGTGCACACATCGTAGCCGCAATGCGGCGGAGTAAATTCAAAATACTTCGCCGCGTTGCGGCTTTAATTTTTTTCGGTGCGATTTCCAGGGCCGATGGCCCTGGCTAAATTACGTTCGCACCTTCGGTGCTCTGGAAGCCCGTGTGACAGACGACAAACTATAACAATCGCTCTGGCAATCCAACCCTTCCATTCAAGACTAACGGCGTATGTCATTGGCCTTTCCTTACATTCACAACATCGATCCGATCATCGGAACCATATTCGGCGTTCATCTGTGGTGGTACGGATTGAGTTACACGCTCGGCTTCTTCAACGCTTTCAATTTTATTAAGAAAAGACGTGGGAGACTTCTGATGAAGGAGTCGCAGGTCTATGATCTCAGCATTTTGATCGCCGTGGGCGTGCTCGTCGGCGGCCGCATTATTGAAGTCGTCTTCTATGAATGGCCGTTCTACGGCGAAAACCTCGCTCTGATCCCGGCTCTCTGGCTCGGCGGAATGGCGAGCCACGGATTACTGCTTGGGGGGCTCGCGGCGGTCTGGATCTTTTGCCTCATCACGAAGAAGCCATTTCTTGTCATGACCGATGTGCTCGCCGCTCCGGCGTCATTCATCTTAGGCATGGGCCGCATTGGCAATTTTATCGACGGTCAAATTTTGGGCAGTATCACCGATATGCCGTGGGCCGTGAAATTCCCGGATGCCGAAGGCTTCCGCCATCCGGTCGTGCTCTACGACGGAATAAAAAATCTGCTTATCATTCCCGTGTTGTTACTCGTCGCCCGCCGTAGCCCTCGACCCGGATTTGTTACGGGCCTTTTTCTTTTCCTCTACTCCTTCCTCCGCATTCCGGTGGATATATTTCGTGAGTACCCGACAAGCCTGCTCGGGCTCGCGACCGGACAGGCGTTGAATGTCGCGTTCTCGATAATTGGATTGATGGTGATTTTTTATTCGTACAGGAAAGAGGATAGGGCCGATGTCGGTACGGCAATCGTGCCCGATTCGATGAACACTTCCGGATGGAGAAAACCGGTATTCGCGTCACTGCTTTTCTCTTGCCTTATCATTCCCAGCGACTGGACTCAGGATGTGCCCCATCGCTACGGAAAGCGCCATCCGGGACTCGTACACTCGGCCATGTATCCTCGGGTGCCGCAGTAATTGCGTCCTTTCTGCTTATTGGTTTCTGGTTTCTGCCTTCTGCCTCCCGACTACCGCCTACCGCATTCTGCCTTCTGCCTGCGGCCTTCTCTCTTGTGCCCGTCCCTCGACTCCTATAAAATCGCTTCGCCGATGCCCAATCATCAATCCCGTAAATCCTTTTCCCTCGTTCTCATCAAACCGTCGCATTACGATGACGACGGCTACGTTATCCAATGGTTCCGGTCGGCGATCCCTTCGAATTCACTCGCATGTCTTTACGGATTGGCTCTCGAATGCAGAGATGACGCGGTCCTAGGAGACGATGTCGAACTGATCATCCACGCATTCGACGAAACGAATACCGTGATCCGTCCGGACAAGATCGCTTCGCTGGTCGAAGCCGCGGACGACGGGATGGTGATGCTCGTCGGCGTGCAGTCGAACCAGTTTCCGCGGGCACTCGATATCGCCCGACCGCTGCGTGAACGAGACATCAAAGTCGCGATCGGCGGATTTCACGTCTCGGGCACGATGTCGATGCTCAAGGATCGCGATCCTGACGTTCAAAAGGCCATCGACATGGGCGTCACGGTTTTTGCAGGCGAGGCGGAAGGGCGTCTCGACCAGGTATTGAAAGACGCTTTCTATGACGATCTGCAGCCCGTCTACAACTTCATGGACGATCTCCCCAACATCGAAGGCGTCGCAACGCCCCTTTTGCCGGCGGAGCGCGTCTATCTGACGGCGGGTGCGACCACGAGTTTCGATGCCGGACGCGGCTGCCCTTTCGCGTGCTCGTTCTGCACGATAATTAATGTTCAGGGTCGAAAGTCGCGGCGACGATCGCCGGAGGATATTGAACGGATCGTCCGCGCAAACATCGAACAGGGGCTCCACTCGTTCTTTATCACCGACGACAATTTTGCCCGCAATAAAGATTGGGAGCCGATACTCGACAAGCTGATCGATCTTCGCGAGATCGACAAGCTCAAGATCAGTTTCATAATCCAGGTCGATACTTTGTGTCACAAACTTCCCGGCTTCATCGAAAAAAGTAAACGCGCCGGAGTGAAGCGCGTTTTCATCGGGCTCGAGAACATAAATCCGGAAAGCCTGCTCGGAGCCAAGAAGCGTCAGAACAAGATCACGGATTATCGACAGATGCTGCTCGCATGGAAGCAGGCGGGCATCGTCACATACTGTGGCTACATTCTCGGTTTCCCGGGCGATACGCGTGAGTCGATCATTCACGACATTGAGGTTATAAAGCGCGAGTTGCCGGTTGACCTGCTTGAATTTTTTTATCTGACGCCGCTGCCGGGATCCGAGGATCATAAGAAACTTCACGAGGCAGGCATCGCAATGGATGCCGATCTGAACAAGTACGATCTGAACCACGACGTAACAGGGCATGCGGCAATGTCCCGCGATGAATGGCGCGACGCCTACCACGCGGCATGGGAAACGTACTACACCGACGCACATGTCGAAACTGTACTTCGACGTGCGATTGCAACGGGGACAAGTCCGGGGAAGACAACATTTTTCATAGTCTGGTTCAAGGGCTGTATCGCGATCGAAGGAATTCATCCGCTGGAAGGCGGCTTTTTTCGACGGAAGGTGCGCGCCAATCGGCGTTCCGGATTCGCGATCGAGAACCCGATATTTTTCTACCCGCAATTATTTGTCGAGACCCTCGTGAAGCAATTGAGATGGATATCGCTCTACGTCCGAATGCGTTTGATCTACAAGAAAGTGAAGCGCGACCCGAAACGTCTTGAATACATGGACCTCGCGCTCGAACCCGTCACCGACCACGAAGAGGAACGCGAGATGTTTCAGAGCGACGCCGCGAAGAGTTACCTCGATAAAGTTCACCGCAACGAGCAACTCACGCGCGGCGAGCTTGTCTGACGGAAGTCTATCGAGTCTGGCGAGTCTGGCGAGTCTATCGAGTCTGTCGAGTCTATCGAGTCGCGAGTGTATAGGAAGTGCGCCGCCGCAGACTCTCCAGACTCGATAGACTCGACAGACTCGCCAGACTCGATAAACTCACTAATCGAAATACCTATAGTGTCCGGTGATTTTCCATTCGAACAATCTGTCTTCAGCACGCGCACCCGAACCGATGTTGTGAATGATCAGATGGCGCTTTTGGTCCGCGTTCCATAGGTTGGACACGACGCCGATATGCGTCATCCCTTTTCCGTTCAGATCCCACGACACAACATCGCCGGGCCGATAATCAATTCCGTTCGCTGTTATCGGCACAGATTTCCCCAGTCGATCAAAATACTTCTGAAGATTCGGAACGCGCCGATGATCGATGTTCGAATCTGTTTTCCCTAGCCCCCATTTTTGCGGATACTCCGCAAAGTGCGCCGTCATGTCTTCGTGAACTTCTTTTTGCAGGTCGATTCCTGCCGCGCGAAACGAGCGAATAACCACATCCGTACACGCTCCCGTTTCGGCGGGCACATCGCCGTTGGGATAAGGAATGACGAAATAGTCCTGCGTATAGCCGTTCGTCGTCTTTGTCTGCTTGATGGCGCTTTCGATTACCGAACGCACGGGTCCGGGAGCAAGATTCGCGATCGAAGGCCTCTCGACGACTTGGGATGTTAGTACGGGGTTCGAAGCACATCCGAAGATGGCGAGGCTCGTCGTAACGGACAGGAAAAGTGCAACGGGTTTCATATGTATTTTAGACTCAGGCGAATCGTTAGACGTAAGTACAGCCGAAAAGTTCCAAAGGTTTGTCTTTCGGGGTGGAGAGGGTGAATTTGATAGTTAGCACTTCATACTTCATAGTGTGATTTCAAACATGGCGGAGAATTATTTTGGAAAAGATGCGGCCGTAACGCGTCGCGAGCTGATACCGACCGAGGACGTCGTTTGTCCGCTGTGCGATCGTCCGCCGGTCGAGTTCGCTGTCGATTACCAGGGCTTTCATCTATGTAAATGTCCGGACTGCGGACTGCAATTTCAAAGCCCGCGGCTTAGTTTCGAGGTACTTGCGGACAAGGTTTACACCGAGGATTATTGTCCCGGACATGAAGAGTCCGCCAATGAAACGGCTTACGCCCGCCAGCTTTCAAATTTCGAGAAATTCATCGGAAAAAAGGGGAGCGTTTTAGACGTCGGCTGCGGGAACGGATCGTTTCTCGAATACGCAAAGCGCAACGGTTGGGAGACTTTCGGTGCCGATATACGACTCTCACCGGAAACCGCGAATCTAACTTGCCCGCTGTTCGAGGGCCGTCTGCCTGATATAGATTTTGGCGCGGCACGTTTCGATGTAATTCGTTTCAATCACGTCCTCGAGCATCTGCAGAATCCACTCATCGAGCTCGCTCGCTGCCGCGAGCTGCTTAATCCCGGCGGAATCGTTTTTGTCGGCGTGCCGAATCTGGCTGGCGTCAGCCCGCGGATCAAAAATCTACAGAGCCGCCTCGGTCTGAAAAAGAAACGGTGGCGACACTACGCCGCAACTCATCATTTATATTTCTTCACGCCGTCGACGCTCCGCAGCTTGATCGCGAGGGCGGGATTTTCAGTTACATTTTGGGAGACGCCGGTCGACAAGGATTATGGAAAGGCGGGTGGCGAGATCTATCGCAGGCTGATCGAAAGTACACGGACGGGCAGCATTCTTGATTTCTACATTACGCCGCGCTGACGGCCTCCGTTTCTGTTCGTCCTACCAAAAACAGATACGAATACATGACAAGGCCAGAAAGAATTCCGATTCCGAATTTTAACGCCGCGGGCATTGATGATGGCGAAATGAATCCTTCGATCAACCCTGCAACGACGAGTAAGCATGCGCATCCGACGACTATCTTTGCGGACTCCATCCCTTTCTTCTTTAAAGCCTGGGCCCGTGTCAGATCGCCGGGATTAACGATCGCGTAGCCGATCATCATGCCTGCACCGGCTGCCATGAAAATGCACGACAGTTCTATCATGCCGTGGCCTACCATAAAGGTCACAAGCTCGTTTCCAAAAGCCGGATTCGCGCTATAACAGACGCCGACTACACCTCCGATGCTCATGCCGTTGAACATCAGCACATAAAACGCTCCCACGCCGAATAGAGCTCCAAGGGCAAAGGCATTTATCGACACCTGAATGTTGTTTGTAAGAATGTTACTTGATTCGATCTGATTAGCTCGATTGATTTCTAGCCACCACATGTTATTCGTTTCCGCAGCCACTCGATACCTGTCGAGCCCGAGAACCGATCCGAATTCCGGGTCGTAGTAGCACGCGAGAAACGAGCCGATCGCAAAGAAAACAAACACGCCCATTGCGGTCAGAAAGTATGGCAGCGAGCGGCGAAACGTCCGCGGAAATTCCTGCATGAAGAACTTTCTGATGATGCCCGCACCCTCGCCTTGGGCCCGGTAGATCTTTCCGTGCGCACGGATCACAAGACTGTTCAGGTAATTTATCAGCTTCGGGTCGCGGGTTTCGGCACGTGCGATGGCAAGGTCGGTCGCCGCGCGTCGATATAATTCCCCGAACTCACGCACTTCGATCCTCGACAAACCCTTGAGAGACGTGCCCTGCAGTAGCCCGAGCAGGTCCTCCAGGCGTCGCCAGTTGTCTTTGCGTTCGTCTATGAATCGGTTCATCCAGTTTTGGATTTTAGGTTTTGGGTTTTGGATTAGCAACCTCTTTCTAACGCGAGACGGCTGATTGAAACGCAGAGATCGCGGAGACCGCGGAGGATTGGATCATAGCCGTCTTAAACTCTGACGCTGAGCTTTCGCAACCTCCGATGATCGCTCTCCGCGTTCTCCGCGATCTCTGCGTTTAATGGCTTCACTGAGATTCAACTGGTTTGCTAATCCAAAATCCAAAATCTAAAATCCAAAATACAAAGTGTCTGAAGAGGCGAAAAAATATCACGAAGAAGATGCGATCGGGAGGACCTACGATTTTCGGGTCGCCCGTCGGCTCGCGCGATATCTCAGGCCTTATTGGAAAATCGTCGCGGCCGCACTGACGCTTACCCTGCTCACGAACATTCTAATGAGCACCCAGCCGTATTTTACAAAAGTCGCGGTCGACGATTTCATTGTTCCTCGAAATACGGACGGCTTATGGCTCTTCGCATTCGCCTTTTTCGGCATCTTTTTGTTCCGATTCGTTTTCTCCTACGTTCAGGAAATCCTTCTCAATAAGGTCGGGCAGCGGGTCATGTTCGATCTCCGCACCGAAATCTTCACAAAACTGCAGCGGCAGGAAGTCGCGTACTTCGATCGCTACCCTGTCGGTCGGATAATGACTCGTCTTACATCCGATGTTGACGCGTTGAACGAGATGTTCACGTCGGGGGTTATCGACGTCCTTGGAGATCTGGTAGTTATTTTTGCGATCGTCGTTTGGCTGTTCGTTATCGACTGGAAGCTTGCGATCGTATCGCTCATCACCGTCCCGCTCTTGTTTGCCTGCACGAACTGGTTTAGAAAACACGCTCGAACCGGCTTTGATAAAGTTCGCACGCGAAATGCTCGGCTCAATGCTTTTCTGCAGGAATACATCTCCGGCGCTCAGACAGTGCAGTTGATGAACGCCGAGACCAAAGCCAGACGGCGCTTTCGCGATATCAACGACGACTATCGCAACGCGAACATCGAGACCATCTATTACTACTCGGTATTCTATCCACTCGTAGATTTCATCGGCGCCGTCGGTATCGCCGTTGTTATTTTCTTTTTCGGGTATGAGTATCTTGCGGGAGTGTCGGCCGGTGACGCCGGTCTGAAGATCGGGGTGCTCGCCTCATTCATACAATATTCGATCTATCTCTTCCAGCCGATTCGAGATCTGTCGGACAAGTTCAATGTCCTGCAGGCGGCGATCGTCGCATCGCACCGGATCTTTATCCTGCTCGATCTCGACATCGACATTAAGAGCCCGCCCGAGGCAGCGAAAATCGGTAGAGCGCTCGGCGAGATAGAATTCCGGAACGTGTGGTTCGCTTACAAAGAGAATGATTGGGTGCTCAAGAATGTCTCGTTCAAGATGAACGTCGGCGAAAGCATCGCCCTCGTCGGAGCAACCGGTTCGGGTAAGACAACCGTCACTAATCTGCTGATGCGGTTTTACGATGTGCAGAAGGGAAAGATCCTGCTCGACGGCGTCGACGTGCGTGAATGGGATCTGCATGACCTTCGATCGAACTTCGCCGTCGTTCTCCAGGATGTATTCCTGTTCAGCGGGTCGATCGAAAACAACATTCGTCTCGGGCGAACCGACATCGACGGCGGTCGGATACGCTGGGCCGCCCAAGAAGTGCGGGCAGACGAGTTCATTCAGCAGCTCAAAGGAACTTACAAATTTGAAGTGCGCGAGCGCGGTGCCGGATTGTCGGTCGGACAGAAACAACTGATCTCGTTTGCACGCGCCCTGGCGTTCGATCCGACGATCCTGATCCTCGACGAAGCGACGAGTTCGATCGATACCGAGACGGAGCAACTGATCCAACAAGCCGTCAACCGTGTCATGGACGACCGGACGTCGCTTGTTGTCGCACATCGGTTATCGACTATCCAGAAGTGTGATCGCATAATGGTTTTCCATCATGGCGAGCTCCGGGAATCCGGCACGCACAACGAATTATTAGCTGCGCGGGGGTTGTACTGGAGGCTTTATCAGCTACAGTACTCCGAAGAGAAAATTCACGTGTCCGAGTCTGGCCTGATCGGTGCGGACCCTGCTACAGAGTCGGGGATTTAGCCCCAAGTCCTGCAAAGAATCGAAACTAGGGTTACAATTGGCGTTTTATTTCTTATCGGATGTCCGAATAAATATGCAGTCTGCGGTCTCAAACGAGGAATTCCTTAGTCAATACGATGCTCGCCTCGACGAACTCTTCGCGCGGTGCGACGAAAAAGCGCCGAATTTTGCGGTGAGCCCGGAGCGCTTCAAAGGTTCGGTAAACAAATCGCTGCTCAGATTCGCGTCTGCTTTTCCCGAGGCTCCGAAAAAAGAAGAGACCCTCGGGTTCATCGACCTTCTTCAGGCGGATGATCTTTTCATTGCCCTCGCATGCGCCGACGGGAATGAACGGGCGTGGTGGGAGTTCGATCAGCAGTATCGGGGATATCTGGAACGGCTCGCGCGGCACTTGGCAAAGACTGAAGGAGATGCGCAGGAAGTGGTCGACTGCGTTTATGTCGAGCTCTATGGAACCCGCTTTGTCAATGGTGAACGCGTATCGAAATTTGGAACCTACAGCGGACGGGGAAGCCTTAAGGGTTGGCTGAGAACAGTCATTTGGCATTCTCTCGTCGATCTGCACCGCGCGAGCCACGAAGAAGTTTCGCTTGACGAAATGACCGAGAACGCCGGTGAGGGCGCGGTTCACGCAAATTTCCTGGATCAGCCTGCGGCTGGCGACGGCGAGCTCGTCGAACAGATCGCGCGAAACAGATATCGGACCGTAACCCTCAAATCGCTTGAGGCGGCTTTTTCGGCTCTTGAAGAACACGAAAAACTCTTGCTGCTCTACTACCATGTCGAGCAATTAAAGCTTCGTGAAATAGCACGTCTTGTGGAGAGGGAAAACTCGCCTCTTCGGCAATGGTTTCAGCGCAAAATGCAGAGCCGCCGGGACAATCCGCAGGGCCGCATACATGAATCGACTGTTATGCGGTGGCTTGATAAAAGCTATGCGAAGATCTTGCAGCTTTTCAGGTCGGAACTGGAGTCGACCCACCAGCTCACCGCCGTCGAGGTTGAGATTTGTCTAAATTTGGTCACAGAGGACCTTGGGGGTACGGATTTATTTCAACACCTGGCGGTTTGAAGTCGCCGCTCCGGGGGCGTTCGCGGGTTGGGGTGACGAGAAAGTTAGGCAAATGGTTCACTTAGCTCCGTCCTAGATGTGGAGGCTGGTACGAAATGGATAATAAAAGCAAATTGGGCCGTGACGAACTGACGATGCAACGCCTGGTAGGAGCCTTCCTTTTGTCTCGCAAGTCGCTCAAGAGTTCGGCCGCCGAGACCAGTTTCCACGTTGACGAAGACTTCCTGACTGCATTTGCCGAGGGAAATTTGGGCGCGCGTGAATCTGCTCCCGTGGTTAATCATCTGGTCAATTGTGGCTTTTGCCGACATAAGACAGCTGAACTTGTCCGTCTTGACCTCGCGTTTGATGGAGCATCCGACGATGTTCGCCCCGCGTCGGCCGGTGAACCGCAAAAGCTTTCGGATGTCCTTGGCGGAATCCTTACTAAGATCTTCGGCACGACTGACGGCGCTGTTTTTGCTCATAATGAAAAGGACATAGAGGATGAAGTGGCTAATGAAGTCGATGTCACAAAAGATAAAGAGTAGGTGTGTTCCATATTAGGAATATACGGGGCCCGCGGCAAGAACGCGGGCCTTCTCTATGGTGGCGATCCGAACCAGATGAGAGATTAAACAGACTCAGTTTGTTACAATTGGCGACATCATGGGGTTATAATCCAATCATCGAAAGATTTGTAAAAGTGACGATTCAAGACTGCACTGTAGACCCGCCCGACTGTTCGACCGACAGGCCTCCGATCTCGGTCGAAAAGGTCGCGGTCGCAAAACTCCCCACAAAGCGCGGCGACTTCATGATCGCCGGTTATCGTTCGCTGACCAGTGACGAAGAATTTGTCGTCCTCTTCAAGGGCGATATGGAGCCCGACGTTCCGACCCTTGTCCGAATACACTCGCAATGCCTGACGGGCGACGTCTTTGGTTCTATCAAGTGCGACTGCGGACCGCAGCTTAACAAGGCGATGGAAATGATCGAAGCGGAGGGCCGCGGAGCGATCGTCTATCAACAGCAGGAAGGCCGTGGCATTGGAATTCTCAACAAGATCCGAGCATACGCGTTGCAGGACGACGGTGCCGATACTGTTGAAGCCAATGAGAAACTGGGTTTCGCCATTGATGCTCGCAATTACCAGCAATGCGCTGAAATTCTGTTCGACATCGGTTTATGCAAGGTTCGTGTCATCTCAAATAACCCCGATAAGCTCAGGGCCCTCGAGGAGGCCGGCCTGCGAATCGTCGAGCGAATTCCCATCGAGATCAAGACTGCTCAACCAGCCGCCCATTACCTTCGTACAAAGAAGGAAAAGCTTGGCCATCTTTTGAACTTCTAGCTGCAATTCAACTTTTCCGTCCGGTATTCATAAATATGGACTTTTCGACGGCCACGAACGGTCGCCGTCGATCCGCAAACGTTGTAATAATGCAGCTTATCTTCAAGAGGCCGGCAGGCATGGCATTTGCATAAATCACACTGGATGTAAACCATAGAAATCGGGATCCCTTCCCTGTATCTGTTTGCATAATCTTTAAAAAGGAATATCTGAAGCATGAAAAAAAATATTAAATTTTTTGCGTTGGCTATTTTCGCAGTATTTTCTCTGTTTTTCGTAACTGCGATAATGGCCCAAACCAGCACGACTGGGTCCGTAGAGGGCGTGGTACTGGATGCAAACGGAGCTGTTGTTCCGAATGCCAGTGTCTCGCTGTCCGGTCCAAATCTTATTAGGGCACAAACCACAACGACGAACACTGATGGGCGATATCGCTTCCAGCAGGTTCCTCCTGGACGCTACAGCGTTGAAGTAGCTGCGTCATCCGGTTTCGGAGCGACTCGGCAGGAAAACGTCGAAGTTAACCTGTCAAGGACCAGCACCACAAACTTTACCGTTACGGCGGCGGGTGTCGGTGGCGTGGTTGACGTTTTAGCTACCCCTGAGATCGATCAGACCAGCAATACCACAGGAACCAACATTTCGTCTGACCAGTTCTCAAACTTCCCGACCGGACGTACCGTCCAGTCTCTTTACACGATCGCTCCGACGGTTACCCGTTCAGGTCTGCGTGACGCTTCTGGCCGCGACCGCGACCCGTCAGTTGCCGGCTCATCGGGTCCTGAAAATAACTACATTCTGGACGGCGTGAATGCTACCGACCCTGCTTTCGGCGGTTCGGGCGCGAATATCCCGTTCGAGTTCGTACAGGAAATCGAGATCAAGACCGGTGCATACGGCGCTGAGCACGGAAAGTCGACCGGCGGTATCTTCAACGTTATCACCAAGTCCGGTACAAACGAGTTTCATGGCGACGTTTTTGGCTACTTTTCGACCAGGAATCTCGTCCGTGACGTGAAACCCACAGCCATTCCGTTTACGGGTTCGGCTCCGGACGGTTTCTCCGAGATCGACGCCGGTTTCGATATCGGTGGCCCGATCATCAAAGACAAACTTTGGTTCTTTGGTGCATTTAATCCCCAGATTCGCAAGAATCACTTCCTTACGCAGACCTTTTTGCAGGAAGTCAACAACAAGATCACGACCCCGTTCTACGCGGGCAAACTGACTTGGGGAATTAACGACAACCATACATTCACTTTCTCGACGTTCGCTGATAAAACCAAGCAGGAAGGCCATCTCTTCGGATTTAGCGGCTTTGGTGCAAATCTCGCGAGCTTCAGAGGTACTACCGAAACCGGTGGTTCAAACTATGCATTCCGCCTGAACTCGTCGTTCTCTCCGAACTTTATCGGTGAGTTTTCGGCAGGTTTGCACTATCAGCGTGCCAACACACTTCCGGAACTCGACGAGACACTTGTCACCGATCGATTCGCAATCCTTCGGGGCGGAGCAGTTCTCAGTCCGACCGAAACAACGGCCTTCTCGGCAGGCGGCCTCCGACTTGCATATGTTGAAGGAACGGGCGGAATTGTTCAGCGTAACTACGTCCGTTCGGGTTTCGGCCTCGAATCTCAGCAAGATCGCGACCGCTGGGAGTTTGCGGCTCGGCTGCAGAACATTTGGGGCAAGCACACGTTCAAGTATGGTTTCGAGTTTAACCGTAACCTTTACAGAATCGATACGCGTTCGACCGGACCGGATCTGAACTTTACGGCTTCTAACCCGGCTGGTCCTCATCGTATCGAGAATCGTTGGGCCGTCTGTGCTCGGACTTCTACGACGACGATTACCTGCCCGAGCGCATCGCGCGTGGCCAACGTTCAGGCAATCATCGATGCAGGTCAGGCACCTGCGGGCGTAACCAATACTGTGTTGGGTGCGGTTTCGCTCAATCCGACGAACCCCTTCCTGGTTCTCGACGTTGTACGAGCTCGTAATTTTAGCCTGAATACACAGGGTGGATTTACGAATACCGATACTAAGAGCTTCTACATTCAGGACGATTTCCGCGTCACGCGCGATCTCCAGATCAATGTAGGCGCCCGTTGGGATACGCAGAAGGCGTATTCTGTTAATGGGGTTCAGTATCTTCCCAATAGCAACTTGACCAACCTCTTCGATACGCTTCAACCCCGTCTCGGCTTTACCTATGACTTTACGGGTAAAGGCAAAGGCAAGGTTTTCGCTAACTATGCTCGATTCGTAGAAACTCCGATTCCGCTTGACATCAACGTTCGCGCGTCAGGTGGTGAAATTCAGAATGACTACCATCTGAATCTCAGCCGTATCAACGGTGGAGCGGGAGCGACTTCGATTGGTAACTTTGGAAATCTTGGTAACCACGCTACTCCGGGTCCGGATGGGTTAAAGCCCCAAACGGTTAACGAATTTACGGCGGGTGTCGAATATCAGGCTTTCAAGGATATAACGCTGGGATTCCGCGGCATTTATCGACCGCAGGGATCTGTTATCGAAGATGGTTCCTATGATGACGGCAACTGCTACTTCCTGTTTAATCCTGGTGAAACCAGTACCCAGGCGGTAGTGGACTTGCTTTTACATGAAGGATGCTTGAACGGTCCGGGCCAGCCCACGTCTGCGGACCTTCTGGCTGCTGGCGATGTCTTTGGACGTGCACGACGTTTTTACCGAGGCCTCGAATTCACTGCGACGAAGAGATTTTCGAACAACTACCAGTTCGTTGCTTCGTACGTGTTTTCAAGCTTGACCGGTAACTACGAAGGCCTGTTCCGAAATGACAACGGCCAGTCCGATCCGAACATCACTTCGTTGTTCGATCTACCCAGCTTGCTGGCTGGCTCATACGGACGTCTTCCGAATGACCGCCCGCATCAGTTCAAGTTTAACGGTTCTTACCAGACACCGTTTAAGTTACTTATTTCGGGTAACTTCTACGCTCAGTCGGGCATACCGTTCAACCAGCTGATTCCGCACTTCTTGTACGGAGACAACGAGGGCTTCGGCGTTCCCCGCGGAACGGCAATCAACCCGCTTACGGGCAGCAACCGGACTCCGTTTACCTGGAATCTCGACCTGGGCGCATACTTTCCTATTCGCTTCAGCGAAAAGCGTGAGTTGCGGTTCACGGCCGATTGGTTCAACGTAACGAACAACCAGAAGGCGATCCGTCAGGATGAAACTTTCCAGATCAACAGTGGAGCTCCGGGAATTGCACCGGTACCGAATCCGTTCTACGGAACCGGGACCATCTTCCAGTTCCCCTCAGCTCTTAGATTGGGAGCGAAGTTCACCTTCTAATTGATTGCCCGCATCCGTCCACGGAAAGCGGGGAATTTCAAGAGGCTCTTATGAAAATAAGGGCCTCTTTTTTTTGACGCTGCCGAAGCTGTCCGGAACCTAGGTCGTCTATTTTGTCCTCAAAGGCGCCCTCCCTCCTCTAGCCGAATCATTGTATTTGAAGTGGAATCGGAATAAACTACTCAATACACCGGAGGTCCTAATTATGTATTCCGCGCTTTTCGTTCACAGTTGGGGACGGTTATTCCTGGTTGTTGTTCTGTCACTTTCTTTCTGTTTTATCTCCGCCCGCGACCTTAAAGCCCAAAGCTCATCCAACGATCTCGGCAACGGCGGACGTCACACCATTCACGGGCGTCTTTACGCCGCGAACGGCAGGCGTAGTCAGGTATCAGGCCTAAAGATCCGGCTGACAGCCTCTTCCGCCGGCGACATTTTTATCATTACGGATGAAACAGGCACATTCACTTTTCGAAGCGTGAACGCAGGATCCTATTTGATCATTGTCGAGGGCGGTGGCATTTTCGAAGACACCACTGAAAGGGTCTACATCGACGATCCGGGAAGCAGTAGTATTCGAAGTCCCATCCGTATTCGGGAGGCTCCCCGTTATGTTAACGTGCAGATCTATCTTCGGACGGCTGCGGGGGCGACGTCCACAACGGCTCCTGGAATCCTCCACGTTAAGTGGGCCAAGGTCCCGAAAGCGGCGATCGAGCATTACGAAAGTGGGCTAAAGCTTATCCGCGACGGCAACGACCAAGGTGCGGGAGCGGAATTTAGCCGGGCGGTCGAGATCTCGCCATCGTTTGCGCCCGCGCATACTGAGCTGGGAAGGATCGCGCAGCGGGCCGGCGATCTCGACGCATCGGCCGCTCACCTCCGCACGGCGATCCGCTATGACGACGCAGATTTCGATGCACATTTGAATCTCGGAATCGCCATGCTGAATTTGAAGAAGTATGACCTTGCTGAGCCGGAACTCGTAAAAGCGGCATATCTTGATCGGACAGCAGTAACACCACATTATTATCTCGGCATACTTTTCGTTCTGAAGAACGATCTCGATGTCGCACAAAAGGCCTTCGAGACGGCGAAGGAACTCAAGGGCGGACGAAGCCTGCCCGCCATACACAAATATCTCGGCCGGATCTACATGAGAAAGGACATGGAGAAAGAGGCCGTTCACGAGTTGGAAACCTATCTCAAACTCTCACCCAAAGCCCAGGACGCCGAAAAGGTCAAGAAAGACATATCCGACATGAAGGCGAAGCAAATAAAGAATGCCTTCGTCTGAACGGATCTATCGCGATTCGGTCCATAACATAATTCGTCTCAAGACGGATTCGCCCGAAGGCTCGTTGATCGGACGCCTCGTCGATTCGGCGGAGTTCCAGCGTCTGCGCCGCATCCGGCAGCTTGGGCTTGCACACTTTGCATATCAGGCCGCCGAGCATTCGCGCTTCACACACAGCCTCGGCACATTTCACCTCGCAACACGAATACTCGCAAAGCTAAAAACGAAATACGAGATCTCGCCCGACGATCAGACCGCCGTCCGTGTCTCGGCGCTGCTCCATGATCTCGGCCACGGTGCGTTTTCGCACGTCCTCGAAACGATTTTGGGATTTCATCACGAAGACTTCACCATCGAAACCGTATTGAGCGATGAGACCGAGGTCGGCAACCTGCTCCGATCGTATTCGCCAGATCTCGCACCGCGTGTCGCCGATATTATTCGAGGTGCGTTTCGGCCGATGGCCCTCGCGCAGATCGTATCGTCGCAGCTCGACGCAGACCGCATGGACTATCTGCTTCGCGATTCGTTGATGACCGGCGTAAAGTACGGCGTCTTCGATCTCGAATGGATAATAAAGTCGATCGAGATAAATGAAGCTGATGATCAATTGTACGTCTCGGCCCGCGGGCTATATGCCGTTGAAGATTATCTGCAGGCCAGATATTACATGTTCCGTCAGGTTTACTTTCATCGAACGCTACGTGCCGCCGAGATAATCCTGAAGGCCATCCTCCGGCGTGCGCTGCAATTGTTCCAGGAAGGAAAAGCGGTCTGGCACGCTCCGGGTACGGCGTTCGAGCGGATACTGAGCGGCAAAAAGTTAGGCTTGAAACAGCATCTTGAGCTCGATGACGCCGATGTCATCTACTACATCAAACAATGGCAGAGATCGAGCGACGAGATTCTCGCTGATCTTTCGAGACGGTTCCTCAATCGGCGATTGTTCAAAGCATTCGATCTCGACATGCCCGAAGAGCAGAGGGCTCAATTCATAAACGACTCGCGCTCGGTTGTCGAAGCTCACGGATTCGATCCTGAATACTATTTCGTTGAGGACAAGCCAGCCGACATCCCGCATTATTTTTATACGAGTGATCATTCGAAGCCAAAGAACCTGATCTATGTCGAGGACGGATTCTCGCGGCCGCGGATCCGCGAGATCTCGGAGGTAAGCAGCGCGGTTCGGGGCCTTCAATCGGAATACAGTATCCATCGCATATGCTTCCCCGCGGAGTTAAAAGATGAGGTCGCCCGTCTCTATCACAGATAATCCAGGGAAATTAATTGAGCAGCGCGATCGGATAAACCTGACACGTTACCGGATCGTGATCGCGTGTTTTGTCTGCGTTTTCTTCATCGCGACAAATGTCGCGGCGCAGCGCGTGGCGATCATTGCTCCTCAAAAAAATGCCCCCGATGCCGCGTACTCGGAACTGCTGATTCAAAACCTCGGGACGAGCGTGAGAATTCTCGACAGCTCGCAATCGGATACCGCATTTCGATCCGTAAACATTCGTGATGTTTTTAACATGGGCCTCGATGAAGCAAAGGCGGCCGGCAATGTCATGGGCTGTGACTACTTCGTCCTCATACGAACTGGCGAGCAGAGAAGATCGTCGTTTTCGCGGTCAGACTATTACGAAGCTTTCGCTGTGCATTACGTCGTCAGCACACGGACCGGCGAGCTTGTGTCGTGGCTTCTCAAAAGTTTCGAAGCCGATGACCAGATCAAAGCGAACCGGATCCTTGCGGATTCGGTGAGCGATACGGGCAAAGAGATCGCGAACGAGATCAACCTCGCCGTCCTCGCCGGGCGTCGGGCGCCGCACGACATCAAGATCGAAGAAGTACCTCTCGCGGATTCACCGGCTGCAACCAATCTTAAAGCACCGATTCCCTACCGCCGCATCAAGCCCGATTACACCTCGATCGCGTTTCTTTACGACGTGAGGGCGACGATAGATATAGAGGCCGATGTAGATCTCGACGGACGGATACTGGCGACCCGGATCGTCCGCTGGGCCGGATACGGTCTTGAGGAGTCGGTCGAGAGAGCGGTTCGCAGCATGAACTGGCGCCCCGCAATGCGAGCCGGCAAGCCTTTGCCGATGCGCGTTTTGCTGCGTTACAATTTTACGAAAGTGGACAAAGATTAGTTGGTTCCCTTCGATCGGCGCGATCACTCCTCATGATAAAACAAGTCCGAGCGACAATTCGTTTTGTAATGTTCGTAACCGCAACCCTTGGGCTCTATAGTCTGTGGTTCGTGTTTCGCATCTTTATTCCGAACAAGACCTACTGGCGGCAGCTTGCGTTCGGATCCTGGACCAAAGCCTTTGTATGGATATCCGGAATGGAGATCGAGGTCATCGGCGTTCCGCCGAAGCCTCCTTTCTTTCTCGTCACTAACCACGTCAGTTATGTCGATATCGCCGCACTGCGGGCCGTCGTGAATGGCATTTTTGTCGCAAAGAAAGAAGTAAGAGATTGGTTTCTCGCCGGCCGTATCGTCCGCGACATGGGAGTTATCTTTATCGATCGCAAAAATCGGCGCGATATCCCGCGGGCGGGCGAAGAGATCATACGCAAGCTCAACGATGGTGAAGGCGTGATCGTATTTCCGGAAGGCACCAGCACAAAGGGCGAGGATATTCTTCCATTCAATTCGTCGTTTCTTGAGTTCGCGTCGAAAACGGACCTGCCGGTATCGTACGCTTCGATCGGTTATAGAACTCCCGACGGCGAGCCGCCGGCAAGCGCCACGATCTGTTGGTGGGATGAGACGACCTTTGTCCAACATCTGTTTCGTCTATTTACCTTACCGCGATACACAGCCATCCTGGATTTCGGCGAGGAAAGCGTCGTCAATCCCGATCGAAAGCAGCTTGCGACCGAACTCCGTCAAAAAGTGAAAGAAAAGTTTATTCCGATGATGTAGGCCGCGCCGCCTTCACATTTGGAACGGATCGTAAATAGTCCTAAACTTTACGATACGTCGATCCGAAAAATCCCCGAAGTTTGGTCCACGGGTCAGTTTGAAAAGAATTCCTTTAAAGACTGACTTTGCGGCTTGGCGTCTTTGCGGGAAAACCAGTGTTTGGACCTATCGAAGTGGTATTCACGCCGAGCCGCAGAGAGATAAAATTGAAAGTGACCCGCCACTGAAGTTTCTAAGGAGCAAATCTAATGTATAAGACCTTTTTCCGATTCGTAACGGCCGCCCTTGTTCTGATCTCGCTATCGTTGTCGATGCTCGCCCAGGGCAAAGGTTTCGACACCGGGCGCATGGACACATCGACCGACGCTTGTAACGATTTTTTCCAGTATGCGAACGGCACATGGCTGCGTACGACCGAGATACCGGCGTCCGAATCGCGTTGGGGCAGTTTTAATATTCTCGCGAACAACAACAACGCGCTTCTTCGCGAAATTCTGGATAATGCGGCAAGGTCAAAATCGCCGGCCGGAAGCGATGCTCAATTGATCGGCGACTATTACGGTTCGTGTATGGACGAGGCGGCAATCAATAAGGCGGGGGTCAAACCGGTCAGGCCGTATCTGCGAGACATCGGAAAGATCAAAACCGCCGCCGATGTACAAAAACAGATCGCGGCAATGCACAACGCCGGACTCCCCGCCGTGTTCGGTTTCGGAGCGGGACCGGATCTAAAGAATTCAAATAACGTTATCGCCAACGCCGGACAGGGCGGCCTGACGCTGCCAAACCGCGACTACTACACCAGCGATGACGCAAAATCGGTCGAGACCCGCGAAAAGTTCGTCGAGTATATGGCGAAGATGTTCAAGCTTCTCGGCGACACGCCCGCGGCGGCTGCGGCGAATGCAAAAACGGTACTCGATATGCAGACGCGTCTCGCACTCGCCTCACTCACGCCGGTCGAACGTCGCAACCCGGATAACAACTACAACAAGATCGCGCTTACAGACGCTCAGGAACTTATGCCGAATTTTTCGTGGTCGTCATACCTGGCGGAACGCTCTGCTCCGACATTCACGGATCTTAATATCGCACCGCCGAAGTTCTTTGCCGAAGTGAACTCCATGCTCAAGGACGTTCCGGTCGAGAGCTGGAAAACTTACCTGCGTTGGATGGTCATCAACTCGGCCGCACCTGCTCTGTCAAAGCCGTTCGCCGATGAGAACTTTAATTTTTTCGGAAAGTACTTTCGCGGGCAAAAAGAGCAGCAGCCGCGCTGGAAGACGTGTGTTCAGGCGGCCGACAACAATCTCGGCGAAGCACTCGGGATGGAATATACAAAAACGGCGTTCACCCCGGCGGCAAAAGCTCGAATGAACGAGTTGATCGACAACCTGATGGCGGCGATGAAAGTTCGTGTCAACGATCTCGACTGGATGGGCGCCGAAACAAAGGTCCAGGCACAGGCGAAGCTCGCGACATTCAAGCGAAAGATCGGTTATCCGGATGTGCTCCGCGGATACAAGGGCCTGACGATCGATCGTAAATCTTACGTGCTGAATAACCTGAGAACGAACCGGTTTCAGGTCCGACGCAACTTTGAAGATCTGGGCAAGCCGCGCGATAAGACGCGTTGGAATTTCTCGCCTCCGACGGTAAACGCTTCGTACTCGAGCGTGAACAACGACATCACGTTTCCGGCCGGTATACTCCAGCCGCCGTTCTTTAATTTCGAAGCCGACGACGCGATAAATTACGGCGCGATCGGCGGCGTCATCGGTCATGAGATCACACACGGCTTTGACGATTCGGGTAGCCGGTTCGACGCCGATGGCAATCTGAAAATGTGGTGGACGGCGGAGGATCGCACACAGTTCGAAGAACGCGCCGCGTGCGTCATCAAGCAGTTTGATTCGTACGAGGTCCAGCCCGGCCTGTTTATCAACGGCAAGCTGACGCTCGGCGAAAACATCGGCGATTTTGCCGGGCTGACCGTGGCATACGAGGCGTTTCAAAGATCGCTCGCCGGCAAGCCGCGTCCCGCGAACATCGACGATTTTACGCCCGAACAGCGTTTCTTTCTCGGATGGGCACAAGTCTGGGCGGGCAAGTATACCGAAGAAGCCGAACGTATCCAGGTCAAGGCCGATTCGCACTCGCTGCCCCGCTGGCGCGTCAACGGCCCGCTCTCGAACATGCCGCAGTTTGCGAATGCGTTCGGATGTAAGGACGGCCATGCCATGGTCCGGAAGGACGCTTGCTCTATCTGGTAAGTAAAAAACTCCCCTCCTGGATAGGAGGGGTGCCGAGGTTTTGCGAGGCGGGGTGGTGGACCAACTAGAATCGGATTTTTCTCCTCCACCACCCCGTCAGCCGAAGCGGCTGCCACCCCTCCTATCCAGGAGGGGAGTTTTCTTTCTGATCCTTCCAGCGCATGAGAATATCAGCATCCGAAAGTGAGATGTGATTCTTGAGGGCAAGAAAAAGCATGAGCAAGTGGGTTGATAATGCTCTCTTGGAGCCCTGTAACTACAAAGATTCATTAGACGAGAAATCAGCATTCGCGGGAAGTTTCTGAAATGGGTGGGAAGAATAGTGATCCAGTTATCGCACAGCTCTTTAGCGAGGCAATCGAATTGCGTGATGCAGGGGATTTTCCGGGGGCGATCAAGAAACTCAACGAGGCGTGCGCGTTGGCCTCTGAACCTAGCGCAGTCATCTTAGCGGTGCTTGGATACGCGCATTATCAACAGAAGGCGTATGAAAGCGCCCGTGAGTGTCTGATGAAAGTCGTAGAACTCTCGCCTGACTCAGAACTTGGCTCGTTGAGCTTGTTCCATACGCTGTGGGATATGGGCAGAGAGTGGGAAGCGTTCAGGGAAGCAAAACGATTTCTTAGCCGTCACGACTCTAAAGAGTACTTTCAAATGATCGAAGAAATGAGAGACGCTTTTCTTGACGCCGGCATTGACGTTAAACCCAGCAAGGATTGGCGGACCGGTCACTAGCTGTTCTAGCGACCTACACTAAGTCACATCAGATAAGTAACAAAAAAAGCTGCCCGATCACTCAGGCAGCTTTTTTATTTCCAACGAACTTAACACTTAACGATTTAGAAATCGTCATCCGCATCGGCGGCCGCGGATTTTGCCGCAGGGTCGAATACCTCGTCCTCTTCGAGACTGATGTCGTCGAGCGTTTCCTCGGCCTCGTCGTAACCGGCATCGGTATCGACACCGGGGACGCTTGCGAGAACCGGGATCTCCATGCCGCCACGAAGCTCCGCTAACTCATCGAATTCATCCTCGACCTTACGGTTCTCGGTATTGTCCGGAGCGACCTTAACGTTGCGGTAGTATTTCATACCGGTTCCCGCCGGGATAAGGCGTCCCATGATGACGTTCTCTTTCAAGCCGCGGAGATAATCGACGCGACCGGAGATAGCCGCCTCGGTCAAGACACGTGTCGTTTCCTGGAAGCTGGCCGCCGAGATGAAAGAATCGGTCGAAAGCGAAGCCTTCGTGATACCGAGCAGCAGAGGTTCGCCGACCGATGTCTTGCCTTTTTCGTCCGCGACGCGACGATTCTCGTCCTCGTAGCGGAACCTGTCGACCTGTTCTTCCATCAGGAAATCGGTGTCGCCGACTTCCTTGATCTTCACCCATCGAAGCATCTGTCTGACGATCACTTCGATGTGCTTGTCGTTGATGTTCACGCCCTGCAGGCGATAGACTTCCTGGATCTCATTCACCAGGTAATTCTGCAGCGCACTCGTTCCGAGAACACGCAAGATATCGTGCGGGTTCAGCGGGCCGTCCATCAACGGTTCGCCGGCACGGACGCGATCTTCTTCCTGCACGTTGATATGCGTACCGCGCGGAATGTCGTATTCGCGTTCGGCACCGTCGTCGCCGGTGACGACGATCTTACGTTTACCCTTTGCGATCGGACCAAATCGGACAATGCCGTCGATCTCAGACATCATCGCCGTTTCGCCCGGACGGCGAGCTTCGAACAACTCGACGACACGCGGCAGACCACCGACGATATCCTTCGTCTTGGTCGTCTCACGCGGGATCTTCGCGATCACATCGCCCGGCTGAACGTTCTGCTGGTCTTCAACCATCAGGTTCGCCCGGATAGGCATCTGGTAGGTCTTCAGCGTCTTGCTGCCGTCCTTGATCTCGAGACGCGGCTGATTTTTCTCATCCGAATCCTTGACCACGAGACGCTTCTGTCCGGTCACCTTATCGACATCCTCTTCGACCGTTTTGCCTTCTTTCAGGTCCTGGAACTTAACGGTTCCCTTGACCTCCGTCAGGATGGCGAACGTGAACGGATCCCACGTTACGAGTATGTCGTCCTCCTTCACCTTCTGGCCGTCCTTGACGTGAAGCTGGGCACCGTAAACAACCTGATAGCGAGCAACCTCGCGGCCGCGATCGTCCTCGATCCCGATCTCCGACTGACGCTTGAGCGAGATCAGTTCCTTATTGCGGTTCTTGATCACCTTCAGGTCATCGAGATATTTGACCGTTCCATCCATAGCGGCGATGTGCTTCGTCTCTTGTTCGAGCCGGGCCGTACCACCGACGTGGAATGTACGCATCGTAAGCTGCGTTCCGGGTTCGCCGATGGACTGTGCGGCGATGACACCGACAGCCTCACCGATCTCGACCGTGTTACCTGTCGCCAGATTTCGGCCGTAGCATTTCACGCAGATCCCGCGGCGGCTCTCGCACGTCAGTGCGGAGCGGATACGGATCTTCTGCAAACCGGAAAGCTGAACTTGTGCCGCGAGATCTTCATCGATCTCAGTGTTCGCCGTCACGATCGTCGTTCCGTCAACCGGATCGACAATATCGTCAAGCGACGTACATCCGACGATGCGGTCACGCAAACTTTCGACTTCTTCACCGTTACGGATGATGGCTTCGGCCCATACGCCGCGGAGCGTTCCGCAGTCGTTTTCTGACACGATGACATCCTGTGCAACGTCGACAAGACGCCGTGTCAGATAACCCGAGTCGGCCGTCTTGAGCGCCGTATCGGCAAGACCCTTTCGCGCACCGTGCGTCGAAATAAAGTACTGCAGCACGTTGAGGCCTTCGCGGAAGTTCGCGACGATCGGCGTCTCGATGATCTCACCCGACGGTTTCGCCATCAGGCCGCGCATGCCGGCGAGCTGACGGATCTGAGCATCCGAACCACGAGCACCGGAGTCGGCCATCACGAGGATCGGGTTGAGCTCTTTACGTTCGGCTTCGCGGGTGTGCATCGCCTTGAACATTTCCTTTGCGACGCGATCGGTGACCTCGGACCAGATGGCCGTCACCTTGTTCTCGCGCTCCATGTTCGTCATGGTCGCATCTTCGTACTGCTTCTGAAGTTTATCGACTTCCTTACGAGCATCTTCAATGATGCCCTTCTTGCTTGTCGGGGTGACCATGTCGTCGATACCGATCGACATGCCCGACTTGGTTGCATACAAGAAGCCCATCGTCTTCAGATCGTCGAGTAGAAGAACTGTCTGTTCGTGGCCGAGCTTCAAGTGCGAATAACTGACCAGCGACTGCAGGCCCTTCTTCTTGAGAGTTCCGTTGACGAACGGCAGACCGTCGCGCGTCAGGCGTTCATTCAGAATGACGCGGCCGGCTGTGGTGTCGATCACACGATCAACCTTTTCGCGTACCGTCGCACGCATGACGTCCTGGTTGTGATGTTCCATCGTCAGATCGAGCAGATCGCCGCGCCATCGCAGACGGATCTTGGTCTGCGTTTCGATGACTTCCGCATCGAGTGCAAGCAGAACTTCATCGATCGAGCCGAACACTTTGTTCGCACCCTTCATTTCGTCGCGTCCCAGTGTTAGGTAGTAGCATCCGAGCACGATGTCCTGTGACGGAACCGTGATCGGTTGGCCGCTCGCCGGTGAAAGCAGATTGTTCGACGCAAGCATCAACACGCTTGCTTCGATCTGTGCTTCCGCCGACAGCGGAATATGCACCGCCATCTGATCGCCGTCGAAGTCGGCATTGAATGCCGTACAGACGAGCGGGTGAATTTTGATCGCCTTACCTTCGACCAGCACGGGCTCGAACGCTTGAATACCGAGGCGGTGAAGCGTCGGAGCACGGTTCAAAAGAACCGGATGCTCGCGGATCACTTCTTCGAGAATGTCCCAGACGATCGGCTCTTGCCGTTCGACCATTTCACGGGCCTGCTTGATGGTCGCCGCGTGCGCGTCCTTTTCAAGCTTGTTATAGATGAACGGCTTGAACAGCTCGAGCGCCATCTTCTTCGGCAGGCCGCACTGATGTAGTTTCAACTCCGGTCCGACGACGATAACCGAACGTCCCGAATAATCGACACGCTTTCCGAGAAGGTTCTGACGAAAGCGTCCTTGCTTACCCTTGAGTGTTCCCGACAGCGATTTCAGCGGGCGATTGTTCGCACCGCGAAGAACACGTCCGCGTCGTCCGTTATCGAACAGAGCGTCGACCGCCTCTTGCAGCATGCGCTTTTCGTTACGAACGATAACCTCAGGTGCACGAAGCTCGATGAGCTTTTTCAGACGATTGTTGCGGTTGATTACGCGACGGTACAGATCGTTAAGATCCGATGTCGCAAAACGGCCGCCATCCAAAGGCACAAGCGGTCGCAGCTCGGGCGGAATGACCGGGATCACGTCGAGGATCATCCACTCGGGATTGTTGCCCGACCGCGAGAACGAATTCGAAACCTTCAGACGCTTTGAATACTTCAGCTTTTTCTGCTGTGAAGTTTCGTCCTTCATTTTGGCGCGAAGCTCTTCGACAAGCTCAGGAACGTTGATCTTCATCAAAAGGTCCTTAATAGCTTCGGCACCCATCTTCGCAACGAACTGATTAGGATAGTCGCGCGACAGTTCACGAAAGCGCTCGTCGGTCAAAAGCTCTTTTACCTTCAGATCAGGTACGTCACCTTCGTCGATCACGATGTACGTTTCGAAGTAGAGGATCTTTTCGAGATCGCGCAGAGTGATGTCGAGAAGATGTCCAATTCTGGACGGCAGGCCCTTAAAGAACCAGACGTGCGAACACGGACTCGCGAGCTCGATGTGGCCGAGACGCTCGCGACGAACTTTGCTCTGCGTTACTTCGACACCGCACTTGTCGCAGATCACACCGCGGTGCTTCATCCGCTTGTACTTTCCGCACAGACATTCCCAGTCAGAGACCGGCCCGAAGATGCGGGCACAGAATAGACCATCGCGCTCCGGTTTGAACGTACGGTAGTTGATCGTCTCCGGTTTGGTTACTTCTCCATGCGACCACGAACGAATCTTTTCCGGCGAGGCGAGGCTGATACGGATAGCTTCGTAATTCGTGGTGAGTTGTGTTTTGTTGTCGTTATTAAATCGAAACATTCTTTTCTCCAGTGCGGAGTGCGGAACGGGGAATGCGGAATTCTTCTATTCCGCGTTCCGCACTCCGCACTCCGCATTCAAACTAATCAACGCCTACTACCGAATCAACGCCCGCGGCCACTTCCTCAGGATCGATCTCATCTTCCTGGATGAGTTCGACGTCGAGGCAGAGCGATTGCAGCTCGCGAACCAACACGTTGAACGACTCGGGAATTCCCGGCTCGAAGTTCGAAACGCCCTTGACGATCGTCTCGTAGATCTTCGAACGTCCGGCCACATCGTCGGATTTGCATGTCAGCAATTCCTGTAGAATGTGCGCCGCACCGTAAGCTTCGAGTGCCCAAACTTCCATCTCACCGAACCGCTGTCCACCGAACTGAGCCTTACCACCCAGCGGCTGCTGCGTGATCAGCGAGTACGGCCCGATCGAACGAGCGTGAATCTTGTCATCGACAAGGTGCGAGAGCTTGAGCATATAGATGTACCCGACGGTCACTTTCTGCTCGAACTGCTCGCCCGTAAGACCGTCATAGAGACGCGTCTTGCCCGACGGACCCACCGATGGCGGCAGCTTGAGACGATCGTATTCGGCGTTCGCCTGTCCGATGTATTCCTTGATCTCCTTTTCACTCGCACCGTCGAATACCGGCGTCGCGAAATGCAGACCCAGGACACGTGCAGCCCAGCCGAGATGAGTCTCGAGGATCTGACCGACGTTCATACGCGATGGCACGCCCAGCGGATTCAACACGATCTCGACGGGCGTTCCATCCGGGAGGTACGGCATGTCCTCTTCCGGCAGGATGCGTGCGATGACGCCCTTGTTACCGTGGCGTCCGGCCATCTTGTCGCCGACGCTCAGTTTTCGTTTCATAGCGACGAAAACTTTGACCATCTTAATAACGCCCGGCGGCAACTCGTCACCCTGCTTCAGCTTCGTGATCTTCTCGTCATAGATGTCCGAAAGGATATTGATCTGACGATCCGTCCGCTGCTCGTATTCCTTTACCTCGGCTGCCACGTCGATTGAACCGGCCGACACTTCGATCTTGCGAAGAAGTTTCGGATCCAGATCTTTCAGGATGTCACGGCTCAGCGCCTGTCCCTTCTTCAGGATCACGTCACGGCCGTCCTTCAAGTCGTTCGTCAACTTTCGTTTTTCGAACAATTCGTAGATGCGCTCGTCACGCTGTTCCTGCAGGATACGGATCTCGTCTTCAAGGTCGCGACGAAGATCTTCTTCTTCCATTCCCTCGATATCGAGCGATCGTTCGTCCTTGTCCTGGCCCTTACGTGTAAAGACCTGAACATCGACGACCGTACCGTCGATTCCCGGCGGGCAAGTGAGCGACGCGTCTTTTACGTCGCCGGCCTTTTCGCCAAAGATCGCACGAAGAAGCTTCTCTTCCGCGGTCAACTGTGTCTCGCCCTTTGGCGTGACCTTTCCGACGAGGATCGAACCCGGTTTGACCTGAGCACCGATGCGGATAATTCCGGATTCGTCCAGATCGCGAAGCATGTTCTCGCCGATATTCGGGATGTCGCGCGTGATCTCTTCGGGCCCGAGCTTTGTGTCGCGAGCTTCGATCTCGAGCTCCTCGATGTGGATCGACGTGTAATAGTCGTCCTTTACGAGCCGCTCGGAAACGAGGATCGCGTCCTCGAAGTTGTAACCGCGCCAGGGCATGAACGCGACCAGCACATTGCGGCCGAGAGCAAGCTCTCCTCGGTCGGTACACGGTCCGTCGGCCATGACCTGGCCTTTCTCAACGTGTTCGCCCACTCCGACTATCGGACGCTGGTTGATACAGGTGTTCTGGTTAGAACGCTTGAACTTGACGAGCGAGTAAATATCAGCTGTCACCTCGCGCGAGATCGTCCCGTCGACCCGATGATCGGCCTTGACGATGATGCGTTCGGAATCGACGTAATCTACGACACCGTTTCGTTTCGCGATAACGACCGCACCCGAGTCGCGTGCCGCGATCTTCTCCATACCGGTACCGACATACGGCGACTCCGCACGCAGAAGCGGAACAGATTGCCGCTGCATGTTCGAACCCATGAGCGCCCGGTTGGCGTCGTCGTTCTCGAGGAACGGGATCAGCGATGCCGCGACCGAAACAAGCTGCTTCGGCGAAACGTCCATGTACTGGATCTCCGATCGGTCCGCAGTAATGAACTCACCTTTTTGCCGTGCAGCGTTTCGCGCATTTACGAAATTCCCCTTCTCATCGAGCTCGATGTTTGCCTGGCCGATGATCCACTTGTCTTCTTCCCACGCCGTTAGATAGAACGGATACGGCTCGAATTCAGCCTCTTTACCACCGTCCTTCGCGACTTTTTTATTCGCTTTTTCGATCTCCTCAAGCGGAGCGTGCTCACGTGGCTTGAACTTCGTGTCGCCGCCATTGTGGATCTTGACGTATTCGATCACTCGTCCATCCTCAACACGACGATACGGCGATTCGATAAATCCGAATTCGTTGATCCGGGCAAAGCACGACAGGCTCGAGATCAGTCCGATGTTCGGGCCTTCAGGCGTTTCGATCGGGCAGATGCGACCATAGTGCGTCGGGTGGACGTCGCGGACCTCAAATCCGGCACGCTCACGCGACAACCCGCCTGGCCCAAGCGCCGACAAGCGGCGTTTGTGCGTGATCTCGGACAGCGGATTCGTCTGATCCATGAACTGTGAAAGCTGCGACGAACCAAAGAACTCGCGAACCGCGGCCGTCACCGGCTTTGCGTTCACCAAGTCTCGCGGCATCGTCGTGAACATGTCCTGCTGGATCGACATCTTTTCCTTGATCGCACGTTCCATGCGCTCAAGGCCGATGCGGAACTGATTTTCAAGCAACTCACCCACCGCTCGAACGCGGCGGTTACCGAGATGGTCAATGTCGTCCTGATGATACAGTTCGCTGTTTCTCTTCATGCGAAGCAGATAATTCACCACTTCGACAAAATCCGCTGCGTCCAAAAGCGAATCGTTGATGCGGTCGCGCTCGGGGCGACCCATCTTAATGTTGAATTTCAGACGACCGACACGCGAGAGATCGAAACGACGCGAGTCGAAGAACATTCCCTCGAGCAGGTGATAAGCGGTCGGCACCGTTGGCGGATCGCCGGGCCTCATCTTCCGATAGATCTCAAGCAGTGCGTCGACCGGTTTGAGTATCGTGTCCTTTTTTAAGGTCAGTGAAATAACTTCACCGATCTCGTCAGATTTCGGGAAGAATACTGCAAAGCTCTGGATGCCTTCCTCGATGATTTGCTGAAGCTTGGCCGCGGTAAGTTCGGTGTTCGATTCCACGATTACCTCACCCGTCTCGGTGTTAACGATATCGTCGACGGCATACGCGGTCTCGAAATCGTTGATCGAAACCTCAACCTTTTCTTTCTTCAACCGGCGAAGCTCCGCGATCGCGGATTTCGTAACCTTCTTGCCGGTCTTCGTGATTTCTTCCTTGCGATCCTTAATGTCTTCTTCTGCACGCATGCCCGCGAGGTGTGTGGCGCCCTCGGGCTTTACTTTCAAATAGATCTTCCCCTTCGATACAACAGCTTCGTCGATCGTATAGAAGAGCTTGATGATGTGTGCGTTCGAGTATTCGGCGTTCTTGACGACCTCTTCAAGAATGCTGTCCGACACGGTTTTCATGTCGATCTGCGGGTTGAGCCACATGCCGAGTGCACGCAGGAAGATCGTCGCGAGGATCTTTCGCTTACCGAGTCTCGCGTGCAGAATACCTTTCTGATCGTATTCAAACTCGACCCACGAACCGCGATACGGAATGATCTTGGCCAGATATTCGTCACGGTCGCCCTTAAAGAAGACTCCCGGGCTGCGGTGAAGCTGGGACACGATAACGCGCTCGGTTCCATTGATGATGAACGTTCCGTTGTCGGTCATCAGCGGGATCTCGCCAAAGAAGACGTCCTCTTCCTTAATATCGCGAATTGTCGATGTCCCGGTTTCCGGGTCCTTGTCAAAAACCGTAAGCCGGATCTTAACCTTCAGCGGAACGCTGTAGGACATACCGCGCTCCTGACACTCCTGCTGGTCATGCTTGTGTTTCAAGCCAACAGGTTCACCGCAATTCGGGCAGAGCTTTGGCCGAACCGCGTTGAATGTTCCGCAACTGTTACAGAGGACCTCGGCTGGATTGAACGGATCGACTTTTATTTTAGATCCGCAGCTCTTACAGTTCGCCCGGAGGTGCTCAAGCCCTTCCAGATTTCCGCACTTACACTGCCAGTTTCCGATCTGGTACTCGACGTACTCAAGCGTCGCTGTCTCTCTAAAATCCGACACCGGGAAAATGGAACCGAAGACCGACTGCAAACCGATGCTGTCCCGTTCTTCGGGAATGAGATCCATCTGAAGAAAGCGGTTGTACGATTCGCGCTGAACTTCGATCAGATTAGGTATCTGCGCTGTTGTGTAGATCTTCGAGAAATCTATTCGCTCCGGCGACTGACTCGTCCGGCGTCCCAGGCCATGTGAATTATTTTGAAGCGGATTATTGATCATATGCGTAATAAGCCCGAAGAAAAAACCTGTTGATTTATCCGTCGTTTGTTGTTAGGATTCCCGTGTTAACAGAAGACTCCCAGATAAATTTTCAAAAAAAGACAGCAAATGCGGTCGAGGGTAAAGTCTGCCCTGACCGCTTTTCAGCAGTAAATCGCTGGTAATTTAATTTTTCGAGAGTGTCGCAAAAAGACACTGACTCCCATTTCTGCGATCAAGAGATCGCGTCAAAACCGCAAGAAACCCCGATTAAACCTAGGCTTCGCACCCGTCCCGAGACGGCAGTCGCTACTCAGTAAAACTGAATCTTAATCGAGCGCTGTAGCAAGTTTAACAGCTACGCCTTGACGAGACAAATCAGTATTGAGTCCCGGCCTCTAGCCGACTGTAAACGGTCGCGACGCCGGTCCTCACAAACTGGCGAACACACCGGCTAAAGCCGGGACTCAAAACTACTATTTGACTTCGACTGATGCTCCGGCCGTCGTAAGCTTGGTCTTGATCTCTTCGGCTTCGTCTTTCGAAACGCCTTCTTTCAGCGCCTTCGGAGCTCCGTCGACCAAGTCCTTCGCTTCCTTAAGACCAAGGCCCGCAACGACTTCGCGAACTACCTTGATAACCGCGATCTTGTTGCCGCCAGCCGCCGTGAGGATCACGTCAAATGTGTCCTTTTCTTCAGCAGCAGGGGCTCCGTCACCGCCGGCCGGGGCCGCCATCATCATCGGAGCCGCCGCCGCAGCAGCCGAAACACCGAATACTTCTTCGAGCTCTTTGACCAGCTCCGACGCTTCGAGAAGCGTCATCCCTTTCAAAAACTCAACTACTTCGTCTTTTGTAATCGCCATGATTATTATCTATCTCCTCTACCGGGTTCTGTGTTTCGATCGTGATCGTCGATTGTTGATCGTTGCTTTCTTATCAACGAACAACCATCCACGAGCAACGATCACTTAGTTGTCAGCCGCTAGAACCCATGGGACCTCTGAAAATGGGGTGCATCTCCTTTTTCTTTCGGTCGGACGCCGATGCGACCTGACAAATCGCCTCGGCTCGTTTTCCTTGAGTACGGCCAGTGCGAACGTCGCCGTTCGCAATTTCAAATCTGACCTCTCAATTTCAAATTTCAAATTTGAGATTTGAAATTGCAGAGTTCAAAAATCCTTATTCTGCTTTCTCGTCGCTCTCGGCGGCCGGAGCTTCCTCGCTCGCGGCTTCAGCCGGCGCAACCTCTTCAGCCGGTGCGGCCTCGGCAATCGTTTCCTGAGCCGGAGCTTCTTCAGCAGCCGGGGCGGCTTCAGCATCTACGGCCGGAACTTCTTCAGCGGCCGGAGCTTCTACAGCAGCCGGAGCTTCCTCGGTCGTCGGGGCGGCTTCAGCTTCTGCGGCAGGTGCCGCATCTTCGGCCTTTACCTCGACTGGTGCTTCGGCCTGTACGTCAGCTCCACCCGAAACCTTTTCGCCGATCTGTTTGATCACCACCGCAAGGTCTCGCGGAACCGCGTTAATGACTGTGACGATCCGCTGCGCCTGTGCATTAAGCACGAAAAGCAGCTGCGACATAAGCTCTTCTTTCGAAGGCAAGCTGGCGATCGACTGGACCTGCTTAAAGTCGACCAGCCGTCCATCGACAACGCCCGCCTTGAAGGTGTAAATGTCAGCGTTGTCCTTCATGAACTTCGAGATCGCCTTCGATAAAACGACCGCGTCATTCTCGGTCCACGCGATCGCGGTCACGCCCTTGAAGTGTTCCGTCGCCGGTTCGAACTGCGTGTCTTTTGCAGCGATCCGAGCAAGCGTATTTTTCACGACCTGATAATTTGCGCCGGCTTCACGAAGGCTGTTGCGGAACTCAATGTCTTTATTGACGGTCACCTTCGAAAAGCTGACAACCATCGCCGACTTAGCACTCTGCAACGACTCAGTGAGGGCGACCAGATCTCTTTGCTTTGTTTCTCTCGTTTTCATTCTTCCTCCAACTCCCCTCCTTACCAAGAAGGGTGGTTCTCCATCAGATAAAGAAGAACCCCGGCAGCTGCCGCTCCCGGTTCTGACCAATCCTCACTTTCTAAACGTACGCCAGCTCGTCGAGCAAAACGCCCGGGCTCATGGTCGCCGCCAGATTGATCTTTTTAAGATATCGGCCCTTGGCGGTCGTTGGCTTAGCCTTGATCACCGCGTTAATAAGAACTCTCGCGTTTTCCTGGAGCTTGGTTTCGTCAAACGAAACTTTGCCGACCGGCGAGTGGATAACACCTGTCTTGTCGACGCGATATTCCACCTTACCGGCCTTGGTTTCTTCGATGGCGGTTTTCACATCCATCGTCACCGTTCCTGTTTTCGGATTTGGCATGAGGCCTCGAGGACCGAGGACCTTACCCAACTGACCGACCTTGCCCATCATGTCGGGCGTCGCTATGAGAGCATCGAAATCGAGCCAGCCGCCTTTGATCTTTTCGACGAGATCGTCGCCGCCGACCATGTCAGCGCCCGCGGCTTCAGCCTCTTTGATCTTGTCGCCCTGAGCGATGACAATAACCTTCTTGGCTGTCCCACCCAGTCCGTGCGGCAAAACGATCGTTCCGCGAACTAGTTGATCGGCCTTGCGGGGATCAACGCCGAGCCACATCGTCAGCTCGACCGTTTCGTCAAACTTCGCAAATGCGATCTCTTTCAACTTAGCCACCGCTTCTTCAAGCGTGTGCTTCTTACCGAACTCGACTTTTTCGAGCGCGGCCAGGTATTTCTTTCCTCGTTTCATTTTACCTCCAGGTATTAGCGAGATTTGCGATTTTCGATTGCCGATTTTCGATCGTCGGCGGACAAAAATCCTTGTCTCTCCCTAGGAATGTGATCGTGAACGCGATCGAAAATCGCAAATCACAAATCGCAAATCCAAACTAGCCTACTACTGTCAAACCCATGCTCTTCGCAGTTCCCTCGATCGTCCGCATCGCGGATTCGATGTTCGTCGTATTCAGGTCCTGCAACTTCTTTTCAGCGATCTCGCGGATCTTGTCGCGCGATATCGTTCCGACTTTTTCCTTGTTCGGTTTGCCGGATCCCTTCGGAATGCCGGCCGCCTTGCGAAGTAAGTCTCCAGCCGGCGGTGTTTTCGTCTCAAACGTGAACGACCGGTCGGCGTAAACCGTGATCACGACCGGGATCTTCATCTCCGGATCGTCGTTCTGCGTCCGAGCGTTGAACGCCTTGCAGAACTCCATAATGTTCACCCCGTGCTGGCCCAACGCCGGGCCGATCGGCGGTGCCGGGTTCGCCTTGCCGGCGGGAATCTGTAACTTGATGTAACCTTCTATCTTCTTAGCCATATTTCCATTTTGGATTTTAGATTTTAGATTTTGGATTATCGGACCGAGCTTTCAATCCAAAATCCAAAATCTAAAATCCAAAATCGGATCATTCTTCTTCTGCAAACGTGACCTTTTCCACATCGAGAAAATTCAATTCTACCGGAGTCGAACGTCCGAAGATGGTCACTGTAACTTTCAACGTCGTCTTTTCCTCGTTTATCTCTTCGACCTTTCCGGTAAAGCTCGCAAACGGGCCTGACTTAATACGAACGACCTCGCCGACTTCATACGAGAATTTCGGTTTTGGTTTCTCGGTCGCGACCTCGATGTTGTGAACGATCTGGTCAACCTCGGCCTGCGTTAGCGGAGTCGGCTGCTTACCACCCAGGAATCCCGTAACTTTCGGCGTCGACTTGATCGCGTGAAATACGTTGTCGGGGATCTTTCCTTTGTCGTCGCACTCGATCTCGACCAGCACGTAACCCGGATAAAACATCCGGGACGATTCGATCCGTTTGTTTCCGCGCATTTCGACGACGGTTTCCTTCGGCAGCAGCACTTCGGTTATGTACCCTTCAAGCTCCATGTCGCGGATCCGGGCATACAGGCTTTCGACCACCTTGTTCTCATGCCCCGAATATGTGTGGATGAAATACCACTGCTTCATTATAAAATCTTAAGCCCCCGCTATCTTGTTCACTACCCACGTCAGGGCTTCCAAAATGTAAGTCCACGCCTGATCGATCAGAAAAAGATAGATCGCAAAAAAGATAACGCTTATGATAACGATGATCGTCGTGTTCTTAACATCTTCCGACGACGGAAACGTCGTGCGATCGAGTTCGGCGCGCGTATGTTTGATAAACTCGCCGACACTTTCTTTCTTTTTGCCTTCTACGGCTTCGGTCACTTCTTTTCTCCTACAGTTTGTGTGGCAGGGGTACCAGGACTCGAACCCGGACCTAAGGTTTTGGAGACCTCCATGCTAACCATTGACACCATACCCCTCTGCCCATTTTGGATTTTGGATTTCGGATTTTGGATTGAAGAGTTGGTCACACGACCAATCCAAAATCCGAAATCCAAAATCCAAAATCGCTACTTGTTCTCTTTGTGCAGCGTATGGCAGCGGCAGCGGCGACAGAACTTTTTGAACTCGAGCCTGTTCGGCGTGTTCTTTTTGTTCTTTGTCGTCACGTAATTCCGCTCTTTGCACTCGGTACACTGCAAAATTATGTTATCTCTCGGCATTTCTTAATACGTCCTTTGTCCTTTGTCATTGGTCCTTCGCAAATGACAAAGGACCAATGACAAATGACTAATTCCTATTCAACTACTTCCGAAACCGTACCGGCACCGACCGTTCGGCCGCCCTCGCGAATAGCGAACCGAAGTCCTTTCTCCATCGCGATCGGGGCGATCAGTGTGATCTCCATCTGGATATTGTCTCCGGGCATCACCATCTCG
>JBGTIQ010000002.1:0-83272 GCA_041745575.1 Pyrinomonadaceae bacterium
CGTCTCGTCCGTCTCGCGACGCTTCCTCCGCGGCTTCTTCGCGTCCTTATTCGTATTTCCTATGGTCATTTCTTCTCCTTTGCCGAACGATAACCCATCCGGCTCGCGATGACCATTTACACAAAATTATTTACACCCTCATTTCCTCCAATTAACAAAACCAATTCTAGATGCAATTGCCGGTGGGAACCAATCACTTGATGTGGTTCAAATACTCTATTGCGATCTAAAAATGCTGGAATGGAAGTTTGATGAGGCGGCGCGTTACTGCAGAAGAGCTCTAGCAATTAATACCAACTGTTTGAAAGGCCGGTTTCGGTATTCAGATCTTTTATTACAAAGCAGAGATTTTCGCGCTGCCCTGGAACAATTGGAGCGCATAATGATTATTGATCCGCTCTCCGCGCTTATTTATAAGCGTATTGGCAGATTGTTTTACATGATGGGAGAGTACGATAAGGCGATCGCTTTCTTGAACGACGCCTTAGAACTAGAGCCGGGCAATTACGAATCCTTGGCGATTAGAGGTGCAGTTCATGTCGAGTTAGCTCACTTTGAGGAGGCGTTAAAGGATTTTGAGGAATCGTTACGAGCACAACCCCATTCCGAGATTGTCGCTATGGCCGGTGTCGTTTACGAAAGGCAAGGAAACAGAGCAAAAGCTCTTGAGATATTAGCGAAGCTCCATTCAGAATTGACAAATAATAATGGTCACTCCATAAATCTGGCTCATCTGTACTTAGCTCTCGGTGACAAAACCCAGGCGTATGAATGTTTGGAGCGGTCCTTTGCCCAGCACGAGCCGGACTTACGCGCTCTTACGTACGATCGCCGATGGATCCCCCTCCGAAATGAACCAAGATTCAATTCTCTTGTAAAGCGTGTTGGGCTACCTATGATAGATAGCAAATAGAAAAACAGCCGAACGATTTCTCGACTCGACTGTTCTCGCGGTGGAGAGACCCTCTCCCGAAGCCAATATCAGCTTAGCCGGCGATAATAATGCCGCAGTTTTCCACGGGCTCCGATGTCGCTCCGGCGATAATAACCCCGGTAAAGCCAGCGATAATAATCCCAGTAAATCCGGCAATTATTACCCCGTAGTCGATTTTTTGTCCCTTATCCGTTGCGGGTGAGCAAGGAGCATCCGTTGCCCCGAGAATAATGACGCCTGCATTTGCGCTCATCGTCGAAACCATCAACGTCGCAATCAAACATGAAGTCGTGATCCAGCCTTTAAGTGTATTCATTTTGTCTCTCCTCTCAACTAAGCTTTTCGTTACGCCAGGTTCTATTTCAATCACTGTGCCAATTCTAAAGCGATCAAGGAAAGCGGGAGAAGCTATTGTGCTTGCAGCACTTACATCGATTAGAGAGAGTGGAGCAAGAAAACGTACTGCTTGGATACCTGGTTTCCGCTTCACAGATAAAGAACGCAATAAACAAGGTTCGCGAGTAACATTCGCACGTTTTTTCAATGCGGATACTTATTACACACTCGAGGGGTTATTAGGAAGTATACACTTTGACTCGAACCCAATATTTTCCTAGCTTTTAAGGGGTTCCGGATGGTAGACTCGTCCAGGACGACCTTGAAAGCTCGTCTTCCCCTTAGGAAAATCTCTTAAGAACTCACAACTACTTCATTAATGAACGAAAAGAAACTACCCAGCTTTTCAAAATCCATTATTGTCTTGCTCGGCGTTGTCGTCGTTGGGCTCAGTCTTGTCTATCTAGGGAAGGATGCGCTCAGCCCTGGATTCGCAGTGCTCTTGTTGATCTCTGCTGTAATCGCTCCGCGGATGGGTATAGTCATCCCCAGATCAAAAGTTGTAATAAGTTTTTCCGACTCCGTCGTCTTTCTCTCCTTCTTAATGTACGGTCCCGCGGCTGCAATTCTTATGGCCGCAGTCGAGACATTTGCGAATTGTTACTACACGAAGGTGTCGGGAAAGATTACGTTCAAGCCGTACATGATTGCGGTGAATACCTTCGCTGCCGCTTTGGGTACAGCGGTCGCGTGTCTCTTGTGGGAAGTTTGCAACCGCTTGACCGACCTCTCGACATTTTCCGGTAATACCCGGACGTTGATCGCGACGCTTTGTATTCTCGCTCTTGGACAGTTTGTAGCCTCAACGGCAGTTGCAGCTTTGATCCTTCCGGTCGGCCAGAATCTGACGTTTTGGGAGACATGGAAGCGAGACTGTCTGGCGGGATCGACCTCTCACTTCGTAGGAGCGGGAACGGCCGGGATGGTTTACAAGATCATCAGCTACGGCGACGTGTTTACGGCCGGGGTTGCGTTGATCGTCTTCGGTATTGTTTACCTGACTTACCGACAGTCGATCCAGCAGATAAACTCGTCGGTCGAACAAGCGGAAGAGGCACAACGACAAAAGGCGGAGATCGAGCGCGAGCGAAGGCTCGAGGCCGAAAAGCATACTTATGAATTGCGTCAGTCGCTGCAGCAGGAAGAGCGTGCGAACCTCGCGCTCCGGAAGAGCGAACAGGACTTTCAGCATGCGGCCCTCCACGATTCCCTGACCGGGCTTGCGAACCGCAAACAGCTCGGCGACATACTGCGAAAGCTCATCACCGAGTACCGGAACGATCCGACGACCAGCTTTCAGGTACTGTTCCTCGACATCCGAAGCTTTAAGAATATAAACGACAGCCTCGGCCACTCGATCGGCGACAAGGTCCTGATGATCGCCGCCAAACGGTTCGTCAGGATGGTCAACCCTGACGATACCGTCGCCCGCATGGGCGGAGACGAATTCGCCATTGTCCTCAGGAACCTCGAGACCACCGGTAAGGCTCAAAAGGTCGCCCGCCGTATATATCAGAGCATCATCCAGCCCTTCTCGCTGAGCGGCAATCGTATCAACATCGATGTCAATATCGGCATCGCACCGTGTGACGCCGAATACTCGACGCCCGAAGAGATACTCCGCGACGCCGACATCGCGATGCACTACGCGAAAGAAAGGAACGAGGGCCCGGCGGTCTTTACAAAAGAGCTGCGGAAGAGATTTCTCGAGCGGATCAGGTTTGAGATGGATCTGCGGAGCGCCATCGACCGGCAGGAACTGTCAATGCACTATCAGCCGATAGTCAGTTTGAGAGATGGACGAATAGTCGGTTTCGAAGCGCTGCTCAGATGGCACCACTCGGAATTCGGCATGATACCGCCGAATAAGTTCATCCAGATCGCCGAACAGGCTGGCCTGATCCAGCCGATCACCGTATGGATCCTGAAAGAGACGTGCGGCCATCTCGCCGAATGGCAAAAGATCGCGCCCGAGTACAAGGACCTCATGGTCAGCGTCAATATTTCGGGCAAGCATCTCTCGAACGACGATCTCGTCGAGGATGTCGAGAATGTTCTCGAGTCTTCGCAGATCGCGGCCCGGACGCTGAAGCTCGAGATCACGGAAAGCGTGGCTATGGAAAATGCCGAGCACACGATCAACGTGCTCAATAAGCTGAAGCACATCGGCGTGCAGCTCAGCATCGACGATTTCGGTACCGGATATTCGAGCTTGAGCATTCTCCACCGTTTGCCGTTCGACACATTAAAGATCGACCGCTCGTTCGTCTACAGCGTCGGCGAGCACGGCGAGAATTCGCAGATATTGCAGACCATCATCTCGCTCGCGAAAAACCTGAAGATGCGGGTAATTGCCGAGGGCGTCGAAACCCCGAGTCAGCTCGCTGTTCTGCGAAACCTCGGGTGCGATTACGCACAGGGTTTCCTGCTCGCCAAGCCGAAACCGCGCGAAGAAACCGAAGAACTGCTCTACAGACGCCACCGATGGTTTCCGGAAGAATTGTCGGGCCAATTCGAACGTCCGGAGCTGCCGGGTTCGGATGAGAACCTGCCGGTGTTTTAAAGACCGGGTAACCGCCTGCAACCAATCTATAAATGAAAAAGGATCCGAATCATGCGACTCGGATCCTTTGTTTTTGCGTGACTCTTCCGTTACTCAACTTTTACGAGCGACGATGTCGGTATTCCTCCGTCAACTCCAAAATTCTGAGCAAACTGGGAAGCGCTCGTCCACCAGCCCCGGGTTGAAGGGCGATAGAGGCCGATATCCGCAACAAAGTCACCGTCGTAATCGCCGATCTGGGGAACGTCTCCGGCGAGACCGATCTGGTAGTACGAAACCGACGAATTCGTGCTTCTGAGGATGTAGGCGAACTGGTCGGATGGCCGAAATATTGTGATATCGGCTTTTCCATCTCCGTCATAGTCCGCGGGAATCGGCTTGTCACCATTCAGGCCCCATTGCGTTGCAACGAAATCTCCGTTCGAGCTCTTGAGGTAATACCAGACGCCGGTGGATGGGCGAAACACTGCCATGTCCGTCTTCAGATCCCCGTCATAATCCGCGGCAGCCGGAATGTCCCCATCGAGCCCGAAATGCGCGATCGAATATGTCTGGGTGCCCATGTACCAGATGTACCAGTTGCCATCCGACGGTCGCCAGACAGCGATGTCGCTGATGGAATCACCGTCGAAGTCAGCCGCGACTGGCTTGTCACCCGTAAGGCCGAACGGCAGAACGTACCAGGCTAGATCCGAGCTCCGGCGGATGTACCAGACGCCGGTGCTGTTTCGATAAACTGCCCGGTCGGTCACACCGTCGCCATCGAAATCACCAGGCATCGGAATGTCGCCATGACTTCCTAAACCCCAGTTCACGGTGTCTTCGGACATCGGCGCGCCTTCCTGATATGCGGTCGTGCGTCGCTTCCACTCCCCGTTCGCCGGATTCCAGAAGCTCCAGTCCGTCGTGTTCGAACGATCGAAATCCACGATCCGAGCCTGGCCCGGTTGATCGCACACTCCTTTTGTGAACGAGAAACTCGTGACGTCGCGGAGCATTATCCTTGAGTTGGAAATATCGCTCGACGCCAGTACCCGGTCAATCTTGCCGTCGTTGTCGAAATCCGCCATGACGGACTTCTGATGCGTTGTAATGTCGATACGGCCGTTGTGGATCTGCTGCGTAAAGTTACCCGTACCGTCATTCGTCAGAACCACTTTCTGATTGAAGTAACGGGGCTGGAATACGACGTCCGGAGCGCTGTTGCCGCTCCAATTTCCGAGCCACGGATATCCGATCCAGGAAGGATCGGCCGTAACAGTATGGTCCGTCCGGGTAAACGTGGTCCCCGTGCTCGTCAAAATTCCAAATGACAAGTTGCCCGACGATCTTGCGGTCAAAATTTCGAGCTTGCCGTCCATATTGAAGTCAGCCATACCCCAGATCACGTCTCCGCCCATTAGTGAGCTAATGTCGGTCGTCCCCCAGGTCATGTTTCCGTTATTCAAGTGAAGATGGTTGAGGTCGACGAAGTCGACGTTGCCGTCACCATTAAAGTCGCCCTGGTACGGAATACCACCGTGATTCAAGATCTGGACCAACGGGCCGAAGCTCCCGTCGCCGTTCCCGAGATTGTACCGGAACTCCGACCCACCACTGCCCTGGGACAGGTAGTCAGCGAATCCGTCATGGTTGATATCGACCAGACTGCTCGAGGTTCCGAGCGAATTCGTTGGCCCCGGCGTGAATGTCCCGTCACCGTTGTTTATGTAAATCCTGAAAGTACCTGACAGGCTCGTGTCACCCAGCATCACGAAGAGGTCCGGCCGATTGTCGTTGTTCGCATTAACCGGGAGGTACTTGAAATTGAAGCTCTGACCCGCGACGGGTACCAGTGTCGTCGAAGGAGCTCCGAACCTGCCGTCGCCGAGATTCGGGATGATAAATATTCGCGTTCTTGTCCACCCCGGCCCCTCCTCCGATGCGAGCAGATCCGGGAGCCCGTCACCCGTCATGTCCACAGCACGATCGAGATGCACCTTTGATACGGGAAATGCCCAAGTATTTGCCCTCTTGAAAAATACTCCGCATTGCGCAAAAGCGGATGGAATAGCAAATGAGATTACTAACAGCGTTGCAACAGCAATGCAAAGTTTTCTTTGATTCAGGGTTTCGAACATTGACGCCTCCAAAAGTTCACGAGTATTTGCGAGCTAGTTTACCGCAAAACCGGCTAAACAGTAACCTAAATTCTGTCGCACCGCTGCCAGAGATCGACGCGGAATATTTCTTGCTTAATGAGTTGCGAAGGCAATTATGATCAGGAAACTAAAATCAGGCGAGTATCGTCTGTACTCAAAAAAGAAGATTCCGAAAACGGGCAAACGCAAAAACTTAGGGACGTTCGATTCGCGCGAAGGGGCTGAAAAGCACGAGCGCGAGGTCCAATATTTCAAGCGGCATTGATGTGCGTGATTCGGACGTGTGTTTCCAAGTCAAGCATGCTGAGCGGTTATGCGATTCTCTCGCATTACCTCATTTCTAATTCCCTAATTACTTAATTGAAAGAATCCCGCGTGGAATCGTTTTGAGTTTGTGTTCAGCCAACCTATACTTGTTGAAATTTCACTTCGACGAGGTATTACCCGATATGTATAGAAAACTATTTCTTGCCCTTTCGCTCACCACGTTTCTTTTCTCTGGCCTTTCCGCACAGACCGGATTCAATTATCCGAAACCGAAAAAGGTAGAACAGGTCGACGATTATCACGGTACGAAGGTGAATGATCCTTTCCGGTGGATGGAAGATACCGAGTCGGCGGATATGCAGGCGTGGATCGCCGCCCAGAACAAAGTCACCGACGCATATTTCGCGACCATCCCGGAACGCGAAAAGATAAAGGCGCGGCTGACCGAGCTTTGGAATTACGAGCGCTATTCCGCCCCGGGAAAAATCGGTAAGCATTACATCTATTCGAAGAACGACGGGCTCCAGAACCAAAGCGTTTTGTATATAACCGATTCGATAGATGATCCCGGCCGCGTGCTCCTCGATCCCAACAAGCTCTCGGCCGACGGCACCGCGGCATTGAGCGGTTCGTCATTTACTGATGACGGAAAGCTCTGGGCATACGGCGTCGCGATCGCAGGATCCGATCGCACCTCGTGGAAGGTGATGAATGTCGAGACGGGTGAGTATCTTTCGGACACGCTGCGTCCTAACCGACAAGGCGGCGTCTCGTGGCTGAACGACAACTCCGGTTTCTATTACAGTCGCTTCCCGGACGCGACCGAGGGTGCAGAGCTCAAGGGCGCAAATAAATTCCAGAAACTTTATTTTCACAAACTCGGGACCCCGCAGTCGGAGGACGCTCTGATCTACGATCGGCCAGATGATGGTGAGATGTTCATCGGCTCAAACGTTACCGAGGACGGCAACTGGCTGGTGATCCGCGTCAGCAAAGGAACCGAGCGGATGAACATGGTCTATTTCAAAAACCTGACCATGGAAAAGGCCCCGATCATTCCGCTCGTCGCCGACCGTGCAAATAGCTATAACCTGATCGGCAACGACGGGCCGGTGTTCTATTTTGTTACTGATAAAGATGCCGAGCGTGGACGCCTTGTCAGTGTAAATGTTCTGGCGAAGACCCCGATGTGGAAAGAGATCGTGCCGCAGGCCGAAGAATCTTTGAACGGCGTCCAGATGATCAACGATCAGTTCGTACTGAGCTATCTGAAAGATGCGTACACGCAGATCAAGATCGTCGATAAGGACGGTAAGCTCGTTCGCAACGTCGATCTCCCGGGTATCGGCTCGGCGGGCGGCTTCGGTGGAAAGCAAAAGGACACCGAGACGTTCTACACATTCTCGAGCTACAATTCGCCGCCCACTATCTATAAATATGACATGAAGACGGGCAAGAGCACCGTGTTCCGCAAGGCCGGTGTGAAGTTCGACGGATCGCAATACGAAGTAAAGCAGGTTTTCTTCAAGAGCAAGGACGGGACACGCGTACCGATGTTCCTGACGTATAAGAAAGGGATCAAGCTCGACGGCACGAACCCGACACTGCTCTACGGCTACGGCGGATTCAACATCTCGCAGACTCCGGGATTTTCTGTCGCACGTGTTCCATGGCTCGAGATGGGCGGCGTCTTTGCGGTGGCGAATATTCGCGGCGGTGCCGAGTACGGCAAGTCGTGGTGGAAGGGCGGATCGCGGTTAAAAAAACAGAACGTGTTCGATGATTTTATCGGCGCGGCTGAGTATCTGATCGCGGAGAAGTACACGTCAAATAAGAAGCTCGCGATACAGGGCGGCTCGAACGGCGGTCTGCTCGTCGGTGCGGTGTTGAATCAACGTCCCGATCTATTTGCCGCGGCGCTGCCGGCAGTCGGCGTGATGGACATGGTGCGGTTTACCGAATTTACGGTCGGTGCAGCGTGGAAGTCGGACTACGGCGATCCTAAGGACGCTGCAGACTTTAAAGCGTTATACGCATACTCACCGCTCCACAACATCAAGGCCGGAACGAAATACCCGGCGACGCTTGTGACGACCGCCGATCACGACGACCGCGTCTTCCCTGCTCACAGCTTCAAGTACACCGCGACATTGCAAGAGGCTCAGGCGGCTTCGGCTCCGGTGCTGATCCGCATCGAAACCAAAGCCGGCCACGGTGCTGGAAAACCGACAACTAAGATCATCCAGGAACAGGCAGATATCTATGGCTTCCTGGTGAAGAATCTGGATGTGAAGTATTAGATCGTTCGTCGATAGAAGAAAGCCTCGTTCGGAATGGGACGAGGCCTTCTCATTTCTTAGCCGACGACTGTATCTTTGCAAAGAGACAACCGGATTGACCCCGGGTTTCATAACCCTTATGACGGGTTCTAACGCTGAAGCCCTGTCATGCCCCCGAATTTTGAGCTCCGTAAAGAACGAACTAGATGGACATACTTGCCCGCCTTAAGAGAGTCGTAGAAGTCATCGACAAGATGATCGGAGACGGCGTCATCGACGTTTACGCTTTAGGGGGGGCAACAGCGGCGAACATCTACATCGAGTCATTCAATACCCGGGATTTTGACTTCTTCGTTCACTTGGCCGGTGACGTTCCTATGCTCGATCCGTTGCGGCCGATCATCGAATATCTTGAGCGGCTAGGCTACACCCTTGATGGCGTCGAGTTCGATATTGCCGGCCAGCCGGTCCAATTCATCCCGGTTCCAAACGCCCTCACGGAAGAAGCTGTGAGCAATGCGGACATAGTTGAGTTTGCGGGGTTCGAGATGCGAGTTCTATCACCGGAATATCTCGTCGCTGTGATGTTACAAACCCATCGACCCAATGACTTAGCCCGTGCTAGGATATTTTTGGATCATGGAAAAGTCGATGTGAACGACCTGAAGACCCTCATGGATCGCTACAAGCTGCACGAACAATGGCAAAGAGCACTGAACCTGTAATTACGAAATACCCGGATGTATCCGGCATCTTTGCCGCGCGTGAAAAGCTTCGTCGCCAACGGTCGGATATGTCTCCGGCCGAGAAGTTACGGATTCTCGGCGAGCTTCAGGAGCTTGATAGGATCTTGAAAACTGCGAAGGTAGTGAAGAAAGGCGGCGTCCGGCGGGACTAGCCTTTGCACACCGCAAAGATCGGGAATAGAACTCTACTGCTATCAAATTGCCAGCTCCGCTAGGAGCGTGATGTTGGTAGATATCGATTGAGAAAAAGATCGAGCTCCTTTTAGGAGCGACACATCGGATCGGGTGTCGCTCCTAAAGGAGTTCGATCTGTTTTTGATTCGTTTGCTACAAACATTCGGCTCCTAACCGAGCCAAATCACCGAAACAACACACTCCCTACCGGTCGTGTTTCTGCCTTCGGTTGCCGCATAGCGGGAGCGGCAATTATCTATGCAGCGTACAAAAATTCTCACCTGAAGAGACACACTCCCTACCGGTCGTGTTTCTGCCTTCGGTTGCCGCGTAACGGGAGCGGCAATTATCTATGCAGAGTACAGAAATCTTTCGGCTCTGTTCCGGGCTTGAATGTACGCGCTTCGCTGTAAGGACAATTCGACGTCACGCGCATGCCGGTGACCGGACAGACCATCACCGTGATCATCCCGCGCTCGGTGCCGGAGGATGAACGACGCGACGAGTTCGAATTGTTCGAGCGGTTTTCCTGATTCTCCCAGGTATTCGTTACAGGTGGAGGGCTCGGCGTCGTCTCAGGCGCGTGCGTCTGCTCGGGTTCCGGAGATAAGCCGGTGTCGTCGTAAATGGGCGCACTCGTGTCGATCATTTCGCGGGGCGGGACCGTACCGCCGATAAATAATTCAACACGTCGAAACTCCGGCGGGACGTTCGTATTAAAGATCTCTTTTGTTTCGGGTGCGTGTTGGGTTGCCCACGCCGGGTCGTCGAGGCCTTCGATCGCCGGTGTCGGCGATACCGATGCGGTCGGTGCGGGGGTCGGTGTCACTTCCGCTGCTTCGAATGCGTCAAGCTCGCGGATAAGAAGTCCGCTGCGGATGTCGATCTCCGCTTTTCGGACACCGGCGGGCATCGCCCAGTCACCGTTCCATTCCGGGTTAAGCTGCAACGCCTCTTTCATAAAATCCGCCCAGATCGGCATCGCCGAGTCCGAGCCTTTCATACCGAGATCGGCGTTGTCGTCGAAGCCGACATAAACTACGCAGACAAGCTCCGGTGTGAATCCGGCAAACCATCCATCACGCGACGTCCCCGTCTTTCCCGCGAATGCCGTCTTACCGTCGACATTTCGAAATCCCCACCCCTGGGCTTTGGCCGCGGTACCGCGATTGATCACGTCTTTTAGCATGTCGTCCATGATGTATGCGACATCCGAACGGATGACATTCTTTTTGTCGACCTCCGGAGCCGCGACCGTTTTGCCGTCGCCCTGCGTGACCTGCGTGATCGGCATCGGGGTTACACGATCACCGAGATTCGCAAACATCGTGTACGCAGCCGCTACGTTGAGCGGTGTCGCTTCGGCTGTGCCCAATGCCATCGACGGATATGCACGGTCGACCTTTGGCATGCCGGCGCGATTCGCGAGGTTCATAACTTTCCCGATGTTGACCTGCATCCCAATGTCGACAGTAATGGTGTTCTTGCTCTTTACGAGCGCGTCGCGGAGCGTCGTTTCCTGATTCGAAAAGGAATCGCCGTAATTGTTCGGCGCGTACGAATCCTGATTGAACGTGAAGATCTTTTTCTCGTCTTTAAAGACGGTCGCGGTGGTAAATACTCGCGACGCGGTATCGTAAGCCGAGTTGATCGCCGTCGCATAGACGAAAGGTTTGAAAACCGAACCCGGCTGACGCATCGCGGCCGTCGCGCGGTTGAACTGACTTTGCTGAAAGTCGCGCCCGCCGACCATCGCGACGATCTCGCCGGTCTTTGGCCTGATCGCAACAAGAGCTCCGTTCAGATTTCCCTTCGGCTGTTTCGGAAAATATTTTTCGAGTTTGTCGAGTCGATTCGCCAACGTCTCATATGCGACGCGCTGCAGGTCTGGATCGATCGAGGTGTAAACGCGATAGTGCTGAAGAGCTTCGGGATCGCTAACAACCTTCGGCAGTTCCTCGATCACGTATTGCGAGAAGTACGGCATGCCCTGCAGATCTTTCCTGCCCGACGCCGGTTTCAGAGTCAGCTTGGTGGCGCGAGCATCCGCCGCCTGCTGCGCGTTTATCTCTCCAGCTTCAAGCATCGAATCAATGATCTGGTTACGACGCTCTTCGACGCGTTCAGGATTCTTGTACGGGCCGTAGCGGTTCGGGCTGCGAATGATGCCGGCGATGAATGCGGCTTCACCCAAAGTTAGCTGCGAAACATCCTTTCCAAAATAGACACTCGATGCTTCACCCACGCCGTAGATCGAAACACCCGACTGCTGACCGAGATAGATCTGGTTTGCATAGAGCGTAAAGATGTCCTGCTTGCTCAAGCGCGTTTCCAGAATGACGGACATAAACGCCTCGGTCGCTTTGCGCTCGAGTGTCGGCTCGTTCGTAAGCAGTAAATTTTTCACGAGTTGCTGCGTGATCGATGAGCCGCCCTGGTTTGCGATCGGCGAATCGTCCTCGGCATTTTCATATCTACGCCAAAGCGCTCGCGCAATACCGCGAAAGTTTACGCCGTAATGCTCGAAGAAGGCTCGGTCCTCGGTCACCGTTATCGCTTTCACGAGATGAGGTGGCAGATCGGCGAACGTCACTGTCCTCCGTCGCCCGTTGCCTTCGGCGGCGACGGTGCTGAGCATCTTCGGCTCGAGCTTGATGCTTTCTACCTGAACTTTTTCTTCGAGATTCGCGATCCCATTCACGGTCTTGCCGTCTTTCGCAAAACTGACGGAAATCGCCGGGAAGATCTTTTTTCCGTCCAACACGCCGGTGATTCCAGGTTCGATGACGAGCTTTTCTTCGATGACCGAGTAACGGCTTCGGGATTCGTCCGCCTTATTGTTCTTTTCGATGTATCCGGCCGACTTGAGGTATTCGATGAGCTCGAGCATCGTGACGCGCTCACCGCTCTTCAACGTTTTCGGCGCCGAATAGATTCCCGCCGATGGCGTGTAGATCTCTCCGCTCAAGAGCCGCCGATCGATGCGGTCCGAAAATTCGAACCAGAAATACGTAAAGCTCAAAAACCCGATCAGCAGAAAGACGAGCGTGAATGTGACGAACCACGGATTCTTGAAGGATCGCGCGAATCGGCGAATCCGTGTGGGTGGCGGAGCCTGGTACGCGGCCATGCGGCGCATCTTTGAGCCGCCCTTCGGCGGACGCTTTGATGGCATGTGTTTCGGCTGGAAAGGATCCCGCATTTGCGTTACTGGCTCAGCGAGTTAGAAGAGGTTTCGGTTTTCGACAGTTGCCCTGTAAAATTTTAACGGCTTTAGCAGAAGGATGTCCATTAGATTTTCAATTTGCGATTTTCGATTTGCGATCGCTTTTGCTTCCGCATTCCGCATTCCGCACTCCGCACTATGAAAGTTCTCGTCACCGGAGGAACCGGCTACATTGGAACACATGTTCGTCGATACTTCGGCGGAGACGATCTATCGCGAAGCTCTGGCTTGGACGTTCTGCACACGGCCGACGCTGCGATAGCCGCCGACTACGACGTGGTCATTCATCTCGCGGCACATCTCGAGAAGGCTCCGGATGCAGCCGAACAGGTATTTCTGACGAATGTCGAAGGCACGGTCAACGTTCTGAAAAACTGCCGCCCGGATGCGGTTTTTATTTTTGCGTCGACAAAGGACGTGTATGGGCGCTTCGCGGACAATTTCCCCGATGTTCCGGAAAGTTGTCAGACGCTATACGCCGGACAGACGGCGCTGGAATGGTCGAAACTGATCGGCGAACGATATGTCGAGTTCTATGCGAATCAGCTCGGTTTTCGTTCGTGCATTTTTCGAATGTCAACCGTTTACGGCGCAAAGACGGAGAATACGACGCCGAATTTTGTCGGAGCATACGTCGACGCGATCAATATGGGCGAGAGCATAAGATTGCCCGGCGGCGGCCGACCGCGTCGCGATCTGCTGCACGTCGATGACTTCTCCGCCGCGTGCAAAGCGTTTGTCGACTCCGTCATCCGGCACGGCTTATACAACATCGGTGGGGGCCGAGCGAATTCGGTGACCTTGAACGATCTGGTAGCGAAACTCGAAGACGTGTCGGGCCTGCAGGCAATCGTCGCCGCGGAACATCCACTTCCAGATCCGGTTCCGATGAATTATGTTTCGGATCTTTCGCTTATACGGCAAGAGCTTGATTGGGAACCGAAGATCGACTTGGAAAAAGGATTGCGCGGTCTCTTTTAGTTTCTGGTTTACTAGTTTCTAGTTTCTTGTTCGTGTCATCTATCTCCGGAACCCGAGACCTAGAAACCTGAACTCGAAACTCGGAACTATAAACTTGGAATCAGAAACCAGAAACGTGGAACTAGAAACGAGAAACATGAAGATTCTGGTTCGTGGAACAAACTGGATCGGCGATGCGGTGATGACGATCCCGGCGGTCCGCAAACTGCGTCTGTTGTTTCCGGACGCAAGGCTCACCCTGCAAACGCGGGAGTGGGCTAAGGGGATTCTCGACCGTGCGGGTCTCTTCGACGAGATCATAACGCCCGATAGTTTTCTTGAGCAGATCAGGGAGCTCCGCAAGCGACGATTCGACCTCGCGATCGTTTTCCCGAATTCATTTTCGTCGGCACTTGTTGTCCGAATGGCGGGGGTACCACGAAGCTTTGGATATGCTACGGAGCTACGCTCGTTCCTCCTTACCGATCCGGTCGAAATGCCAGAGTGGAAGGATTCGCGCCACGAAGTTTTTTATTATCTCGAGCTGGTCGCCGCCGTCGAACAGAGATTTTTTGGCAAAGTTACGACCACCGACGATCTTGAACCGCGGCTTGTTGTTCCCGATTCGCAGCGGGAACACGCGGGCAACACGCTGACCCAAGCCGGGGTCGATCCGGACCGAAAGACAGTCGCACTTGCTCCAGGATCGACGAATTCGCGTGCAAAACGCTGGATACCCCAACGTTTCGCCGAGCTCAACGACCGCCTACAGACGGAATTGAGCTGTAACGTCGTGCTTCTCGGATCCCGAGATGACAAGCCCATATCGACGCAGGTTGGGGAGCTTTCCAAAAGTCAGCCGATCGATCTAACCGGCGAAACCGATATTGCGGATGCAGCCGCTATACTTGGCGAGATCGACTTGGTAATTTCAAATGACATGGGCCTGGCGCACCTTGCGCCCGCGGTGGGGACGAAGACGATCGTGATTTTCGGGCCGACGAATCAGATCACGACCCGGCCATTCTCCGAAAATGCGTCGATCATTTCGGCGAATGTAGAATGCTCGCCGTGCATGCTGCGTGATTGTCCGATCGATCATCGATGCATGACGCGGATCTCCGTCGACGAGGTCTTCGAACGAGCAAAGGAGAAACTTCTGGAATAGATTTGAGATTGAAATTTCAGATTTGAGATTTCAGATTTGAAATTTGAAATTTGAGATTTGAAATTTGAAATTTGAAATTTGAGATTTGAGATTGAAATTTGAGATTTGAGATTGAAATTTCAGATTTGAGATTTGAAATTTGAAATTTGAGATTTCAGCCGGCAAGATGACGAATTTAGAACCAACAAAAGCGGCGTTTCTCGACCGCGACGGAACCCTCATCGAAGAGGTCAACTTTCTTTCGAAAGTCGACGAGATGCGCGTCTTCCCTTTTACCTTCGAAGCGGTAAAGCTTTTGAAGGACGCGGGGTTTCTGGTTATCGTCGTGACGAACCAGTCAGGTATCGGGCGCGGTATCTATGACGAGGCGGCGATGAACGCAATTCATGATGAGATGCAGGTGCAACTTGAAGGTATGATCGACGGATTTTATTTTTGCCCGCATCTGCCATGCGATGGATGCTCGTGCAGGAAGCCGAGTCTTGGAATGCTCGAATCCGCTGCAAAAGATTTCTCGATCGACCTCTCGAGCTCGTGGATGATCGGCGATAAGAAGATCGATGTCGAGACCGGTCGCAACGCCGGCAGCAGAACCGCTCTCGTTATGACGGGATATGGCCGCAGTCATGCGAACGAGCTCGACTCTATGCCTGATGTGCTTGCTGAAAATCTACTCGATGCTGTGCGGGAAGCGTTACGGTAAACTCGCTTCCCTTGTTCGCTCCTTCGCTTCGAACACTTACCGAGCCACCGTGCATTTCGACGAGCTGGCGAACGATTGCGAGGCCCAGGCCGAGACCGCCGTTTCGCATCGGTGCCGACAAGTCCTGCCGGAATCGCTCAAACACCAACGGCAAGAATTCCTCATTGATCCCGATACCGCTATCTTTCACCGACACGTTCAATCGATCGCCACTTTGCTCGATACGCGTTTCAATCCGTCCGCCTTCGGGCGTGAATTTCAGAGCATTCGTAAGCAGATTTGAAAACACTTGCGTGAGACGGTGGCGGTCGCCCGAGATCGTAACGGATATGGCGTTGGGGGCGGCCTCTTCTGAGATCTTGATCTGTTTTGCTTCGGCGAGCGGCAGTACACTCTGGATCGCGTCGTGGACAAGCTCGAAGGGATCGATGGGCTTCAAGTCGAGCACCAGCTTACCCGAAATGACGCGAGCCACATCAAGCAGATCTTCTATCAGGCGATTCTGTGTCTCCGAATTCTTAACGATCGTCGCGAGAGCTCTCTTGACCTGTTCTTCATCGAGATCGCCGGTCGACAGCATTCGCGCCCAGCCGAGAATCGAATTTAGCGGCGTCTTAAGTTCGTGAGAAACGGTCGCCATGAATTCATCACGAAGCCGGTTTGCGATCTCGGCCTCGCGCCGCGCACTCTGCTCTTTTCTCAAGAGCTCTTCCCTCTCGGCAGCGACAAGCCTCAACGAATCGTTAACCTTTTCCACCTCTTTCGTACGGTCTTCGATTCGATCTTCTAATTCCCGATTCGCGTCTATCAGGGCCGCCTCGGCGTTTCGACGCTTCCCAATCTCGCGTGAGACCAGGACATTCGCCAACCCTAAGGCGACGATTCCGCAGAGGCATCCGATGATCAATACCCATATCGTTCTATAAAAATTCTGATCGAGCGAAGTCTCGCGCTGTTGCAGTGAAGCGAGTTCCGTCGCTTTCAACCTATCGATGGAAGCTCGTATGTTCGCTGTTATCGACCTTTCAGATGAATTCCCGAGGCTTGAGATCGTCGCATCAAATCCCTCTGTTTTTCGTCGCTCGATCTTGCTTTCGGCCTGCGCGACATATTCGTTGGTCCACCCCTCCAAACGAGCCAACTCTTCAAGCTCTGTCGAAGTGTCGGCCATCATCGATCTCAACCGCGCAAAACTTTCTTGGATCTTTGGTTTGGAATTTTCAAACGGGCCGAGATATGTATCGTTTCCCGTGATGATAAAGCTGCTAACGGACGAATCAACATCGAGCGTGAGGCGCAGAACCTCGTCAAGCCTTGAGATCGTATTCCGCGTGCGTTTCTGGATGTCGACGGCGTCCTGGAGCGATGTTGTGTATACGTAGAGCGCGAATCCTAATACCGTCAGTACGATCACGACGAAGAAGAGGATAAGGGGTAGTTTTCTTTCGATCGTCAGGGACATCTTTCCATTTTGGATTTTAGATTTTGGATTTTGGATTTCGAACAGGTTAGGACGATTGAGAGGCGTAACGTCTCCGCAAGCGACGAAATCCAAAATCTAAAATCCAAAATCTAAAATGGGTCGCTTCGGCCAAAGTCATCGTCCAGCCGTTCGATGTCATCTTCGCCAAAATAGTCGCCTGTTTGCGTTTCGATAATGACGAGTTCCTCGTCTCCGGGACGGTTTTCGATGCGATGGGCGGATCCGACCGGTATGTCGAGGGACTCGCCTGTTCCCACTATGATTTCGGTGTCGTTTAGTGTTACTTTAGCAGTGCCGCGGACGACCAGCCAGTGCTCGGAACGGTGTGAATGGCGTTGGTAGCTTAGACGTTTTCCCGGCAATACTTCGAGTCGCTTGACCTTATAATTGTCGCCTTCATCGAGGATCGTGAAGTTGCCCCACGGGCGTTTTTCGAACAAAGGTGAGTCCGCAGTTTCCTTTTTCATAATTCCACCGCAAGCGCCGAGCATGTTCAGTTTAGACGAAAACACGGATTCCGCCAACACGCTTACTCTCCAGAAAATTCAAACGCTGGTCGTCGGGCGTTTGGTCGTAATCTTCCTTTTACTGGTGACCAGCTGGATCTGGTACAGCGGTTCGGTTCAGCTGTCGTTGGACAATTTTCCCGAGGGCCCGTTTCTTGTTTTTGTCGTCTCGGTCGGCCTGACCGCTGTCTACTTTCTGCTCTCGCGGGTATCGCGATCTTTGGAGGTGCAGGTTCGTGCCCAGTTTCTTATCGATGCCTTGTTGATCACATGGCTGGTTTGGAAAACGGGCGATCTAACGTCGCCCTACATAACCCTTTATATTGTCCTGATCGGCGTCTCGAGCGCGTTTCTCCGGCCGCAAGCGACGCTCCTGATGGCCGTCATCTGCATCGCTTTTTTCCTGATGTTGGCCATCCTCACCGGCCTCTCCGTACTCGAGCCTTCGGGCGCCGCTCAAGCTACTCCGAAAATTATCCAGATCGTCAGCTTTCATACAGTCGCTTTCCTGGTCGTCGGTCTGCTGGCGTCGAAACTTTCCGAACGGCTTTCGTCCGGCGAGCAGCTCAAGGAAGCAACCAAGACACTTGCGAACTTGCAGGAGCTCCATGAACGCATAATCGAATCGATCCGTTCCGGATTGATCACGACCGACCTCGACGGAAACATTTATACCTTCAACGCTGCTGCCGCGGAAATAACCGGGTATAAAGCTGAAGCTATGCATGGGCGCTCTATTTTTTCGATCTTTGGCAATATTAAGCAGCCCATCGAGCTTTCCCTGGATGATATCCGCGAGACTGAGCAGCCCCCTCGCTTTGAGACGAATCTTGTTACACCTGAGGGATTCGCGGTGCGTATCGGGTACAACATTTCGCCGCTCTTTTCGGAAAACAAGGAACGCTCCGGCTTGATCGTCACGTTTCAAGATCTGACCGATATACGATCGATGGAGGAAAGTATCAGGCGAAAGGACCGCCTCGCCGCCGTCGGTCGTGTGGGTGCCGGGCTCGCACATGAGATCAGAAATCCGCTCGGGGCGATGCGCGGGGCGATACAGGTATTGGAGTCGAATACCCCGCCGGAATCCGTGCAGGCGGATCTAATGAAAATAATTTTGCGCGAGTCGGACCGCCTGAACAGCATCATCACGAATTTTCTGAGCTACGCGAAGCCCAAGGTCGGGAGTTTCTCCGAGATCGATGCGTGCGAAGCGATTCGGGATACGGTCAAGCTTTTGCGTCACAGTCCCGAAGTTAAGGAAAAGCACCGGATAAAAGAAAGTCTGCCGCAAAAACCAATTTTCGTTTCCGCGGACTCAACCCAACTCAAGCAGGTTTTCTGGAATCTTACGCGAAATTCGATAAACGCGATGCCCGACGGTGGCGAGATCTCGATAACACTCGAGACCGTCCCGGACAATCGCGTGCAGATAGTCTTCGAAGACAGCGGCGTGGGCATGTCGAAAGAGCAGGTCGAAAGACTCTTCGAGCCCTTCTCGAATTCAACTTCCGGCGGCACTGGTCTGGGACTATCCATCGTCTACCAGATCATCCGCGATCATGATGGAGTGATCAACGTTCGGAGTTTCGAAGGCGAGGGAACCGTCATTACGATCGTCTTGCCGCGTGCAAGCGGGCCGGTTTCACTCGAACAAGAAACGGTGATGGACGACGTCGCCGAGCCAACTCCGCTGAAGGAATACTTGCAGGTCGAAAACGAATCTGAAGTTTCTTCTTGAACCGCAGCCTTACTTTCTGTGAAAATGGTTATTGTAGATCGGGCATTCCAGGTTTACGCGCTAACCCTCAGGACCCTGAACCGGCACATTACGAATGTCTAACATACTGATTGTTGATGACGAGCAGAGCTATCGGCAGCTTTTGAGCCTGGTGTTCGAAGGCGACGGGCATACCATCCGAACGGCTTCGAACGGACGCGAAGCTCTCGCTCTCCTTCAGCAGGGACCTGCCGATGTCGTCATATCCGACGTGCGTATGCCGGACATGGACGGTATCGAAATGCTCAGCGCTGTCCGCGAAACTCAGCCTGATCTCGGCGTTGTCTTGATGACGGCGTTCGCATCGGTCGAGACTGCCCGCGAGGCGTTCAAGCTCGGTGCGGACGATTTTATTCAAAAGCCGTTCGATGTCGAAGAATTAAAGCTGATCGTCAAGAAAACGCTCGAAAAGCAGGCATTGATCGATGAAAATCGGGCCTTCCGCCGTTCCCAGCGCGAACGCGGCAGCATTAAGAACATCGTCGGGAACTCGGCGAAGATGCACGCGATCTTTCAGATGATCGAGACTGTCGCCGAGGTCCAGTCGACGATATTGATCATGGGCGAAAGTGGGACCGGAAAGGAATTGGTCGCGCGCGCGATTCACGATTTGAGCGCACGCGGCGAAAAGCCGTTCATCTCGATCAACTGCGGCGCCTTTACTGAAACGCTTCTTGAATCCGAGCTGTTCGGATATGTGAAAGGATCCTTTACCGGAGCCAACACCAACCGAAAAGGATTGTTCGAAGCCGCGAATCGCGGCACGATCTTCCTTGACGAGATCGGCGAAATGTCACCGGCGATGCAGGTAAAGCTGCTTCGCGTCCTTCAGGAAAAGAAAGTCAGGCCGGTAGGCGCCCACGACGAGCTTTCGATCGATGCCCGCGTCATAGCCGCAACGAACCGCGATCTAAAACAAATGTCGACGGACGGCACGTTTCGCGAGGACCTCTTTTATCGAGTCTCGGTCATACCGATCAACCTTCCTCCGCTTCGCGACCGCCCCGAAGACATTCCCGAGCTCGCAAGGCATTTCGTCGGAAAATTCTGTGATCAATCCGGGCGAAATCTAGCCATCTCACCGAAGGCAATGCAGCTGCTCGAGAACTACATGTGGAGCGGAAACGTGCGTGAGTTGGAACATACGATCGAGCGGGCCGTCGCGCTTGAGCGCGACGATGAGATCCAGCCGGAGCGTCTCCCTGATCACATCACAAACTACAACCCTGAACGCATTAATGCCGAGTTCGACCTCCCTGACACCGGACTCAATCTCACCGCTCACCTCGAGAATCTCGAAAAGACATATGTCGTCGAGGCTCTCCGCAAGACTGCTGGGAATCAAACCCGTGCCGCCGACCTCCTCCAAATGCAGGTTCGATCGCTTCGCCATCTCCTCGACAAACACGACATCCGGAACCTGTCCGCCCAAATGCGCAACGGCGAGTAGGCTCTAAATCCTGCAAAATTCAAGCTCGTTTTGGGGCTGGCTCTCTAATTGCATGGGATCAGGGAACGACTTACTCCCAAGGAAGGCGTTTCTTATGAAAAGTAACCGGGGATTCTCACTTATCGAGCTCCTGATCGTTGTCGTAATAATTGGAATAATTGCCGCTATCGCTATTCCGAATCTTATTTCATCTCGGCGGGCTGCAAATGAAGCCTCAACCGTCTCTGCGCAGAGAACTCTATTCGGCGCTAACGTGAGTTACGCTGCCACGAAAGGCAATGGTAGCTATGCCGGCTCGCTGTCGACGCCTGGAATTTCATCCCTCGCGGATCTAATGGCCGCAGGCTTGATCGACGACGTGCTTGGCTCCGGCGAGAAAAGCGGATATTCATTTCTGGGCGATCGATTGGCGGCAACTCCGACGGCTCCGCAAACGTTTTATTTCGCAGCGAATCCTTCGGTCACAACCGGGATACTCTCGACCGGAACCCGGCGTTTCGGAGTCGGGATCGACGGCGTTATCCGTTCCGACCTCGCAGATCTCAACATCCCATTCGACACGGTTACACTGGCGGCCGCGCAGCCAGTAAATACCAATTGACGAAACGCCTAAGTTCTGACAAAAAGTGTCATCCACCCGTTACCAAAAACTGTAATTTTGGCCCCCTCCGATTTCTCCTCCACCCTCGAAAAAAGTGAATCCCATAATGCTAACTGTAGAAATACTGGAAGATAGGTCGATAGGTCATGGCCATACCGCTTCTGGCACGCACCTTGTAATAGGTTGAGTGCCTGGGAAAGGTAGATAAAGACTTATTAACTCTAGGAGATTGTGAATTAGAAATGAAAAATCAAAAAGGTTTCTCTCTTATCGAACTTTTGATCGTTGTTGTGATCATCGGCATCATCGCCGCGATCGCTATTCCCAACCTGCTGGCGGCCCGCCGCTCGGCTAATGAAGGTTCGGCAGCTTCGTCGCTCCGCACGGTTCACGGTGCAAATGCTACCTACCAGGCTACGACCGGTAATGGTAACTACGCTCCTTCAGGAGCTGATTCATCTGATTGGCAGGCAGACGCAGGACCAGCTCTTGCGGGTGCTAACCTGATCGATACCGTCCTTGCCGCCGGAACAAAGAGTGGCTACGGTTTGGAATATCAATCGTTTGTGTACGTCACGGGAACAAACCCCGCTTCGTTCGCAATTACCGCAAAGCCGCTTACACCGACCGGAATCACGGCTACGGGTACCCGTAACTTTGGTATCGCTACGGATGGTGTGGTTTACGTTCAGGTTATCGATACCGCTGACGACCTGGTGGTTGGCGGAGACGCTGCTGGCGGTGCTTATGTAACCGGTACGAGTGCTAATCCGATGGGACAGCAGTAGTATACCTTGCTCCAACTTTGTTGGACTTGAACGGGGAAACGATTATATTACTTAATCGTTTCCCTTTCGCTTTTTATCCCGCATCATTCTGATGACACAGCCTTCGGTAACACCTCAGCCCTGGAATCCCGGGATCTCGTTCTACATCGGTCTCGGGGTTGTAATGCTTGCGCTCACAGCCCCGCTCCCTGCGTGGACAACATTTATCCACATGTGGCGAGTCGAGATCGCGGCGTCGCTATTTTTGATTTGTGTGCTGGGATATTTTACCTTTCGCTCATGGAACGCGAAGGCGACGTTCACAATTCCGGGGAGCGATTGGAAGCTGATCATTCTCCCGCTCGCGGCGTTCATCTTGTGGAGCAGCATGTCCGCTATCTGGGCCGAGTCTTGGAAATCGGCAATCCATCATTCATTGATCTGGGCAGAATACCTGGCGTTTTTCATCATATTTCGCCACCTTCTCGAGCGCGGGCGAAGCTATAGATCTCTCCTGTTAGTTTTCGTCCTGACGCTTCTTCTTTACGCGGTTCCGGCAACACTTGAATATTTTGCATATCTGTTTTTCGGGGGCCAAACTACGATCGGGATCAGGTTCGCAAAGTACGGTGAACAGATCATCACTATACTTCCACTGGTGATGATCGGGGTCGTTCGAATGAGCGGAAAGCGGTTCGCAGCCGGTGCGACGGCTCTGGCGTTGTTGTGGCTCCTCGTATTTTGTAGCCTTGGGCGGGCAAATTACATTCTTTTCGGCGCAGAAGTTCTGATTTTTCTTGCACCCATCTTCGCCATACGGCGCTATCGGCATTATGCACCGCGATTCGTACTACTTATTGCAATATTCGCGGCGGTGACCGCGCCTCTGTATCTTTTTTCGGTTTTTTCCATTGCGGAAAATGCACCGGCCGTATGGCGGTTTCGCAACACTGAGGATTTGCAGAACAGCAACAATTTCAGGAAGCTGATGATCTCTCTGGGGGGTGAGATGATCCGGGCAAATCCCATAGTGGGAGTCGGAGCCGACAACTTCGGAATGCAATTAAATAAGTACCGCGAACGGTACGGTGCAGTTAATTCGCAGGATATCAACCTCGCAAACGCCGAAGATCAGATCCCGAGCCATGCACACAATGAATTCCTCCAGGTCGCGGCCGAGCTGGGCCTCGTCGGCATCGCAATTTTCATTTGGTTCTTAGTCGGCATCGGCATATTGGCCGTGCGATCTATCCGCGGCCTGGGCTCCAGGTCGCTTTATGCATCCGCTGCCGTCCTGGGGCTTGGAATGTTCCTTGCCAGCTCTCTCGTGAGCTCATACTCGTTCCGGCTAATGCAGAACGGAATCCTATTTTTCTTCGTTCTTGCGGTTGCGTCAAAAGCCGCATCCCGAGCTCAAAGCAATGTATCCAACAAGAAAGCTGTGGCCATATCGCCGGGACAGTTCAGGTTCGCCTGTGTGGCGGGCGTAGTCGTTTGCTTCGCGCTGCTGACCTACTCTGTTGTCCGGGTAACGAGCGTCGCGATTACAGAGCGCGCCAACCAAACGCAAGAGATGGATGTCGCCATCCCACTTTATGAAATGGCAATGCGCCTTGATAACGAGAATCCCGACGCGCGAAACAACCTCGGAATGCGACTGCTGCGGCGCAAGCAATATGCACAGGCGATTCCCTATCTCGAATCCGCGATAGTTCTGGGCCGCGCGTCATCGGCCGAATTTTCATATTTGGCAACAGCGAAGACCCTATCAGGAGACGCCCCAGGCGCCGAGAATACGATGAGGACCGCTAGTGAAATGTATCCGCGATCTCCGTTCGTGCTGACGAGATACGCCACGCTGCTTGAAAGCCACGGCAAACGCGAAGAATCTGCGGTGGTCTACAGCCGCGCGAGCGAAATAAACCCTCGAGCCGCACTGACCTGGCGCTCGATCATAAATTTCGGCCCAAAGTCAGTTTCCGAACTGGCGGCACGGGATAAATCTTATATGCAGATCATGGAGCTTACGCCCGAAAGCTCGATCTACGCCGTCGTCGCAGAACGGTACATCAAGTATCCCGAGGAACAGAAGTTTTCGCTCGTAAGAGTAACGCGGGAATAGTGGAAAAATACGCTTCACCTACAGCCCGAATATGTTCTACTATATACGTGCGACGCTGACGCACGCAGCCCAATTCTCAACACCAACACAATTCTTAGTTCACTTTTTGACTGCTCTTGAATAGGATAATCTCAATTGCAAAGAACACGTTCCGGGAAGCCGTGCGCGACCGCGTGCTCTACAACCTTGTCGTATTCGTCCTTCTTCTTATCGCTTGCGCCATCCTGCTCGGGGATCTTACAGACGGACACGAGGCTCGGACAATCGTAAACATTGGGCTCAATGCAGTGCTCTTGTTCGGGGCGTTTATCGCGATCTTCGTTGGTATCGGCCTCGTCTCCAAAGAGATCGAAAAGCGAACCGTTTTCGCGATCTTTGCCAAGCCGGTCGGCCGTGGTGAGTTTATCGTGGGCAAGTATGCGGGATTGTGCCTAACGCTTGCCGTTAACGTGGCGGTGATGGGCGTTGGAATTTCAATTGCTCTAGCGTCGGTAGGCGGAATGCACCTTGCGGGCCCGGTCTGGGCAACAATAATCCTCATTTTTTTTGAGCTCACGATCCTTACCGCCGTGGCAATACTTTTTTCGTCTTTCTCCTCGCCTTCGCTTTCCGCTCTCCTGACCTTTTTTGTTTTTGTGATCGGACATTTCAGCTCATCCCTCCGTGATCTCGGCGCCAGTCTCGAGTCGCAGGGAGCAAAGTATGTTCTGGATGCTATCTATTATCTCCTTCCAAACCTTTCGCACTTTACGTTTGTAACTAACGCCGCTCATGGCGAAGTTCCACCCCTTGCTATGGTTGGCGGAGCTATCCTTTACGCGATCGTGTTCGATGCGATCCTCATCGCTGCAACCATCCTAATTTTTAGCCGGCGAAATTTTAGATAGGGCGTTATGTTGTCAACTGCAAACAAGACGGCGATCCTGGTTGCTCTGATAATTTTCGGCTTCGCCGCGGCATTTGCGCTTACCCGGTTTGTGGAAGGAAAGCGGCCACCTCTGCCCGAAGGTTCCGAGGATGAAGATCTCGCTCTTCAAGGCAGACAGATGAAAGGGTTTGTATTTGGCGCCGAGGGCCTGGTTGCGGACTGGTACTGGATGAACTCGCTTCAGTACTTCGGAAAAAAGATCACGGCGGTCGGTCTCGAGAATCTGAATCTCGACGATATGTCGGAGCTGAATCCGCGACTGCTTTATCCATATCTGAATAATGCGACGGATCTCGATCCGCACTTTATCGCGCCGTATTCCTATGGAGCGACGATCCTGCCGGCGATCGATCCCGAACAAGCGATCGCACTGACCGAAAAAGGAATTGCCAGTAATCCGAACGAATGGCGGCTTCACCAATATCTTGGCTATATCTATTGGCGTCGCGGCAACTACGATCGGGCCTCTGAAATATACGATGGGGGATCGCGAATTTCCGGGGCTCCTCTATTCTTTAAGCAGATGGCCGCACGAATGAAAATCGAAGGCGGAAATCGCAGCGTTGCACGCGACATGTACAAACAGCTTCTTTCCGAAACCCAGGATGATGTATCGAAAAAGAATATCGAGCTGAGGTTGATGCAGATCGATTCACTTGACGAACGGGACCTGATAAATCCGGCTCTGAAGATCTTTGCGCAACGCAATGGACGATGCGCCACGAAGTGGCAAGAGATACTCCCGCTGCTTTCAAATGCCAGGCTTCCAAATGGCGCGGCGCTTCGGATCAATCAGGAATATCAACTCATCGATCCGAGCGGAGTTCCGTACAGGCTCGATAAGAGCAAGTGTGAAGCATTCATTGACTGGCCCCGATCGAAGATACCAGTAGTCTAGAATTATGAAACACGCTCTCGAGATCGAAAATCTCACAAAGGATTACGAAGTCGGATTTTGGCGCAAAAAAAAAGTACGCGCGCTGGAAGACCTTTCGCTCAATGTAGTGCCCGGACAAATATTCGGGTTCCTCGGCGGCAACGGGGCTGGCAAGACTACGACGATCAAGATCCTCATGGGCCTGCTGTTTCCAACGTCCGGCACGGCGCGAATTCTCGGCCACGACATAGCCGATGTCTCGATGCACAAACGGATCGGCTATTGTCCCGAGAATCCGTATTTTTACGATTATCTGACGGCGTTCGAGCTGATGAAATATTTTGGCGAGCTGTTCGGACTCGACAGCGGTGAACGCACCAAGAGAGCGTCCGCACTTCTCGCACAAGTTGGCCTCGAAGAAAAGGATTGGAACAAACAACTTCGTAAATTTTCAAAGGGAATGCTGCAACGTGTAGGCCTCGCACAAGCGCTGATCAACGAACCCGAAATTGTTTTTTTTGACGAACCGATGAGCGGCCTTGACCCGATCGGGCGGCGGGAGATCAGGGAGCTGATCATCGGTCTCCGGAAGAAAGGCACGACTGTGTTTATGTCCACGCACATCCTGTCCGACGTCGAAGCCTTGTGCGATGAGGTTGCGATCCTCAAGCGAGGGAAACTCGCCGCAACTGGAAATCTCGACGAGCTGCTTTCGCGAGAGGGTGAACGCCAGATCTATGAAGTGAGCCTGAAGAATTTGAAGGCGGAGCAACTGCCTGATCGATACAAGGCGAGATCGGCGGCGAGCGGAGTAATTGTAGAGATCGATGACGAGTCGGAGATCGAAAAGCTTCTTGCAGAAGCTAAGGTTGCCGGAGGAAAACTGATCTCCGTGCAGCCGGTGAAGCAATCACTAGAGGAGCTATTTCTCGATCGTCCTCAGGACGATACCGTAAGCTCCTAATTCACAACTCTGATCGCAGTAACCTTCCAACGAATATTCGCCCGGTCGTCCTTACTGTTAAATCCGGCTATTTCGAGATGTATCGTAATCGTGTCGCCCGGTCCAAGCACTGGCTGCTGCGTCGGAACTACGAGAACACGCTTTTCTTTCAAGAGCTGGTTAAAACTGTCGACAACCGAGACGTTCACCTCGAGGCCATTTAGGATCCGGGAGCCTTTGTTTCTGATCTTTCCGCCGATGTACATCGATATCGATCCGAATGCGTTCGGCGATTCTACGGTGTCTTCGGCCGTTGAAATGATTATGTCCTTGGTGAGCTGGTCAAATTCGGGCGAACCTTCGTGGAACGAGCCTTCGAGAATACTTGCTTTCTGATCTTCCATTGACGGCTGGCGCGTCAGCAGCCAAATCCCGCCCGCGAGTATCAAAATGCCGACAAGTGCACCGACGACCAGTGCTTTATTAAGTCTCTTCTTCTCTTCCCGCTGTTCCAAAAATCCATCCATAACAATCTCATCGCCTCTACTTTGAGGTCAATTGTTCCAAAAAGTTCCTATAGGTTATCATTCGATAACCGTTCCTCGAAATGTCTGAACCTCGCGAAAATACACCTAAGCTCCACAGTTTTATCGAGGTTACGCTTCCGCTGCCTCCGCGACGCACCTTCACTTATAAGCTGACTGCAGAACAGGCCGAACGCGTCAGTCTCGGATCGCGCGTCATGGTTCCCTTTGGAAATCGTCTTCTGACCGGCTATGCGGTTGCCCTGCACGGGACCCTCGATCCGGAATTAGGAATCGAGGAAACGGCCGTTAAGGAGATTTCCGAAGTTCTTGACGAAATACCGCTGGTAAACGAAGAGATCCTCACACTCACAAAATGGACCGCGGATTATTACGCCGCCTCGTGGGGCGAGATGTTGAAGGCGTCGCTTCCCGCGGGCGTAAACGTCACTGTCGTACAGTTCGTTCAAATAACCGAGTCGGGCCGTCAGCATCTTCTCGGCAGAAAGAGCCTGAGATCCGTCCGCGACCAGATCCTAAAGCGTCTCGCGGTATCGGACGAAGTTGCCGTTACTGAACTTGAAAAGGAATTCGGTAGATCTGGAGCTAAACGTTCGATCCGCGAGCTTGTTCGGTCCGGGGACATTTCCGTGCGCGATCACGCGCTTGCCGAAAAGGTGAAACCGAAACGTCGAAAAGCGGTGCGGCTCTTGCCTGAAACTGAAACTGCAGACGGTCAAAAGCCGCTTAGCCAGGCACAGCAGCGCGTATTGGATCAGTTAAACCGGAGCGGCGGCGAGATGATATTCACGGATCTTCTACAGCTCGCCGATGTCGGGGCTTCGTCGATCAGTACGCTGGCCAAGCGGGGTTCGCTCGAGATCTTCACGATCGAAGTCCGACGCGATCCACTGGGCGATTCAACGCTTCCGGAGCATAAGGACATCGTGCTCAACACTGATCAGTCCGCAGTTCTTTTAGAGATCGAGAAAGGTCTGTCTTCAAAAGAATACAAAGGGTTTCTTCTCCACGGAATTACCGGAAGCGGCAAGACCGAGGTTTACATTCGGGCAATGCGGAGAGCTCTGGACGCGGATCGGTCCGCTTTGATGCTGGTGCCGGAAATCGCTCTGACACCGGTGTTTTCCCGACGTCTTCGGTCGGTGTTCGGTTCCGAGGTTGCGATCCTCCATTCCAATTTGTCGCAGGGCGAGCGGTTCGATGAATGGCGACGGATCCGGCGCGGCGATGCCCGCGTTGTGATAGGAACACGCTCAGCCGTTTTTGCTCCGTTGGAAAATGTCGGTTTGATCATCGTCGATGAAGAGCACGATACGTCGTACCGGCAGAACGAATCGCCATTTTATAACGCACGGGATGTGGCGGTTATGCGTGCAAATCTCGCCGGTGCGGTCGTCGTTCTCGGAACCGCGACGCCGTCGCTCGAGTCGTATCACAATGCTCAATCGGGAAAGTATCAATACCTGCAGCTACAAAATCGCATCGGAAACCGGCCGCTCGCGACGGCGGAACTGATCGACATGCGCGAGGTATTTAAAAAGGCTGGAAAGGATGTCGTCCTGTCACCAGGACTCGTAACCGCGATCGAAGAAACACACGCGAAATCTGAGCAGTCGATAATTCTTCTCAACCGGCGAGGTTTTTCCCAATTCGTTCTGTGCCGCTCGTGCGGCGAGCGGCTTCGGTGCAAGAACTGCGACATCACCCTGACATATCATCGGCAGGACGGAAGACTCGTCTGTCACTACTGTGGATTCACTGCGAGCACACCAAAACAGTGCCCGTTTTGTGAGAGCGAATTTTTGTACTTTATCGGACAGGGTACGGAGCAGGTCGAGGACATTTTACAAAAGAAATTTCCGCAACTGAAGATCGCCCGTATTGATCGGGACACGATGTCGAAACGCGGGCTGATGACCAAGACCCTGCTTGCCTTCGACGGTGGCGAGATCGATATGCTTGTCGGCACGCAGATGCTGGCAAAGGGGCACGACTTTCATAACGTTACTTTGGTCGGTGTGATCTCGGTCGATATCGGCCTCGGTTTGCCGGATTTTCGTTCTGCCGAAAGAACGTTTCAAATCCTGACTCAGGTCGCCGGACGAGCCGGACGCGGACAGCTTCCGGGACGTGTGCTGATCCAGACGTATTATCCCGAGCACTACGCCCTTCGACATGCATGCGAACAAGACTACCCGGGTTTCTACAACGAAGAGATCCGATTTAGATCTCAGTTGAGCTATCCACCGTTTGTCGTTCTCGCATCGATCCTCATCAAACACCGGGATCAGGAAAGCGCCGTCAGAAATGCGAATATCGTCAGAAACGCGCTCGACGCGGCAAACGCGGACAAGGCCTGCCGGATACTCGGCGCGGCTCCGGCATCAATCTCGCGATTAAAGAATGAGTATCGGATGCAGATCCTTGTAAAGTCGTCGAGCCGAATTAGACTTCGCGAGACATTAGAGATGGGGTTGCATCAGGCTGAAGAAAACGGGGCCGACATGCGGCATATCTATACCGAGATCGACCCCGTAAATCTGATGTAAAATTCGGCGAAGAGCGCGAATCTGAGACGGACTAGTTGACGGCCTTCGACGAAAGTTCAGCCTGTTTGGTTTTGACCTGGGCGTAGACCTCGGAAACCGAGACTTTACAGTTGATCGAGTCGAGTGAGATCACATCATCGCGTTCGTTGTATATCCGATAGATCCACTGTTTTGCATTTTGACGAGCGTACTGCTCAACACGCATCTCCTCTTCTTTGAGAAGCACGAATTCCTTGATACTGTCCATCGCAAGATAGCTCTCGAGCTTGTTGGTCTTGTCGGACGAATGGGTCTGATTCGAAAATATCTCGAAGATTACGGTGGGGTTCAGCAGCAGATCCGAGTTCTGGTCAGCAAATGACGGCTCGCCGTTGACGACAACGAGATCCGGATAGCAAATGTAGCTACCCTTCAGCTTTACCCGCATGTTGCTGATGTAGATTTCGCACTTATTCCCGTGCATGCGGCTGCCGAGCGCAATGGCGCTGTTCGAGACCAATAGGTTGTGCCAGCGATTTGAGCCCGATCGCGCGATAACGCGTCCGTCGACATATTCGTGCCGCCCGGCTCCCTGGCGCTCGTTGTTGAGATAATCGTCCACTGAGGTTTTCTTTGTAGACTGACCAAAGACTTTTTCGTTCATTTTTACTCCTGGGTGCTTTACTGCGTTGAAGTCGAGAGAGTGGGCTTTTATAAGGGCCGGCTACAGCTTGGGTAATTTCGTTGCTGGAAATAGTGTTGCATATCGGGCAATAATGTTTCAAGGCAATTTATATGAAACTCTCTGAACTCGCCGAGGCTACCTTTGCGACCCTAGAACACGGTGATGGCGGCGTTGATATTGGAGGCGCGGCCGGTCTCAACATCGCTAAAGCGGGCGAAATAACGTTTCTCGCGAACCCAAAATATACGCCTCAGATCCAGGAAACACGGGCTTCCGCGATCTTTCTCAATGAGGGTGTGGAGTTGGGACGCAGCGACATCGCCGTGCTCCGAGCGAAGGACGCGTACCTTGCTTACACACGTGCTCTGCGGTTGTTTCATCCCGCGGCGGGAGTTATTGCCTCGGTCCATCCGACGGCCGTTATCGATCCGTCTGCCACAATTTCTGCAAGCTGCGAAATCGGTGCAAACGTCGTTATCGGACGAAATTGTCGAATCTCAGACGGAGTAAAACTGTTTCCGAACGTGACTATTTATGACGGCGTCTCGATCGGCCGAAACTCGACCCTTCATTCGGGAGTGTCGGTCCGCGAGAACTGCGAAATAGGAGAAGACTGCATCGTTCATAACAACACGACGATCGGTTGTGACGGTTTTGGCTACGCAAAGGACGAAGACAAGCGGTGGGTAAAGATTCCACAAACCGGACGTGTCGTACTCGAGAACGATGTCGAGATCGGCGCGACTACGGCGATCGATTGCGCCTCGTTCGGTGAGACTCGCATCAAGAGAGGTGCGAAGATCGATAACCTTGTGCAGATCGGACACTCGTGCACGGTTGATGAAGACGCATTGATCTGTTCGCAAACCGGATTGGCGGGAAGCTCCGTCATCGGCAAACGCGTCATCCTGGCAGGCCAGGTCGGTATCGCCGGACATCTGAAAGTGGGCGACGATGCGGTACTAACCGCAAAGTCTGCGACCAGCCACGACGTTGAGCCGGGAAAGATCATCTCCGGCATTCCGGGTTTTGATAACAAGGACTGGCTTCGGGCGACTGCCGCTTATCGAAAGCTGGGTGAGATAGTCCAGCGACTTCGCGGACTTGAAAAGAAGGTCGAGCGACTAATTGATAGATGATAATTGATAGTTGATAATTGATACGTAACCCTGAGTTCGATAGCAGATGCAACCAGACGTTGAGTCATTGCTGACGCAACTATCAATTCTCAACTATCAATTATCAGTTGAATCATGACACCTGAATCAAAAAAAGAACTATCGAACGGCGGCTACGACATCACGCCGATCTCAGACGAGACGCTCGAACGGCTTGCTCAGGATCTCAACGAAGAGGAACGTCGAATTCTGCTCAATCACGGAACCGAGCCGGCTTTTTGCGGAACGCTCCTCGACAATAAACAAAATGGAACCTACGCCTGCCGCCTATGCGGCTTGCCGTTGTTCACGTCGAAACACAAGTTTGAATCCGGGACAGGATGGCCGTCGTTTCATTCGCCGTTCGATAAAGATCATCTCACCGAGATTTCCGACAATAGCTACGGCATGCGGCGTGTTGAAATCCGTTGCGCCCGATGCGGCGGCCATCAGGGCCATGTCTTCCCCGACGGCCCACCGCCGACCGGACAGCGTTACTGTCTGAATTCGGCTTCCCTATTGTTCTTCGCCGACGGTGAAGAAATACCGCAGCACACCGATTAACAAGGCGCGAAGAAGAACGCAGCGAGCGAAGTGAATTTTGTTGTCAGCCTTTCCGCGGGACCGGCACAAGCATGCCCACCTTCCGCCTGTATTCCTCATACGTCTCGCCATGGGCCTTGACCAGATCGTGCTCTTCGAACTGGATTGCGACAACGATGTATGCGGTCGTAACGGCGGCGAACAGCAAGTGACCCACGGTCATGGTCGGCGTCGCCCAGAACGCGATTATGAATCCGAGCATGATCGGATGGCGGACGAACTTGTAGAACGCACGAGTCTTGAAATCTGCATCCCCGGGTTTGACGCCGCGGCTGTGCTCGTACACCTGCTTCAGACCGAACAGATCGAAGTGGTTGATCATGAACGTGCTCAACAAGACAATTAGCCACCCGGCGGCAAATACCGCAAAGAGCGCAAAACGACCCGCCGCGTTTTCGACATTCCATACCGAGCCGGTCATCGGCTGCCACTGCCAAAACAGCAATAGCAACACAAGGCTGGCGAGCAGGACAAAGACACTCCGCTCGATCACTTGCGGGATAATTCGTGTCCAGACACGTTTGAAACCCGGTCTGGCCATCACGCTGTGCTGAACGGCGAACAGTGTAAGCAGGGCAAGGTTTATTACCAGCGACATGGATAGCGATCCTTCGGCTCCCGAATCGACCGACTTTGGCACAAGGAAATTGCCCACAAATCCGATCGCGTAGAGAAATGTACCGAAGAATACGAGGTAGCTGACGACTCCGAAAATTAACGCAACGGCTTTACTCATAGGATTTTTCCCGTCGATTTAGGTCTCCACAGTTGGCTGTTTATTGTTCGACGGGCAATATCATGGGCGTTCTTCGGGTCTCGTGCAATGGGTGTTTAGTCCCGATTTTGATATCCTGCACGCGATAAACCGGGACATTCGCCCCAGATGCTGTTCGCGATGAAAAAGACCAATCAACGGATCCGTTATGTTCGCTCGGCGGACGGCATTCGTCTGGCGTGGGCCGATGCCGGGAACGGTCCGGTTCTGGTCAAGGCCGCGAACTGGATGACGCATCTCGAGTTTGAGCTCGAGAGTCCGGTGTGGCGTCATTGGATACGTTTTTTCGCCGATCATTTTCGTTATATTCGTCACGACGAACGCGGCTGTGGAATGACGGACTGGGAGGTCGGCGATCTGTCTTTTGAACGTTGGGTCGAAGATCTGGAATCTGTTGTCGAAGCGGCCGCTCCGCAAAAGCCATTCGCCATGCTTGGAATTTCACAAGGCGCTGCGGCATGTATAGGCTATGCGTCGAAGCATCCGGAAGACGTTTCGCATCTGGTTCTCTACGGCGGTTACGCTCGCGGGCCGTTTCGCCGCGGCGACGAAGATCGGGCGCTGATGTATCGTGCGATGATCGACCTTATCAGGCTCCGGTGGGGCAGTGACAATCCGACCTTTCGCCAAGTCTTTACTTCACGGTTTATTCCCGGGGGAACGGACGAGCAGCTCGACTGGTTCAACGATCTATGTCGTAAAACTACGTCGGCCGAGATCGCGGCGCGTCTGCTCGAATCGCGTGCCTCGGTTGATGTGACGGACCTGCTCGCGAAGGTGAAGACGCCGACACTTGTCCTGCATTCCCGAGGCGACGACGTCGTTCCGATAACCGAAGGCCATATTCTGGCGGCCGGTATTCCGAACGCTCAGTTCGTTGAACTCGATTCGAAGAATCACGTGCTCCTCGAGACCGAGCCGGCATGGAAGCGTTTCTGCGATGAGGTAATCGAATTCACGGGCGTCGGGAGCGTTCCCGAGGCCAGCGAAGATCCCGCATTTGCCGAACTTTCCAAACGTGAGCGCGAAGTGCTGGGGTTGATCGCCGAGGGACTTGGAAATAACGAGATCGCCGAACGTCTTTTCATTAGCGAAAAAACCGTCCGGAATCATGTCTCCAATCTTTTCGACAAAATTGGCGTGTGGACGAGGGCACAGGCGATCGTCTTTGCTCGCGATCGTGGTTTCCGTCGAAAGGAGCACGTGGACAAGGCATGACGAAACACATCGGAATCGTGAGTGTTAGTTACGAAGGGGCGGCTCTTAGGAGTTGATCGCCGAACTATCTCCGATCCTTAAAACTATCAAACAACTCGGTGTGCCGGCTTGTCAGAGGGATCATACGCCCACCGATAAAGACGTATTTTACGTTTGTCCGCGGTTCGAGAATATCGCCGTCGGTCACGACGATATTGGCCACCTTCCCGACGTCGATCGAGCCGAGCTTATCGGAGATACCCAGGATCTCGGCCGGGTAAAGCGTAACGGATTTCAGCGCATCTTCCTTTGACAATCCGAAAGCTCCGGCGATCCCGGCCTGATAGGGCAGATCGCGAACTTCGGAACCGCTATCGCCGGTTCCGATGGCGAATTTCACACCGGCCTGCCGCAGTTTTGCCGGAGCCTCGAAAAGATAATCGTAAGCATCGTCTTCGCGAACCGGCAGGTTATAGATATTCGTGTAAATGACGGCGATGTCGTTCTTCTTCAACTCGTCGGCGGCACGCCATGCCTCTTGTCCGCCGACGATCACGCCTTTGACTTTCATCTCGGCGACAAACTTTGCTACGGCGCGTACGTCTCGCTCACGTTCGACGGTGAAAAAGATCGGACGCTCACCGCGGATGTAAGGCACCATTGCCTCAAGTTTCAAATCGACCGCCGGATCTGGCAACGATTTGTCTTTCGCGTATGCGTCCTTCGCCCTTCCGTAGTTTTCCGCGTCCTGAAATATCTTTTTTAGCTCGTCGATCTGCGCGTCACGGCGCTTAACTGCTTCGTTGAAGTCGATCGATTGCGGCCCAGTGCCCGGATTGAATCCGCCAAAAGTTGAGATGCGTGGAAAATTGATGACAAGTCCGGCGGTCGGCAGAACCGCCATCTCCGCCTGCGTCGATCCGTTGAGATCGATCAACGTACTCTGGCCTGAAATGAGACCGCCCGCAGGTGTTGTGTGAACCGTGGTGATCCCATTCACGCGGGTGACGTTGACGTGGGATGTGTGCGGATTGACGGCCAGTATCGCCTTTGCGTTTGCGTTCATCGTGCCGGTTTCAGCGACATCCATCGTCGCGTTGGCACCCTGTCCGATTTCCGCCAAACCGAGCGATGTCCTCGCATCGATCATTCCCGGGTAGACCGAAAGACCTTGGCCGTCGATCTTTTCAGCGTTCGCCGGAATGTTAGCTCCGGCTCCGACGGCGACGATCTTTCCGTTCTGAATCACAACCGTTCCATTTTCGATAACGGCCCCCGAAACTGTCACTACCCGCGCGTTCATGATCGCAAACGTTCCCGCACGACCGGTCTTGTTCTGCTGAGAACCGTCGCTTTGAGCGGCGGCAGTCAGCAATAAGCAATGAGCAATAAGCACGACCAAAGGAAGGACCGTTGTCGTTCGGAAGATCGCAAATCCAAAATCGAAAATCGAAAATCTCATCGGTTGTCTCCATACTCGGCGTCATCGCGCTCCTCGATCCTCTTCTCCGCCGGAATTCGCGGCGGCGTTCCGCCGGAGCCCGGAGCTTTATTTACATCCAGCTTCTCCAACGCCTCGCGCTCCTTCGCGATCTCAGCACGCTTTTGAATATCGACCGCACGATCGAAATAGACATCGCCTTCGACAAACGTCATTTCAACCCGCGAGTAGACGCTGAACGGATGCGCATTCCAGATCGCAATATCGGCGTCCTTTCCCTGTTCGATCGAGCCTGTTCGTTTGTCGATCCCGAGCTGCTTAGCAGGATTGAGTGTGATCATTTTCAACGCCTCTTCCTCGGGAACACCGCCATACTTCATCATCTTCGCGGCATCGAGGTTCAGCCTCCGTATACGTTCATCCGAGTCGGAATTGATCGAGACGACCACGCCGTTCTTCCAGAGAATGTAACCGTTGTAAGGAATGGAATCGTAAGCTTCGAGCTTGTAGCTCCAGCTGTCGGCAAAGATCGAAACACCGGTGCCCCGCTTTGCGATCTCTGGTGCGATCTTGTATGCCTCGAGCCCGTGTTGAAGCGTCGCGACACGAAATCCGAACTCGTCCGCGAGCAGAAGCAAATTCAAATGCTCGTCAGCTCGATAGCCATGTGCATGGACAAGACGCTTCCCTTCGAGGATTTCGACGATCGGCTCAAGCTCAATATCGCGACGCGGCGGAACCATCGTTTTCTTTGCCCGGTAATCGTCCCACGATTTCTTGTAATCGCGTGCACGGAGAAAGGCATCGCGCATCACTTCGATTGTGCCCATTCTAGTCCGCGGATAACGGGGTGTCTGGCCGGGCTGGAATGTCTGGCTCGAACGTTTCGGGTTTTCGCCCATCGCGAACTTGATACCGGGTGGTGCGTCCGGGATCAGAAACTCTTCGATCGGTTTGCCGAACTTAAATTTCACGGTCGAATTCTGGCCACCGATCGCGTTGGCAGATCCATGGAGCAGATTTGCCGCAGTCACGCCGCCTGCAAGCGCACGATAGACGGCTATATCGGTCGGGTCGAGGACATCGCGAATGCGTGTCATTGACGTCACCGACAGTGTGCCCTCGTTGATCGCATCCATCATCGCGTGCGAGTGTGCGTCGATGATGCCAGGCGTCACAAATTTGCCAGTCGCGTCGATAGTCTTTGCGGTGCTTCCGGCCGAAAGGTTGCGCCCGATGCGCGCGATCCTGCCATCGCGAATGAGAATGTCCGTATTCTCAAGCGTACCCCGCACCGCCGTCAGAACCGTTGCGTTCTTGATCAGGACCTCGTTCCGCGTCTGAGCCGTTACGTTAACCGAGCAAAGAGCCAAGAGAACGAAGATAATTGAAATACTTTTCATCATAAGAATGCACCGCCCCATGAGTTGCCTCCCGCTTCAGCGGGAGGTTGTAGCCACAACCAACCGACCGGCTTCATCCGAAGAATTTGGCTAAAGCCAACCCTCTAACTGCAGGGCACCTCCCGCTGAAGCGGGAGACAATTCATCCGTCACGGATTCCTTGTCCCGGAAAACGGCACGGTTCCCTGCGGCGAATCGACGGTTCCACTAACCTTATTTCCCGTGACCGTGCCTTTTACAAATACTTCGATCTGAGAGCCGCTGAGCTCAATTGTCGCTGCAAAGCTGAAGCCTTCAGCAGTGACCTTGCCCTCCTTTACCGGTGATGAACTAAGCTGCGTCTGCAGCGAACCGGTGACGACGGCGGCTTGCTGCGTGAGAGCGAGCGTGCCAGTGAGCTGCTGTCCGGGAATCTCGATGGTGATCGAATAATTTCCGCCGACCTGCGGCAATGCACTCGGCGCGGTTCCCGGTGCCCGCGGTTTATCGGCGGGCGGCGCCTTTTGTTCAAACGGACGGCCGTCGACAAACACATTCGATACGAGGCGATCTTTTCCGAAGAGGTCACCCTTTACGACTGTCAGATTCGCGATCTTCCCGGTCTCGATCGATCCAAGCCGATCGCTCACGCCCAGTATTTCAGCCGATCCAAGCGTCATCGAGCGAATCGCCGCATCGCGTGCCAGACCGTTCTCGACCGACTTTCCGGCATTCGTAAAAAAATCCGCGAGTGTCGTCGTCCCGCCCGATTGAAATGCAAACTTCACACCGGCCTGCTGCAGTCTCGCTGCGCCTTTCGGCGTCTCAGCTCGAAAGCGAAGCAGATCCATCGTGTCCGGATCGGCATCAGCCGATGCTGCTGCGGTCCGCTTCGGAAAGTTGAGCGAAAGCAGGACCTGAACATCCTGAGCTTTCAGGCGGTCACTGACTTTCCATGCCTCTTGTCCACCGGCGATGATCGCCTTGAGATTGAACTCTTTCGCAAAATCCAGGGCACGAATTATCTCGTTCTCACGATTCGCATTAAAGACGATGTGCATCTGTTTGTTGAGGACCGGAAAGAGAGCTTCTAACGACGGATCGGCGTCCGGCCGCTTCATCCCTCGCGGATTAGCGGCGTACATCTTCTGGAGCCCTTGTAATCGCTGTGCGTCGAGAAACATTTGTCGGAGCGCGGAAAACGTTCCCAGCAGAGAGCCCGGATATTGCCCGCTGATCGTCGCAAAGGAAACATGCTCGGCGAAGGGTGCCTTAACAATCATTCCCGAGACGGCGTCACCCGCGAGATTGATGATCGCCGATCGGCCATTGAAGATTCCAGTCCGGCCGATAGTAACAACGGTGGTGAATCCCGCGTTCCGGTTCGTTTCAAACTGGGCATCGCCGCCGCGAAGATCTTCCGCCGCACCAAGCTCGGGACGCAGTCCGGCTGGATAGTTCGAATTTGACGGAGTCGCTGCTTGCTGTGCGGCGGCGGCGGCTGCCGCACCGCCACCGGCAGACGCGGGTGGCGGCGTGCGCGGACTTTGGATTCCAACGCTCGTCAGCGCATCGACGAATCCGGGATAAACAGTCAACCCAGCTCCGTCAAATACCTGAGCATCTGCGGGCGCCTTTACGTCGACTCCGACTGCCTCGATCAGACCGTCACGGACGACGACCGTGCCGTTTTCGATAGTCGGTCCTGAGACGGTTACGATCCGCGCATTCGTGATCGCGTACGACTGAGCATTTATCGACGCGGCGAGCAGACCCGTCGCTGCGAAAGCGAACAAAGCAAACTTAAGTTTCATAAAAGTAAATGCGGAGTGAAAACCTTGAATTTGGTTTACCGAAGAGGATAATTGAAAAGTTTCGGAAAGGAAAGTGGGAACTTGGAATGCGGATTGCGGATTGCGGATTGCGCAATCGCTTCGATTAGCATTCGGGATGTCTTCGCGACGTTCGGGGGCTAGAGATGTAGATTCCGCACCCCGCACTCCGCACTCCGCACTCGGCACTCCGCACTCCGCAGTCCGCACTCCGCACTCCGCACTCCGCACTCCTCACTCCGCACTCCGCACTCCGCACTCTGCACTCCGCACTCCGCACTCCGCACTCCTCCCTCCTCACCCCTAAGACCGAGGGCACTCCATCTGCTAAACTTGTCTCATGGCTGCAGTCGTTCTGTTCGATGGGGTATGCAACTTCTGCGACGCGTCCGTAAATTTTGTGATCGAACACGACCGCGATGGTTATTTTAAATTCGCACCTCTCCAGTCCAAGACCGGAAAAGCACTGGCTGCAGAATATGCGCTGGCGTCGGAGAGCGATATATCTACGGACGAGACAGGTCTGATCCCGATCGATTCGGTGATCCTGATCGAAGACGGGCAGGCCTATACGCACTCATCGGCAGCGGTTCGGATCGCCCGGCACCTCGGCAGACCGTGGGCCTGGTTTTACGCATTCATCGTCGTGCCGGCGCCGATTCGCGATTTTTTCTATCGTCTGTTTGCCAAATACAGGTACCGCCTGTTTGGGCGAAAAGACGAGTGCATGCTGCCATCGCCCGAAGTAAAGGCAAGGTTTTTATAATATGAAAGCAATTTGGAAAGGACAGACGTTGGCCGAGAGCGACGACACGGTTGTCGTCGAAGGCAATCATTATTTTCCAAAGGAATCGATCAACACCGAATTCTTTCAGCCGAGTGAAACACACACGGTGTGCGGGTGGAAGGGAACCGCAAGTTATTATGATGTCGTCGTCAACGGCGACACGAACCCGGACGCCGCGTGGTATTACCCGGAAGCGAAGCCCGACGCGAAAGAGATCGAAGGCTACGTAGCCTTTTGGAAGGGCGTGGAGGTAACTGAGTGAACATTTATTTAACGCAGAGCTCGCAGAGACCGCGGAGAAAAGAAAGTATTCCCTCTGCGGTCTCCGCGATCTCCGCGTTAAATAATATGTCGGTACTGTAATGAGCTTCTCACTCGAAACACTTGAATATTCAAAGTTGCTTGAGCTCGTCTCGCGCAATGCGCAGACGCCGATGGGTGAATTGCGGTTTGCCGATCTGCGCCCGATGACAAATCGTCAACAGCTCGAGCGCAGTCTCGCCGCTATCGCGGAGACGGTCTTGTTGAACGAGGAGAAGCAGGTCAGGTGGTCGTTCAGCGGTCTGCAGGATCCAACGGACGCGGTCGCGATCTTAAGGATCAAGAATGCCACTCTCGAGCCTACCCTGCTTTTAGAGATCGCACGCGTCTGCAATCAGGCCCTGTTCGCCCGCTCGTCGATACAACCGGAAAAAGAGTCGGCCGCTGTTTTGTGGCAGATCGTCGAGTTGATCCCGCCGACACTGCTTGCCGCACTCGGTCAAATCAACAAGAAACTTTTACCGGGCGGTGAGATCGACGATTCGGCATCGCCCGAGCTTGGTCGCCTGCGACGCGAGATCAGCAGTCAGCGACAGAAGCTCACTAAATCGCTCGAGGCTGTAATTCGCAGTTCCGGCACTGCGATCCAGGACGAGATCGTGACTGTCCGAAATGACCGATTTGTCATTCCCGTAAAGGCGGACTTTCGCGGGAAGGTCAGCGGCGTCGCTCACGGATTTTCATCGAGCGGGCAGACGGTTTTTGTCGAGCCCCTTGAAGCGATCGAGGCAAACAACGAGCTTCAGAATCTAAAGGGAAAAGAGGAACGCGAGATCGCACGAATTCTTTTCGAGCTGACCGAAGGGCTTCGCGAGCAGCTCCCAGCCGTCGAAGCCGCGGTCGAAGCCGTGGCCGAACTTGATTTCATAAAGGCGAAGGTCGAATTCGCAAGAAAGTTCAGTGCGGTGGTTCCCGAGATCTCGGATGACGAGACGCTAGAGCTTGTCGATGCAAGACATCCGCTCTTGGAAGTAGGGCTTCGCAATCAGTCAGTAGCACCTGCGGTAGCGGGCGGCTTCTTGTCAGAACCGCGAGCGGTAGCGACCGGGTCACCCGTTAGCCACGCGGATTCGCAGTCACAGAAGAGGACAGAAACCACGAAATCACACGAAACAACACGAAAAGAGAGCGAAAAACAAATTCCGCAATCCGCAATCCGCAATCCGCAATCTCAAGACATCGTGCCGTCGAGTTTCACGCTCACGCGCAACAAATCGGTGATGATCATCTCGGGCGCAAATGCAGGTGGCAAGACGGTTGTCCTAAAGACCGCCGGGCTTCTCAGCTTGATGGCGATCTCGGGTTTGCCAGTTCCGGCAACGAGCGCTCGAATTCCCTTCTACGCATCCGTCGTCGCGGATATCGGCGATCATCAATCGCTCGCCGCAAACCTCTCGACCTTCTCTTCGCACATGTCGAACATCGCCGACATGATGCGCAAATGCCAGGCACCTGCACTCGTACTACTCGACGAAGCAGGAACCGGTACCGATCCTGAAGAAGGTTCGGCACTCGGCGTCGCGATCGTCGATCACTTTCGCCGTGCGTGCCGAGCTCAAGTGATCGCATCTACTCACTATCGCGGACTAAAGATCTATGCCGCGAATGACGAGAACGTCATCAACGCATCTGTCGAGTTCGATGAGAAAACTCTGCAGCCGACTTACAAGCTGTTGCTGGGACTAGCCGGAGCATCGTCGGGCATTCAGATCGCGAGCCGCTTCGGAATCTTGCCGGAGGTTATCAGCGAAGCTCGTCAAAATCTGGACGTCTCGGCGCAGGACGCAGAGGCGTATTTGCTAAAGCTACAAACTGAAACGACGCAAGCTGAAGATTTGCGTATCGCGCTCGAAGAGGAACGCGAGGCCGTCGCGATGAAGTACGCCAATCTCGATATAGACGCGGGTAAGAAAGAAAAGGCGCGGCAAAAGGAATTTGAAAGCACGCTCGCAGAGACGGTGGACGCCTTTGAACGTCAGTCCGCGGCGTTCATGAAGACGATCGAGGACAAGGCACTGAAGAATAAGCTCGACAAGGAACGCTCCGCGCGGAAAGCTGAATTGAATCGGGCGGTGGTATCTAAGTTGAGCGACGCTCGGGGTAGTCGCGACGCGGGGACGCGGGGACACGGAGACGCGGGGAACGCAAGGGACATCTTGTCAGTACCACCTGCGGTAGCGGGTGGGTCTAGTACGGGTGAGGGGCTGCAAGTTGGATCTCAAGTCATAACCACTTTTGGCAATGTCGGAACCATCGATAAACTCGACAAAGAAACAGCCGAAGTCCTCGTCGGCGGAATGCGTCTGCGTGAGAAAGTCGCAGATCTCAGACTCGCGGAACCACAGGCAGAAACCCGACCGGGCGCTGGGGCAGAAACCCGACCGGTAGGGAGGGTGTCAAATATACAGAAGCCGATCGACTCCCCCGACGCCCCTGCCGAACTCAACCTGATCGGCAAGACAACCGCCGAAGCGGAATACGATCTCGACCGTTTCATCGACGACGCATACATCGCATCGCTCCCAAGCGTAAGGATCATTCACGGCTACGGCACCGGCGCGTTAAAAAATTATGTGCATCATTTCCTGAAGAACCACGAGCTCGTCGAGAAATTCGGATTCGCTCCCGACAACCAGGGCGGCAACGGAGCCACAATAGCGGAAATGAAAATGTAGGACGGACTGTTAGTCCGTCCACCGCGGAGCACCCCGAGATCGATTCCGTGGACGTCGAACATATTAGCGATTCCGCGGCCAGGTAACGTTCTAAAGAGGATTCATTTCGCGTCCCGTAAGGGACGGCTGTTAATAGCCCAGTGATTTATCGCTGGGTGGGTTGGATAAATAGGACAAAGTCCCGTAGGGACGAATGAAACTTCATGATTTTCAGCCGTCCCTGAAGGGACTGCATCGGATGTTCACGATCTTACCCAGCGATGAATCGCTGGGCTATTTTCACATCGTCCCCTTCGCGGACGAAAACCTAAACCATGCGGTGAACGGACATGGTTATCTGTACTAAGAATGAGCCTACTGAGAATTTGTTCGATCGTACTTCTTTTCTTCGCGACGTGTGTTGGAGCGCTCGGCCAATCAGCCTCAGGTGCAGTTTTGGTCGATGAACATGGGAATCTCCCGTGCGATGAGTCACTCGGGCGCTTAGATAACTTTTTCCAGGAGCTTCAGAAAATACCAAATTCATCGGGCTTCATTTCAATTACGAATAAGCCGGAAGACCGCCGATATACGGTTTTTCGCCAAGCCATGATAAAGGCTTACGCCATCGAACGAGGTTTTGACGCGATGCGGCTAAAAATAGTCCGCGCAAACTCCAATCAGGAGATGAGGCTTCAACTTTGGCTGATTCCCGATGGGGGGGTGACGCCCGAGGTTAAGGACGTTGACATGTCCTATGCTCTTCCGGCAGGCGGGAAGGCTTTCATGTTTTCGTGGGAATATTCTGGGTTCGAGCAAATCTGTCCCAAAATCGATGATTTGAAAATACTCGCGGAGTTCCTGAGACAAAATTCGGTGGCACGCGCGAATATCGTCGTGCGGATGAGATTCCCACGAACTGCGCGACGACGACAACGCGCAATCGTCAGTTCCTTAGTAAACAAGTTCGGCGTTTCGCGTAACCGAATCCGAACTTTCTTAGTGAAACCTGAACCTCGCCAAGGCGGCAACGAACCGATTATTGAATATTGGTATCTCCCTTAACCGTGCTCTACGAACAATACTTCATTGATGACTTTAAAGACCTTCGATCTGAAACCAATGATAAGCTTGTTAAAATTTTGGACCGTCCCCTTGCTCCTCCTCCTCATCCTCATTGTCGGGGCGTGGGGCCAGGAATCACCGGGGGCAGTTCTCGTCGATGAGTTCGGCGAACTTTGCAGTGATGACATTCGCTCACGAATCGATTCTTTTTTCGCAACCATTAGCGATCGCCCCAATTCGACAGGCTACGTCGTGGGATACCCCGACCAGTTATTGCCCGGGCGCCACGAAAAATTCGTCCGATTGATTAGAAATCATATTGCGTATCGGAATTTCTTCACCGAGCGGGTGAAATTTCTCCGTGGCGCGAACCGAGACGAGATGAGGATTCAGTTTTGGCTTGTGCCCTTGGGGGCACCGATTCCGGAGCCGATACCTGCGTACGATAAATCGGCTATTGTCGTTCCCACCTTGTTCGATACCAGCGGCATCGATTCGATCGAAAAGGGCAAGGTCATTTTCGGTGAAAGAAACGAAAGCGGGGAGCCATGTGACTTTGGATTAAGTCTCGAATCGTTTGCGTATGAGCTGAAGAGCAACCCGAAAATAAGTGCCGTTCTAATGGCTACTTCCAATCGGCGACGCTCGGAAAATTTCGTTCGTCGAGTACTGAGCTTGACGCAGCAAGAGCTGACCAAAGCATATGGAATTCACCAGAGCCGAATCAAAATAACTTACGCGGGGACGGCCAAAGAAAGTGAGATGCAATTATGGATGGTGCCCCCGGGTACTGAGCCGCCGAGGCGTTTCACAACCCGTCTACCAAACTAGTAATCGGTCGAGAGTCAACGCAGAAGCAATGATCAGATATAAACCTGTGATGGAAGCACTTCTTATCTTGCTATTCGCCACAGCGATGTACGCACAGGAGCCGACGGCTGTCTTGTACGACGAATTTGGCGATCTTAATTGTGAAGATATTCTCGCGCGAGCCGATGCATTCGGTTCTGCGATGAGCAATAACCCCGCGTCCGTCGCGGTGATTCTAATAGATCCGCCCAGCATGCGTCCGGAGAAGGCTCAAATTCGACGTCGGTTGATATCCAGTACACTCCAGCTTCGCGGTTTGGAACCCGAGCGTCTTTCCTTCTACCAAGGTGAGGCGGGGGAAGACCTGAGGACGCAATTTTGGAGGGTTCCGGCCGGGGCGGACTTGCCCGCAAAAGCAACACAGCAATGGAGTATGCCGGATTCGGACGTTTCCCGCGCGTTCATCTATGGATACCAGGACGAACTTGCTATCTGTCCGACTTTCGTCCCAAAGGCATTCGCGAAGCTGATCATGGACAATCCCGGATCCCGGGGTCACATCGTCGTAACGAGCGATAAGAACGCCATGGTTAACAAGTATTACTTTGCATCGGAGTGGATCAAGACACTAGTGGAAATTTACGGAGTTCCCCGTAACCGTCTGCGTTTATTCTTCAAGAAAGGCGACGAGGCTGGAGCGGAATTCTGGTTCGTCCCCCATCGGAGGAAATAGCGCACACCAAACAACTTATTGAAGAATGAGGACGTTTAGAATCTCGCTCATCACATTCCTGCTTATCGCATTGGCTTGTGTTGCAGACGGCCAATCGCAGCCTAAACCAGTTTTGGTAGATGAGTATTCGTATAGACCGGCTTGCGATGATTTTCTTGGCCGCTTAGACGGTTTTCTGAGCGAGCTTCGAGACCACCCGGAGTCGACAGGCGTGATCGTGCTTCGCAATACTCCCTCAGAGCGTTCGTTGGGTGCAACTCTGAGTGCGATTATCGAAGCCTGGATGGATTTCAGAACTTTTAATCGAGGTCGTATTGAGATTGTTCGAGCCGATGCCGATGAAGCTTCTCGCCAATTCTGGCGGATTCCTCCGGGCGCTCCGAAACCTTCGGTGGAACGACTTGTCTCTGGGTTCCAAATGTCCGACTTGGTGACGGAGCCGTTTCTCTTAGCCGATGAATCGCGAGTCCATATCTGTCCCGAGATCGACGACTTGAGAATCTTTGCGGGATTTCTACGGGATAATCCTACCGCTCGCGGGAACATCGTTGTACGAGACAGATCGGCGTCGATGGCTAGGAAAAACGCGACCAGAATTCTCAAGAAACTCGCATCTACGTACGGGATTTCACGTCGACGATTGCGCGTGTTTGTGACTAATCCTCAGAAGCCTTCGGACCATGAGGAGCCTATCGTAGAATACTGGTATCTTCCTTAGTACGTACTCTACGAACAATACTTCATCGATGATCTCAAAGACCGTGCTGATCGGGTGCAGATCAGTCGGCGGCGCACTGCCATCTATTGACACCCGATCTCGATGAGCAGAAAATCTAGTTATGACCGCGACTCTCGACATAACCCTGCCAGCGTCAGTTCATTTGACCGAGGGCGAGCTCAAGATGATCCTCGCAGCTAAGCTCTTCGATCTGGGCGAACTCTCCTCAGGACAGGCTGCAAAGATAGTCGGCATATCGAGACGCGAGTTCCTGGAGTCGGTTGGCAAATACGGTGTTTCCGTCTTTCAGTACGATGCAGACGAACTTGAAGAGGACCTTGCTCGCTTGAGAAAATGATCGTAATCGCCGACGCTAGCTGCCTTATCACTCTCGACAATATTCATGAATTGCACTTACTCCCGCGACTCTACGCGGAGATCTGCGTAACCCCTGAGGTTGCCTCTGAAGTCGGGTCGCCGCTTCCCGACTGGGTCTTGTTGCGGTCCACCTCAAATCAAGCCCTCGTCGACAAACTTACCGAAGACCTCGAGATCGGAGAAGCCACATCAATTGCTCTTGCGGTGGAGACACTCGATTGTATACTCGTCATCGACGAGAAAAAAGGTCGTCGAACCGCGATCTCGCTTGGATTAGAGATCACGGGAACATTCGGAATATTGATGAGGGGCTTGGAAGCCGGCTTTATCGACGAGCCTGAGACGATTTTAGAGCGCCTTGAACAAGTTGGCTTTCGTATCTCGGAAAGTCTTAGAGACGGCATGAAAGACAGAATTCACTAGGTGCTCTACGAACAATACTTCATCGATGACCTTAAAGACCGTGCCGATCTGGTGCGGATAATCGAGCCGTACGCGGCGCTCAAGAAGAAGGGCTCGAACTGGATGGGATGCTGTCCATTTCATTCGGAGAAGACGCCTTCGTTTTCGGTGTCGCCGACTAAGGGTTTTTATAAATGCTTCGGCTGCGGAAAGGGCGGAAATGCTTTTACGTTTTTGATGGAGATGGAAGGATTGAACTTTCCCGAGGCGATCCAGCGCGTCGCGGAAATGAGCGGTGTGCCGCTGCCTGAACCTGTCGACGATCAACAGTTTCAGAAAAGTAAAAAGAAACGCGAAGAAAAGAAAAAGCTCTCGGAGCAGGTAATCGAGCTTAACGCGATCGCTCTCGAGTTCTGGGAAACCGAACTACAAGGCAAAAGTAAAAAGGCAAAAGACGCACGGGAGTATTTAGAAAGCCGAGGCATTTCCGAAGAGATCCAGAAACAGTTCCGCATCGGCTTCTCACCAGATTCATGGAATTCCCTTCTTGATCACCTAAAAGAAAAAGGTGCGGATGAGAAGCTTATCGAACAAAGCGGTCTGGTTTCCGTCAACGAAGAAAAAGATCGCGTCTTCGACCGGTTCCGCGGGCGGATCATGTTTCCCGTTCTCGATGTAAATGGCAATCCGATCGCATTCGGCGCGCGGGCGATGGGCGATGATCAACCGAAATATCTCAACTCACCTGAAACGCCCGCCTATGTAAAGGGCCAGCATCTCTACGGCTTGTTCCAATCGAAAGACGAGATCAGGAAAAAGAAGTTCGCGATCCTCGTCGAAGGCTATCTCGATCTGATCGCGCTTGTTCAGCACGACATCACAAATGTTGCGGCGAGTCTTGGGACGGCATTCACCCCGGAGCAGTCAAAACTGCTCGGACGTTTCTGCAAAAAGGTCGTCATCAATTACGACGGCGATGTCGCCGGCATCGGGGCGGCGCGGCGTGCAGTCGAAACTCTGTTGCCAAATGACTTCGAGATTAAAGTTCTGGTTCTGCCGGAGGGCCAGGATCCCGACGATTTCGTTCGGCAGAACGGCGCCGAAAAATACAATGCGGCTCGGGGACGTGCAATGCCGTATCTCGACTTTGTTCTTGATACGTCGATGCAGGGCCGCAGTCTCACAAATGCAAAACAGAAAGCCGAAGCGATCGAAGACGTCTTGCCTGTGCTCTCGGACATCAAGAACGCGATCCAGAAACGCGAAAGCTTTGATCAGGCGATGAATTTCTTCCGTGTTGAAAGCACGGGTCTAAAGCGAGATCTCTGGAATGCGGTTAAGCAAGGCAGCAAGGTCGACGCCGATACTCTTAGAAAGCAGGTCAAGCGGGCGACGGGGGCGAAGATCACGGTCGCTGAGCAGCAACTGCTTGAAATGCTGGTTTACGACGCGGAGCTTCAGGACAAGGTACTACCGCTGCTCGAAGAAACCGATTACGAAGCCCTCGCGACCGCTCCAGTATTCAGGGCGCTGCTTGAGCTAAATGTGAACGGAGGCGAGGTTTCGCTCGAGAAACTGACTGAGTTGACCGGCGATGACGAGGTTCTCCACGATTTTCTACCGGTACTGATGATGGCTCAGGCTCACCGCGAAACCGGTGAAGCGATCGACGACGTCCTTCATCAGGCCGAAAACTGCCTTTTCACGCTCAGGTCAATGGCGATTTCCAACCGTATCCTGGAAGTAAGCCATGAACTTATCGCCGCAGAACAAAGCGGAGATACGAGCCGTGTCACCCAATTGGTCGCCGAACACCTCGATCTGTCGAAAATGAAGCAGCACCTGCTTAATAAAATCACCGAAACCTGATATCATTTACGTTTTTGATATATACCCCGTTTCGCCCTATTAAGCGGACCGGTCGAAATTAATAACTATTTTTACGAACAACGGCTTACACCGCTATTTAATCCAACACGTTTACTAAATATGGCCGATTACGACGAAAAAGAAGACTTAATGGATCGCTTGCTGGCCCTGGGCAAGCGCAAGAAATTTCTGAGCCTCGATGAGCTCCACAGGGAAATACCTGAAAACATGATGTCCGCGGACGATCTGGAAGACGTTCTGGACCGTCTGGAGGGTGCAAATATCTCGGTTGCCGAGAACGACGCTCAGCTTCTCGAGCGGGCGTCCACGATGGCGCTCGACGAAGACGAAGAGGAGGCTGAGGAAGAAGATCTGGATCTCGATCTTTCGGCCGGCGCTCTCGACAAGTCGAACGATCCCGTCCGCTTGTACCTTCGTGAAATGGGCATTGTCCCGCTTTTGACACGCGAAGGCGAGGTGACGATCGCGAAGCGCATCGAGCGTGGACAGTTAAAGACGCGAAAAGCGATATCGCGATCACCGATCGCAGTCGAGCGGCTTATCAAACTTGGCGACGATCTTCTCAAGGGACGGGCGACGATCCGCGAGACCGTAGCTTTTTCCGAGCAGGCGGAAATCTCGCTCGAAGAGGACAAGGCCGAAGAGTACATGCGATGGACACTCGAAGGTATCGGGAACATCCATCAGACCTACAATGCGGCACTGAAATCGTTGGCGGCGTTTCGAAAAGAGCAGGTGCTTGCCAAGGACAAGAAGAAACCGAGAAAGGTTCTCAAGCTTAAACGTCAGACCGCTCGTCTGCGTCTGGAGATAGCGCAGGAGATCAAGAATCTCAATCTGACCGAGCACTCGATGCAGGTGCTGATCGCCTCGATCCGAAAAGTGGTCGAGGACATTCGGAAAATCGAAAAGATGATCAAGCCGCTGCAGAACAAGCTCGATAAGAAACCTGGCCAGCCGCAGAAACGCGAGCTGCAGGCAAAACTTCGTGAGGCCAAGGGCGCGCTAAAGGAAATTGAGGAAGGATTTCATCTGCCCTCCGTCGACATAAAACGGTCGTATCAGAACATCAGCGTCGGCGAATACGAAACCAACCAGGCGAAACGTGAATTGGTCGAAGCCAACTTACGCCTCGTCGTTTCAATCGCGAAGAAATACACGAACCGGGGATTGCAGTTTCTCGATCTGATCCAGGAAGGCAACATCGGTTTGATGAAGGCCGTCGACAAATTCGAATGGCGTCGCGGATACAAGTTCTCGACCTACGCGACGTGGTGGATCCGACAGGCGATCACGCGTGCGATCGCCGACCAGGCACGTACGATCCGAATTCCAGTGCACATGATCGAGACGATCAACAAGCTCATCCGCACGTCGCGTTTGCTGGTGCAGGAACTCGGCCGCGAGCCGACGAGCGAAGAGATCGCGAAGCGGATGGACATTCCCGTCTCGAAGGTGCGAAAGGTTTTGAAGATCGCACAGGAGCCGATCTCGCTCGAGACGCCGATCGGTGAAGAGGAAGATTCGCATCTCGGTGATTTTATCGAGGACAAATCGATCCTGAATCCCGCCGAGTCGGTGACGTTCTCGAACCTTCGAGAGATCACGGACGAAGTTCTCGCAACACTTACGCCGCGGGAGGAGAAGGTGATCAAGATGCGTTTCGGGCTCGGCAATACGGGTTCCGAGCACACGCTTGAAGAAGTCGGGCAGCATTTCGCGGTCACTCGCGAACGTATACGTCAGATCGAAGCGAAAGCGTTGAGAAAGCTTCGACATCCGTCGCGTTCGCGTAGGCTAAAAGCCTTTCTCGAAGGAAAGCAGTAATAATCTTTTCAATTTCAGATTTGAAATTTGAAATTTGAAATTCAGATTGCGGTTCACGATTGCTTTTTGCGGTTGTGAACCGCAAACTTATTTTAAATGCCGATCTTGATACAGCTTTACACGCTCCTGATCCTGTCGCTCGTCGTCGCCTCGATAGCGTGGACCGTCACGCAGGAAGCTATTTTCGAGGAATGGCGTGAGGCGGCAAAACGGCGCAGTGAAGACTCATCGAACATTCTTGTCCGCAAGTTCTTTTATGTTTGGACGTGCGAATATTGCTTCTCGCACTGGGTGACGATCGCGGTACTGATCGTGAGCGACTTCAGGCTTCTTATCGATGATTGGCGCGGGTATGCCGTGGCGTTCTTTGTCTTACCGTGGATCGCGAATCAATGGATAAGTCTCTACCGTCGTTTGCGAGTCGATATCAAGAAGGAAAATCTAATCGCGAAGAAAGTCGAGAAAGAGACCGAGAGCCTGGAAGATTAGGATCAGCGGGATGTCGGTAGCGTTTTATTCAAACAAGATTAAGCTCCGTAGAAGCGGAATGTGGGCAGCAGTTAGGTTCGTCCCCGCGTCCAGCTCAGGAGGAGCGGAATGTTGGTAGAACAATTTCACCTATAAGCATCGAGCTCCCGTAGGAGCGGCACTGACGACCGTGCCGCTCCTACGGAGCTCGACCGATGTTTTATGCTTTTGCTACCAACATTTCGCTCCTACGGAGCTGGGACACGTGCACTACAAGGCAACATTCGCTGCGGAGACGACGTGCACTACAACGCATCATTTCGCCCTACCGAGCTGGAACGACGCTGACTGCAACACAACCTCGCTATCGGGCAAGATTCGCAAGACGTGTCGCTTCCGTTACCGCCTCATCGATGTTCCTCACTTTTCCATCGAGCTGCATCTCGTAAACCGAATCAAGAATTTGTTTGAAGGCGGGTGACGGTTTCATTCCCATTTCGATAAGGTGGCGGCCCATCAAGATCGGGTCCGGCGCCTTTTTTTCGATCTGCAGCTCGCGGACCTTTTCGATGAACCATTCCTGCGCCTCGGAACCAAAATGCTTTTCGGGCGGCAGCCAGTCGGGGTTTCGGCCCAGACTGTCGGCTTTGGCGACACGATAAAGAAGATCGGCTTCAACCTTTCGCGCAAGGCGGCGAAATGCTCCGTCACCCACGGGAGACTTCGCCTTGTAATATTCGCCGGGCTTGAGGTGGTAACGGACAAGTTGCACGATCTGATCTCGGACGTCGAAACCGTTCAGCGTGAATATTCCCAGACGATCTAAAAACGAAAGTGTCGGTTCGACACCGGCTTCGTCATGTCCGCGTGATCGCCTCCGACCATCGACAAACTCGGTCGTCGACGGTTTTCCAAAATCATGCGTCAGGGCTCCTAGCATGACGGCGACCTTTCGTTCGTAAGGAAGATCATCGATCAGCTTGCGTGCTTCGTCGACGACCATCAGTGTGTGGACATCGACGTCACCTTCGGGATGCCATTCCGGTTCCTGCGGCACCCCGACCAACGATGCTAATTCGGGGAAGATCTGATCGACGACGCCGAGATCGTACAGCCAACGCAGTCCGATCGACGGACGTTGGGCCTTTAGGAAGAGTTTCTCCATCTCACCCCAGATGCGTTCTTTTGGCAGATCGGTGACATCGATCGTCTTGAAGAGCTCGGCCGTCTCAGGAGCAATATCGAACTCGAGTCGCGCCGCAAACTGTGCCGCACGCAGCACACGCAAAGAATCTTCGGCGAACGTCTCAGATGAAACATGCCGGAGAATCTTTCGATCGATATCTTCCCTTCCCTTGCACGGATCGACGATCTCGCCTGTGAGAGGATCTTTTAGGATCGCGTTTACGGTGAAGTCGCGCCGGACGCAAGCCTCTTCGAACGACATATCCGGATCGCCTTCGACGACAAATCCTTTATGACCGCGAGCCGTCTTGCGATCCCGCCGCGGCATCGACACATCGATGTCGTGACCGACTTTATATACCGTAAACGCTTCGCCGACAGCATTGACCTCGCCGAACGCCTCGAGGATCCCCTTCAGTTTCTCCGGCTCGATCCCGTAGATCTCGACATCCCATTCGGCCGCTTCTCTACCCATCAATTCGTCGCGCACGCACCCGCCGACCAGCATCGCACGCCCACCAGCCTCGCGAACTGACTTTGCCAACTCAATTATGCTCTTGTAAGTATTGTTCACATTCAGATCCCGTGTCGCAGCCGCCACATACAATTTACATTCGACGGTGAATGTTAACAAAAGGGCCGGAAAATAAAATGGCCTTTACCTGGGGCTTGTCGAGAGCCTTATTTATATCGGCGGCGACGTCGCCCTCGGCAGGCGACCCCGTCTGTAGTCGCAGCATTAAGATGTCTTAATGAAAATGTCCCCAGGAACGAAATGCACAAGCTCACGTACGGGCCTCACATTTTAAGAAGTTTTGCCCGTTAAGGATTACAACTATGGCTCGATAAGAGTCCGTTATTCGCGTATTATCAACCGCGATGGTTGCATGCGAGAGCGACGCAGCGAGCTGCGAATTTGATCGAATGATTTCTGATTGTGTGGAACCAATCGCGAATCTACATTTTTCGTGTTAACACCTCTGATGCGGGCTATTATCAACGGCTGCCGGTGTTAATAAGTAGTTCGACAGCAACGTGATGATAATGGAAAATGTGATATGGATTATTGTGGCACTTATCTGTCTTCCGATAGGTATTCTGTGCCTGCTAAAACCAGAGAAGTTTAAGTGGCTACCGGTGTATAAGTTTTACACTATCATCGCAGGCGAGAAAACTGCTTTGCTAATTGTAAGATTATCCGCGGGACTCGGCTTTATTGCTCTTTCTGTGATTTTGTTTCTGTATGTGTTCGGAGTTATATAGTCTGTCAGTTGAGAGCATACATTGTCCAAAAAGAGGATTCAGGCGACGGCGTTGTTTTTTTTCCAACGACTGTCGAACAAATCAATGGACGTGAGGGCGAAACAGCGACTTTCTTATCACGTTTTTCGGTAAACTCGAAGTTGCTCGGTGGCGGTTTCGTCCCACGTCATCTCAGCCGTTCGACATCTTCTTGTTCGTAAAAAGCTATGCTGATGAAAGCTAATCAGATACATAAGCAACTCTTTATATTTGCAACTCTTGCGTTTTGTTTCTTCTTGGCAGCAAGCAGCCTTTCCGCACAAGAGAAATCTAAAGATGTGAAGTGTCGTCCGATTGCACCCGAAGATACCGCAAGCACACCCCCAGAACTTCGTGCACTGCCTTATTGTATTCCGACTACGCCCGTTAATTGTGAAACTGCTTTGTTTTATCTTGACAACTTGGCTTATAAAGTTCGAATGAATAAAGACGAATCTTTAATCGTTATCGGGCGTGTTGGTAAAAGCGAGAAATCAGTAAAATTCAATGGAACGAGACTAAGCTTTGTCAAAGCGTATTTATCAAACCGCTTATCCAAAGATGTAAAATTTGTAATTGCGACGGGAGAGAAAACTGAAGGCAATCCTCAACTTGAGTTTTATGTTGACGGCAAACTTTTCAATGTGTTTCCTTTTGCCCGCAATGATGTCGCTAGTTGTGCAGGGCTTGGTTAAATTTAACGCAATGTCGAACAATTCAATGGACGTGAGGGCAAAACACGTCCGCTGTTTCGTTTGCCAAGTTGCCAGGTGTTTCGCCTCACGTCATCTCAGCCGTTATGCGCTTCGTTGGAATAATGGTTTGCCCTCAATCTAAAGAAATAATAAACCGAATCCGGATGAAGCTCAGCAACACGATTATTTATCTTATTGGAATTCCCGCCGTCGGGAAACACACGATCGCCAAGGAAATCGCACGATTGACGGGTGCAAAGGTCGTTGACAATCAACTCATCAACCTGCCCGTTTTCACCGTCGTCGGCTATGACGGAACGGATGCTTTTCCATTTCCGAAAGGCGCAGGTGCATATATCGAAAAAATTCATCGAGCGGTTTTAGCGGTAGTTCGCGATTTCTGCCCGCCCGAAGACAGCTTTGTTTTTACGAATGTCTTGGATGCAAACACGCCTTCAGACCTCGCGTGGTATCGCCGGATCGAGCGGGTGGCGAAACGGAGGAAAGCCGAATTCTTTCCCGTATGGTTGACGTGTGAGACTGAAAAGATTTATGAGCGCAAGAATACCCCGGAACGAAAAGCACGATTGAAAGAAACCGATTTGGCTTCGATTCAATGGTGGGCTGAAAACTTTGAAGTTCTCAAAGTGCCGGACCCGAACGCGCTGACATTGGATACAACAAACTCTAAACCGGAAGTAACAGCGCGACGTATTCTGGATCATGTGCAGAAAACTATTTACGGTAAAGATCTCTGAGCCATTGAAACATGCCCAGCAATTCAATCGACGTGATGGTGAACCAGCAATTTTATTTGGGCGTTGTTTGGTGAACTGAAACTTGCGCGAATTCGGTTGCGCCCCACGTCATCTCAATCGTTTGGTGCTTCGTGGTTCACACTAAACCAATGAACACTCTCGGCTATCGTGTTACGGACCAAAACGGTCTCTCGTTTGAACTCTTGTTTGACGGGCAGCTTCTCGGTGAGTTGATTGGTGATCGGGATACGCCGATTTCTTTTTGGATGTTTGAAGGTGGCATGTCCGACTTGCCGCCATACTCGGGCAGCTCGTGAGCGAATAAAGGTAATCGAAGGCCTGCGGCGCTAATAGTAAACCCCTTGCGAAGGACGCCGTTTCACAAGACCGCTTCGTGCGTCGAAGGAGACCGCTCAACTGCTCCGTGACATTAGTTGATCTTGCCGTTAACGATGGCCATGATCTCGGTCTCGAGTGCCGTGGCCTTTTTCTCGATCTCGGCTCCCCGGGCGAGAACGTCGCTGGCGAACGCGCGATCTTTTAGACCCGCCGCGTTTATCTTCACATTCAGGAATGCGCCCATTACCGCCGAGCGTGCGCAGAGAGCACCTACGCCCGCGTCGGAAACCGAGTTTGGGTTTCCATCTATCGCCATTGCTTTTATGATCTCGAATGCGTCAAGGCTGCGCTCCATAGTGCGCAAGGGAACTTCGGTCGCGTATCGGGTTGCTTCCTGAATGGCGTCGGACCTTTCGGCCTTTTCTTCTTCGGTCGTCGTCGGAAGGCCGAAGGCATCCATCACTCTGTTGAATGCATTTGTATCCTCGTCGACGAGTGTCAGCAGATCGTCTTTGATCTGTTGCCCCTTTACCGCCCAATCGGAAAACTCTTCCCAACGGTCGTCCCAGCCGGCCTTGTGTGACGACAAATTAGCGACCATTGCGGCAAGTGCCGCTCCCAACGCACCCATGTACGCCGAGATCGAACCGCCCCCGGGCGCCGGTGATTCGGATGCGGTCTCGTCAGCAAAATCGCGGCAGGTCATGTCGATAAGTCTGGTCATGCTTTCCTCTTTCTCAAGAACGTATTCGATTATCTTCTCCGCCGGATCGAAGGGCTTCAGATCGTCGAGCCCCATCGACTTGATAGCGATCTTGATGATCTCGGCCTCGGTCACGCCAAGCGAACGGCTCTGTTTTTGCAGATAGTATCTGCCCGCGTCGATGATCGCCTTCTTCGGAACGAGACCGACGATCTCGAGACCCGTGACCCGGATACCCCGTTTCTGCGCCTTTTCGCTCACCTCGTCGAATGCGACATGCATAGGCGTTTGCGAAAGGTTGGTGATGTTCATCGACACCTGTGCTATGCCGTATTCGGCGATCATCCAGCCGATCGCTTTTGTGCCCTTCAGCGTTCCCGGGATCATCACCGGCTCACCCGCGTCGTCTGTGACGACCTTACCTGTGATCGGATTGCCATCCCGCTTTGCCCGTCCTTTTTCGCGAACGTCGAACGCGATCGCGTTCGCACGCCTGGTGGATGTTGTGTTGAGATTGAAATTAACCGCGATCAGAAAATCGCGGGCACCGACCGCGGTTGCCCCGGAACGTGCGACGCTGTCGTTAAATTCCGAAGGGCCGTAGTCAGGTTTCCATTCTTTGGAACCGATCCTGTCCTTCACGCATTCGTACTCGCCCTCACGGCAATTCGCGAGATTACGGCGCTTCTCTTCCGATGCCGCGTTCTCATATAGATAGATCGGAATTCCGAGTTCGTCGCCGATGCGTTTACCAAGTTGCCGTGCGTATTCAGCAACCTCCTCCATCGACACACCCGAGATCGGGATCAGCGGGCAAACATCGGTCGCGCCAAAACGCGGATGATCCCCCTTGTGCTTTCGCATGTCGATCAATTCCTGCGCTTTCTTGACGGCCTGAAACGCGGCCTCGATCACCTCGTCAGGAGTTCCGACAAAGGTAACGACGGTGCGATTCGTCGTCGCCCCAGGATCCACATCGAGGAGCTTCACCCCATCGACACGTTCGATCTCATCCGTGATCTTTTTGATGATCTCGAGATCGCGCCCCTCGCTGAAATTCGGGACACACTCGATCAGTTTCTTCATACCCATGTGATTGATCGATCTCGAATCTACAATCTAGAATCTAGAATCTATTCAGAATCTCTCCGAATAGATGATAGATACTAGATTTTAGATTCGAGATCGATAAGCAGACTACGACAGGCGCTTTTCCAGATATTCTTTCAACGCATCCATTCTGACTCGCTCCTGCTCCCACGTGTCACGATCGCGAACCGTGACGGCATTGTCGACGAGCGACTCGTGATCGACGGTCACGCAGAAAGGCGTCCCGATCTCGTCCTGGCGGGCGTATAGCTTGCCGATACCGCCCGTGTCGTCGTAAACAGCGCGCATCGACGGCTGCAGATCGTGTTTGATCTTCCGCGCCAGCTCGACGATCTCCGGTTTATTTTTCGCAAGCGGCAGCACGGCGACTTTGATCGGCGCAAGCTCCGGTTTGAGTTTCAGTATTACGCGTGTCTCGCCCTTCTCGTTCGTTTTTTCGGTGTATGCATCCATCATCACCGCCAGCAGCGTTCGGTTCACGCCGATTGCCGGCTCGATGACGTACGGATAAAATCGCTCGTTCGTCTGCGGATCAAAATACGAAAGATCGTCGGTCGAATCCGGGTTTATGCGCTTCCCTTCGGCGTCCTCGGGTTTCTTTGAATGAACGCGAAGGTCGTAGTCCGTGCGATTGGCGATGCCCATCAGTTCATCCCATTGCTTGTCTTCGTCCTCGCGTTCGGGAAAGTAGCGGTACATAATATCGACGGTTCGCTCGGCGTAGTGCGCCAGTTCTTCCTTTGATTGTTCGTATAGTTTCAAGTTCTCCGGCGAAATGCCGAGCGACTGTATCCATTCCTGAAACCTGTCGATCCATTCCTGATGAAGCCGCGGGGCATCGTCGGGTCGAACGAAGTACTCCATCTCCATCTGCTCGAATTCGCGTGTGCGGAAAATAAAGTTGCCCGGCGTTACCTCATTCCGGAATGCTTTCCCAATTTGCGCGATCCCGAACGGAAGCTTTCGTCGCGAGGTGTTCAGGACATTCGCAAAGTTTATAAAGATCCCCTGCGCAGTTTCGGGACGCAGATAAGCAAGAGCCGATTCGTCTTCGTCCGACGAAACGGCACCGACGGTTGTGCGAAACATCAAGTTGAACTCGCGAGCTTCGGTTAGATCGCATTCTTTGTCATCGCCGGGATGAACGGACGGATGGTTCGGGCATTGAACATCTAACAACTTGTCCAAACGAAACCTTCCTTTGCACACTCTGCAATCGATCAGCGGATCGCTGAACGTCGTTTCATGGCCGGAGTATTTCCACGTGAGGCGGTTCTGGATGATCGACGAATCGAGTCCCTCGATATCGTCGCGCTCGTAAACGAGCCAGTTCCACCAGCTCTTTTTGATATTGTTCGCGAGTTCTACGCCAAGCGGTCCGTAATCCCACGACGATCCTAAACCGCCGTATATATCCGAAGCGGGATAGACAAATCCCCGACGTTTTGACAGGGAAACGATGGTTTCGATATGTGGTGCTGACATATAAAAGACAATGGTCGAATAAAATGAAAATTCTACAATAGCCGAACACAATGGAAAACCAAACCACACCTAATCGAGTAACGGGTATTCTGCCCGAGGGCTCCACTGTGAACGACAGTAACAATCCGATATAATTCGTAACGTGAAGCCAGGGCACGACATTATCGAAGAAGGCCTCAGAGATCTTGCTGCCGGGAAGGAAACGATCCCGTCGCTACTCGTGTCGATAGGTGCCGAACGCCTTCGCCGTTTGGGTATGCCGGTTCCTGAAGCGACGATCCTATCTCCCGAACACCGACTTTATTCAACGCTGCGAGACATCGACCCTGACGCATCGCATTCACGATACAACGCCCTGATCCGGCGCCTTGTTAGCTTTGAACGGGCAACCGAGTGCGGAATCTAACAAACCGAAATCGAGTGCTGGAATTTATGCGTGCTCTCGGCAAGAGGTCGAGGCGGCCTGCACGCGTTTATTTTACGGGCGGCGTAACGGCGGTCCTGTATGGCTGGCGCGACACTACCATCGACATCGACCTGCGTTTCGATCCAGAACTGGATGAGTTATTTCGTGCTTTGCCCATTCTAAAAGAAGATCTGGAGATCAATATCGAATTGGCTGCTCCGTCGGATTTCATTCCGCCGCTGCCGGGCTGGGAAGCTCGTTCCCAACACATCGCGCGCGAAGGACAACTCGATTTCTATCATTACGATCCATACAGCCAGGCTCTGTCGAAGATCGAACGCGGTCACGCTCAGGATCTACTAGATGTTGCATCGATGATAAAAGAAGGACTGCTCGATCTGTCAAAACTCGGCTCTTTATTCGACGCTATCGTGCCGGATCTCTATCGATACCCGGCCATCGACCCTAAGTCATTTTCCGATGCAGTTCGTCGAATTACTGGCCCGCAAAAAAATCAAGAGGGCGGCTAAGCCGTCCTCTTGCTTTGCTGGCCACATTTCCGCCACTGACTATTCGTCGCCGTGATCGTTACGATCGCCGCCGCGATCGCGGCTTTCGCCGTCACCGCCGCCTGCACCGCCGGCCGCTGCTTTCTCCTGAGCAAGGATCGCTTTCCTCGAAAGCTTGACCTTATTGCCTTCCTTGCCGATGCACTTGACCATTATCTGCTGGCCTTCTTTGAGCTCGTCGCGAACGTCTTTGACGCGTCGATCCGAGATCTCCGAGATGTGCAGCAGACCATCGAGGCCCGGAAGAATTTCAACGAACGCGCCGAAATCGACGATCCGTGAAACGGTACCGAGATACGTTTCGCCTATTTCAGCTTCCGCAGTAAGCGACTTGATCCACGCCACGGCTCTCTGTCCCGCTTCGCCGTCGGCGGTCGCGATGAGCACGGTTCCGTCATCCGAAACATCGATCTTCGCACCGGTCTCTTCGGTGATCGCGCGGATAGTCGACCCGCCCTTTCCGATGATGTCGCGGATCTTCTCAGGATTGATATGAAGCGTGATGATCCGCGGAGCATATGGCGAGATCTCTTCTCGCGGCTTGTTGATCGCTTGCTCCATTATCCCCAGGATATGGAGCCGGCCCTTGCGTGCCTGCTCGAGTGCTTCCTGTAAGATCATCGCGTTGATCCCGCCGATCTTGATATCCATCTGCAACGCGGTGATGCCTTCGCTCGTTCCGGTGACCTTAAAGTCCATGTCTCCGTAATGATCTTCGGCACCGGCAATGTCCGAAAGGATCGCGTAACGATTTCCTTCCATCACCAATCCCATCGCAACTCCGGCAACCGGACGTTTGATCGGTACACCGGCGTCCATCAAACTCAGGATACCGCCGCAAACCGATGCCATCGACGATGAACCGTTCGATTCCGTAATGTCCGAAACTATGCGAAGCGTGTACGGGAAATCCCCGTCGTCAGGAAGAACCGCTTCGATCGCACGACGAGCAAGATTACCGTGGCCCGTCTCGCGTCGGGACGTTCCGCCAAAGCGGCCTGCCTCACCGACCGAATAAGGCGGGAAATTATAGTGGAGCATGAAGCGGCGCTTCACCTCGCCCTTCTCGATGTCGTCCATGTACTGCTCGTCCATTTTCGTCCCGAGCGTAGTCGTAACGATCGCCTGAGTTTCGCCACGTGTGAACAACGCCGATCCGTGAACGCGGGGCAGCCAACCGACTTCGCACGTGATGGGCCGGATCTCCGAGAACTTGCGTCCATCCGGACGGCGGCGTTTGCCGAGCATGTCCTCGCGAAAGATCTTTTCCTTCAAGGACGAGAAAACTTTTCCGGCCATCTGCCGATTTTCCGGATCGTCTTCCGGATAGCTTTCGACAACCTCTTTCTTGAGCGCATCGATCGCCGCATAACTCGTCAGCTTGTCCGTTCCAGTTGTATCCAGTGCTTCACGCAGGCGGTCGCCAAAATTCTTCTCGACCTCGGCGGTTAAACCCTCGTCGAGCGCAGCCGGAACAAACTCGCGCTTCGTGATCTCAAGCGCCTTACCCAATTCTTTTTGCCACAGACAGAGTCGCTTGATCTCTTGATGGGCGAGCATGAGCGCCTCGACCATGATGCTTTCGGCAACCTCGCTCGCAACCGCCTCGACCATCACGATCGCTTCTTCGGTCCCCGCGACGATCAGATTCAGGTCGGACTCGCGGCGTTCGTCATAGGTCGGGTTGATCAAATACTTACCATCGATCAGGCCGACACGGACACCGGCGATCGGCGTGGTGAACGGAATGTCCGATAAATACAGGGCGCATGAAGCACCTGTGATCGCGATGACGTCAGGATCGTTTTCAGAATCCGACGAAATGACGGTGCCGACGACCTGCGTTTCGAATCGGTAGCCATCGGCAAACAGCGGCCGTACCGGACGGTCGATCAACCGACAAGTAAGGACCTCCTTCTCGCTCGGGCGGCCTTCGCGTCGAAAATGGTTACCGGGAATTCGCCCGGCCGAATAGCTCGACTCTCTGTATTCAACGGTAAGCGGGAAAAAGTCGAGTCCTTCTTTCGCTTTGCGTGCGCTGACAGCGGTGACCAGAAGCATCGTATCGCCGTACCTGATAACGACCGAACCATCGGCCTGTTTGGCAACCCTTCCAGATTCAACGACCAGCTCACGGCTGCCTAGCTTGATCGATTCTTTCAAATATTTTTTTTGTGACATTTCTACAATCCTCAAAAACAAAGGCGGCCGGGTGCAAATCGTGATGCCCCGCCGCCTTGGAGATTTCTAATATGATGTGTTCCCTTTTGCGTGTGGCCAAATCGCTGTCACGTTCAGCAGCCGTCAACAAATTCTTCGAGAGAACCTCTTTTTTAATGACTCGAAGCAGCCATGTAAAGTGAAAGAGCAGAAATGTGAAAATGTGAAAACGTTTGTTGGTCTCGTGCCCTCCGTGTTTTCACCTTTTCACCTTTTCACTTTTTCACTTTTCTACCTTCTTAATCCTAATTTCTTGATGATCTCGTGGTACTCGTTGATATTCGTACGCCGGAGATAATCCAGCAGCTTGCGTCGCCGCGAGACCATTATAAGCAGTCCCCGTCGCGAGTTGTTGTCTTTCTTGTGCACCTTAAAGTGCTCTGTCAACTCGTTGATTCGTTGTGTCAAGAGCGCCACCTGTACCTGCGAAGATCCGGTGTCCGAAGTGTGAGTCTTGTAATCGCCCACGATCTTTTCTTTTAATTCCTTTACTGTCGCCATAATAAACTAACGCTAAATGGTCTCTCCTAGCTCGCAGTAACTTCGCGCCTTTCGGGCCGCGACAACCGCAAAAATTTGACTCCTTTTGTCCAAATTAAAATCCAGCTAAAGTCTACAATATTTACCTTTAACTAACAAACGTGCCTAAACCTGAAACTCTTCCATGAACTTTGTTGAGAAATCGCCTTTCCGAAACCTCTCGTCCGCCATGATCTTCTTATGGAGGGGAATCGTGGTTTTGATACCCTCGACGACCATCATATCGAGCGCTCGTTCCATTCGGGCTATCGCCAGCTCGCGCGTTCGGGCATGAACGATCAACTTGGCGATCATCGAATCGTAATAAGGCGGAACTGTGTAATCAGGATATGCCGCCGTATCGACTCGAACGCCGGGCCCACCGGGGATATTGAACGCCGTGATCTTGCCGGGGCTTGGGACAAACGTAACCGGGTCCTCAGCGTTGATCCGGCATTCGATAGAGTGCCCAACGATCTGGACGTCGCTCTGCTGGTACTGAAGATCTTCGCCGGACGCGATGCGGATCTGATTCCGCACTATGTCGGCCAGCGTCACCATCTCGGTCACCGGATGCTCAACCTGGATCCGCGTATTCATCTCCATGAAGTAGAAGCTGCCATCTTCATCGAGAAGGAACTCGAAAGTTCCGGCGCTCCAGTAACCGATCTTTTTGCACGCGTTCACCGCGACCGCGCCCATCTTCTCGCGCTGCTCTTTTGTGATCGCGACCGACGGAGCTTCCTCGAGCAATTTTTGATGACGCCGCTGGATCGTGCATTCGCGCTCGCCTAAATGGATACAGTTCCCGTGCTCATCCGCCAGGACCTGGATCTCGATATGACGCGGACGATCGAGGTACCGTTCTATATAAACGGCTCCGTTCTTGAACGCCGCCAGGGCTTCTGCCTGAGCCGTTTCAAGATTTGACGCAAGTTCATCTTCCGAACGAACAATGCGCATTCCGCGACCGCCACCACCGGCGGCAGCTTTAATGATCACTGGAAAGCCGATCTCTATCGCGACCTTCTTCGCTTCGTCGGCCGACTCGATCGGGTCGGGGCTCCCCGGAAGGATAGGAACGCCGGCTGCCTGCATGGTTCGGCGGGCTTCGACCTTGTCGCCCATCATCGCGATAACGTCTGCGCTTGGACCTATGAACTTGATGTTGCAGTCTTCACAGATCTTCGCAAACGTCGCCGACTCAGCCAAAAAGCCATAACCGGGATGGATCGCGTCGACATTGGTTACTTCAGCCGCACTTATGATCGACGGGATGTTCAGGTAACTCTGCGCCGATGGCGGTGGGCCGATGCAGAGCGCCTCATCGGCGTATCGAACGTGCAGCGCCTCGCGATCGGCCTCGGAGTGCACAGCTACGGTCTTTATGCCCATCTCCTTGCACGTCCAAATTATCCGGCACGCGATCTCGCCCCGATTGGCGATCAGAATTTTTCGTATTTCACGAGTCTGCATTCAAATCCAAACCGCCGAGACATCGAGTCGCAGAGGATTCAAGTCATCTAAGACCTGAGAAAATAACAAATCCTTACTCTGCGTCTCCGCGTCTCGGCGGTAAATATCACTTTCGTACACCGAACAGCGGCTGGCCGTACTCGACCGGCTGCCCGTTCTCGACATAGATCTTCACGACCTCGCCGGATTTTTCTGCCTGGATCTCGTTCATCAACTTCATAGCCTCGACTATGCAAACGACCGATTCAGGAGATACTTTGCTTCCCTCTTTGATATAGGGCTCTTTATTTGGGTCGGGGGAACGATAGAAGGTTCCGACGATGGGTGATGTGATCTTGTAAAGATCCTCTTCCGGGGCCACAGCAGCCGTCGCCGGTGCGGATTCTGCAGCTTTTTGCATCGCCGCAAAATTACTCGGATCCGCAGGAAGTTGCTGGGGCGTTTGGTGCTGGACGGAGACCGAACCAGACATCTTGCTCAGGCGAACGCGGATGTTCTCGTTCTCAAACTCAAAATCCGTCAATCCGTACTCATCGACAAGATCGGCGAGTTCGCGAATCTCGCCCATATTGAAAGACGGATCGCTAATGTCCTTTTTCGCAGCCCGCTTGTTTTTCGTTCCGGATTTAGCCGATTCCTGAGCCTTCGCAGAAGCCGTAATTTCACTCATCGTGCACTTACTCCTTCAGGTGTTAGCCTTTCGCCGCCATCTCGCGCGGATTGTCAACCAATTCGATCACGGCCATTTCGGCATTATCGCCCGAACGCCGCCCAAGCTTAATAATTCTCGTGTAGCCACCGTTACGATCTTTGTAACGAGCGCCCAGGTCGTCGAACAGCCGCTTCAACGCGGCAACGCCCGCGGTCCGTTCGATCGGATCTTTCTCCTCGCCTTTCTTACCGCGAAAGCGGCTCGCCGCAACTTTGAACGTGCTATTGCCCGCGTGGAAAAATCTTGCAGCCTGACGACGCAGATGCACTTCCTGAGTTTTCGAATCGTCACCGCTCAACACTTGGGCCTTTCGCGCAAGAGTGATCGCCTTCTCGACAAACGGACGCAGTTCCTTTGCTTTGGCGATCGTCGTGACGATGTGCTCTTTCTCGGAGTTAACCAGCGATGTCGCAAGATTTCGAAGCATCGACATCCGGTGTTCCGTTGTCCTGCCCAATTTACGATGTGCCTTTAAATGTCTCATATCAAAGTTTCTAGTTTCGCGTTTCTAGTTTCGAGTTCAAGACGAGGAACAAGAAACTAGAAACGAGGAACTCTAGTCCAAGTCTCTTCCGCCCGATCCCGGTATCGGATTACCCTGCTCATCAAAATCCATTCCAAAATCCAGTCCCATTCCGTGCAGCAGGTCCTTGATCTCAGTAAGTGATTTCTTGCCGAAGTTCTTTGTGCCAAGCATGTCTTTCTCACTACGTTTGATCAAATCACGGATCGAACGTATGTCGGCATTCTTCAGGCAGTTGTACGAGCGAACTGACAACTCCAGCTCATCGACCGGCTTGTCGAGCAGATCGTTCCGCATAAGCGGCGGACGGGCGATGTCCTCGTATTTGTACTCTTCCTCTTCCTCTTCGAAATTGATAAAGATCGACATGTGATCCTTTACCAGCTTCGCCGCCAGGCCTATCGAATCTTCGGGCTTGACCGAACCGTCGGTCCAAACCTCGATCGTCAACTTATCAAACTCGGTGTTCGAACCCTGACGCGTCTTGTCGACGTTGTAATTTACTTTCTTGATCGGCGTGTGAACGGAGTCGACCGGAATATAACCCACTGAGAGGTCTTCGTCGTTGTTGAACTCGGCAGAGACATATCCGCGGCCCCGCTTGAGACGCATTTCAACATTCAGCGATCCGTTACCGCTGATGGTCGCAATGTGAATGTTCGAATCCAGTACCTCGACATCGGCGTCGCCCTTGATATCCGCACTCGTCACTTCACCCGCGCCCTTTTTGTTGATCGTTAGTGTTTTCGATCCACCGCCATGAAGCAGGAACGGGATCTGTTTCAGGTTCAGGATCACGTCGGTGGCGTCCTCGACCACTCCTTTGATGGATGAGAATTCGTGCTCGACGCCTTCGATCTTCACCGCCGTTACTGCAGCGCCCTCGATAGAAGACAGCAGTGCACGCCGAATTGAATTTCCGATCGTTGTTCCAAAACCGCGTTCGAAAGGCTGGGCGTAGAATTTACCATACCGCTCCGTTAGAGTTTCGGTCTCTACATTCAAACGACTCGGCATTTGAAAATCAGTCCAATTATTACTTTGTGTCATAGTGTTCTTTTTAAAATAAAATCAGGGTCGGCTTTGTCCCCGGGTTCCGCGAGCAAGAACAAACTTTCAGAAACCCGGATACTTCAGCCAACCGTCTAGTACCTACTTACTGTAAAGCTCAACGATCAATTGCTCGTTAATATTCTGATCAATGTCTTGGCGCGTCGGTAAGCCGGAGATCGCGATGCTGAGCTCTTTGTCGCCCGGCGACATCCAACCCGGCCGGCCACGCCCCGCAGCCGTCGACCACGCTCCCTCGACGTGCGCGTTCTTGTGACTCTTGTCTTTTACACTGATAACGTCGCCCTGTTTTACCTGAAACGAAGGGATATCGACTTTACGTCCGTTTACTTCAATGTGCCCGTGGTTCACAAGCTGACGCGCCTGGCGGCGCGAGGTCGAAAAACCCGAACGGTAGACGACGTTATCCAAACGACGTTCGAGCATGAATAAAAGATTCTCGCCCGTAACGCCTTTCTGATGTCGTGCTTTTTCGAAATAATTTCGGAACTGCTTTTCGAGGATGAAGTAGATGCGCTTTACCTTTTGCTTTTCGCGCAGCTGCTGCCCGTATCCGGCCAGCATCTTACGTCGAGCCGCGCCGTGTTGTCCCGGCGGGTTGGTACCACGTTTTTCAATCGCACACGAGGGCTTAAAACAACGATCGCCCTTCAAAAATAACTTTCCACCTTCGCGGCGACACAATCTGCACACCGCATCTCTATATCTAGCCATTTATTGCCTCCGAGAGGCGATTTTGGATTTTAGATTTTGGATTGTCCTCAATCCTCACCTCTATCAGAATTCAAAATCGACTCGTTTTTATCGGAAAAGTTTACGAACGGGATTACCGTCCTTCGTCCTTTCGATCCCAATACCAAGACTGCCCGTGGGCAATCCAAAATCCAAAATCCAAAATGGAATGTCAGACGCGCCTGCGTTTCGGCGGTCGGCATCCGTTGTGGGGGATCGGCGTCGTATCGCGGATGGACGTGACGCGTATCCCCGCCTGTGCGACCGCTCGAATTGCCGACTCGCGACCGCCGCCCGGTCCTTTCACACGAACTTCTACCTCACGCATGCCGGCTTCGGCCGCTTTCCGTGCGGCTTCGCCAGCAGCCTGCTGTGCGGCGAATGGCGTTCCTTTGCGGGATCCACGAAAGCCGCGTGCGCCGGACGAAGACTGAGCGATAAGGTTACCTTGCGTGTCCGTGATCGATATCAGCGTGTTATTGAAGGAAGCCGAAATATGAACGATTCCAATCGGAATGTTCTTTCGCTCTTTCTTCTTGAAAGTTTTCTTCTTTGTTCCTGCTGCTGGTTTAGCCATCTTTGTTTCGTTTCTAGTTTCTGGTTCCTGGTTTCTCGTTCCGCGAGCTTCCGACTAGAAACACGGGACTAGAAACTCGAACCTTATTTCTTGCCCGGAGCCTTCTTCTTAGCAACTGCAGCCTTTCGCGGGCCCTTGCGGGTGCGGGCGTTCGTCGATGTGCGCTGGCCGCGGACCGGCAGGCTTCGGCGGTGCCGAAGACCGCGATAGCAACCGATGTCCATCAATCGCTTGATATCCATCTGGACGCGCTTCCGCAGATCACCTTCGATCTCACCCTGCCCGTCGAGGATCGCACGTATCTTATTAAGTTCATCCTCACTCAGGTCACGAATCTTGGAATCCACAGCAACCGCGGCCTCCGTGAGGATCGCAGTAGCGCGGGATCTGCCAACGCCGTAAATGTACGTCAAACCAACCTGTGCCCGTTTGTTGGGCGGTAAATCAACTCCTGCTACGCGAGCCATAATTTCTCCAGAATTCTCAAATTTGATATTTCAAACTTGAAATCAAACTCTTATCCCTGACGCTGTTTATGCTTCGGATTGTCACAAATCACACGGACAACGCCCTTTCGATGAATGACCTTGCATTTATCGCAAATCTTTTTTACTGACGGTCGTACCTTCATAATCTCCACCTTCTTACTTGTAGCGATAGGTGATCCTTCCCCGGTCCAGATCGTAAGGCGAAAGCTCTACCAAGACCTTGTCGCCGGGCAAAATACGGATAAAATTCTTACGCATTTTACCAGAGATGTGAGCTAGTACTTCATGCTCGTTGCCGTCGATAGATACCTTGAACATAGCATTCGGCAAGGTTTCCAGTACTGTCGCGGTCACCTCTATCGCCTCTTCCTTAGACATATGTCTATACCAACCCGCCGATTAGTTGGACAAACCGTAAATATTAGCTGTTTAATCCCTAAAACTCAAGTTAAGCCGCCACCGTTTCCGATTTCGCATTATTTAGCTGCCGCTTTTGCTCTTTTGTCAGCGTCAGAATCTCAGGTCCCTGCTCGGTAACAGCAATCGTATGTTCAGCATGCGCCGAGAGATTGCCGTCCGCCGTCACTACTGTCCATTTATCTTCAAGCGTCCTTGTTTCCGGGCTTCCAAGGTTGAGCATGGGTTCTATCGCAAAACAGTATCCGGTCCTTATTTTCTCACGTGTGCCCTGTCGGCCGTAGTTCGGAATTTGGGGAGCTTCGTGCATTGAACGACCGATTCCATGCCCGGTATAGTCTCGGACAATGCCATAGCCGAACTTTTCGGCGTGCTCCTCAACTGCCCAGCCGATATCGCCGACCCGTTTGTTCGGCACGCATTGTTCAATGCCACGTGCAAGACACTCCTCGGTGACCCGAATAAGCTGAGCCGCCTCATCGCTGATCTTTCCGACCGGCACAGTCATCGCCGTGTCACCCACAAATCCGTTTAGAGTACACGCCATGTCGAGTGACAGGATGTCGCCGTCCTTAAGCGGCACGTCGGTCGAAAATCCATGCACTATGGCGTCATTCGGCGATGCGCAGATCGCAAATGGGAACGGCACCATTCCTCGTGGTTTATATCCGATAAAGGTCGGGATAGAGCCGGCATCCCGCATCATCTTTTCGGCAACGGCATTCAATTCAAGCGTCGTGACTCCGGGGATGACCAGTTTACGCAAGGCCTCGCGTACCTCGGCGATCAACTCGCCGACGGCCCGCATCTTTTCAAGGTCTTTTTGTGATTTTGCGATGATCATCCGTTTCCCGAATAGAACCGCGGTCGTCCAGCTTGCTATGCCACCAAGTATCGAGCCAACCGCCATTTGTACTATCAAACCAACTTCTCAAGCTGCAGGTAGATCTGCTCAACGTCCCCCGTTCCATCAACCTTTTTTAGAATGCCCTGACCAGAGTAATAATCTAGCAGAGGTTCTGTCTCTACCTCATAGGTCTCCAACCGTACCCTAACGCTTTCTTCATTATCGTCCGCTCTTTGCTCTAAAACGGTGGTTGAATGATCGTCACAAAAACCTTCCGTCTTCGGGGGCTTCGAATAAATATTATAGAGCTCACCGCAAACTGGACATTTTCTTCGGCCGGTGAGCCTGCGTGTAAGCTCGTCTTTTGGAACTTCGACCTGAATTACGCTTATGTCGAATCCCTGCTCTTCCGCCAACTCTTCGAGCTGTTTTACCTGCACCATTGTCCGAGGAAATCCATCCAGAACGTATCCGCCTTTCGTGTCATCCCGCGACGTACGTTCTTTTACCATCCGAAAGGTCACGTCATCCGGGACGTATTTCCCCGCGGCCATGATCGCCTGCACTTCGCGGGCCAACGGCGTGTCGAGCGTTTTCATCTCCCGGAACATATCGCCGGTCGAGATCTGAGGTATACCAAGCCGCTCTTGGAATAGCCGCGCTTGTGTTCCCTTACCCGCGCCCGGAGCTCCGATCAATACGATAATCTTCGGCATGAAATCCTAAAGCCACAGAGGACACAGAGCAGATTGAAAAACCGTTTTCCCAATCCCTGTGTCCTCTGTGGCGAAAACTCTAAGATCTTCTACCTCGAAGCCGTGACCCGGCTCCGAGAAATCCCTCGTAATTTTTCATCACAAGCTGTGCTTCGATCTGGGACACTGTGTCCATCGCCACACCTACAAGAATCAGCAAGGACGTTCCACCAAAGTAGAACTGATATCCTAATCCGGTCGGCAGCCAGTTCAGACCGGGGGTCGAAGAAAAGAATGCGTCGATCCGGTCACCGATAAATGGGAGTCTCGCGACTCTGAAACCACTCAACAAGATCTGCGGAACAAACGCTACGAACGCCAGGTAGAGAGCACCCACAGTCGTCAATCGAGTAAGGATCGTGTTCAGGTACTCCGCGGTCGGTGCACCGGGACGGATCCCCGCAATAAAGCCGCCGTGCTTTCGCAAATTGTCCGCCACCTCGTCCGTGTTAAAGACGATCGTAATGTAGAAGAACGTGAATAGTACGATCAGCGACAGAAAGACAAGCTCGTAATACGGATCGCCCCCGTGAAACTGTTGAAAGAACGCATGAATTCTCGACCAGGTCGAGGTCGTATCCCCCTGAGCTGGCGGAAACGCGGAGAAAAGTGTCTGCGGCATTGCCAGTACGGACGAGGCAAAGATCACCGGAATAACGCCACCCATGTTGATCTTGAGCGGAAGGCTCGTTTCCTGGCCCCGAAATGTCTGACTGCCGACCCGCCGACTCGCGTAGGTTATGGCGATATTCCGCCTGGCAGATTCGACGTAAACGACTAGCGCGATCAACGCGACGAGTACAACGATCAAAAAGATCACCCCAAGTGTCTGCATCGCGTCACCAGCTCGTACACGTTCGCCTACCTGGAGGACCGCCCCTGGCAAACCGATAACAATACCGGCAAAAATGAGCAAAGAGATCCCGTTTCCGACACCCCGCTCGGTGATCTGTTCACCAAGCCACATCACGAAGATCGTTCCGGTCGTCAGCGTTACCACGATCATCGCGGTCGCCCACCAGGTTTCCTGGATGATACCGTTCCGGCTCAGCCATGTCGCGACAAAAAACGTTTGAACTGAGCAGAGAACAACGGTCAAATACCGCGTCCACTGGTTCATCTTCTGCCGTCCGACCTCGCCCTCCTGCTGGATTCTTTTTATTGCCGGCGAGAGAGTAGGCATCAGCTGCATGATGATCGATGCCGTGATATATGGTGTTACGCCAAGCGCGAAAACCGAGATGGTGCGGAAGTTACCGCCGGAAAACAGATCGAGGACGCCGAGAAGCGTTCCGGCAACTTCACCCCAAACCTGTTCGAGGCGCGCCTTGTTGATTCCTGGCGACGTGACATGTGCACCAAGACGGTACACCGCAAGGAGCCCAAGCGTGAACAAAATACGCGTCCGCAGTTCGGGAACCTTGAACATGTTCTGAACCGCGTTGAGAAACTTCTCCATATAAATGTTGGTTGTTGGTTGATCGTTGCTCGTTGCAAAATTCGACGAAACGGGGATCGAGCAACGAACTACGATCCACGATCAACTAGCTACGCAGCTGCTTCCGCCGCCCTCTTGATCTCGGTGAACGAACCACCAGCTTTCTCGATCTTATCCTTGGCCGTTTTCGTAAAGCGATGGGCCGAAATGTTTAGTGCCTTGGAGATGTCGCCGTTACCAAGGATCACGAGGTCGTGCTTCGCTTTTTTGATCAAACCGCGCTCGTGCAATATTTCCGGAGTTACGTCGTCGCCCGCAGCAAAGTTCGATTCGATCTTAGCGAGGCTGATCTCGATCCATTCCTTTTTGAAAATGTTCGTAAAACCACGCTTCGGCAGACGCCGTTGAAGCGGCATCTGTCCACCCTCAAAACCAGGACGGCTGCTGTAACCTGAACGTGATTTCTGGCCCTTGTGTCCACGACCGGCAGTTTTCCCTAGTCCCGAACCGGGACCGCGGCCAACGCGTTTCTTCTTATGCGTCGAACCCTTCGCGGGTTTCAAATTATTTAACGATAATGCCATATGTTTCCTCGCGAATCATGAATCGTGAATCGTCAATAGAACGTTCCGTCTATTCACGATTCACGATTCATGATTTACTAGTCTACGATCCTCAAAAGGTGCGGTATCTTCGCAACTATCCCCCGTGTCGCAGGCGTGTCAGCCCTCGACACCGTTTGATTAAGCTTCGTGATGCCGAGGCTTCGGACTATGTCCTTCTGCTTCTTCGCGTAGCCGATCGAACTGCGATAGTACTGGATCGTGATGTTTTCGCCGTCTTTTTTTTCTGCTTTCTTTGCCATCTATTTATTTTCGATTTTCGATTTTCGATCGCGCTCAGTGAAAATCGCGAAACGGCGATCGCAAATCGCAAATCAAACAAGCTCCTCAACCGCCTTACCGCGGAGTCTCGCAACTTCAATGGGATCCTTCATTCGCGACAGTCCGTTGAAGGTCGCCCGCACGACGTTGTGATTATTTGTCGAGCCGAGGATCTTCGTGCGCACATTATGAACGCCAAGCGACTGAAGGACCGCTCGCACGGCTCCGCCGGCGATGACACCGGTTCCTTCTGCGGCCGGCTTTAGCAGAACGCGGCCTGCTCCGTATTCACCAATAAGCTCGTGCGGAAGCGTCCCCTCGATAAGCGGAACACGGATCAGATTATTCTTTGCCGCTTCGACCGCCTTCTTGATCGCATTCGGAACTTCTTTCGCTTTACCAGTGCCAAAGCCCACATGGCCCGCTTCGTCGCCGATCACGACGAGAGCCGCGAACGACATATTCTTACCGCCCTTTACGACCTTCGTTACACGGTTGATCGAAATAAGCTGATCCTTCAGGATCAAGCCGTTCGGCGAAATTCTCTGTTTAATCTTAGTTGCCATCGTCTTCCTTTTTTGCCTTGTCGCCCGCTTCGTTCTTATTCAACCCCGCATCGCGCGTCGCATCAAACAGCGCCTTTACGCGTCCGTGATACAAATAACCGCCGCGATCGAAAACGACGCTCGAAACGCCAACCGCTTGGGCCCGTTCGGCGATCGTCTTGCCGACTTGTTGCGCCGCGGCGATGTTTCCGCCGGTTGACGCGTTAAGCGACTTCTCAGTGGTCGACGCCGTAGCCAGCGTCTTACCGCTGTCGTCATCAATCAATTGGACGTAGATATGATTCAGACTGCGGAACACCGCCAGCCGTGGCCGATTGGCGGAGCCGCGAACTTTCTTGCGAATGCGGCTGTGAACACCCCGGCGAATATCTGCTTTATTTTTCTGTGCCATATTTCAATTTTGGATTTTGGATTGCCGATTTTGGATTTGGTTTTTTTAGGCAATCTAAAATCCAAAATCTAAAATCCAAAATGCGATTATTTACCGGTTTTGCCCGGCTTCAATTTGTAATACTTGTCGGAATAACGAACACCTTTCCCCTTATAAGCATCGGGCTTTCGCAAACGGTTCAGCTCCGCGGCGACCTGACCAAGCTTCTGTTTGTCGATGCCGCTCAGCGTGATCGTCAACTGATACTGGTTGATCGACGTCTTCGTATTTACACGCTCGGTCTTTGCTTCGATGCCTTCGGGCAAGGGGTACTCGATCGGATGTGAATAACCCAATGAGAAAACTATCTTCTTCCCCTGCACGTCCGCTTTGTATCCAACGCCGACAACGTCCATCTTCTTTTCGAAGCCTTCGGTGACGCCGACAACCGCGCTGTTAGCAAGGGCCCTCGCCAAACCATGAAAGGCCTTATAGCTGTCATCCGAGCGTTCGGCGACAAGTGTTCCGTCTTCCTGTTTGAACGAAACACCGCGCGGGACGGGTGTATTCAGCGTACCCTTCGGGCCTTTGACTTCGATTTGTGAGTCCCCGATCGTAACGGTAACGCCGCTCGGGATCGTAATCGGTTTTTTTCCTACTCTAGACATATCTTTAGATTTTCGATTTGCGATCTTCGATTTGCGATTGCCGAAATGCGAGATCGCAAATTGAAAATCGCAAATCGCAAATTAGTACACTTCCGCCAAAATTTCTCCGCCGACGTTTTCCGAGCGAGCCTTCTTTCCACTCATCAGTCCACGCGAAGTCGAAACAATATTCACGCCATATCCGCCAAGGACCTTGGGTATTTCACCCGCGCCGACGTAAACGCGGCGGCCCGGCCGCGATACTCGCGACAGATGCGTGATCGACGAAGTTCCCTTCGCGTCGTAACGCAAAAAGATGCGGATCAAAGTTTTCGGAGCGTCGCCCTTCATGGTAAAGCTATTGATATAGCCCTCTTCCTTCAGGATTCTCGCGACTTCCAGTTTCAATTTCGAACCGGGAATGTCCACACGCGGATGATTCGCAGCGATCGCGTTGCGAATTCGTGTAAGCATGTCGGCTATTGGATCTGTCATTCTATTTCTACTCCGTAAAAATCATTTTGGATTTTAGATTTTGGATTTTGGATCGGGCGATTGCTCCGAGGCAATCCAAAATCCAAAATCTAAAATCCAAAATCGGGACTACCAGCTCGATTTAACGACTCCCGGGATCTGACCCTGAAGCGCCAGTTCGCGAAGTGCGATACGCGAAACGCCAAACTTGCGAAGATACCCTCGGGTTCGGCCCGTCTGCGAGCAGCGGTTGCGAACACGGATGGGACTGCCGTCGCGTGGCATCTTTTGCAGCACTACGACCGCGGCATCGACTTCTTCCGGCGTCGATCTGGGATTATTTATGATCTTCTTCGCCGCTTTTCGGCGCCCTGCCCACAGGGCGACGCGCACTTTACGTTTTTCGTTCTTTACTACTTTGCTGATCTTTGCCATCTTTCTTAGTTTCTAGTTTCTAGTTTCTAGTTCCAAGTTGATTCCCGTCTCTCGCTCCAAACGAGGAACCAGGAACGAGGAACTTGAAACTTCCAGGGCTACGCCCTGAAGGGCATTCCCATCGACTTCAAAAGCGAACGCGCTTGATCGTCGGTTGTCGCCGTGGTGATGATCGAAATGTTCATCCCGCGAGTTTTGTCTACCTTGTTAAAATCGATCTCCGGGAAAATCAACTGCTCACGAATACCGAGCGTGTAATTCCCGCGTCCGTCGAAGGCTTTTCCGGATATACCGCGAAAGTCGCGAACACGTGGTAAAGCAACCGAGATGAGGCGATCGAGAAATTCGTACATGCGGTCGCCGCGGAGCGTGACCATCGTTCCGATCGCCATTCCCTCACGGAGTTTGAATGCAGCGATCGATTTCTTAGCTTTTGTAATAACCGGTTTTTGTCCGGTTATTGCCTTCAATTCCTCGACTGCGACGTCGAGGATCTTTGCATTCGAACTCGCTTCGCCAAGGCCCATGTTGATGACGACCTTCTCGATGCGCGGTATCGCCATCGGGTTCTTGATCTCGAATTCCTTAGCGAGCGATCCCGCGATCTCATTCTTATACTTATCTTTTAATCTAGCCATCTCTTTCAAGTTCCTATTTTCGAGTTTCTGGTTTTCTCGTTTCCGGTTCATCACGAACTAGAAACCAGGAACTAGAAACCAGAAACTTATTCCTCAGTCTTCTCTTCCTTGTCCTTCTTCGGTTCTTTCTTACCAAAGACGTTCACGATCGGAATAACCTTTCCGCTTTTTGCCACACGAACTTTCTTTCCATCGCGATTTTCGATCTTTATCCGCGTCGGCTTACCAGTATCAGGATCGACAAGGGCGACGTTAGAGACATCGACCCAGGCTTCCTGCTCCCTGATGCCGCCCTCGCGGTTAAGCTGCGGAACCGGCTTCTGGTGCCGTTTCATCAGCATCGCACCTTCGACTTTGACCTTTCCGTTTCGCGCATCGACCTCGATGACCTTGCCGCGATAAGGCGAACGCTTTCCGGCACTGTCGTAACGCGCAAATTCTCTACCAGCGATAAAAACGACCTGGTCGCCACGCTTGATCTTGCTACTTACTGTTCCTGTCTTAATCGTTTTCATTTTATCTTGATCGTTGATCGTAGATCGTTGTTCGTTGTTCGTTGCTGCCAACGATCAACCATCAACGGTCCACCATCCAAACTTAAATAACTTCAGGTGCCAGGGACACGATCTTCATGAAATTCTTTTCCCGCAACTCGCGGGCGACGGGCCCGAAAACGCGTGTACCGACCGGAGTCCCATCGTCCTTGATAAGGACGGCCGCATTCTCATCGAACCGAATGTACGTTCCGTCCTTGCGGCGAATTTCCTTTCGCGTCCTCACGATCACGGCGTTGTAGACCTTGCCCTTCTTTGCCGTTCCATCCGGCGACGCTTCCTTGACCGTCACCTTGATCTTGTCGCCGAGCCTAGCGATCTTGCTCGTCGATCCGCCGATCGGCATGATCATCACAACACGTTTCGCACCCGAATTATCTGCTACCGCCAAAGAGGTCTGCATCTGAATCATATCTTCTCTCCAGTTTCTGGTTCCTTGTTTCTAGTTTCTAGTTTCTTCAATGCGATACGCAGATCAGAAACCAGGAACTAGAAACCAGAAACTTTATAGTTCTGCTTTCTGAATGATCTCAACCACGCGCCATCGCTTTCTTGCCGACATCGGCCGCGTCTCGACGATCCTGACTTTGTCACCGATCTTGGCACCCTTCTCGTCATGCGCCATGAATTTCTTGCGCTTGCGGACATACTTGCGGTAGATCGGGTGCTTTACCAAACGGTCTACCCGAACGACGACCGTCAACGTCATCTTGTCCGATGTAACCACACCTATCTTTTCGGCACGTTTTCCTTTCTTTGCGGTGCTGGCGGCACCATCCTCGGCATCACCATCCACAACCGCCGCCTCAGCAGCCTTCGCACGTTTCGCCGGAGCTTTTTTAGGAGCCTCTTCGGCTGCGTCAGCCTTCACTTCGGCGACTGCCTCAGTTTCGGCTGCCGTAACTTCAACGGCATTTTCAGTTTCGTCTGTCTTTTTCTTTGTAGCCATTTAGTTTAATTCGCCTTCTTCTCCGCTTTTGCTTTTTCGCCGATCAGGGTGTGAACCCGGGCGAGAGTTCTTCTTTCACGCCGGATGTCCTTGACCGTGTCGCCGACGCCAAGCGTCTTCCGAAATTTCAGACGGAAAAGCGATTCCTTCAATGCGTCTGCCTGGTCACTAAGCTCCTGAAGATTCATATCCCGAAGCTGATCTATCTGTTCCTTGCGCTTCATAACTTAAACGACGCCTCCCTCAAGGTCCGCACGCGTCACAAACTTCGTCTTAATTGGAAGCTTTTGCGCCGCGAGCTCCATCGCCTCGCGAGCCAACGCTTCATCGACGCCCTGGATCTCATAAAGCACACGGCCGGGCTTCACAACCGCGACCCAGTGATCCGGAGCTCCCTTACCCGAACCCATACGAGTTTCGGCCGGTTTCTTTGTGATCGGTTTGTCGGGGAACATCCTTATCCAGATCTTGCCGCCGCGTTTGATATGACGCGTCATCGCGATACGAGCCGCTTCGATCTGGCGGTCGGTGATCCATCCTGCTTCCAATGTCTTCAGTCCGAAGTCACCAAAGTCAAGGTTCGCTCCGCGCGTTGCTTTCCCGCGCATGCGTCCCTTCATTACCCTTCGGTGCTTGACCTTTTTCGGCATTAACATAACTTTCTCCAGTTGTCAGTGGTCGGTTGTCAGTGGTCAGTTCTTCACCCCATCTGCCAACTTCCTCCAACAAAAACCTCGCTCGATTTTCGGTGCCCGTGGCCGTCCTAACTGACAACCGACCACTGACAACCGACAACTATCTTCCTCTGTCGTCCCTTCTCGGACGGCGAGCTCCGCGCTCGACCTTAACTTCGTTCATCGGATCCGTCGTCGTACCGCGGGCCATGGATGCATTCGGATCAAGGATCTCACCGCGATAGATCCAGACTTTCACACCGATGATGCCAAAAGTCGTCAACGCTTCCGCAAAACCGTAATCGATATCAGCTCGCAGCGTGTGCAGCGGCAGACGCCCCTGGAGCGACCATTCGGTGCGTGCAATCTCGGCTCCGTTAAGTCGGCCGGCGATCATTACCTTGATACCCTGAGCACCGAAACGCTGTGACTCTTCCATCGTCTTTTTCATGGCCCGACGGAAGGCAATGCGCTTTTCGAGCTGTTGTGCGATCTTCTCCGCCTGCAGCTGCGCGTTGAGTTCGGGATGACGGATCTCCTGGATCGAGATCAGAACTTCGCGCCCGGTCTTTCGTGAAAGGTCCTCACGAAGCTTTTCGATCTCCGAACCCTTGCGGCCAATGATGATGCCCGGTCGCGACGTGTAGATGATGATCTTCAGACGGGTCGCCGCACGCTCGATGTCGATATGCGAAACTCCACCACCACTAAATCGCCTCTTCAGATCGCGCTTGAGCCTGAGATCTTCGGCGAGGTATTTTGCGAAGTCGTGTTTGGCAAACCAGTGCGAATGCCAATCTTTGTTGTACCCGACTCTAAAACCGTATGGATGAACTTTCTGTCCCATATATTCCATTTTGGATGGGATTTCGGATTTCGGATTTCACTCCGCATTCCGCATTCCGCAATCCACCTTTCTAGTTACTGTCTCTCCAGTTCCTCGTTCGTTTCGTGCTGAACTTCGTCAGCAGGTTTCGTCTCGTCCAATGTCGCCGGAGTTTGAGTTTCGACGTTCTTTGCATCGGCGACTGCCGCGTCGCCTTTCGCCTTGACAGCTTCGGCGGTTTCAACCGGCGTCGGCGTTTCAACGATCTCATCTGCCGCGGCCTCGATCTTCTCTACCTTTTCCTTTTTCGGCGAGGCTTTCTTAGCCGGAGCCTTTGCTTTCTTTTCTCCGCCTTCAGCTTTGGCCGCCGCAGCTCTCCTCACCTTCGCCGCCTCCGCCTTCAATTCCTTCTCGGATTTTGCCTGCTCTTCGCTCGTCACCTGTATTGTAATGTGGCAATAGTGACGCTGCTCGCGGTACGCACGACCTTGCGGAGCCGGTCGCACACGTCGGCGATTTTTTGTCGGGCCCATGTCAACAAAACAGGATTTGATCCAAAGTCCGTCCGGATCGATCGCGATGTTCTGCTGCTCGGCCGAGTAGGTCGCGTTCGCGATCGCCGAATTCAGACACTTCGCGATCGGATCCGCCGCACGTTTGTCCGTGAACTTAAGGATCGCCAATGCACGTGACACGTTCTGTCCGCGGATCATGTCTATCACCAGCCGGGCTTTTCGCGGGCTGCCTTTCAGATGTTTTGTCTTTGCTATCGCTTCCATCTTGTTATTTTCGATTTACGATTTTCGATTTGCGATCTCCGTGCGAAACAATCGCAAATCGAAAATCGCAAATCGCAAATTCCACTATTTCCTCTTCGCCATCTTCTCCGCTTTGGTCCCGGGATGTCCTTTGAACATCCGCGTGGGCGAGAATTCCCCTAATTTGTGTCCGACCATATTCTCGGTTACGAATACCGGAATGTGCCGCTTGCCGTTATGTACGCCAAACGTCAGGCCAACCATGTCAGGCGAGATCGTCGAACGACGCGACCATGTTTTGATCGCCGGCGGTTTCTTTCCACCATCCGCTATCCGCTGAAGCGTGCGAGAAACACTTAAATCAATGAACGGTCCTTTTTTTAATGAACGAGGCATATTTCAATTTTGGATTTTAGATTTTGGATTTTGGATTTTGTGATCCGGATTATCTTTCAATCCAAAATCCAAAATCTAAAATCCAAAATCGGAATCTATTTCCGTCTCCTGTCCTTCACGATCATATTGGTCGTGCGTTTGTTGCGACGCGTTTTGTATCCGCGGGTCGGCTGTCCCCATGGCGTTACCGGGTGACGTCCGCCTGACGTTTTCCCTTCACCACCGCCGTGCGGGTGATCGACCGGGTTCATTGCAACACCACGAACCTTCGGGCGTTTTCCCATCCAACGGCTGCGTCCCGCCTTTCCAAGCGAAACGTTCTCGTGCTCGGTGTTGCCAACCTGTCCAACGGTCGCCATACAAACGACCGGAACCTTTCTTACTTCACCCGACGGCATACGAAGTTGGGCGTAATCGCCTTCTTTCGCCACGATCTGTGCAAAGCCTCCGGCTGAGCGAACCATCTGCCCGCCTTTTCCAGGTCGAAGTTCGATATTGTGAACTTCCGTGCCGAGCGGAATATTCTTGATCGGCAGCGCGTTTCCCGGAAGAATATCCGCGTCTTCACCGCTGTGGATCATCGTATTCACCTTCAAGCCAACCGGGGCGATGATGTAACGCTTCTCGCCGTCGAGATACGTGATCAACGCAATGTGCGCCGATCGGTTCGGATCGTATTCGATCTGCGACACCTTGCCCGGAATCCCGGCCTTGTCACGCTTGAAATCGATTATCCGATAATGGCGCTTGTGGCCGCCGCCGCGGCGCCGGACCGTGATCCGGCCATCGTTGTTTCGACCGGAAATTCTCTTTTTCGGCTCGAGCAACGACTTCTCGGGGGTTGCTCCCGGCGTCAACTCGTCGCGCGTCAGATAGGTCTGATAGCGTCGTGCCGGTGATGTCGGTTTTAATCTTTTGATTCCCATATTTCCATTTTGGATTTTGGATTGCGGATTTTGGATTTTAGGAGCTAGCCGCGAGGCTAATCCAAAATCTAAAATCTAAAATCCAAAATCGTTAAATCGCTTCCGCGTAATCAACCATCGGCTCGCCTTTCTTCAACGTGACGTAAGCCTTTTTCCAACTTGGTCGGCGTCCTTCCTGGCGGCCGCGTTTCTTGATCTTGCCTTCGTAATTAACGGTACGAACGCTTGAGACCTTGACGTTGAAAATTTCTTCGACAGCTTTCTTGATATCCAGCTTGCCGGCGGTCTTCTCGACGCGAAACGTCAAGACCTGACCCGCCTTGCGTCCGCTATTCTCATCGGTCGAATCCTCTTTCAGGATCACGCTCTTCTCGGTGACGACCGGCGACTTCAGAATGTCCCAAACAGTAAAGTTACTCATCTTCGCCCGCCGCCTCCTTCTTCACAGCTTTCGGCTTCGTCTCTTTTTTCTTAGGTGCCGCAGCTTCAGCCGCAGGTTTTTCGGCTTTCGGTTTAGCTTCCTTCTTCGGCTTCGGCTCGTCGGCGGCGTCAGCCTTTTCGACTTTCTCGGCTTTCGCCTTAGCCGGGCTTTTCGCCTTCGGAGCTTCTTCAGAAGCTTCGCTAGACTTTCCGCTCTCCGCTTTTGGATCGAGAAGCTGATTCAGCTCTTCGATCGCCGCTTTCGAGATCAAAAGCTTCTCGTGATAAAGAATGTCGTAGATATTCAGTCCGAAACTATTAGTTACTTTCGTTTTCTCGACGTTTCGCGACGACAGAACTAAATTCGCGTTATCGAGTGAATCCACGATCAGCGTTTTTGTGCGTTTTCGGTTCTCAACCAAACCGAGCGAACCCACTGCTTCGAGAAAATCTTTCGTCTTTGGCGTTTTGAAACCAAACTCGTCAACGATTATCAGATTGCCTTCGCGAAGTCTCTCGGAAAGCGCCGAACGCAGAGCTCCGCGCCGCATTTTCTTCGGCATCTTGTAAGACCAATCGCGCGGCTGCGGTCCGTGAACGTTACCGCCGCCTTTCCACAACGGTGAGCGGAGCGACGCGATACGCGCTCGGCCCGTGCCCTTTTGTTTCCACAGCTTGCGGCCCGAACCGGAAACATTCCCGCGCGTTTTTGTCGCGGACGTTCCCTGACGGCCATTCGCCTGATAATTCATCAAAGCGGCGTGGATCAGCGACTCATTCAGCTCGACGCCGAACACGGCGTCCGCCAGGCTAACTTCCCCGACTTCTTTATTCTTTAAATTGCGAACCTTTACGGTAGGCATAATTTCTCACTCCGTTCGAGTCCTCGAGTCCTTCGAGTCTCGCGAGTCCCTCGAGTCGTGAACGTCGGCCGCGATAGACCCGACAGACTCGATAGACTTCCTATGACTTTTTCACAATAACCAAACTTCCATTCGCTCCCGGTACGGCACCGCGAACCATCAACAAATTGTTCTCGGCGTCGACGCGAGCGACAGTTAAACCTCTTACGGTCACACGCTCGTCGCCCATGTGGCCTGACGAACGCGTTCCTTTGATAACACGCGACGGATACGCCGACTGGCCGATCGAACCCGGTGCACGTACGTTCATTGAACCGTGCGACTCAGGACCGCGCTTAAAATTGTGACGCTTAATGGTTCCGGCGAATCCGCGCCCCTTCGACTTGCCGACGACCTCGATCTTGTCGCCGTCCGCAAAAACGTCAACTTTGACCTGATCGCCGATCGCTGCTTCGGGTTCAGCCGTCAGACGGAGCTCTCTCAAGACGCGGGTCGGCGGAACACCGCCTCCGGTTTTCTCAAAATGCCCGCGAAGAGGTTTTGTCACATTCTTCAAACGGATAGGCGAGTCTTCGACAAGACCGAGCTGAACAGCGTTATAGCCATCGCGGCCCGCCGCACTTTTCGTTTGAACGACAACACAAGGTCCCGCTTTGATGACGGTCACCGGTGTTACCGTTCCGTCTTCCGCAAAGATCTGCGTCATTCCAAGTTTTCTACCAATGATTCCGCTAATCATATATTTCGATTTTGGATTTTGGATTTGCGATTTTGGATTGTCCGATCGACCCTCGCCAATCCAAAATCCAAAATCTAAAATCTAAAATCGGTTAACTTCTGCCAAAAGCTTTGATCTCGACATCCACACCGGCCGGCAGATCAAGCCGCATCAGCGCGTCAACCGTTTCCGCCGTCGGATCGAGAATATCCATCAAGCGCTTGTGCGTTCTGATCTCGAACTGCTCACGCGATTTTTTATCGACGTGCGGCGAACGCAGGACGGTCCATTTGTTCTTGATCGTCGGTAGAGGAATCGGACCGGCGATCCTCGCCCCGGTGCGCTTCGCCGTGTCGACTATCTCCTGCGTGGATTGATCGAGCACGCGGTGATCGTAAGCTTTCAGCTTGATGCGAATTTTTTCGTTCAACATAATCGTTCGTTGTTCGTAGTTCGTTGTTTGTGGCTCGGCGTCTTTGCAACGATCCACGAACAACGATCAACGATCTAATACTTATTCAACTACTTCCGAAACCGTACCGGCACCGACCGTTCGGCCGCCCTCGCGAATAGCGAACCGAAGTCCTTTCTCCATCGCGATCGGGGCGATCAGTGTGATCTCCATCTGGATATTGTCTCCGGGCATCACCATCTCG
>JBGTIQ010000003.1:0-124523 GCA_041745575.1 Pyrinomonadaceae bacterium
ACGAAATTCTACAAATATTGAGTATCAACATTTTCGACAAAACGCCCATAAATACGCTGTTCCAGCAGTCTGATTTACAAGTTTTCAAAGAACCATATGGTAAACAGTTGCAACTATTCGACTTTTAACGCAACGCTAGTGGCTTTGATTTACTAATTCAGAATCCCGATCGTTTGCCCGAGAACCCGAACTGCCTTATAAAAGACGGGCATTTCATTGCGTTCGACTTCAATATCGCTTTCAGCTTTCTGATGCTGATCGGTAAGCGGAACGAACCTTGGGAATTTTCAAAGCATCAAATTGGCCCGGCTCATATCTTTAACCGGGCGTTGAGGGGGAAAGAAGTGGATTTTAGGCCTTTTATAGATAAGGTGAAAATGCTGACCGTCGCGAACGTTAATGAGATTTTAGACGCCATTCCATTTGGAGATGGAAGGTGGAGCGGGAAAGTTAGAGACCATTTAGTGTCAGTCGTGCAGAACGCTGCCAAACTGGAGATAGAATTTGCGAGGTGCCTAAAGTGAGAAAAATCCCGTATACGTATTGCATTGTGAAGTACCTACACGACCCGAGTGCCGGTGAGATGTTGAACGTTGGAGTTCTCCTGTGTGCACCGACCTATTCGTTTATCGATGTAAAATTCAATCTCTATTACGAGCGATTATCCAATGCTTTTGCCGGCTTTGATGGCGATCACTATCGAGAGATGGTGACTCGCATTCAGTATTCAGTACAGAGCCTACGAACGTGGAACTCTTCGCCCACTCTTTTTGTGATGGAGAAAGAACTCGAAACCGTCGAGGACGTGATAAAAAGAATCATGCCTGATCGAGGTCTCAGCATCCAGTTTGGCCCGATGTTGGCAGGACTAGCTCACAATCTCGATGACGAGCTGTCACATATTTTTGACCAAACGGTGACATCGCAGTATCCGAATCCGTATTTGAGAAGGCGCAGTGACGAAGATGTCTGGACGATCTATAGGAAGTCGCTTTCAGAGAAAAGGATCGATAGATATCTCAAGCCGAAAAGCTTGATGAGTGGCGAAGGATTCGAATATAAATTCGATCACGCCTTTAAGAACGAGAAATGGCACGTCCTCAAGCCGGTTAACATGGACTATGCTCAGGCCTCGAGTATACAGGAAAAGGCGACTCGCATCCTGGGTGAGGCATCAGCCCTGGAAGGAAATCCGGAGCTGAGTACTTATTACATTCTGCTGGGCGAGCCGCGGACGGAATCGCACAAGGGAGCGTACATCAAAGCCAAAAACCTACTCAATAGAATTCCCGTAAAAAAAGAGATCTACGAAGAAGACGCCGCTAAAGATTTGGCAGCTTATCTCGCTGACTACATGGAAAAGCATGAAGTCTTTGAAGAGACATGAGCTTAGGCCATGACACTTTTGTTCGCGTTGTCGGAGGCATAGCCTCCGATTTTTTTATGACGCACGGAAAGGCGGCGATTGCGGATGAATTGCCGAAACAACAACTATTCATGATCAGATAGCATCCTACTTACTCACGATTGATTAAGGAGAACAATGGCACAAGAAGAAAGCGACAAAGTTGCTGATGTTAACGTAGAGACAAATGACGACGGTTCAAAATCTGCGACAGTAACTACGGAACAAGGACATACGGGCACAGGTTCGAGTAGCGGGGGCGTACTTTCGGAACCGAGTACACAGGAAGCCACGGCCGAGGCGGTGGCAGACGCTAAGAGCTAAATTACAGAAGCGGCCTTCGGGCCGCTTTTTTGGGAACTATCTTTTAGCTTGCTTAGGTTCTTCAGTATCAATCTTCCAGCCATACTTGTAGACTTCAACAAAAATAGAATATGCCGATGAATAGAACAATGAAGACGAAGCGTCACGCAGGAAGCATTCGGTTAAGGCAAATATTCAGATACAGGATCTTACAAGAAAGGGAAGCTCCACCGATTTTGGATTTTGGATTTTGGATTTTGGATTTTGGATTTTGGATTGAAACGGAGAGTTTATGAGCTGGTCGAGATTCGCTCAGATCATGGATGAGGAAGTGTATGGGAAGTGAGAAATGAGAAGTGAGAAGTGAGAAGTGAGAAATGAGGGTCACAAGATCGGAGGCTTTGCCTCCGATTTTTTTGGAGACGGACGGCAGTAAGCGTTTCCACAGGGACAACTACTTCCTCGGCGTTCCATGAAAGTCTCCACGATTTCATTCATGTTCTATAATTCACCCAAATGAGATCACACATAGCAAAGATAATCGGCAAGCGGATAAGGAGCATCGTGCTTGTTGAAAACGATCGAGACCCGAGAGAACAGGTGTTTCTGATCTTCGATGACGGCACTTACTTCGAACTTTTTGGAGAGCGCTTTTCATGCGGGACTCATTTTCACGACGGTGATGTTGACTACGTTGTTCGGTTACTAGAGCGATATGGTGTGAACAAGGAGATCAAGATCTATCCTCCAGGACCTCCGGCGCTGCCCATGAAACAACTGACAACCGATGACTCTTGACTAACAACCGTCAAAGCTTCTCAACCGTCTTCGGAGTAGACATCATTCTTAACCAAGCGCCTTTGACGGCGTCGCGCTAGAGGCTCCCCATTTTGGATTTTAGATTTTGGATTTTGGATTCTAGGAAGACGAATTCGAAATTTAAGGTCTGAAATTTGAAATCTAAAGGCCAAAGGCCAAAACAAAGAAGCAAACGCAAACTCAAACTCAAACTCAAACCCAAACTCAAACCCAAACCCAAACCCAAACATCGAGCCGCCCAAATTGGCTAAATTTTTACTCCTAACTTGTGATAGGCTGTGTTACGAAACCTGCTAAGTTTACTTTCCAGCTTAAAAGTAAACTAAGGAAATCCTTGGTTTACTTTTGGTTACTTCGATGATTCAAACGTAAGGGTCCAACACTCGCGATTTTTGTTCGGGCCGTATCCGGATTGTTCGACCGGTCTGCCGTATGTCTGTTCATTTCTGTTGTTCAAGGGGAGACAGGAGATCGAGAAAAGACGAGAATCAGCGAAATTCTCTCGAGTATTGATTCGTGCTTTATAATTGAACAACGGAACTCCCAAATGAGCGAGATACAGAAACACGATCAGGGCGAACTTATCCTCTACCAAACCGACGACGGAAGCGTAAAGCTCGACGTGCGGTTGCAGGATGAAACGATCTGGTTGACACAGGCCGACCTCGCCGATCTATTCAAGGTCAGCCCCCAGAACATCACCATCCATCTGAAGAACATTTACGCCGAGGGAGAACTGGATGAAAGTGCAACTTGTAAAGAATTCTTACAAGTTCAAATCGAGGGGAATCGCGAGGTCGAGCGGGTCAGAAAATTCTACAACCTGGATGCGATCATCTCCGTAGGCTATCGTGTTCATTCCCTTATCGCCACCCGTTTTCGCATCTGGGCGACACAGAGGCTGCGCGAATACATCGTCAAGGGTTTTGTAATGGATGACGAGCGGCTAAAGAACCCTCCGGTAAAGGGCTCGGCAATCCCGGACTATTTTGATGAGATGCTCGCCCGAATTCGCGATATTCGGGCAAGCGAAAAACGCGTCTATTTGCGAGTGCGTGAGATATTCGCAATGGCGGCCGACTATGAGCCAAGCGCCGACGAAACGGCGAAGTTCTTTAGCATCATTCAAAACAAACTGCATTTTGCCGGATAATTTTTGGCGTTGACCCATGATGCCAATAGGCTCATCATTTGCCCGCATGGTTTTACTGGCAAGAAAGGTAAGGGAAATAGATCGATCAAAGGACAAATCGAAAGAGCGTTGAGAATCCGACAAGAATACTTTAGACAGAAGATTGAACGAGATGGCTAAGAAAGAAAAGTCAGTGGCAGACCGGTTCAAGGAAATGCTCGAAAGGGCTGAGAAACGTGACAGCTACCATATCGAAGCGGCGAAATTCGAGGTATCCGAACAGGTTTATGTCGCAATGCAGGAGATCGGGATGAGTGAAGCCGAGCTTTCGCGGCGACTCGGTGTCAGCCGAGCATACGTGAACAAAGTTTTGAAGGGGGCGGCGAACCTGACGATCGAGTCTTTGGTGAAGATCGGTCGCGCCCTCGATAGAGAATTTCGATTCGAATTTGCGTCGGAGCGTTCGACCGCAAAACCCCGAAGCGCGCGGACTCGGGCTAGAGGCAAGAGTTTGGTCAAGCTCAGCCCTGCATCTAGATAAGAGGAATTGAGGTTTTGATTTTTGAGGAGGTTCGCATTCGAACCTCCTCTTTTTTCGTTTTGTCCAGTCAACGAAACTGCAAATCGTTACAAATAGGGACCGTGAAAGGCGCACTCAGGCTGGCAAAGACGTCTGCGTTCCAGCCATTTCGATTTTGGATTTTAGATTTTGGATTTTGGATTGTAGGAAGATGAATTCGAAATTTAAGATTTGAAATTTGAAATCTAAAGGCTAAAGGCCAAAAGCAAAAAACAAAGCCAAATCCACACTCAAACCCAAACCCAAACTCAAACCCAACCCCAACTCCAACCCCAAACTCAAACCCAAACCTCAAGCCGCCCAAATTGGCTAATTTTTCCTCCTATCTTGTGATAGGCTGTGTTACGAAACCTCCACACCTCAGCCTTATGTGTGAAGGTTTCGTAACACAATGACGAGTCGCGAAAAAATAATCGACTACGCCCGGAGCAAGACGGTATTTCGAGCTTCCGATATGGAAAACGAACTTGGCCTTTCGCGAATGTATGTTTGGCGCCTTGTTCAAGAGGGACAGCTCGAACGCGTCGGACGCGGAGTCTACGCAGTAAAGGGTACCGAACAAAAAGAAAATCAAAGCACTCTCGAGGTGGCAGTCAAGGTGCCTAATGGCGTCCTGTGCCTTATCTCCGCGCTTCGTTTCCACGACCTGACCACACAGAACCCATTCGAGGTCTGGATCGCGATCGAACGTGATACCTGGATACCGCGAACGGACGGAGTTAGACTCCGAGTCTTCAGTTTTTCCCCAAGCGTGTATCACGCAGGAATCGAGAATCACAAGATCGAAGGCGTCGACGTGAAAGTCTACTCGCCGGCTAAGACGATTGCCGATTGTTTTTATTATCAGAAAACCGTCGGGCTGGATGTCTGCCTTGAGGCGCTTCGAGACGCCTGGCGTAAACGCAAAGTAACCATGGATGAGCTGCTTCACTTCGCCGAGGTCCGCAACGTGAAAGGCACGATGATGCCGTATCTCAATACACTCACATAAGGCCGTGCCGAAGGAAACAAAAGATCTGGCCGCATCGGTGCGGAAGCGACTTCGAAACTACGCGAATGAACGGGGCGAAGACTTCAACAGTGTTCTGACGCGCTACGGCGTAGAAAGATTTCTGTATCGGCTGAGCGTGTCGGCGCTACGCGACCGATTCTTGCTGAAAGGCGCCGCGCTCTTTTCTCTGTGGTTCGATCAGCCGCATAGACCAACCAAGGATGTCGATCTTCTCGGATATGGCTCAACCGAGATCCCTGCCATAGAACAGTCAATCCGAGAAATTTGCGTGATCGGTTCCGAAGACGGCCTGGAGTTTCTGCCCGAAACCGTAAAGGGCGAAGTCATTCGCGAGGACCTTCCGTATCAGGGAGTTCGAGTTAAGTTCAAAGCGAAACTGGGAAACGCCGAGATTCGGCTTCAAGTCGACATCGGCGCCGGCGATGCCGTGACACCAGCACCAGTGGAAGCAGAGTTTCCAACGATCCTTAATCTTCCTGCCCCGAAGCTGAAAGTTTATCCGAAGGAAACGGTCGTTGCGGAGAAGTTCGAAGCGATGGTCCGGTTTGGTTTGGCCAATGGCCGAATGAAGGACTTCTGGGATCTCAGGTATATGATCGCCGAATTCGAATTCGATGGTGCGACGCTCCAGTCTGCAATCCGAGCTACATTCGAGCGTCGCGAAACTCCGTTGCCGGAAGATCTCCCCGTGGCTCTGACAGATCAGTTCGCCAACGATCCGATGGTCATTTCGCGATGGACCGGCTTCATTCGAAGAGACCGAATCGATCAGTTCACGGAACTCGGCGAGACCGTCGAGGAGCTGAGAAATTTCTTCGAGCCAATCATCACGGCTGGCGCGAGGGTTGAGAGTCTGTCTGAGAAATGGACCAAAGGGGAATGGCGTTAGCGATGCGTACGCGGATATAAGATCGGCCGAGCATTCGTACTCAAGACATCCTTCGTTTCAGACGTCGAGTCAGAACCGGAAGCGGTAGCGACCGGGTGACCACGCCGATTCGAGGCAACTTAGGGAAACCCGGTCGCTACCGCTCGCGGTTCTGACAGGAACCCACCCGCTACCGCAGGCGGTACTGACAAGAACTAGAAGCCGGAATCGAGAAACTAGAAACCAGGAACTAGAAACTTATTTAACTAACCTGCTTATCACCAACGCGAGTTCGGCGGGTTCGACGGGTTTGGGGACGTGCATGTTGAAGCCGGCTGAGAGCGCTTGATAGCGGTCTTCGGTGCGGGCGAATGCGGTGAGGGCGACGGCCGGGATATTTTTTCCCGACTCGCGGAGGCGCCGGATCAGACTGTAGCCGTCTTCGCCGGGCATGCCGATGTCGGAAACCAGAACGTCGGGGCCGTATTCGTCGATCAGTGCTATCGCTTCCGCTGCCGACGAGCATACCGCGACATCCGCACCGCATTTTTCAAACAAAGTCTTTAGCAACTGTCGGGCGTCCGGCTCGTCATCCACCGCGAGCACCCGCAGCTCCTTGAGATCGGGCGGCTTATCGAACGACAGACTGCCGCGGAGCGAACCACTTGCCTGCTCCGAGCTTTCGGCCATCTGCCCGAGCGATCGGCTGACCGCCATTATCGGCAGGTGGACCGTAAAGACGGCTCCGCCACCTTCGGGTGAGTTTGCGGCCTCGACCGTCCCGCCGTGCAGCTCGACCAGATGCCTGACGATCGAAAGTCCGAGCCCGAGCCCCGAGTACATTTTATTCGGTGTGCTGTCGGCCTGACGGAACCGCTCGAAAACATGGGGTAGAAATTCCTTGTCGATGCCCGGTCCGCTGTCGCTGATCTGGATCTCGAAGTGCGAGTTCACACGACGGAGCGCGATTCGGACGCTGCCTCCGCGGGGTACGAACTTGACCGCGTTCGAAACCAAATTCCAAACCACCTGTTGCAGACGCATCGGATCGCCGAGGACGCTGCCGCTCCCGAAATCCAGCGTCACGTGCATACGTATGTTCTTCGCCTCGGCCGCCGGTCGCAGCGTTTCCACCGCCGCGTTTATGACGGTCGTCAGATCGACCGGTTGTGCGTCGAGCCGCAGCTTGCCCGAGATGATGCGCGAAACATCGAGCATGTCGTCGATCAGCCGAGCCTGCAGCTTTGCGTTGCGATCGATCGTCTCCAGCGCCTGTTCCGCCCCGGCCTCGTCCAATGTGTTGGTCGTGAGAATTCGCGTCCAGCCGAGTATCGAATTCAGCGGCGTTCGCAGCTCGTGCGAGAGCAGGCCGAGAAACTCATCTTTCGCACGACTCGCCATCTCGGCTTGCTCGCGTGCTTCTTTTTCGCGGGCGAGCAGCGCCTCGCGTTCGCGGATCGCGTCGCGTGCCTGTTCATAGAGGCGCGAGTTGTCCATCGCGGTCGCGACCTGTCCTGCGAGCCCCTCTACGATCCGCTCGTGACGTTCGGTAAATACGCCTTCCTTGTGATGGCCGAAGAAAAGCCCTCCGATGACCTCGCCGACGCGCGAAACGACCGATACCGCGAGATAACTAGTCACGGGAAGGTGACCCTCGGGCATTCCGTGATAGGGGGCGTGGTGTCCGTACCGCGGGTCCTCTTTTACATTCGCAAGACGGATGGTAGCCTCGCCGCGGAACGTCGGGCCGAACAACTGCGTCGCCCGCGGCATCGGAAAGTTCGCGAACTTTTCACGTGGAACGCCCGACAGCGCGTACAGCATTAACGCCCCACCTTCGCTGTCGATTACGTTGTAAAAGAAGGCTCCGAATTCGGCACCCGTTAGCTCGGTCGCCGCGTCGGTCACGGCCTGGACAAGGCGCTCCTGTTCCAATTCGCCCGAAAGTACGGCCCCGATGCGGTTGATCGCCTCAATTATCTCCGTCTCTTCCTTGAGTTGCTTTTGGACGATCGAACGCTCGGTCTCGATCTCTTTCAGGTGTGTGACGTCACGAAGGATCTTGGACGCGCCGACGATGCCCGCATTCTCGTCCTTGATCGGGGAGACCGTGATCGAGACGTCGATCCGTCGGCCATCTTTCGTGACGCGGACCGTCTCGTAGTGCTCGACGCGCTCGCCGGCCCGGACCTTCGAGAGGATCATTTTCTCCTCGGCTTGAAGATCTCTGGGAATGAGCATCAGTACCGGCTGCCCAACTACCTCGTCCGCAGCATAGCCAAAAATGCGCTCTGCGGCTGGGTTCCAGCTTGTTATTATTCCTTCGAGAGTTTTGCTGATGATGGCGTCGTCTGCCGATTCGATTATCGCTTCGAGCCATCCGGTGATTTGTTGTCCGTCGCTTTTCAGATTCGCTCCCCCCTTTGTTCGTTCTGCGTCGCTAAACGATTTTTTTGCCTGATGTCGATGTTACCATCCGAACGTGGTCGGGGGGAAGAATTTAGTTGGGAGCCGGGGGGAGGGGGAAGGTGAGAAGGTGAGAAGGGGAGACGGGAGAAGGGAAGACGGGAGGCGGGAGACGGGAGACGGGAGACGGGAGACGGGAGACAGAGACGGGAGACGAGAGACGGGAGACGGGAGATGTGCGAAAATATCGCTAGCTTATGGATAACGAACTTACAACTCCAACTGATCTGTCGGCGAAGGCTGGCGATAGTTTGATCCGCCTCGAGTTTCGGTGTGAAGGTTCGGGCGGCGAGCTCGACTACGAGATCTGGCGGCGGCACGGTGATACCGTCGATTGGTATCTTCACGCGACAATCCTCGAGTGCGGCTTCGACGATTCGCCGGTCGAGCCCGGGCAGTATTACGAGTACAAGGTCCGGGCCGTCCGCGGAGACGCGGTTTCGGAGTTTACTCCGAGCGCGGTCGTGTATGGAAAGTGATTTGGGATTGCGGATTGCGGATTGCGGATTGCGGATTGCGGAATGCGGAAGGCAGAAAACGGCAGGAAAAAAAAGCTCCCCTCCTTGTTTAGGAGGGGTGGCACCCGCTTCGGGTGACGGGGTGGTAGTTAAGACAAATGGTCTTTTTTCTCGACTTCTTCGAGCCGCCAACCGAAAGCCCTTTGTATTTGAGCCAGGACAAATTCGGGCTCATCAAAGACAAGAAAGTTTTCGAACCTGATAACCATGATTCCGTAAAAGCGCAAGAATTCTTTTCGCTCGTATTTTGGATTTCAAACTCCCCTCCTTGTTTAGGAGGGCGCCGAGGCTTTGCGAGGCGGGCTGGTAGTTAAGAAGAATCAGATGTTTCTGAACTACCACCCCGTCAGCCGAAGCGGCTGCCACCCCTCCTAAACAAGGAGGGGAGCCTTGCCGATTTACTATTCACGATCAACGAACAACGATCAACGAACAACGAACAACGATCTAATTCACCGCAAAGCTTGCGTTGACGACCGCGGTCATGTCTTTCTCGATCGTCGATGTGTCGTATACGCCGTAGTCGGATACGTCGGTTGAGTCGGCGGCGGTTATCTGGAGTACGCCCATTCTTGCAGAACGCACGGCTCCGATCGAATTGCCCGTGCTTTGGGCGATCCGTTCGGCACGCTCTTTCGCGTCCTTTGCCGCTTCGCCGAGCATCTCGATCTTCAGGTCGCCGATCTGCGTGTAGTAATAGCGCGGTGCGCTCGATTCGATAAGGATGCCCTGGTCGATAAGCTCGGTCGCTTCGCGTGCGATCTGGGCGATCTTTGCCACGTCATTCGATCGCACTTCGATACTCTGCGAAAGCGTGTATCCGAGGATCTGCGAAGTTTCCATCCCATCGCTGTCGCGCCCCTTCTGCTGGATCGTCGAAATGGACGAAACAGTCATCTGATCTTCCGGAATACCCTTGCTCAGCAGATACTCCTTGATCCGCGGCGTGCTGGCGGAAAGCTGTTTATAGGCCTCCGACAAGCCCGGGGCCTGGGCAGACACGCCGGCGCTCCAGACGACGAGATCCGAAGTGATGCGACGCTTCGCCGAACCCGTAACCGTGATCGCCTCGTCGCCCTTCTGCTTGCGCGAATAGGACCATCCGAGAATCAATGAAGAAACGATCAAGCCAAGTGCGAGAGCCGTTCCAATGTTGAATAGGTAGTTGTTTTTTTCTCCGTTCATGTTTTTGCGTGTTCCTCCGCTCCGACGGTACAAATCTACACCAACCCCTGTGCATTCTGAACGGAGCTTCGCACGGCGCGGACCTGTGGTCAACCACAGTTTGATTTTGGATTTTAGATTTTGGATTTTAGATTGTCCGTAAGCAGCGATCCGGAGGTTTGCTCAAGCAAACTCCCCTCCTTGTTTAGGAGGGGTGGCAGCCGCTTCGGCTGACGGGGTGGTAGTTCAAAAAACATCTGATTCTTCTTAACTACCACCCCGCCTCGCAAAGCCTCGGCACCCCTCCTAAACAAGGAGGGGAGTTTGAAATCCAAAATCCAAAATCTAAAATCCAAAATCGGAAAGTTGTTTGCAAATACACCTTCCGACAGTTACGATTGGCTTATAAAAGAGGAATATTTACTATGAAATTACCCGGTGGATTTGATCTGAACTCGATGATGAAACAGGCCCAGCAGATGCAGGAGCAGATGGGCAAAGAGATGAAGGAAACGGTGGTCGACGCATCGGCCGGCGGCGGGGCCGTATCGGTAAAAATGCGCGGCGATTTTGAAGTGATGGAAGTGATTATCTCGCCGGACCTCGTGAAGGACGGCGATGTCGAGATGATCCAGGACCTGACCGTCGCCGCACTCAACGAAGCTCACCGCAAGATCGAAGAATCGCTGAAAGGAAAGCTCGGTGGAATGCTCCCGCCCGGACTTATGTGAATGCGGAACGCGGACTGCGGAACGCGGAATGTTTTGACCCATCAACGCAATGAATGATTTGACTCCCACCAAATCAGAGGCTCGGTCTCAAAACCGGGATCTTAAGGAACGGGCAAAGGCGTTCTCAATTCGCGTGGTTAAGTTGGTTGAGAGTTTGCCTCGAACGCTAACTGCCAGAACCATTGGTCATCAATTGTTGAGAAGTGCGACCTCGGTTGCCGCCAATTATCGAGCCGCGTGTCGTGCCCGATCGAACGCTGACTTCATTGCTAAGATGGGTATCGTAGAAGAAGAGACAGACGAGTCGGTCTTCTGGATAGAAATGCTCGTTGACACAAACTTGGTTGGTCGCTCGCGGGTTGAGAATCTCCTTGATGAGGGTAATCAACTGACAGCGATTTGGGTTTCCTCTATAATCACGGCGCGTGGCCGCAAAAGGTGATTCCGCACTCCGCGTTCCACATTCCGCATTTAGTTATGCTTGATTACTCAGAACCGGTCTCCCGGCTTATCGACGAATTCAAACGCCTGCCGGGGATCGGCAGCAAATCCGCGCAGCGGCTTGCGTTTTATATTCTGCGTCGCCCCGAAGCGGAAGTTGAAAACTTCATCAGTTCGTTGCGCGAGGTCAAAGAGAAGATCATTTTCTGCACGACCTGCAATAACCTGACCGATGTCGATCCGTGCATGTACTGCGCAAATCCGAAACGCGACCGTGGTGTAATTTGCATAGTCGAGGAGCCGTACAACCTGGTCGCGGTGGAAAAAACCCGCTCGTACCGGGGGCTTTATCACATTCTTCACGGATCGCTCTCTCCAATCCGCGGCGTCGGGCCCGATGAGCTGATGCTGCCCAACCTCCTGCCCAGACTCTTGCCCGAAAATAACGAAGGCGTCGAGGTCCGCGAGGTCATCGTCGCGACAAATCCTACGACTGAAGGCGAAGCGACCGCGAATTATATTGCCCGTCTGCTAAAACCGCTCGGCGTGCGCGTGACTCGGATCGCGATGGGAATGCCGGTCGGTTCGGACCTCGAATACGTCGATGAAGTAACGATGGACCGAGCCCTCGCGAACCGGCATGAGTTCTAGCGAGTCGTGTCAGAACCGGAAGCGGTAGCGACCGGGTTACCCCTGACAGCTTGGACAGTCCTTGTCAGAACCGAGAGCGGTAGCGACCGGGTATCCCTGACCCAGCCCCGCCGAGTCTAGATAGCGACGGGCTTCTTGTCAGAACCGAGAGCGGTAGCGACCGGGTATCCCTGACCCAGCCCCGCCGAGTCTAGATAGCGACGGGCTTCTTGTCAGAACCGCGAGCGGTAGCGACCGGGTATCCCTTCGGCACCAACCTCACTTTATCGACACCCGACGCTCGGCTATACTTCTTCCCACAACTCCCATGTGGAACGACACAGAAACACCCCTCGCTTTCTTTATCACTTTCCGGTGTTACGGAACCTGGCTGCACGGAGATAGGAAAGGATCTGTAGACCGTCATCACAATGTTTACGGCACTCCTCGCATTCCGAGGAACGACACCTGGAACAGAATCTCCCGTACTCTAGCAAAGCATCCGCCGGTCAAGCTCAATGCGGAGCGTCGCAGGTCAGTGACGAGTGCGATACATGAGACCTGCGATAGGCGAGGTTGGTACCTTCGCGCTGTTAATGTTCGTACGAATCACGCTCACAGTGTGGTGACTGCCCCGGGATCCGATCCGGACTCCGTGCTCAATGCGTTTAAGGCGAATGCGACGAGAAAAATGCGCGAGGACGGCAACTGGAATTATGACCATAGTCCGTGGGTGGTGAATGGAAGCAAACGCCGACTTTGGAACGAGCGGAGCGTTGCAAATGCCATCGATTACGTGCTAAACGGACAGGGTGATGATTTTCCGGACTTTGACAGATGATATGTGCGCGGTTGAGGGGAGACCCGGTCGCGGGCCGGACAGGAGTCGCGACCCGGTTTGATGAGCTCGTTGAATCTCGAGGGGACACCCGGTCGCTACCGCTCGCGGTTCTGACAGGAACCGTGTCGCTACCTCTCCCAGTTCTGACTATGGCCGCTGACTTCAAACAACTCACGCTTCCCGATCTCATACTCAACCGTCGTGGTAGCCTGACGTTTCGTTTCATTCTCGCCATCTTCGGGATCGCGCTTCGATTTTTCTTTCGACGAATTGAGACTGTCAACGCTGAAGTCGTTCCGCGCGGGACCGGTGTTATTTTCGTCCTCAATCATCCGAACGGGCTCATCGATCCGGCGCTCGTTTTTGTCGCCCTGCCGCGGAAGATCTCGTTCCTTGCCAAATCTACGCTGTTTAAAATGCCGGTAATTTCGTTCTTGCTTCGAACGGTCGAGGCTCTGCCGCTCTATCGAAAGATCGACGCCGGCGAGGACGTTTCGAAAAATCAAAAGACATTCGCGCTTAGCCGCGAGATGCTTGCACGCGGCGGATCGATCGCGCTTTTTCCCGAAGGCATCTCGCACAATTCTCCGAAATTACTTCCGATGAAAACCGGTGCGGCGCGGATCGCACTCGGTGCGGCGGCCCCGGGTGAAACGCCGATCGAGGTGAAGATCGTTCCGGTCGGACTTTATTACACAAGCAAGACGACATTTCGCAGCGAAGCCCTTCTGCATTTCGGCGAGCCGTTCACCGTGCCTGAGATCGAATTGGACGATGACGGTCAACCGCCGCGCGATGCGGTGCGAGAATTGACTGAAAGGATCGAACGCGAGCTTCGTGAAGTTACGTTGAATGCAGAGAGTGAGGCCGAGCTTCACGTTGCGAGAATAGCGGAGCAGATATTCGCATCGGCCGCGGAGAATGAAAACCTTGGTGAGAAGCTCGACTTTCTAAAGAACTACGTCGGAGAGGGCCGTCATGAAAAAGTGGCGGCCGCCGATGCCGAGCTTTCCGCACGGCTCCGCGCATACGACGCCCGACTCGCTTCGTTTGGTATCGAACCGCAGCACCTTTCACTCGCCGAGCTCACTCAGGGTTTCGTCGTGTATCGGGCATTCGTCCAGACGTGGATCCTTGTATTGCTCGCACCGCTCGCTTTGTTCGGAGCGATCCTTCATGCACCGGCCTATCAGCTGTGCAAACTCGTCGCGTATCTCTATTCGCGGCACGGTGCGGACGACGTTGCATCGACGGTCAAGGTCCTGGCGGGCATGGTGTTTATTCCACTAACATGGCTGATCGCGGCTGCGGTCCTGTACTTTCTGTCGGGCTGGCAGCTCGCGCTGTTGTCGATACCGTTCTCGATGCTCTCCGGATATGTCGCGCTTTACTCGCTCGAAGAACTACAGGAAATGCGCGGCTGGGCAAAAGCGATCTGGCTGTTTTTGACGAAGAAAGAAAAGTTTTTGAGATTGTTCGTCGAACGAAGGGAACTGCAGGAAGCACTCAGGACTTTCGATTAGTCTGCGACGCGGTGAAAAGAGAGACACGGTGACGCGGAGATTTCACTCCCCGCGTCACCGCGTCTCTAATTCTCCCCGTCGCTAAAATCTAACTTTCTCTTCCTGCGCTTCCGAAGCACTGCGCGAGGTTTTCCACTCTTTTTCTGACTCGTAGAAATTAACATCGAAGCTGAGCAGGCTCTTCACCGAAATGCCGTTGAAGTGATTCGGAGCATCCTCGAATTTTGCGATCACACCACAGCCGATGACCTCGGTTCCGATGTCTTTGCAAAGGTCAAACGTTTCCTGGATCGCTCTTCCCGATCGCAGAATATCGTCGACGACGATCGCCGGGTATACATCGGATTCGCTCATGTATTGGCGAAACTGACGTTTGCCCTCTTCCATCTCGGCCCAATAGATCTGCTCGGCACTCAATGCTTCGCGGACGCCGAACGCGACCATGATCCCACCGGGGCTCGGGCTGATCACCGAAACTTTTGGCAGTTGGCTGGCGATCGCTTTCTCCATCCGGAACAGGCGGCTCAGGCCGACCGAAAGAATGCGGGCGTTATCGTAATACCGAAACGCGAGCGGCATCTGGAAATAGTGCGAGGCATGCTTTCCGTTCGGATAGACAAAGTGGCCTTTACGATACGCACCCGTTTTCTGCAGTATGCTCATCACCGACTCCGGCGACGGCACCAAATCAATTGCTGTGTCCATTTTAGCTCCAGGAAATTTTCAAAACAGTAGGTTCAATCTTAAACAGCGTGCGAAGGATTTTCAAATATGGCAATAAGCAATAAGCAATAAGCGATTAGCAATAAGCAGTAAGCAGTAAGCAGTAAGCAATAAGCCGTGGGCGGCGGGCGGACCGCTAACCGCTTGCTGCTTACCGCTCATTGCTTATTGCTTATTGCTTATTGCTTATTGCTTATTGCTTATTGCTTATTGCTTATTGCTTATTGCTTATTGCTTATTGCTTATTGCTTACGGCCTACCGCTTCCTCTATCACCTTCTTCTGCCCATTACTCAGCTTTTCCGGCAGATCATTTGGGTCAAACCATCCGAGTCCAAGTATTTCACGGCTTTGTACGGTTGCTTCTCCGGCCGCGTCGGCAAGGAATAGCATTTCGATATGACGCGCGACGGTGCGGATGCGAAACATCCGTACGTTAGCCAACTCCATACCTGTTTCTTCACGTATTTCGCGCCTGATCGCTTCTTCCGGCTGCTCGGCGGCGGTCAGGAATCCGCCCGGGAGACCCCAGCCCGAATACGGCCGCAATAGGTGGTTCAGTAAAAGAACCTTTCCTTCCGCGTTTACGATCACGGCAGCGGCCGAGACGGTGAATTTTTGCTGCGTTGCGCGAATGATCTTCAGACGCATCCACGGTGTAAGTATTTTCCAGGCGAACCCGATTTGTTTCCTCAACATCTCTATCCGACCAACGTCACGGTCGCACTTTTGCTCACCCCGCGGAATGGAACATCAACACAGTTAGGGATTTACTTTATATAGCCGTCGATTCCTCTTTTCGACCACCGTCCATCCCGTAGATAGTACTTTTCTTATAAAGGATTCACGAATGAAAGCAAGCAATTTTTGCGCACGGGTATCATCGTTTCTGGTCTTCATCACGCTCTTTGCGATCTCCGCATTCGCCCAAAGCGCTGACCTCAGAAACGATTCGATGATCATTCACAAAATTCGATATTGTCCGTCGTACGTTCAATGATCAGGCCGTCGGTGGCACGCGCACACGCAAGAAAAAAGAGGGTGTCTGAAAAGCTGTTTCCTTATGAATTGCCTCCGCCTTCAGGCGGAGGAATTGTGATCACGCGTCGACCGGCTTTAGCCGAACCGAAAGAGAGGGATTCGTTGGCCTTCGCCACAGAAGTCCTTGCACATGCAGCTAAAGCCGAAGGAATGTTCGAAGATTGAACTTTCGGCTAAAGCCGATCCTGCTTCCGAACTTAACCTCCCACTGAAGCGGGAGGCAATTCAAAGAGGCCGCCTTTTCGGGCAGCCTCTTTTTTCGTTTAGATCCGAATCGCTCTATTTCAGCGAAGCGTCATCGACTCTGAACGTCGTTGCAAGCGAGCTGTCCGTCGTCGAACGGAACTGCACTCTTACGGTCTGTCCTTTGTAAGCCGCGAGACTTAGCGACTTTTGCGAATAAACTCCGGCCGTTCCCTTGTTCAAGTTGCTATACGTCGCGGGTGTCGCCAGTAGCGTCCCGGTCGTATTGCGGACCTCGACGAACAACTTGTCATATTGCGTTGTCGTCGTTGTTTCACTCGACGTCACATTCAGCCAGAATGTGAGCGTGCCGGTCGCAGTCGTCGGAATAGTTACCTGCTGGTACGACTGTCCGGAGACACTGTTGTTCACGCCCAAGTAGATATAGCCGGTGCCGCCGCGTGGATAATTTCCGTTCGCGATGTAGAAGTAACCGGTTCCCGAGCCGACCCACGGCGACGCGCTTCCTTCGAAGCCACCGTTGACGAGCAATTCACTTCCGCCGCCGGGTGTTGGCGTCGGTGTTGGTGTGCCCGCCGGGCATGAGCCAACTCCAACTGCGCACCACGTCGTTGCGATCTTGTTGTACTGGGTGCTGGCCGAGCCGAACAAATCGGTCGCCGCGTTTAGAGTAGCCGTTCTCGCACCGGAGAAATTCGTGCCCGACGTCATGTAGACCGTCAATGCACGGTACCAGATCTTCGCGGCGTCGGTTGAGCCCATTCCGGTCACAGTAACGCCGCTCAGGTGATGTGTGCCGCCGACGACAGCAAGATAGAACGCCTTGTTGCCGATACCCGAATTGATATGCACACCGCCCGAATCCGCCGTACCAGTGTAGCGTTCTGAATAGTGGTCCGGATCGTCATCAGAAGTGTACCCGCCGTTACCCGCGAGGTGCGGATTATCCATATAGCGAAGCGCGTCACCCGAGGTCGCCGGCGTATACGATTGCTCGCCGATCTTCCACGTATCGCCGTTGACCACACCGCCGCGAGCATACGATTCGACCATCGACCCGAATACGTCGGACATCGATTCGTTCAGAGCACCCGACTCGTTCGAGTACGTGAGGTTGGCCGTGTATTGGGTTACGCCGTGCGTCATCTCGTGGCCGGCGATGTCGAGTGTCACGAGCGGCGAGAACGATGTTCCGTTGCCGTCGCCGTATGTCATCTGGTTGTTATACCAGAATGCGTTGTTGTAATTGCTTCCAAAGTGGACGCGTGAAACGACGAGTGCAACGCCGCCGACGGCCGAGGTCGTCGTGCCGGGTCCGTTGCTGCCGTTGATGCCGTTGCGGCCGTGTACGTTCTTGAAATAATCGTAGGTCCACGCCGCGCCGTAGTGTGCGTCGACGCCGGCCCGCTCATTGGTCGCACTCCAGACATCGTCCGTGCCGGTGTAACGAGATTGTGTTCCGCCCGTACCGGTCGTCGTGTTACCGGTGTTGTTCATATTGAACGTTCCCTGACGGCGAATGGTCGGATCTTCCATGTAATACGTGCCGCCCGACGTGCTGGTGGTGATCGTCACGGTTCCACTGTAGAGCGAATTGCCTGAGCCCGTCTGGAGGTTGTTGTATTCGAAGACTTTTTCTCCGGTGTGAGCGTCGATGAAGATGACCGGAATCGCGGTTTCTTCGGTTCCGTCAAGGCGCGGCATTTCGACGCGATAGGCGAGGTGATCGCGATCTTCACCTCGGTAGATGTAGAGCTCGACACGCGGCTCTTCCGTGATAAAACGGGACCCGCGATACATTCTTTTCGCGGTGGAAAGGGCGTCATCCGCCGAGAGGGTTGGTTTGGTCTCGATCGCGATGCCTTCCTTAAGATCATCGGTGATCAGTGAAAGAGCCGCATCCGATCCGAGATGGACGATGGCCTCGCCTTCCCAAACCGGTACGCCGCCGACGTACTGCTGAACGTGCGTATGCGCCATCTTCAGGTCGTCGATCTCGACGCGCTTGACGGCATATTCGTCGGGATTCCCGATCGCACGCTGGGTAGCGCGGTCACGCAGGATTCCGATGCTGATTTGCTTGGCTAGCTCACGTTCGTCGTCGCTGCCGCTGTTGAATACGGTCTTGCTGGCTCCCGTATGTCGCGATACTATTCCAAAAACAAAGAGTACCGTCGCGAAAACTGCAAAAATACTTAAGAGTTTCTTCACGCTTTCTTGTCTCCTTTGGGATTCATTCTTTGCTGATAAAAATATCAAGCCGTATAAATAAATGAAGAAGTTCCCACAAAAAGACCGACGCCAGGAGTCAGGAAGATCAAATTTCTAGTGTCGTGAAAAAGCTGAAAAGATCGCTCAAGAAGTGCTCGGGGGTTTGAGTACAGCAACTGAGTGTAGTCCCGGCGACAACGGCTGTCAAGAAATAATTCGACCGAAAAATGGCCCTTATAAAATTTCCGAATACTGCGAGTCCCGGGCAAATTTTTTCGTGGGCTGAAGTCTCCGAATTCCACCGTGTTCGCAACGGGATCTACCACCGAAATGGCCAGCTAATTTCACTCCTGACGGATTTTGGCCGCATCAATCCGTGTTACCCGGACGTGCATGGGCAAACGGTCGACACTATCCTTTACACCGGCTCGGGCCGCCGCGGCGATCAGAAACTCGACGCCGCCAACCGAGCTCTGCTCGACGCAGTGGGGAAGCCCGTTGAAGTTCCGCTTTTCAACAAAATATCACCAGGTAAATGGGAGTTCCGGGGATTTTGGCGCGTCATCGACGGCAAATATGTTTTTGACGAGAAACAGAATAGAATGTTGTGGAAATTCACCCTAAACCAAGTTCGACTGAACCGACCATAAATCTTAAGGAGATCGTCGCAATGCCTTTTTTCAGGACCATTTTTCTTGTCGCCCTTTTTCTCGCTTCAATTTCCGTTGGGACCGCCCAGACAGTCTGGACACCGGAAGTCCAGGTTAAGACGCGCGCACTCGGTAGCCCGCGGATCTCGCCCGACGGCAGACGCGTCGTCTATACCGTGAACGACGCCGTCATGACGGCCGACAAAAGCGAATTCGTGACCCAACTCTGGCTCGGCTCATCGGACGGGCAGGATAATTATCAGCTTACGTTCAACGATAAATCCTCGACCAATCCGAAATGGTCGCCCGACGGCAACTGGATCGCATTTACCTCAAACCGAAAGGACAACAAGAACAATCTTTACGTACTTCGTGTATTGGGCGGGGAGGCCGAGCAGATCACAGATCTGAAGAGCAGCATCAGCGATTTTGAATGGTCACCCGACGGTAGATCGATCGCCTACGCCATGGCGGATGCGAAATCCGAGGACGAGGACAAGAATGACAAAGGCCGAAACGATTTCCGGTGGGTCGACGAAAACACCAAAATGGCGCGGCTTTATGTCGTCCCTGTCGCAAAGGATTCGGCAGGAAAGCGCGAAGCTCGTAAATTGACCAGTGACAATCGACATGTGAACAGCTTTAATTGGTCGCCGGATGGTACGAAGATCGTTTTCAGCCACGTGAAATCGCCGGTCGTCGACGTATGGCCGTCGTCCGATATTGGTGTCGTCGATGTCGCATCGGCGAAGGTAACAGCGTTTGCCGCGACCGAGGCCGCTGAAGGAGCACCGGTCTTTTCGCCGGATGGAAAATGGATCGCGATGTTTGTCAGTGATCTCCCGGTCCGATGGGCGCAAAGCAATCGGCTGGCAGTATTTCCTGCAAGCGGTGGAGCTCCGAAGACCATGCCGATATCGTTCGACGGGCAGCCGGGTATCATCGGCTGGTCGCCGGATGGAACCAAGCTAATGTTTAGCGAGGCAAAGGGAACCGGAACCGCGATCTATGAGGCGAATGTCGCGACCGCAACGATCAAGGAGATCAAATATTCGAGGGCGGTGATAAACAATATTTCGATGTCGAAGGACGGCACTACACACGCGTTCGTCATTCAGTCGAACGAGAGACCGCCCGAAGTCGCGATCATCAGAGTGGGTGAGGAAAAGCTGACGCAGATATCCCGCGTTAACACCGAATTGACGAAGATGCAGTTTGGTAAGACGGAGGTGATCAAATGGAAAAGCACTGACGGCCGCGAGATCGAAGGCCTCCTCACGTATCCGGTCGGGTATGTCGCCGGAACGAAAGTTCCGCTCATCCTCAATATTCACGGCGGACCGGCCGGTGTGTTTCAGCAGAGCTACCTAGGTGGACGCGGTTCGTATCCGCTTGCGACGTTCGCGTCCAAAGGTTACGCGATCCTCCGTCCCAATCCGCGCGGATCTTCGGGCTATGGTACCGAATTTCGCCAGGCGAATATCAAAGACTGGGGCGTAGGTGATTATCAGGATGTGATGACGGGCGTCGACAAGGTCATCGCGATGGGTGTTGCCGATCCGGAACGTCTCGGCGTTATGGGTTGGAGCTACGGCGGCTACCTGACTTCGACGATCATCACAAAAACGAAACGGTTCAAGGCCGCGTCGGCCGGTGCTCCCGTCACAAACCTTATGAGCTTCAACGGAACGGCCGATATTCCATCATTCGTACCCGATTATTTCGGCGGACAGTCATGGGAACATCCTGAGATCTACGCGAAGCACTCGGCAATGTTCAATATCAAGGGGGCGACGACGCCGACGTTGATCCAGCACGGCGAGGCTGACATCCGAGTTCCGATCTCACAGGGCTACGAACTGTACAACGCACTAAAGGCGCAGGGCGTGCCGACGCGAATGATCGTCCTGCCGCGTCAACCCCACGGCCCGAACGAACCGAAGATGCAAATCGCTGCGATGCAGAGCAATTTGGATTGGTTTGAGAAGTATTTGAAGTAAGTCGAGGCAACAAGCCGCGTACCCGTCGCAAGCACCAATGGTGCGATGTAATTTAGCCAGGGTCGCAGGCCCTGGATCGCGTCGCGAATCTGGAGCCGCAAAGCGGCGAAGTAACGGAGAGACCGCATCCGATTTTTACTCCGCCGCGTTGCGGCTCGTTCCATTATTTACCACGTTCCAGGGCCGGTGGCCCTGGCTAGATTACGGCGCACCTTCGGTGCTGAAGATGACGGTGGAATAAATGCCTGACATCCGAAAAACGCAAACATCTGACCGTGATGCAATTTGGGAAATTATCCGCACAGTGATCGCGACCGGCGATACGTACGTCTTTGCGCCTGAAACGCCGGAAGACGAAATGATCGCGTACTGGTTCTCACCGGAAAAATACGTCTACGTTGCCGAAGAGGATGGCGAGATACTGGGCACATATTGGATAAAGGCAAATCAACCGGGTCTCGGTTCGCACGTCGGGAATGGAGCTTACATGGTGTCGCCGAAAGCAAAGGGGAAGGGTATCGGGCGTTTGATGGCAGAGCATTCACTTGAAGAAGCAAGGCGGCTCGGATTCAAATCGATGCAATTTAACTTCGTAGTGAAATCAAACATTGCCGCGGTGCGGCTTTGGCAAAGCGTCGGGATGCAGATCATCGGCGAGATCCCGGACGCGTTCGACCACCGGGTCGATGGCATGACGAATGCGTACATCATGTTCCGAAAGTTATAGACCGGCTATTTCTTTCCAAGATCAACTGCTCGCTTGTAAGCGGCATAAACCGCTTTCGAAAGAACCGTCCGCAGCGTACCTTTTTCCATCTGATAAATTGCTTCGGCACTCGTGCCGCCGGGCGATGTGACCATGTTACGGAGCTCGGCCGGATGCTTGTGGGACGCCATCGCAAACTTTACCGATCCGAGCATCGTTTCCTGCACAAGTTCTTTCGCGATCTCGCGCGAAAAGCCAAGATGCACGCCGGCGTCCGTGAGAGCTTCCATGACCATGAATATGTAAGTCGGACCGGTAGCACTCAAGCTGGTGGCCATGTCGATCATGTTTTCTGTCTCGACATAAAGCTCTTTGCCGAGAGCTCCGAGAAGGCTACGGACGCGCGATCGCTGGTCGTCGTCAACGGCCTCTCCGCATGTCCACGCGGTGATCCCGGCACCGATCTGCGATGGTGTATTCGGCATTGCTCGAACGACGCTGTCGGTCCCGAGCTCGCGGGCGATCGTGTCGATCTTTGCTCCGGCGACGATCGAAATCACCAGAGTGTCTTTGGCCAAGATGTCCTTCAGATCGCTCAGAACGTGCGATATTCGCTGTGGCTTTACCGCGAGGACTACCGCCGAACTCTTTGCGTCGCGGACGAACCCGGCCGCGTCGGCGTTTGACTCGACCATCGCGATACCGAATTTCTCCGACAACTCACTTCGTCGAGCCTCTCGCGGATGGCTGCCGATCACTTGCTCGGCCTTGACGAGACCCTGGCCCATCAAGCCAGCGATCATCGATTCGGCCATCACGCCGCAACCGATAAACGCGAACCGTGTGTTTTCTAACTCGTCGGCCATAACTGCTTTGGTAAAACTCCTGGCGTTCGTGCAAAATACGTGTTAACGTCACCGATTTAATCATTTATGACTATCGACCAACAACTCGAATTCCTGAAAAACGGAGCTGTCGACCTGATCCGCGAGGAAGACCTGAAAAAAAAGCTCGAGCGATCGGCAAAGACCGGCAAGCCTCTGCGCGTGAAGCTTGGGCTCGATCCGACGGCGCCGGATATTCATATCGGTCACACAGTGGTAATTAGAAAACTGCGGGCATTTCAGGAGCTGGGCCACACGGTCATATTTTTGATCGGCGATTTTACAGGGATGATCGGCGACCCGTCCGGGAAGAACGTCACGCGTCCGCCCTTGTCGCGAGATGAGATCGACGCCAACGCCGAAACTTACAAGGCGCAGATGTTTCGTCTGCTCGATCCGGATAAGACCGAGGTCCGCTTCAATGGCGAGTGGATGGACAAATTTACCGCGGCGGATTTTGTAAAACTGACGGCGAAAACGACGGTCAAACAGATCCTCGAACGCGACGATTTTACAAAACGGATGACGGAAGAGAAGCCGATCTCTCTGCACGAACTGCTTTATCCGCTGGTCCAGGGTTACGATTCTGTCGCACTCGAATCCGACGTCGAACTCGGCGGCACCGATCAGAAATTCAACCTTTTGATGGGCCGGAACCTGCAGCGCGAATTCGATCAAGAGCCGCAAGTCATCATCACTACGCCTTTGCTCGAAGGGCTCGACGGCGTGAACAAGATGTCGAAGTCTCTGAACAACTACATCGGCATCGAAGAAACACCCGATCAGATGTTCGGAAAGATCATGTCGATCTCCGACGATCTGATGTGGCGCTATTACGAACTGCTGACGGATTCAAAGGTCGACGACATCAACGTGCTGAAATTCAAGTGTGAATCGGGAGGTGAGAATCCGCGCGATCTGAAAGTCGCCCTTGCGAAATCTGTCATCGCGGATTTTCACTCGAACGAGTCGGCGGAGAAGGCAGAAGAGGAATTTAACCGGCGATTTGTGAAGAAGGAAATTCCGGATGAGATCGAAGAGAGAAAAGTAGCGTCGGGGCCGCACAATCTTGCGCAATTATTGTCGGATGTCGGAATGGCCGGCTCGAAAGGCGAAGCCCGCAGACTTATCCAGCAAGGCGGTGTCAAGATCAACGGTGAGAAAGCGACGGCGGCGAATGCCGAGATTCAAATTGATGCTAACGGTGCGTTAATCCAGGTAGGGAAGTTCAAGTTTTTGAAAGTAATGGGCAATTAACGGCCCTTAAATCTCAAATCTCAAATTTCAAATTTCAAATTTCAAATTTCAAATTTCAAATTTCAAATCCCAATTCCCAAATCCCTCTCACTCTTCTTCCTCGATGGTTATCTCCTGGTACTGGGTTCGGCGAAAACGCGAGATCGGTATCAGCGCATCGGTCGGGCTCGTTGCACCGGCCGGTCGTGAAAATTCGTCCGCGTGATTTTTCAAATATTCGAAAAATCTTTCGAATTCCCGTTGCATCGAATCCATCTTTTCGCGCATGTTCAGGATGATCTCGACACCCGCGAGATTGACCCCCAGGTCGCGCGTCAGGGCAAGGACCACTTCCAGACGCTCGAGGTCCGAATCCTCATACAATCGTGTGTTGCCGACCGACCGCGACGGCTTTAGCAGCCCTTCACGTTCGTACAGCCGCAGCGTCTGCGGATGAATATCGTATAGCTCCGCGACTGCGCTGATCGTATAAGTTTTGATCTTTCGTTTCATTTCAAGCTTCGACCGTTCGTTCGGTCTTTTCCTTCCGCAGAAGATAAACTCCAAAAATTACCGCAACAGCTGATGCGATCGCCGGCCAGTAGACATATCGAAAGTCCGCAGCCGGAGCTATAAAGAAGTAGGAAAAAATGTAGAGCAAGCTGCTCACCGAAAGGACGAAAACAAAGTCCCAGTCACCGGCGAGTCGCGATCTTACCGACCGGTACAAAAGGTAAAAACACAACAGTATCCAAATGACCGCTCTGAAAAAAAATGTCTGCATCACGGGTCTTTGAAAAGCGCCAAAATATGCTGTCAGCAATTGGCTCGCCCCGTTCGTAGTGGTCGCAAACTCCGGCGGATTCCGCGACAGCGTCGGATCCCAGTATTGGAAACTGACCGACCGCCCCAACCCAATGAGTTGTGCAAATACTTCGAGCCGATGCGTTAGGTAGTCGCCTGGATTTTGAAACAGCTGTTTTTGCCAGGTCGCACGAAGATCGTCGATTTTCGCCTGGGTTTCGACGACCTCAAGAACCGGCGGCCTTCCGTCGCGCGTCTCACCGGCATAGACCAGGGGGCCAACGGTCGTCGGCGTATAGTTAGCTCGCACACCGTCCATCGAGAAGTTTCGATTCTCAACGACGTACTCGGGAAAGCGAGGCTCGCCATTCCGAATCGAGATGGCAGCGAGATCGTAAAGCTGAACCATCTGAAATGGATATGAGGTTCGTCCCTCCGTGATCAAAGCCTGAAAGGCGAAAACCGAAACCAGCAGGACAACAAAGTATGAAGCTCCAACCATAACCGGCACCAGCCGTCCCTTTTGGAGTTCAAACACAGAGGCCGCGACGAAGCCGGTCCAGATCGCGAGCGGCAGCACGGCCGGAAGCGAATTGAGACGTGCGGCAAATCCATAAAACAAAAAAACGGGCGAGAGCAAGAGCGCGATCTTGCTTTTCATTTTCTTTGCAAAAAGAACGAGCGCTGCCGACAAGAGCAAGGTGGTTGCCATCTCGACATCTTTCCAGATCACCGGTAGCTGCGACAATATCTGCGGCATGAAGGGAAAAATGACTAACGCCAGTCCTAACAATAGCGATTCCCGGTAAGTGGCTTCCCATAGGCAAAGGATCGCGGCCCAGAAAACTCCGGCTTGCAAAACTAGCATTAGGCCCGGCCCGGCGATGACCCCATCTAGAAATCCCCATAGATATGACATTATTGCGGAATTTTGATCGTAGATGATCCCGCTTCGTCCTTCGCCGAGACTCGCGATCGAATCAGGGGACATCAAGCCCGGATAAAAGGCCCAAAGCGTTAACCCGAGTCCCAAAAAACAGATCAGATATCCGACAAATCGCATTGTTGAATGTCAGTGTCTAAATTTGCGCCGACACACGCCGAGTCAATCCAAACCCATCGCTTTCCGAGGGTTCTCCCGATTCAATTTTTCATACTGCCTGAGCACATCTTTTGTCTCTTCCGATGTGACCTTCGGCAGCACGATCTTCACTTCAATAAACTCGTCGCCCCGCAACTTTGGATTTCTCAGGCTCGGGAAACCGCGTTCGCGAAGACGGAACTTCTGACCCGACTCAGTGCCAGCCGGAATTTTGAGTTGAGCTTTTCCTTCGACCGTCGGCACTTCGATCTTCGCGCCGAGGGCCGCTTCCGGGACAGTGATCGGAACCGTGACATAGACGTTGTCGCCGCGGCGCTCAAGGAACTTGTGCCTGCCAACATTCGTCAGAATGTACAAGTCGCCGGGAGCTGCGCCGAGGCGGCCGCCATGTCCTTTCTTCGGGATTCGCACGCGCGAACCCGTATCGACACCCGCCGGGATCCGGATCTTCACTTGTTCCGTCTTTGGCGTCGTGCCTTTTCCGTTGCACAGCGAGCACGGAGTTCGGCGGCGTCCCGTACCTTCGCAATCGGGACACGGCTGCGAAAACTGAAGGCGTCCCCCGGTCCGCATTACTTGCCCGGTGCCCTTGCACGTCGTACAAGTTACGACCGGTCCGCCCGTGTCGCCCGCACCCTGGCAACGCGAGCACTGCTCGCTGCGATTGACGGTAATGTTGGTCGTCATGCCCGTGAACGCCTCTTCAAAACTGAGTGCAAGAGGGATCTCGACGTCGCGGCCTTTTTTTGGAAGAGGCCGCGGTGGTTCCGGTTCTCGTCGCGTTCCGGCTCCGCCGCCCCCGCCACCAAACAGATCCGAGAAAATATCACGGAAACTCGAACTTCCACCCGAGGCCTGTTCGCTTGAAAAATCGAAGCCGGAAAAATCGAAGCCTGCCGCTCCACCGCCGGCCGATGCTCCCGCACCGGCACCGTACGGCGAATCGGGATCGAGATTGTCGTTGTAGTATCCAAATCGGTCGAAAACCTTGCGCTTCTTTTCGTCCGACAAAACGTCGTAAGCTTCCTGTACCTCTTTGAACTTTTCTTCCGAGGCCTTGTCGTTTGGATTCACGTCCGGGTGAAACTTGCGCGCCAGCCGGCGATACGATTTCTTGATCTCGTCCGCTTTCGCGTCTTTCTTGACGCCTAGTGTTTGGTAGTAATCCTTCTTAGCCATTCGGTTGTGAGCGGTGAACTGTGAGCCGTGAGCAGTTTAGCCCACTGTTCGCTTGGTAATCAAAACTTGGAAATTACGCAAAAAACGGCAGCAGTGAACGAGCTGCTCACTGCTTGCCGCTCACTGCTTACGCAACCGTTACTTCTTCTCTTCGTCTTCAACGTCGACGTATTCGGCATCGATCACATTGTCGTCGGTCGAGCCAGTTGAGCCGGCATCACCTTCCGCTCCGGCACTTGCCGACGAAGCCTGCTCGCCTGTCGCTTCATCGCCGGCGGCCGCTCCGGCCTGGCTGTACAAGACCTCAGCCAATTTGTGCGACGCCGTCTGCAGACGTTCGAATGCATTGTTCATCGCGTCCACGTCACTTCCGGCCAACGCTGTCTTCGATTCGGTGATCGCGGTTTCGATCTCTTCGTTGCCGGCCGCGTCGAGCTTGTCCTTATTCTCGCCGAACGTTTTCTCGACACTGTAAACCAATCCGTCGAGACGGTTGCGTGCTTCGATCTCGCCTTTCTTTTTCTCGTCTTCGCCGGCGTGGGACTCTGCGTCCTTCATCATCTTGTCGATCTCTTCCTTCGACAAACCCGACGTAGCGGTGATCGTGATCTTCTGCTCACGGCCCGTGCCGACATCCTTTGCCGAGACGTTTACTATGCCGTTGGCGTCGATGTCGAAAGTGACCTCGACCTGCGGCACACCCCGAGGTGCCGGAGGGATCCCGACGAGATGAAATTTGCCGAGCGTCTTGTTGTCACCCGCCATCGGGCGTTCGCCCTGCAGCACGTGGACCTCGACAGACGTTTGATTGTCCGAGGCAGTCGAGAATATCTCGCTCTTGCGTGTCGGTATCGTCGTGTTGCGCGAGATCATCTGCGTCATTACACCACCAAGCGTCTCGATGCCGAGTGTAAGCGGTGTGACATCTAGAAGCAGAATGTCGGTCTTCTCGCCGCCCAGCACTCCGGCCTGAACCGCCGCGCCAAGTGCAACTACTTCGTCCGGGTTCACAGACTTGTTCGGCTCTTTGCCGAAGAAACCCTTGACCATTTCCTGAACTTTCGGAATGCGCGTCGAACCGCCCACGAGGACGATCTCTTCGATGTCCTTCGGCTCCAGGTTGGCATCCTTGATCGCCTGTTCGACCGGCGGCATCAATCTTTTCAGTAGCGGCTCAACGAGCGCCTCGAACTTCGAACGCGTAAGCTTCATTACGAGATGCTTCGGCCCGGCTGCGTCGGCGGTGATGAACGGCAGATTTATCTCAGTCTCCATCGTCGAAGAAAGCTCAACCTTCGCTTTTTCGGCCGCTTCCTTTAGACGCTGAAGCGCCATCTTGTCATTGTGCAGATCGATTCCCTGGTCTTTTTTGAATTCGTCGATGATCCATCCGACCAAAGCTTCGTCGATATCGTCGCCCCCAAGGTGAGTGTCGCCGTTGGTCGATTTAACTTCGACCACGCCTTCACCGACTTCGAGGATCGAAATGTCGAACGTACCTCCGCCGAAATCGAATACGGCGATCGTTTCGTCCTTTTTCTTATCCAGACCGTATGCCAGTGCCGCGGCGGTCGGCTCATTTACGATACGCAGGACTTCAAGTCCGGCGATCTTGCCCGCGTCCTTTGTCGCCTGTCGCTGAGCATCGTTGAAGTACGCCGGGACGGTGATAACCGCCTTGTCGACTTTCGAGCCAAGATAGTCCTCAGCCGACTGCTTCAGCTTTTGAAGGACCATCGCCGATATTTCGGGCGGACTATACTGTTTTCCCTCGGCGTCGATCCGCACGTCTCCGTTCGTCGCTTTTTCGACCTTGAAGGGAACCTGCTTGATCTCTGCCTTTACTTCGTCGAACTTCCGGCCCATGAATCGCTTTATCGAATACAGCGTGTTCTCCGGATTGGTCACCGCCTGTCGTTTTGCGACCTGGCCAACCAGCCGATTGCCGTCCTTCGCGAAAGCGACAACCGACGGAGTCGTCCGGCCGCCTTCGCTGTTGGTAATGACGACCGGCTCACCGCCTTCCATAACGGCAACGACCGAATTAGTCGTTCCCAAGTCGATTCCAATTATTTTGCTCATCTTTCTCTCCAGTTATGTAATATACCCAGCTCTTCCGTATAAAAACGATGACTTGAGCCAGGCGAAAGTATAATAGTTGAGTGTCTTGTTGTCAAATTCCTTTCAGGCCGGGCCGCGACCACCCAATACAGTATTTTCTTGACGTTTGCTCCCAATTACTTAAGAATAATTAAACAGCACGCCGGGACTTTAATAAGTGAAACGCAAGGAAAAAGGGTCACAAAACAAGAAAGCGAGTTTGTCTTCAAACAATCCGCCAGCGGTTCTAACGTCCGGTGGCGAGGTGGAAATTGTCGGTCGCATGGCAACCGTTCCTTCGATACTGAAGGCCGTCGCCGACCTGACGCAGATGCGATTCGTGACCATCGCCAGGGTCACCGACCATCGTTGGATCGCATGTGCTGTGCGGGACAAGATGGAATTCGGCCTGCATCCGGGCGGCGAACTTGAAGTCTCCACGACGCTCTGCAGCGAGATTCGTGATCACCTGAACCCCGTCGTGATCGAAAACGCAACCGTCGATCCGGTTTACTGCGGGCATCCGACGCCGAAAAAATACGGGATAGAAAGTTACATAGCGGTTCCGATCGTTCTAAAGAGCGGCGAATTCTTCGGTACGCTTTGCGCCATTGACTCGCGGCCCGCAAGTTTATCGAACCCGGCGATCCTCGAGTCGATGCGCCTTTTTGCAGAGCTCATTGCAAAAGAGCTGAGCGGCGAAGGAGCGTTCGACGCCCTCATCGAAAGTGAAACCAAGCGGCGCGAATCCGAGAACCGGATCCGGGCGGTCACCGACGCGATGCCGGGACAAATTTCGTACGTCGACGAAGAGTATCGGTATCAGTTCGTCAATCGAGCCTACACCGAATGGGTGGGACTTGGGGCGGAAGATATTATCGGGAAAACTATGCGGGAGGTGCTCGGGGAGATTACCTTCGAGAATCTCAAGCCGCACGTCGATGAGGCGTTTACAGGAAAGCCCGAGGTGTTCGAATCTGAGATCGCCAACAGTTCGGGAGACACACGCTCTGTTCGCGCAAGTTATACACCGGATGTTTTAGACGGTGAGGTCCGCGGGATCTACGTGCTGATTGTCGACATTTCGGAAGAGAAGCTTGCCGAGGACGCAATACGACGCAGCGAAGAACGCTACAAGGCCTTTATCAAGCACAGTACTGAGGGTATCTGGCGATTTGAGCTCGAGCGCCCGATTCCAATCGAACTTTCGACCGAGGATCAGGTACAGCTTACGTACATGCATGGTTATCTGGCTGAATGTAACGACGCGATGGCGAAGCAGTACGGCTTTTCTTCTGCGGCCGAGATCGTCGGCTCGCGGCTCTCCGACCTTCTAGTCGCGGATGATCCGAATAACGTCGAATTTGTAAAGGCCTTCATCGAGTCGGGTTACCATTTGTCCGAAGCAGAGTCTCATGAAAAAGGTGTCGACGGACGGGACAGATACTTTCTAAATAATTTTGTCGGGATCGTTGAGAATGGTTTCCTGGTGCGGGCGTGGGGAACTCAGCGGGACGTTACGGAGACAAAGGTCGCGGGAGATGCTACCGCACAACTCGCCGCAATCGTCGTTTCGTCAGAAGACGCCATCATCAGCAAAGATCTGAAGGGCAACATCACAAGTTGGAACATCGGTGCAACAAAGATGTTTGGGTATAAGGCCGAGGAAGCCGTTGGAAAACCGATCTCTCTACTCCTGCCCCCGGATCGCCTTGATGAATCGGCCGAAATACTTCGAAAGATCAGACGCGAAGAAAATCTGGAGAACCTCGAAACAGTTCGGCGCCGGCGAGACGGTTCCGATATCCTGGTGTCGCTGACGGTGTCTCCGATCCGGAACGCGGACGGCAATGTGATCGGAGCATCGAAGATCATCCGCGACATCACAGAACGGAGACGCATCGAGGAATCGATCAATCATAACCAAGCTGTGCTCACCCTCGCGATGCAGAGCAGCCGGATGGGCGTTTGGGAGCTGGATCTCGCGACAAACACAGTTTCGTGGAGTGACGAACTAGAAGATATCTTCGGACTTGAAAAGGGCGGTTTCGGTGGCACAGAGGAGCATTTCTTCGAGCTTATGCACGAGGATGACCGAGATGCGGCATGGGACGAGGTTCGCGTGGCGATCGCAGAGCACCGAGAATACACGATCGAGTTCCGGTTTCATCACGCGGACGGAAACACCCGGTGGATGGAAGGGCGCGGCGAGGCAGTTTACTCGCAGAAGGGCGAGCCCGTTCGGCTATACGGCGTCGGGATCGACATCACTGAACGCAAACAAGCGGAAAAAGAGCTGCGTGACAGCGAACAGCGTTTCGCGGGTTTCATGCAGCATCTGCCCGGACTGGCCTGGATCAAAGATGTCGATGGCCGATATGTCTACGCCAACGAATCGGCGGAAAAATCATTTGGCGTATCCGGAGCGGAGCTATATGGAAAGACCGATGAGGACATCTTTCCGCCGGATGCCGCACGACAGTTTCGTGAGCATGATCAGCGGGCGTTGCAAAGCGGCGCTGGCATTCAGACCGCGGAATCGTTAATCGAAGGCGATGGAATCTTGCACCACTCGATCGTAAGCAAATTTCCAATTGTGGGCGCGGATGCTTCGCCGGTCTTGATCGGCGGAATGGCGATCGACGTCACCGAGCAGAAGCAGGCTGAAGAAGCCCTGAGAACATCCGAAGAGAGCTACCGCGCTCTATTCGAATCGATCGATGAAGGATTCTGCGTTGCCGAGGTTCTCTTCGACGCGGAGGATAAGCCGATAGATTACAGATTCGAACAGGCGAATCCGGCTTTCTATACTCTGACGGGGTTTCCGGGCGATGCAGTGGGCCGGACGGCGCGCGAATTGGTCCCGGATCTGGAGCAGCATTGGATCGATGAGCTTGCTGCTGTTGCTCGCAGCGGCACGCCCGCGCGTTTTGAGAATACGGCTCGTGGGATGAGCCGGTGGTTCGATATCTTTATTTCCCGGATCGGGGAACCCACGGCAAATCGAGTTGCGGTTGTCTTCAACAACATCACCGATCGAAAGCGGCGCGAAGCGAATCTGGCTTTTCTGTCCGACTGGCAGGCCTCGATCTCCGGCCTGCTTTCGGTTGATGAGATCCTCGAAACGTCAGGACGACTCGTGGCGGAGTACCTCGAGCTAACACACTGTGCGCTCGTTGAGATCGACGAGGCTAAGGATCTGGCTTCGATATTGCACGATCACTCTGCACCCGACGCACCGAATCTTTCCGGTGATTATGTCCTCAGCGAATATCTCAGCCCAGAAGAGATCGACATCCTGAATTCCGGGTCCCCCCTCCTTCTCAATGATGTCGCGGATGAGTCGCGACCTGACTCTACCCCGGCACGCTTCCACGAGGTCGGCATAGGATCACTGCTGAACTCGCCTTACCTGAGCAATGGTCGATTGAAATTTATTGTATCCGCATCCAGCAAGACACCACGCCAGTGGAGGCCGGACGAGGTCGAGATAATGCTGGAGCTCGCTTCGCGGATCTACCTGAGGATCGAACGTGGACGAGCGTCTGAGGCCCTCCGCCAATCGGAGGAGAAATACCGTGCGTTATTCGACTCGATGGACGAGGCGTATTGCATCATCGAAGTCATTTTCGATGAAGACAAAAAGCCCGTCGACTACCGTTTTGTCGAAATTAACTCGGCGTTTGAGCGGCAAACCGGGATGGAGGATCCGACTGGACGGCGGATACTCGAATTTGTCCCGGACATCGAAACCTACTGGCTCGAGAATTATGGACGTGTCGCTCGGACGGGCGAACCGATTCGCTTCGCAAATGAATTCAATTCACTCCACCGGTGGTTCGACGTTTACGCGTTCCGCCCGGATGACGCCCAAGCGAACCGCGTGGCAGTCCTGTTCACCGATATTACGAGTCGTGTTCGGGCGGAAGATGGCCTCCGCGAGAGTTTGGAATCCAATCAGGATGTTATTGATTCGATAACCGCGCACATTGCGGTACTTGACGAGACCGGCGAGATCACCGCGGTAAACAAGGCCTGGGGGCAATTCGGCGTGGAGAACGGTGCCGAACCGACTATGCGGGGAGTTGGCGTTGGCACAAACTACCTCGAGATCTGCAAAGCGGCGGAGGGAATGTACTCCGACCGGGCGGATGATATCTACAAGGGGATAAAGGCGGTGCTCGTTCGAGAGGCCGATAATTTTTCGACCGAGTATCCTTGCCCGTCGCCTGACGCCGATCGCTGGTTCTCGATGACCGTTTCGCCGCTCACGCGTAGTGGCGGTGGAGCTGTCGTCTCGCATCATGACGTGACAGAACGCCGTTTGGCGGAAGAGAAGATCCGGGAATCGGAAGCTCGTTTCCGCACGATGGCCGACAACGCTCCGGTGATGATATGGGTCACCGATCCCGCCGGATACTGCACATTTCGAAGCCAGTCATGGTACGCCTATACGGGCCAGACTCCCGAAACCGCTCTTGGTTTCGGATGGATCGACGCGGTGCACCCCGATGACCGGGCATTCGCCAAGCGCGGGTTCCTGACGGCGAACGAGAAGTCTGAGCCGTTCACTGCGGAGTACCGGATTTCCAACGCTGAGGGTGAATATCATTGGGCGATCGATTCTGCACAGCCGCGGTTCGATGTGTCGGGAAACTATCTTGGTTATGTCGGGTCGGTTGTCGACATACATGAGAGAAAGCTTGCCGAGGAGGCCATCGTTCGAGCCGAACGACAGGCGGCTGAGGAGTATCAGGCGCTTCTGAGGCGGATCGTTCCGCTCGCCGCGACGCTTGGTCGGGCTCGAGACCTGACATTCATTTATCGAGCAGTCAGGGAGTTCATTTGTGCGTCCATGACGTGCTCCGGATTCTTTGTCTCGTTCTTTGAATCCGAGACGAATCTGCGTCACGCCGGATACGTTTGGGGCGAAGGTAAGGAGGTCGACATCTCCGAGCTTCCGCCCATGCCGCTTGACCCCGAGACCGGCGGAGGGAACTCACGTGCTGTATTCGAAAAACGGACGGTCATAACGAACAACCTTTGGGAGGAGATGAAAAAACGTCCGCACGTTGTTATTGAAGAGAACGGCGTGGATCCGATGTCGTCGCTTATCGTGCCGATGATGATCAAAGACAAAGTACTCGGCACGCTCGAGGTCCAGGCGCATAATAACGAGGCTTTCAACGACGAACATGCTGTCGCCCTCGAGATGGCCGCCAATCTTGCGGCAGTCGCGATCGAAAATGTCAGACTGATCGAAACCGAGGCTGCGGCCCGCGAGGCGGCGGAATCAGCTAATCGTGCAAAAGACGAATTCTTGTCGGTGCTTTCCCACGAGCTGCGAACCCCTCTAAACGCGATGCTTGGCTGGGTGCGAATGCTGAGGGCCGGTATCCTGGATGCCGAGAATTCGGAACGTGCCCTCGAGGTCATCGAGCGCAACACGCGGCTTCAGAGCAGCTTGATCGAAGATCTTTTGGACGTCTCACGGATCATATCGGGCAAGATGCGCATCGAAACGGAGCTTGTCGATTTTATCTCGGTTGTAAAAACGGCGTCGGAGACCATTCGGCCTCTCGTGGAGGCAAAAGATGTCAGCTACAGTTTTACGCATGACGAAGAGTCGGTATTTCTGACGGCGGACGCGGTGCGTTTGCAGCAAGTCGTATCCAATCTTCTGCAGAATGCGATCAAATTTACACCGGCTGGCGGCAGCATCGAGATCTCAATCGAGCGAAGCGAGACAAATGCGGTGCTGCGGGTCAAGGATACCGGTGTTGGTATCGAGCGAGATCTGTTGCCGTATATCTTCGACCGCTTCCGTCAGGCGGATGCGTCTGCGCGTCGAAACTTTACAGGTCTTGGACTCGGGCTGACGATCGTTCGCAACATTGCCGAGCTGCATGGCGGAACGATCGACGTAGACAGTGAGGGGACGAACCGGGGAGCGATATTTACTTTGACGCTTCCGCTGGCATCGGATTTTTACGGGAACCTGAATCCGGTGGACGAGAAGCGAAAGTCCACGGACGGCGCGCTTGCCGGTAAGCGGATCTTGCTGGTCGATGACGACAACGAGAATTTGATGCCGCTTAAGATCTTTCTCGAAAACGAGATGGCCGAAGTTACTCCCGCGGCAAGTGCGCTCGAAGCTCTTGAACATTTGGCCGAGAGCGAGTTTCATCTGATGATCGCGGACATCGGTATGCCAGAGATCGACGGTTGTGAACTCGTCTCGCGGCTTCGCTCCGACGCAGGTGCAAAAAACTCAACTCTCAAAGCGATCGCATTAACGGCCTTTGCGTCCGTCGATGACCGTCAACGCGTTCTCGGTTCCGGCTTCCACGCACATCTCGCAAAACCTGTGAACTTCGACGAGCTGCTCGCAACGATCAAGAAAATTTCGCAAAACGGCAAATAGCACTTCGGAAAAGCTTTGCTTTTTCAATTTGGTGAAGCGAACGCTCACGATGGAAGAGTTCGCGTAGGCTGGTCGTCGTCTTCGCGCATCAGGCGAGCGATGTGAAAAACGTAATGGAATCCTGACGCGAAGGCGAGAAGTACAACGATGGAGTAGGTTGTCGGAAGATAAAATCCGTAGCCGGTGACGGCGGCGAGCAGGATCATCCCGACGGCGATAACCTGGACGAGCGTACTCAATTTTCCAAGCCACGACGGTTTAAATCCGCGAAATCCGGTCATGATATTTATCGCTCCGGCAACCGCGATGATCAGTACATCGCGGCCGATGACCGCGGCCGTTACCCAGAACGGGACCGGCAGATGCCGGACCGCCGGCAGGATATTCGGCATCGTGAGGATTATGAACGCCGTTGTCATGAGGAGCTTGTCGGCGATCGGATCGATGATCGTGCCGAGCTCGGATTCCTGGTTGAAGCGTCGAGCGAGAAATCCGTCGATACCGTCCGATATCCCGGCGGTCACGAATATGACAAGTGCCCACGTGCTGTAGCCGTAGTAAAGCAGGCTCGCAAAGACCGGGATCAGGGCCATTCGCATGAAGGTCAGGAGATTGGGAATTGTCAGGATGGAGTTCATTCTTTTGAATGTGGAATGCGGAATGCGGAACGCGGAATGCGGAATTCGATGATTCGACGTCGGTAGACTCAGGCCGTATTTCTCCTCGGCAAGATGACAAAACAATTCCGCAATCCGCCTTCCGCATTCCGCATTTAATTCATTCCGCGCTCCGCATTTGCTGAGCGCAGCTCAAGCAAACTGATCTCAGGCGGGCACTGATATCTGATAGGAAGAACAACCGTGCCGATGCCGCGCGTGATATAGATCTGCGAATCTTTTCGCTCGTGCAGGCCGCTCGAGAGCTTTCGGCGAGGCAGCAGCCTCTTCTCGGGATCGCGCACCTTGACCTGGCCGCCGTGGGTGTGCCCGCTCAACGTAAGATCGACACCGAATCGAGCGGCTTGTCGAAAGATAAGCGGATTGTGGGCAAGCAGAAGCTTCATCTCATCCGGGAAAGAGCCTCGAAGGGCGGCCGCGAGATCTGTTTTTCCGACCATGTGGTCGTCAACGCCGCACAACCAAAACGACGCATCTCGGGCCTCACAACGGAAACCTCCATTAACGAGCATGTTGATGCCCGCGTCGCCAAATTTTTTCACGACTAGATCTGGATCGGTCCAGTGATCGTGATTGCCGAGACATGCGAAGGTTCCGAATTCGGACTTTAGTTTTCCTAAAACCTTTGCTACCGGAGCGATGTATTTTTTCTCATGCGAGACATAGTCACCCGTCAGGATGAACATGTCCGGCCCTAACCGGTTCGCGATCTTGATCGTTCGCTCGATGTGTTCAAGATTTGTGAACGGGCTGTGATGAATATCGGAGAGGTGGATGATCTTGAATCCGTCCAGCTTTTTCGGCAGGCGGTCAAGCTTGATCTCCACCCGCTCAAGCGAGAGGCTCCTCGCCTCGTCCATCGCGTTCTTTGCGATCTTCGAGACGTTTCCGGCGAATTGCCGAAACGGCTTTTCAGCCGTCACAAGCGAATTAATACGCTCGGAAATGCGTGGTCGTCTTGGTCCGGCAGTTTTCATTTATCTTTCGAATAATTTAGAAAGTTTTGCTACAAATCCCTCCGTGTAGAGACAGAATACCGCCCTCAACAACTAAATACCAGCAGGACAGGAGGCTCCCACATGACGAATTCCCTGCGTAGCGTAGTGTTATACGTGACCGTCGTTCTTATTACTTCATTGTTCGCGGCCGGACAGGATCTGGACGACGTAACGATTTCCGGAAGGATTACCGATTCAAACAACTTGCCTATAGTTGGTGCTGCCGTAACTGCGATTCACACGCAGTCAAATTCAGAGCGCACCGTGATCTCCAACGAGGATGGGTTTCACTTCATCAAGCTCAAACCCGGCACGTACAAAATAAATGCCCGTGCGGCCGGCTTCGGTATCAGGGAAGCCGTTGGAGTGGAGATGCTCTCCGGCCAGAACGTACGGCTCGATTTCCGGCTCTCACCCGCGGAGGTTACTGCCGCGACGACGGTTCCAATCACCGACGACGACATTCCCGATGTAGACATAACGCGGATCATCGTTGGCGGAACGCTTTCTCAACGTGAGATCGAAGAGCTGCCAAACAATACGCGGAATCCGCTGGATCTCGTCCTGACGCTCGGTGGGACGTCGGAAGAACAGCTTTCGACGAGCGGATTGGCTGAGGACCGATTTCAATCGCCGCCGACCGCGCCATTAGAACAGGGAAACTTTTCCCTGTCGGGCGGCGTCGCCTATTCGAATAATCTGACGATAGACGGTCTCGATAATAACGACGACCGGTCGTCCCGCGACAGGTTTCGGCCGTCCCTGGAAGCTGTCGAAGAGGTCCAGGTGATATCGAATCAATTCTCCTCGGAGTACGGACGAGCGTCCGGCGGCCGGATCAATCTCCGAACGCGGGCGGGTTCGAATCAATTTCGCGGTCGTGTGTTTATGTTTTTTCGCGACGACAATCTGAACGCTAATAGTTGGTATAACAACAGCCGCACGCCTGCCGTTGGCCGACCACCTCTGACCGAATATGACCCGGGTTTTACGTTGGGCGGACCGGTTCGGCTGCCGTTCTACAACGGAAGGAACAGGACATTTTTCTCGGTGGCCTATGAATACAACAATCTTCTCGATACGACATTCATAGATACCTGGGTGCCGGTCGGCGTGAATCCGCGCTTTAGCCTGCCCGCACCGACGAGTGCGACGTGTCCGCCGACTGTCGGGTCGTGCAATGACTCGAGCAGTTCTCCGGCAACGCCCATCCTTCCTTATCAAGCTACTCTGGACACGCCGAACATCAATCATTCCTTTACAGCCCGGGTTGATCATAATTTTTCAAAGGCGAACAACTTCACGTTTGGCTTTCAATTTGGCAGCCGGCACAATCAGCGAACTACGTCGGCATCAACGACAAGGCTGGACGACGCGCTTCAGGTTCGGAACACTGCGTCCGAGGCCTACAACTTTACGGACAATCATGTTTTTGGAGCGAAAGGCGTAAATCAGATTCGCGGGCAATATTCGATATACCAGCCGAGTTTTCAGACGAGCGATCCATTTGGCCCCGTCGTGTTGATCGGATATACAAACCCGACCGGTGGTGCCCAGACATTGGTGGCGGGAAACTCGACGGCGGCGATCATCGGTGACGCGACAGGCTTTCCGCAGAATCGGAAAGAGACGCGCGTGCAGATTCAGGACTCGTTCAGTTACGTCGCGGGCAAACATACTCTGAAGTCGGGATTCGATGTCATGAACGTCCGCTCGAAAGCGATCGGTCTCGGCGACGCAACGGGCACCTTCAATTTTAGTGGGGTATTGAATTTCCAGAATAACGTCCTTTCGCGCTACCGACAGAATTTCGGCACGGCCTCGGACGTGACCAATAGCTATGTGGGGCTGTTTTTCAATGATTCAGTGCGTTTGGGAAGAAATCTGACGATCAGCTCCGGACTTCGTTACGAACGGGAAACCGCAGTCGAAGATAGTAACAACTGGGGCCCACGATTAGGACTTGCGTGGGATCCGTTTAAGAAAGGGAAAGGCGTTGTTCGTTTTGGCGCCGGCATCTTTTACAACCGAGTGCTTCTGCGCACCGTCGCGGATTCGATCCAGAACACGCGTGGGAATCAAGTCTCGTTCGACACAAATCTAATTCCGTCACTCGTCGCAACGGACAATCGGAGACGCGATGTTCTTGCGGCGATCGCCGCAAACTTTCCTGCGGCGTTCAGGTCCGCCGATGCCATCAAGAGCCTTCTGGCAGGCGTCTGCCCAAATGTCACGCCTGCACCGCCGGCTCCATGCACGACCAATCTTGGCTTTCTGTCCAGTGTCACAAGCAGCGGCAACCCGCTCAGAACGGTCGATCGAGATTTGAGAATTCCTGAAAGCTATCAATTCAACGTGGGTTTTGAACGCGAAGTTCGAAAGGGCTGGGTCTTCGAGGCTAACTACACGTGGAACAAGACCGCGCATTTGTGGCGTGACCGAAACGGCAATGCTCCCCAACTGCCGTTTGGCTACGACGACTGGACGGCATGGCTTGTCGATCATCCATTCGTGTTGTCTCCGACCCGCATGTATACATTTTTTCGCGGCTCCGCGAGCGACACGAATGGCCTGCATGCCAACTCTCAGACCAGTACGACGATCTGCAGTGTCACGACGGCGAATTGTTTTGTGAATCTCAACACGTCCAGCGGCTCGACCGCGACCCCGCTGGTTGCCGTCCTAGGGACAAATAACAATGCGACCGGCGGGCCGATCGGTATTGCACTGGCCGCGATAAATCATCTGAGGCCCGATCCGACTCTTAAAGAGACATCGATCATAGGGTCGGCCGGAAAGGCCTTTTATCAGGGCTTGGTCTTGCAGCTTCGAAGCAGGCATAGAAAACTCGGGCTTGGTTTCGGCGCCTCGTTTCGCCTCAACTACACCTTTTCGAAAACAATGGACGATGGTCTAAACAATACTTCGAACGCGGAGATCAACGGAGATTTTCGACGCGAATGGGCGCGGACATTGCAGGACCGCAGGCATCGGGTCGCTTTCTCGGGCATATTCGAAATGCCCCGGTTGCTCGGAAGACTGAGGCTTGCACCGCTGTACCGTTGGGGCAGTTCGGCTCCGTTCAACCTTGGGGATGGAGGATCAGACAGAAACCTGGACGATCTTGGCACGGACCGTATTAATTACCGCGGCGATCTGCGTCAGTTACGCTGGCGGCGTCCGGGTTCGACTATTCCGACCAACGACTACCTCGCGAGCTTTTCACTCGCTCCCATCGGCGCACGAGGCGGGAATCTTCCGCGTAATGCCGGGCATGGCCCGTCATTTTATACTTTTGACCTGAGCGTGACCCGGCAATGGAAATTCGGCGAACGGCTAAAGCTGCGTCCGGTCGTTCAATTTGACAACATCCTAAACGCCACCGTTTTCAATTATGGTGCCGCATTCATCGACTTCAGTAACCTGACGCTGTCCAATTCGGTAACAAAAGCGAATTTTTTGGTCCCCGCGCGCTCCTACCGGCAGCGGCAGATACGCCTTGGGACTCGACTGGATTTCTAGAATGCTGAAAATACTCCTGTAATACCGGCGTTGCCCGCGGACGCCGGCTTTTTTACCGGCGGCTAGTCGGGAAAATTTTGCTGACGAACAGAGACGAATGTGATAGTTTAGTATTTGTTGAACATTATTGTTCACGCCGCCTATGAGCCAAGCAATTGAGAGCACGGGCGTGCTCACCGAAGTTTCAATCGAGTCGGTCCTTCTCGACGCCGATCTATTCGTCAAATACAGTTCACCGGACAAGGCTTTCAAGCTACTTCACGATTCGCTTGAACGAAGTCCGCGGTCGATCGCCCTGCGCGAAAAGCTCCGCGACATTTGTATCAAGCAAAAGAACTTGAATGAAGCGGCCCGTCAGTGCCTCGCGCTCGTTAGTCTTTATATCGGCCGGGAAGAGTTCGATTTGGCATACGATCGCCTTCAGGAAGCGAAGCTGCTCGACCCGCGCGTATCGGTTGCACCGGGACTTGAAGCGATCCGCCGCGCTCGCCGTCCGGACTTTGCCGTCAATCGTGATCGGTCTCCGCAAAAGGTGCGGACGGACGTGACGTTCGCCGGCAACCTCGGCTATGTCAGCATCTTTGACGCCGTTCAGGTGATCGAAAGCGCGAAGATGACCGGTCTGCTCGTCGTTAAATCCGACCTCCATCTCGCGAACGTTTCCTTTAACGAAGGAAAGATCGTCGATGCCGAGTGCAACGGTCACAATGGGCACCACGCGTTCCGCGAAGTAATCGAGATCAACAGCGGTACCTTCGAGTTCTCAACTTCGGAAAACGAGTTTCCGGTCGTCCTTAACGTTGTCAGTAATACAAACTTTCTGCTCGACGTTCTAACCGAGCTCGACAACGAGCGGGCCGAGAAACAGGGACTGCGAAACGCCGGCTCGGAACTTTAAAAGTGAAAAGGTGAAAAAGTGAAAAGGTGAAAAAGGGGATACATTGTCGGCATTATCCCACTTTTTCACTCTTTCACTTTTTCCCCTTTTCACTTTTTCCCCTTTTCACTCTTTCACCTTATTTCTTGACTTAACATCCCCCTTACCCCAAAATATAGTGCACCTCGAGTTCCCCAGCACTATAGAATGTTTAAGCTTCAACGTTTAGAAATCACCGGTTTCAAGTCGTTCGCGGACTATACCGAGATCGTATTCACCGGTAACGGTATTACGGCGGTCGTCGGTCCCAACGGCTGCGGCAAGTCGAATGTCTCCGACGCCATCTCATGGGTACTTGGCGAGCAGCGAGCGAAGTCGCTCCGCGGCGGCGAAATGAAGGACGTCGTCTTTCAGGGTTCGCGAAACCGAAAGCCCGGCGGGATGGCAGAAGTTGTCCTTCACCTCGTTCGCGATACCGAGGCTTTTGATATCGACGAGAACGAACTCGAAGACATCGACGAAACCCTCAGTGCACTGGACGACTCGGCGGTCGATGTCGATGCGCTCGAAGCGGAAACACTCGAAGACGCCAACGCCATTGAGGTCGTAGGCGAAGAGGTATCGGCTGAAGAAACGAATGGATTCCATGGCGAGAGTTTCGAGATCGAGAAAGTTCAGGCGGCGCAGGTCGGATCCGTCCAGACGGTAGAGCGCACGATCAAGACGAAACGTCACTGGCGTCCGCGTTCGTTCGCGCTGGACTTTGCTCCCGGCGAGGCTATCGCGGTAACACGTCGGCTGTACTTGTCCGGTGAAAGCGAATATCAGCTCAATGGTAAAACCTGTCGGCTGCGGGATATTCAGGATCTCTTTGCAGGGACCGGCTTGTCGGGCGCTCACTACGCGATCATCGAACAGGGCCGGATCGGCCAGATCCTTTCGGCAAAGCCGTCCGACCGCAGAAATCTGATCGAGGAAGCGGCCGGTATATCCAAATTTCGAACACGACAGCGGGCAGCTGAGACACGGCTTGATTCGGCGCGGACAAATCTCGGACGCATTTCGGACATCGTTTCCGAGATCGAGAAGCACGCCAACTCACTTCGCCGACAGGCGTCAAAGACACGCCGTTACATCGTACTTCAGGAAGAATTTCGCGTTTTGCTCCGACAGCTTTTTGCGGCCGAAGGAAAGTTCCTTTCCTCCGCTTTAGAGAATTTTGAGAAACAGCTAGCCGACGCGGTCGAGGTCGAACACGGATTTGCGGCGAAGGTCGCTGCCCAGGAAGAAGCGTTTCGCGAAGCGACGCAGCACGCTCGTTTTGTAGAGGAGACGCTCGCCGAGATCCGTCGCCGACATGCCGAGAATGCTCTTGAACGCGACCGAGCGGAACGCGAGCATCGTTACCAGGCAGAACAGATCGTCAATCTGAATAATCGCTCGGAAGCCGTCCGCGGTGAGATCGACGCGGTTGAGCAGCGCTTGAAATTGATCGAGTCCGAGCTCGAGCGGCTGCACAAAGAAGACGCGGCGGAAAGTGCCGAGGCCGACGCATCGCGTCTCATTCTGCAGGAAGCGGAAAAGCAATATGCGGTGAAGCTCGACGATGTGCAGAAGATAGAAGAAGAGCTCGAAACGCATCGCACAGAGCTCATGAAGCACACCGCGGCCCTTGAGCGGTTCGACGAGATTGCACGGCAGCTCGAGGCGAACGCGGAACGGTTGAACGAACGGCTGCAAGGACTCGAGCGTGAGGCCGTTCGCGCCGCCGAGGCATTCGATGCGTTCATAAAAGAATCTTCAGACCTCGACCAGAACCTGAAAAACGAAGGCCACAAACTTCAATCGCTTCAGGCGGAGAAGGTCGAACTGCTTTCGGCGACCAGCTCGGCAAGGGAAAAACTGCGTGCGTCCGAAGAGTCGCTTCGGAATTTGGAAGCCGAGCAGTTGAAAACGAGTAACCGGCGCGACACGCTTCTCGAACTGGATGAAAAACGAGCGGTCTATGCGCCGCAGATCCAGAAACTTTTTGCCGAACAGGAAAACATCGGTGTTCGTCTGTCGGGCGTTCTCGCGGACTTTCTTTCCGCGGATGAGAGAGCGGAACTCGCTATCGAGAGTTTGTTCGGACAGCGGCTGCAGACGGTTCTGGTCGAAAGCATTGACGACGCGAAAAAGGTTTCGGCGTGGCTTGAGAGCAATGCGATCGGACGCATCGCGATACTCGCGGTCCCATCGCTTCAAGGGCGAAATACGAGATCGACGCCTTCGGGTGATTTGGTCCGCGATGTACTGGGTGTCTCCGGAGACCTTTTAGAGACATTGCAACAAGCTTTTCCCCGCGAATTATCCGCCAGGTTGATCGAGAGCATCGGCGACGCCGAGCTAAACACTGGTAAAATTTGTGTCACTCGCTGCGGCACGGTGATCAGTGGCGACGGGCTTTTTATTAGCGGACGAGAAGCGGCCGATGACCGGCCAAATGCATCGCTTCTCGCATTCAAGCGCGAGCTGACCGGACTCGGGACCGCTCTCACCGCGCTCGATGCTGAAATTTCGATCGCGCGTTCGATTGCCGAAGAAGATGGCCGATCACTCGCATCTATCGAAGAGAAAACCGTCGATCTCCAGTCGCTCATTATCAAAGTCGAGCGAGGCTTGCACGGACTCGATATTCAGCGCTCGACAACCCGCCAGGAGATCGAGCGGGCTGAGCGACACAAGAAAGTCGTCGCCGAAGAACAGAAACAAACGCGGGAAGAGCTTGACCAAAACACTGTCCGCATCACCGAAGCTGCCGAGAACCGCCGGACGGCGGAACAGTATCGCGACAGTGCTCGAAGTGAGGTTGAGCGCGTCAATACACTTCTCGGTGACGCCAGGGCAAGATCAGATGCCGAGAACTCGGTCGTCAATGAAAAGCGAACGCTGGCCGCCACTTCCGGGGAACGCCGACGTTCTGTGCATTCCGCACTGAAGCGCGTCGAGAATGAACAGAAAGAACTCGAAGCGCGGTCGGCCATGCAAACTGTCGAGTTGAGCGAGATCGATATTAAGATCGCCGGCTTGCGGGAATTGACCGCCGCGATCGCCGATCGGATCGCGGGAACCGAAGTTGAAAAAGCGACGGAGATCGAAGAGCTGACAGCCGCGATCGCCGATGTGACGGCGGCCCGCGAAACGGCTGACGCAATGAGCGTTGAATTGGCCGATCTACACCACCGTTCGGCAGATGCTTTGAATGAGCGCGCGGCGATCGAAGTTCGTCAGGCCGAAGCAGTCACACAACTCAAGAACGTCAATGAAAAATGCGCTCAGGAACTGAACACTCCACTCCTAGCGCTGATCGAGGCCGAATCGCTCGTTGAAGAGTTCGATCTCGAAATTTGTCGAACTACGGTTGATGATCTTCGCAATCGTCTCGAAGGTTTCGGAGCCATCAACATGCTTGCGGTTGACGAACTCGCCGAGGCCGAAGAGCGTTTGCTGTTTCTTACCTCGCAGCGACAGGACATCATCGACAGTATCGCATCGGCCGAGGAAGCCCTTCGCGAGATCAAAGAACGTTCACGCGCCCGTTTCCGCGACGCGTTCGAAGCGATCAACGCAAACTTCATCGAGTTTTTCGGCGAGTTGTTTGGCGGAGGAAAGGGTGAGATGACACTGCTCGAAAATGACGACATCCTCGAGGCGGGGATTGAAGTCGTTGCTCAGCCGCCGGGTAAACGCCTGCAGAATATTCTTCTCCTCTCGGGCGGTGAAAAGGCGATGACCGCGATCGCACTTGTGATGTCGATCTTCAAATATCGCCCGTCTCCGTTCTGTCTGCTCGACGAGGTCGACGCTCCGCTAGACGACGCGAACGTTGGCCGCTTCGTCGCGAAGATCGCGGACATGGCCGAGAAGACACAGTTCATCGTGATAACGCACAACAAACGGACAATGGAAGCCGCCCGAGCTCTCTACGGAGTGACGATGCAGGAAGTCGGCGTCTCGAAGGTGGTGTCGGTGAAGTTTGAATAGCTATGAACTGTGAACTGTGAACTGTGAACTGTGAACTGTGAACTGTGAACTATGAGCTATGAGCTATGAGCTATGAGCTATGAGCTATGAGCTATGAGCTATGAGCTATGAAATGTGAAAGGGTAGTTCACAGTTCATAGTTCACAGTTCATTGTTCACAGTTCACAGTTCACACCTGACTACAAACCCACCAGCGATTTGCGTCATCAAACCCCCGGGTTAGATAATCCACCCGTTCATGCGTATTAATAGATCTATCGTTGCTCTCTTGGCCGCAGTCCTTTTGGCGTCCGCAGGTTTGGCGCAGACAAAACGACGGATCCGGCCGGTCGTGAAAAAACCGGTCATCACCGTTGCCGAGCCTTCGCCGAGCCCTTCTCCGGTGGAGCCAAGCGTCATAAAGCCTGAGCCGAAAAAGAATGAGAGGCCAGTCTCGAACGGAAGCGCGGGCAAACCAGGAAATGCTCCAAGCACACTCGAACCGTCATATTTTTACGAATTCTCGCAGCCCGACTTCATGATCAGCAAGATCGTCATCGAGCATGATGATGCGGGCCGCGGATCGATCACATTCACAAAGAAATTGTTCGGAGACACCGTGACGGATCCGCTTCAAGTTTCGACGGCCGCGCTCGAGCGCATCAACGCTACGTATGCGGCGCTGAACTTCCTCGAGTCAACCGAAAGTTATCAGTACGAAAAAGACTATTCGCATCTTGGCGTATCGACCTTCAGGCTGAAGAAAGGCGATAGACAGCGTACGACCGTTTTTAACTACACCGTAAATAAGGACGCGAAAGTTCTCGCCGACGAATACCGCAAGCTTGGAAATCAGTTCATTTGGATTTTCGACATAACGGTCGCCCGCGAAAATCAGCCGCTCGAAACGCCAAGGCTTCTCGATACCTTTGATGGGCTGTTGAAGCGCAATGAGATCTCCGATCCATCACAACTGCTGCCTCTTTTGAGAGACATGAAGGACGACGAACGTATCCCTCTGATCTCGAGGAATCACGCCGGGAAGTTGGTGGAGAGAATCGAGAAGGGAACCAGAAACGAGAAACTATTTTAAAGAGTGCAGCCCGAACATGTTCCCCTCGGTGTCATAGGCCAAAGCGATAAATCCGTACTCTCCGATCGAGAATTTTGTTTTTTCAACTCGCCCGCCGGCACCGACGACCCTCGACTCTTCTGTCGCGCAATCTTCGCAGCTAAAATATATTAGGACGCTGTTACCGCCGGCCGGGAAGCCGGGCATGCGTACAAGTGAGCCGGGTGCTCCGGCCGCATTAGTGTCCATCGGGAAATTCCACATCTCGACGTCCGGGCCCGGAAGCTTTTCCAGTTTTACCTGAAGAACCGTATCGTAAAAGGCTCGTGCACGATCCATTTCGTCTACATATATTTCAAACCACCCAACGGGATTTCGCATTGATAATACCCCCAGTGAATCTCAGTTTATTTATTTAGTGTGATAGTTCCGTCATCCGCAATTCTCGGAGCCGCCGCACCGAAATCCGCCTCGGACAACGAACGGACTTTTCTGATCGCCGCTCCGGAGCTGTCGAGAACCGGAATGCCGAGCCCTTCTTGCCGCGCCGAGTTTAGCTTTCCGCCGATGAACTTTCCGCTCCGATCCAGCCGCGCTTCGAGGATCACCGTCAAAGCGGTCTCAGCCTCAAGCTTAAACCAACCGTACGTCGCGAAGTTGCCGAGTGAGTATGCGATGAGCCTATCTTTGTAGACTTCCATCCCGCGGAGCACGTGCGGCCCGTGTCCGAGAACCAGATCAGCACCCGCGTCGATCACGGTGTGTGCGAAGAGCGGCAGATTGCCGCGCTTCTCGCCGAAGAATAATTCCGTACGTTTCGGAACGTTCTGCGCACCGGTGCCTTCGGCTCCGCCGTGAAACGACACGACGACGATGTCGGCTTTCTTATCGGCGTGCTCGACTAGTCGCCGTGCCGTGTCGAGGTCATTTACATTCGGGACGATGTTATTGTGTGCAAATCCAATAAACGCGACCTTCAGTCCCCGGACGTCGAGATATGCCGTTGAGAATTGAGCTCGATCGCTGCCGGCGTGTTTGATGCCGAGATCGTCAAGCGTTCGACGCGTGCTCGCGCGACCCGCATCGCCGAAGTCGGAAGCGTGATTATTGGCGACGCTCATCACATCGAATCCGGCGATCTTTAGATTTTTTGCAAAACGCGTCGGCATTCTGAAAGCGAAACACCTGATCGGCTGACCCGGTTTCGGAGTCCCGCACTTCTCCGAGACGCCGCCGTCGATGATCGGTGCTTCCATATTTCCGAACGCGATGTCCGCGGCGGACAACACGGGAGTCACATCTTTTAGAATGTCCGCCCCGTCATTCGGAGGCATTCGCGAATCGTTCGGGAACGGTGAGCCAAGCATAACGTCACCAACCGCGGCGATCGTGATCGGTTCGGAAGATCTCGGCGTCGGGGTCGCCGCCACGTTTGTCTCGGCCTCGGCGATCGGAGTAGTGAGATCTTTTGTCTGACACGAACCCGTCGCAAACAAAAGAATGATTGTTAGAAAAATTGATTTCGACATTTTTCAGGATCCTCCAACCGGCAAACCGAACCCTTGGATGCTAATTGGTTCATCAACCGGTGGAAAAACAATCGGTGAAACGGTATTACAACACGCTTCACCGATTTCGTAAATGAGAATGTTAACGTCTTCGTTTAGAGGCGGGCCTGCCCGTCTTTTTCGTTCGACCTTGCTTCGCAGATATTTTGCCGCGGATAAGCGCGGATGACACGGATCCGGAAATATTTCTTACTCTGATCCGCGTTATCCGCGTTTATCCGCGGCTAATAATCTTCGCCTTTCCTGCTCGCTAAGGCACAAATGCATTTGCAATCGGCCGGTCACCGGTCGCACCGAATTGTACGATCTGCGTTCCTGCGGTCGTGCGGTCGATGAACCACGTCGCACTCGAGGGGCGGAAGACAGTCGCGTCGAACTTTCCGTCGCCGTCGTAATCGCCGGGAGACGGAATGTCACCACTTGCGCCAAACGGGAATCCGTAGAACGAAAAGTCTTCACTGCGGACAATGAACCATTCGCCTGTCGATGGACGCCAGATCGCGACATCGGCTTTGCCATCACCGGTGTAATCGCCCTGGACTGCTTTGTCCGTATTTGCACCGAACTGCATTGCAAGTAATCCTGCCGTGCTTCGATTGACCCACCACTCGGCTCCGCCGGGAGCTGCACGGAAGATGCCGACGTCGGCCTTTCCGTCGCCGTCGTAATCCGAAACCACAGGAACATCTCCCGCGATACCGAACTGCTCAATACGTGTCGGCGCCCCTGATGATTGCGAGATGTACCATGTAGATGTCGAGGGCCGCATCACTGCAAAGTCGGCTTTGCCATCGGCGTCGTAATCCGCCGGGACGGGAATGTCACCGTTGGTTCCGAACGGCAATGCAAAGAACGAGAAGTCTTCAGATCTCAATACGTACCATTCGCCCGAAGCCGGACGGAAGAATGCGATGTCCGTCTTTCCGTCACCTGTGTAATCCGCCGGCGTGATCAGATCAGTCGAAGCACCGAACTGCAATGCGAACGTCGCACCGTTAGAGCTTCGATTGATCCACCACTCTCCACCAGACGCAGCGGGACGAAATATTCCGATGTCGGTTTTACCATCACCGTCGAAATCAAACGGCGCACCAGAAAGTCGCTCAACAAGTTGTCTCTCAACGGCACCGATGTCAGACGCATTCCCCGAAGGCGCGCTGGGAATTGACGGAAAATCTACCGGACGAGGAAAACCGCGCTGATCTACTGTAGTAAAGGTGTTGCCTGACGCACCCTTGTCAATCGCAGGACTATCCAAACGCAATAGGTGATTTCGTGTCCGTCCGCCATTCTTCCGCAACTCAGGATCCAGATGCGGATCCAATCCGAAAATGTTACCGGTCGTCGATCCCAAAAGCCCCATTCCATTCGTGTCCTGGACGAGGTTGTACCCCTGCGACTGAAACGTACCGGCAAAGTCTGGAGAGCTTGAAGCCTGATTATTTCCCACAAGAACGTTGCGCGCTAAAAACGTCGCCCCTGAGACGTTGCGCACTCCGCCAGCGGTGGACCCGTTATTGAATGCAATCGTCACGTTCGTAAGAGTCGCCGTACTGACCGCACCATAAAATCCACCTCCCGTGGATGCAGAGTTTCCGCTGACCGTGACGTTGTTCATGGTGAGAGTACTCGAGTTGAAAATACCCCCGCCGTTCACCGATTGGTTTCCATTGATCGTGGAACCGCCAACCGTCAACGTACCGGAATTGTGAATGCCGCCTCCGTCTGAACCCGTCGCCGTGTTACTAGCAAACGTCGAATCGATTATCCGCCCAACCGCCGCAGTCAGATTATTCAATCCGGCCCCGCCGCTGGTGGCTGTATTGTTCGCAAGCTCGGATTGTATAAGCAGTAGGGCGCCTTTGTTGTAAACTCCGCCGCCGGCCGCCGCAGCGTTCGCGGTTACATTCGACGAGAAGAGATCGAGACTTCCAACCGATTCGCTGAATATCGCGCCACCGGAATCTCCGGCGGTGTTGTTGGCAAGATTCGAATCGATAACTTTCAGGGTTCCCGCCGCGTTCGCGAGCCCGCCGCCAAACGAAGCACTGTTGTTCCGAACCCCGGCATTAACGATCGTTAGGACGTTGCCGGAATTCAACACCGCGCCACCCGATCCAGGATTCAACCCGCCCGATCCGTTTCCGCCGCGTAGCGTCAGACTGCCTAACGTCAGATTTGTATTCGGTGCATTCGCGAATAGTCGCGTTTGACTGTTTCCGTGGATCGTCAATAGATTCTCGCCGGGCCCCATGATCGCAAGTGTCCCGCTTCCTCTTGCGGCCGTGATCTCTCCGAGCGTAAGGAAAATAGTCTGAGCTCCGCCAAACAGAGATGGGGCAAAGCGCACTTCCGTATCGACGGTTTGCGCGGAGTTCATCTCCAACGCCGCTTCACGCAGCGAACAGTCACCATCGCATGCCCCGTCGTTCGTGTCGGCAAGCTTGGTGACGACTATGACGGCGGGCTGCCGCTCATATGCACCGATATCGCCGCGCGCCACGCCGTCGAAATTCCCATCGACGGGGCGTACAACTCCGCGCTGATCAACTGGAAGTACGAAACTCGGATCGCCCGCATCGATCGCCGGACTTGTGGCTTGCAGGCCGACAGTCGAAGTAAATCCGCCATTGTTTTGCGCCCGCGCGAGTCGAGCTTCTTTCCAAAAAATGTTCCCCGTGTTGTTGCCAGTGATCGTGGCCAAGCTGAGATCTTCGATGAGGTTATATCCGAGAGAATTGATCGGTCCGCGGATGTCCGCCCCCACGGGAGCTCGGTTATCCGCAACGATGGTGTTGCGCATATTCACCGTGCCGGTGATTGCTTCAATACCACCGCCCGATCCGGTCGCCGAGTTGTTGCTTATGGTCACATTCGTCAGGTTGACCATGCCGGTGTTACGAATTCCGCCTCCACTTCCGGCCGTAGTTGTGTTGTCTGCGATCGTCGTGTTCGTAGCATTCAGAACCGAGCCCGGTGGAATTCGAACACCTCCTCCTCCGGGGCTCGAGACAGTATTGCCCACGATCGACGACCCGGTTATGGTGATCGTGCTGTTGTTTAGAGATACGCCGCCGCCACTGTTGGCGATGATGTCGCAGTCGGTCACCGTCATTACACCGCTGCCGTTGTGGCCCACACCCGATCCTGAATTATTTCGGATAAGCGTTCTTCGAACGTCGATCGAACCGAAAGCATTAGCTACTCCCGAAAAGTTGCGAACGACGTTCGAATTCAAAATGGTAACCGTGCCGCCGTGATTTTCGACACCCGTACCGGTATTTGGACCGGCATCCGTACCGATGTTTGAACTCTCGATCCTTGTGCTATCGAAGTCTACGTAAATCGCGGGACCTGCTGCATTGTTCGTGAACGTAGAACCGATGATCGTCGTCGGACCACCTGTTCGGATCGCGGCGCCACCGATCGCGGAGTTTCCGTTAAAGGTAGTGTTCGAGATGGTCATTTCGCCGTTGTTTCGTATTCCTCCACCTTCGGGCAATCCTGATCCGCTATTCGAACTAATAACCGAGTCACTTATCGTCATGACTCCATGACTGTTGATCCCTGCGCCGAAGTTACCGGTGTTCGCCGTCACCTCAACATTGTTAAGGACCAGCGTTCCGCCATCGTTGTAAATACCTCCTCCGACGTTGGGGGATGAAGGAGCGCGGCCCTGAGTGATTTTTACCCCGCTTATCAACCCGGCCCCGGTCGACGTGACATTGAACACCCGCGATACATCGTTTCCGGAGATAGAAAGTAAATTTGCCCCCGGACCAACGATCGAGAAGATACCGTTATTCAACACGAGCTCACCGTTGGTGAGGGTTATCATCTGAGGCGTATTGAATACAGCGGGGCTGAATTCGATAACCGTTTCTTGCGTCGGAGCTCCGGTGCCAGCCGCGATTGCTTCGCGAAGTGAGCAGTCGGCGTCACAAGTCCCGTCATTTGTATCAGCGGCTTTCGTGACCATCCGTTTCCCGACTTGGCGTTCGTAAGAACCTATATCGGGAGCGAAAGTGCCGTTTAGATCTCCATCCTGCGGACGCGGCACGCCGCGCTGATCGATCGGGAGAAAACTTGAAGGATTGGCAGCGTCGACGGCCGGGCTACTCGGAAGTAATGCGAGTGTTCTGACGGCGCCGCCATAGTTGCTGAGCGCCGCAAGTCTTGGGCTTTGCCCAAGAATGTTTCCAGTCGTGTTTCCGACGATTACGACTCCCGCGACATTCTCGATCAGGTTGTATCCTTGTGAAGTAAGCGTCCCATGAAAATCGGGAGCGGTTCCGCCGAGGTCCGTGTTGGCTCCGATTATCGAATTCACGGCGCTCACGGTCCCCCCCGATTCATTACTTACGCCGCCGCCCTGGCCGAACGAGTTCGAATCCGAATCTGATGTATTGCGTGAGATCGTCGATTGTTCTACTGTCGCCGACGCGCCGTTTTGTATCGCGAGACCGCCGCCGGATTCGAGAGCGAGATTTCCACCGATCGTCGAATTCGAAAGAATCGCGGTTGCCGAGGCGCCGTTTAGATGGATCGCACCGCCGCTTCGGCCGGTGTTACGCGAGAAGGTCGACCTGATCACGTTGACCGGGCCTGAAGAAGTGACTCCGCCTCCATTATCCGCAGCCACGTTCTGGCTGATGGTAGACAAGGTAATTCCGAGCGTCCCACCGGAAATATACACACCGCCACCCGGACCGTTCGAAGAAATGTTTGCCCTTAGCGAGCTGTTAGTAAGTGTCACTTGTCCAGTGCTGTAGATCGCTCCGCCGCCGGATGTCGCACGGTTGTCCTCGAAAGTGCAGTTGGTAAATGTTAGTACGCCTCCATTGCTGTACACAGCTCCGCCTTGAACGGCGGTATTCACGGCGAAGCTTGCATTGGTAAAGGTGATAGTTCCACCCGCACTGGAGATTGCCCCACCCAATCCATTGTTAACAGTGTCGCCTCCGTTGCCTCCGCGAAATGTAATGTTGACTATTTGTAGAACGGCGCCTTCATTCCTGAGGATGCGCGTTAGCCCGGCGCCGAGAGCGGTTGACGTTCCGTTTCCGTTGATCAGAAGTGAACCGTTGTTTTGAACGACAACAGGCGTCCCACTTATTTCATGGAATAAAGGAAAATTGAAGGTGATCGTGTCGTCACTCGGTGCAGCATTGGCCGCCGCGACAGCCTCGCGAAATGTGCATTGCGAATTACACACTCCATCATTGCCATCGTCCGTTGTTGTAACTATGAAGGTAGCTGCAGTAGCAGCGCTGACTGCAGTAAGCGCAATTAGACTCGCGACACACAATCGGATGAATCCTGAAAATCTAGAAAGTCGAATCATAAACTATTGTCGCGGTCGTTATGGGACGAAAGCGTTTGCCACCGGCTGATCGCCTATTGTACCGAACTGTACGATCTGTGTTCCGGCTGTCGTGCGTGCGATGTACCATGTTGCACTCGATGGGCGGAAGACAGTCGCGTCGAACTTTCCGTCGCCGTCATAGTCGCCCGGAGCAACGGTGTCGCCGTTGGTTCCGAATGGGAATCCGTAGAACGAGAAGTCTTCACTGCGGACAATAAGCCATTCGCCGGTCGACGGTCGCCAGATCGCAACATCAGCTTTTCCGTCGCCGGTGTAATCGCCTTGAACAGCTTTATCGGTCGCGTTGCCAAACTGGAGTGCGAGAAGGCCAGCCGTCGAACGGTTGATCCACCACTGGGCAGATCCGCCTGCGTTTCGGAAGATCGCGACATCAGCTTTCCCATCGCCGTCGTAATCGGAAACGACGGGAACGTCGCCCGAGACTCCAAACTGCTCAATGCGCGTCGGTGCTCCTGACGATTGCGAGATGTACCATGTCGATGTCGATGGCCGCATCACTGCAAAGTCAGCTTTGCCGTCAGCGTCGTAATCGGCGGGAACTGTAATGTCACCGTTCGTCCCGAACGGAAGCGCAAAGAAGGAGAAGTCTTCGGATCTCAATACGTACCATTCACCCGAAGCCGGACGGAAGAATGCGATGTCGGTTTTTCCATCGCCGGTGTAATCAGCCGGCGCGATCTTGTCCGTCGAAGCACCGAACTGCAGCGCGAATGTCTGACCATTCCCACTTCGATTGATCCACCATTGTCCGTTGGCGGGACGAAAGATCCCGATGTCGGTCTTCCCGTCGCCGTCGAAATCGAATGGAGCCCGTTGCGAAGAACCCGTCAAGAAACGCGCCGCAGTAAAGCCGAATGTGGAATTTCCAGAACCGTCGCCGACCGCGACGATCTTTCCATCCGGCTGCAGGATCGCGCGGCTCGCCGCACTCGTGTTGGGAGCGATGTTCTCGATTACCTTTCCGCCGGTTCCGAACTGAGGATCGAGGCCGCCGCTCGAGTCAAGGCGAACCAGAATGTATGACCCACCGCTCGCACCGACGCCGATGATCTTTCCGTCCGACTGGATAAGAACGGAGCGAATGACATCCGAATTCATCGGTCGAACATCGATGCTCAACTTGCCATCGCCGTCGAAAGACGTATCGAGTGATCCGCTTGAGCTGTATCGAACGAAGGCCGCGTCGTCGAACGATCCACTGTTTGTTGTCCCCGCGGCAACGATCTTACCGTCGGCCTGCAGTGCGACCGAGTAGGCCTGGTCGTACTGGCTTCCGACCGCGGTCTGAACAAAGCCGAAAGTATTGAATGTCGTGTCCGGCACGCCACCTGTCGTCAGACGGATAAGAAGAAAATACCCGCGACTCGCATCTCGTGTGGAACCGGCGATGATCAATTTTCCATCCGGCTGGAGCGCGAGTGAGTTTCCCACATCGTTGTTGCCGCCGGCGATGCCAATGTAGATAATGCCGCCGTTGAAGCTGGCATCGGGCACTCCGGCCGTCGTCAGACGAACGACGGCGACGTCGGTGTTCGGTGTCGGACGGGCGGTTCCTGTCAGTACGATCTTTCCGTCAGGCTGCAGCAGCATCGCTTTAACGAAATCGTCACCGCCGACATTGATCTTTACTTTTCCGCCGCTGAAAGTTGCGTCAAGTGTCCCGTTCGCATTGAGCCGGACGATACCGAAATCCCACCCGGGTGAACCGAACTCAACGCTCCCGCCGACGACGATCTTGCCATCGGGCTGAACCACAATAGCCGTCGCCATCTCATTCGCGAAGCTGTCGAATGGAATGCCAACTAAACCGTTGGTCCCGAAACCCGTGTCCGGGCTGCCATCCGCGTTCAGACGAACGACACCGAAATCCTGTGTATTGTCGGGACCCAGCGTGCTTCCCGCGAGAACGAGTTTACCGTCCGCTTGAACGGCGACATCTTCTGCCGGTATGAAATTCGTCGGCAGATTATAGACTTTGCCGACGGTTCCGAATGTCGGATCGAGATCGCCGGCACCAGCGAAAAGGCTCGAAACGGAAAACAGCGGTAGGAGAAGGAAACCAAATACGTTAAGTAAGTTCATAAAGTAAATAATTGCGCGGATTGGTGGGATCCGCCCTGATCAATGTGACAGTTCTAAGGTCTGTAACAAAGCCAAGTCCACGCCAAAAAGACGTTAGACGGTGAAGCGTCGATCGGGGTTGGCTCGATCGATGAAAACAAAATCACGCACCCGCTGGAGCCTGTTGATCCCGCTGCGGTCGTCTACCACCCCTTCTAAACAATGCGGGGGACTCCGATCAAGGAACAAACGCGTTCGATAAAGGTCGATCGCCGGTCGCGCCGAACTGCACGATCTGCGTGCCGGCTGTCGAGCGTGCGATGTACCATGTTGCACTTGATGGACGGAACAGTGTCGGATCGAACTTGCCGTCGCCGTCGTAATCGCCAGGCGATGGCATGTCGCCATTCGTGCCAAACGGGAAGCCATAGAATGAAAAGTCTTCACTGCGAACGATAAACCATTCGCCGGTCGAAGGACGCCAGATCGCGACATCGGCTTTGCCGTCGCCGGTGTAATCGCCTTGGACCGCTTTGTCGGTCGAGGCTCCAAACTGCAGTGCGAGAAGACCTGCCGTGGATCGGTTGATCCACCACTGGGCAACTCCACCTGCGTTTCGGAAGATCCCGACATCGGCCTTGCCGTCACCGTCGTAATCCGAGACCACAGGTACGTCACCCGAGACACCGAACTGTTCGATACGCGTCGGTGCTCCACCCGATTGGCTGATAAACCATGTCGACGTCGATGGCCGCATCACTGCGAAGTCGGCTTTTCCATCCGCATCGTAATCGGCCGGCACCGGAACATCGCCATTCGTTCCAAACGGTAAAGCAAAGAACGAGAAGTCCTCGGACCGGAGAACATACCATTCACCCGAAGCCGGACGGAAGAATGCAATGTCGGTCTTTCCATCACCGGTGTAATCGGCAGGCGTAATACGATCAGTCGAAGCACCGAACTGCAGCGCGAATGTCACGCCCGTCGAGCTTCGATTGATCCACCATTCTGACGCGGACCCAACCGGCCGAAAAATTCCGATATCGGTCTTCCCGTCGCCGTCGAAATCCAAAATGGGAGCGGCGGATATGCGGAACCATCGACGTGACGCAGGGCTCGTCTTGAAAAAGCTGAGAAGAAGCGATGCGACCTTTGCCCGTCCGCTGGTGGCCGGATGCGTACCATCCGAGTTGAGGTCCGAACAGACATAGGTCAGGCCGTCGCTTCGCGTCGTCGTTCCGTTGGCCCAGAGGTCCGGTCCCCAGGCGACCCATGGGGCGATGCCGTTATAGTTCAGGTCGCCCGCTTGCGGGTGCGGTGCCGAGCCGCGCATCTGATCGATCTGCGCCTCAACGAGCCACTTCACGGCAAAGCCGGCCTCGTACGCATAAGGTTCCGGGTTCAGCATGGAGGACGCATACCCGGCATAGATGCGGTTGGATATAAAAACCTGTTTTAGGTTCGGGTATCGGACCTTCATCGCACGAACTATCATCCCGAGGTTCGTCATCAGGGTGTACGCGTCCGCGTTCGAGTTCGGCAGCGACACAGAGGGTCCCGCATTCGCTTGTTTCAGCCACACTGCCTGTACCTGGGCCTCGGTCAGCTGGAATGCCGCCAACCGCTGGTCGCGAATAGAGTTATAAGTAGGTGCCGTAGGTGAGGTCCAGGCTCCTGCGTCTTGCCCGCCCTGTGCACCATTGACGATGACGAGCCCGGTATGATTTACGGTCGGGTCCGCTGCGGCTTGAGGCATGAATGTCTCGGGCGTGCACTGGGTCGTAGTGCCTGGGGCGCAGAACTCATTAGACGTGTTCGACATTCCGATCGACAAGAGCACGTACTTTCCGGTCGAGCTGGGATTGCCATTTGTATCGAGAGGTCGGATCTGTCCGGCGAAATTCAGACCGGCGGAGAGGTGGTCCGACGGTATGGAGTTAGATCCGCCGGGATAAAGGCCGCCGCTAAAGCCTAGGTAGGTGCCCGAACCGAGGTCCGTGAGAGGTGTCATGCCAACTGAGGTGCGAGTGCAATCCGCCGCGGATACTGGCCTCAGCCACGGATATAAACAGATCCCGACAGTGGCAATTAAAAGTGTTATTACGGCAACGATGATTTTCATTTCGCCTCCTCGACTGAACCGTTTAGGTTGCGCGACCGGGGGGAAACACCCGCTCGGTACTCGAGTTTGTGACGCTTCGGTATTCAAAAAAGTCTGGAAAACTGCACGCCCCGGCTTGGGCCTCGTCTAAGCACCCGCGGGAGCGATAAGCTCGGAGACCTCAGGGTCGCTCGCAGGTGAAATCTCGTCCGAGTCGCCGAATAGGGAGTCATCAACTATCTGCTTTTGCTCGAGCTCATGGATAGCATACGATCCCGTTGCCGGCGAAGCCGATGCCGTGCGGCCAACATACCGAAGCGATGTCCCCTCCGGCATGATCTCTCGAAGTCGCGGCTCGACAAACGTCCACCCGCCCATATTCTGTGGTTCTTCCTGCGTCCAGAAAATCTGTTTCGCATTAGGATATGAAGCAAAGACTTCCTTCAACCGTGAGGCAGGAAACGGATAGAACTGTTCAAGCCGAACTATCGCAACGCGGTCATCCACAACCTGGCCATCCGCGTGACGTCCCGCTTCAAGATCGTAGAAAACTTTTCCGCTGCAAAGCACGACGCGTTTGACGGCGGCGGCGTCCGTAATTGCGGCGTCACCTATGACCGGTTGGAATCCTCCGGTCGTCAATTCTTCCATCGTCGATGACGCAGCCGGAAGACGCAACAAGCTCTTCGGCGTCATGACTATCAAGGGCCGTACGATCTCTTGTTTCACCTGACGACGAAGCAGATGGAAATATTGGGCTGGCGTCGTCGGATAACAGACCTGCAGATTATTCTCGGCGCAGAGCTGGAGATAGCGTTCGAGCCGCGCGGAGGAATGCTCCGGCCCCTGTCCTTCGTAACCGTGCGGAAGCAACAGCACGAGCCGGCATCGTTCCTGCCATTTGTCTTCAGACGCGGCGATGTACTGATCGATGATCACCTGCGCCCCGTTCGAAAAATCGCCGAACTGCGCTTCCCACGCGACAAGTTCGTCGCGCTCATTGCTGACAGCGTATCCGTATTCGAAACCCAGCACGCCGGATTCCGACAAGCTACTGTCAAAAACGTAAAACCTTGCGTTTCTGTTAGTGTCGCTCTTCAACTCGCTAAGCGGCGTCCAACGCTCGCCGGTCAGCGTGTCGTACATCGAAGCGTGCCGCTGAGAAAACGTGCCGCGACCGGAATCCTGGCCGCTAAGGCGGACCGGAAATCCTTCTATGACCAGCGACCCCATGGCCATTGCTTCGGCAAATCCCCAATCCATCGGAACTTCGCCCGCACCCATCTTGGCCCGGCGAGCGAGTTGACCCACCATTTTCGGATTTATATGAAAGCTGTCGGGAACGATCGAGATTCTTTCGGACACCTCACGCAGCATATCCGCTGAGGCTCCGGTTTCGAGGATCGCCGATCCGTCTTCGTCCCGAACGGGTGCCGGGAGAGACGTCTTTTTCGGCTTTACGTCAGAAGCGATCTGTTTTGCCCGATCGAGAATCCCTTCGTACTTTGCAACAACTGCGTCGGTCATCTCCTTCAGCTCATCCTCTGTGATCACACCTTCGCGAATAAGACTCTGCGCGTACAGATGGCGCACTCCCGGATGAGCTTTGACTCGGGCGTACATCAGCGGTTGCGTGTAGCTCGGCTCGTCGCCTTCGTTGTGACCGAGCCGCCGGAATCCGATGAGATCGAGCACGACGTCCTTGTTGAATTCTCTGCGGTAATCAAGGGCGATCTGCATCACGCGATACGCTGCCTCGGGCGCGTCGCCGTTGATGTGAAAAATCGGCGTCTGCGTAATTTGCGCCGCATCGGTCGAATAGATCGAACTGCGGCCGAGCTGGGGCGAAGTCGTAAATCCTATCTGATTGTTGATGACGATATGGATCGTGCCGCCAGTGCGATAACCCGGCAGGTTCGCTAGCTGCAGCGTTTCCATGACGATGCCCTGGCCGGCGAATGCCGCATCGCCGTGAAGCAGCACCGGCAGGACCCTCTTATACGCATCTTCGCGTGTGTGCTCTTCGCCGTTTCGATAATCGTCCTGACGAGCACGGGCCATCCCTTCGACGACGGGGTTAACGAACTCAAGGTGGCTCGGGTTACACGAAAGTTGGATCTTAAGTTCCCGTCCGCCTTTAGTCTTCTTTGTGCCGACCGCGCCCTGATGATATTTCACGTCGCCCTCGTCGGCGGGAAACGACGGATGCGACGTGCCTTCAAAGACCGTGAAAATGCGTTCGGCCATATCGCCGGTCGTCGCATCGCCGATAATGTTCGAGAGCACATTGAGCCGGCCACGGTGGGCCATGCCCATGTAGATCTCATCGACGCCGCGCTCCGAAGCTCCCTCGACAAGCTGATCGAGCATCGGGATGACCGTCTCACAGCCTTCAAGCGAAAAGCGTTTTTGTCCGAGATACTTTTTGTGCAGAAATTGTTCGAACTGCTCGGCCTCGATAAGCTTTTGCAGAAGCTCTTTTCGCAATTCCGGAGCAAGCGGTTCGGTGTCCACAAAATGTTCGCGTACGCGGGCCCGGATCCATTCTTTTTCTTCCTTGCTCTGAATGTGACGGTACTCGCTGCCGACCTTGCCGCAATATGCGCTCTGTAAAATGTTGAGAATTCGGCGGAGGGTGGCGGTCTTTTCACCGTGCAGACCGCCGGTGATGAACTCGCGGTCGAGGTCCCAGATCGTCAAGCCGAAATTTTCGAGCTCGAGTTCGGCGGCGTTCTGTGACGTCATGTTGAGCGGATCTACGTCCGCCAGCAGGTGGCCGCGAATGCGATACGCATTGATGAGCTGAAGTACATTCGCTTGTTTCCCGGCCTGTTCGCTAAAGCGGTCGCCGCCCAGCAAACTCGGATTGTAATCCTCGGCCCAGCGCAACGGCGGATAGTTTATGGCGAGATCTGAAAATATCTGGTTGTAAAAATCGTGCTGCCCGATGAGTAGTTCGTGAATTCGAGCGAGAAACAAACCACTCTCCGCTCCCTGGATGACACGATGATCATACGTGCTTGTGATCGTGATCGTCTTGCTTATACCGAGCAGACTGAGTGCGCCGGCCGTCATTGCCTGGTACTCCGCCGGATATTCGATCGCACCCGTCGCGATGATCGCGCTCTGGCCTGACATTAGGCGCGGGTTGGACGCGACAGTCCCGATCGTCCCCGGATTGGTAAGCGAGATCGTCGTCTCCTGAAAATCCGCTATCTCGAGCTTGCCGTCGCGAGCTTTTTTTATCTGATCGTTGAAGGCGTCGAAGAACCCGGCGAAGGTTAGTTCTTCGCAACCCTTGATGTTGGGCACGAGCAGATTACGCGAGCCGTCCTTTTTCTCGATGTCGATCGCGATCCCGAGATTGATGCCGTGATTCTCGATTCGCGACGGAGCGCCATTGACGAGGCCATAGCCGTTGTTCATTGCCGGATAGTCTTTCGCCGCACGGATGATCGCCCAACCGATGAGATGTGTGAACGAAACTTTGCCGCGGCCCGTTGCGGTCAAATGCTCATTTATGATGCGTCGGTTTTCTTCGAGAAGTTTGACCGGAATGTTTCGAAAGCTTGTCGCGGTGGGAACCGTGAGGCTCTGCTCCATGTTCTCGGCTATCTTCTTCGCGACGCCGGTGAGTGGTTTAGTGTCGGCGTCGGCGGGAACCGTAGTCGTCGCAGCTTTTGGTGGCGTTGCCGCTGCTCGCGTCTCCTCCTGGGATGCAGCAGACGTTGGGTCTTTCTTATCGTCCCGAGCCGCCACGCGAGAGCCATCGCCCGCCAGCAGATCGCCGAAATAGGTCTGCCAGGACTCGTCAACGGACTTCGGATCCGCCTGGAAACGTGCGAGCAAGCCCTCGACATAGCTCGCATTCGCACCGAAATTCTCCGCAATAAAGGCCGATATATTGGTAGTTTTCTCGCTCACTTTTGCCTCACTTCGCTAATTAGCAAATTCCATTTTAGCCCAAAATTAGCTAGTCCGACAGTTCGCCCGGCGGTCGTGGAAGAGAGCCTTGACATCAAATCTTGAAATCATCAGAATTACGCGAGTCTTAGTGCAATGATGCCGAAGACCCAGGCTACATTCCGGCGACCAAATTAAACCTTATACTCTCGCCATGACATAGATAGAGTCTTGTCGGTTTCCGCGTAGTCAGACAATCAGTCTTGTAGAGACAATTTGATCTAAAATGCCAGAAAGCGTGGTGGTAGTTCAAGGAAAGGGCGGTAGCTATGTTCAAGGTGCAGGAGTTGCCTTGGGCTTCTCAGACGGAGTAACGGATTCCGTTTATGTCGATAGCGACCGCGAGGCTGTTATCGAACACCGCACGACCGGGCAACGCTACTGTTTTTGTAAACGGGCGAGACAAAGGTTTGATGAAGACACCAGCCCGAAAGCTCGTTTTATTTGATCGGAGCATGCCGTGTTCATTAATCAAGATTCTTAGTCTTGAAAAGGTAAAATTCCCAAAACTGAATTGAAGGGCTCTCGAATATTTATGATTTCGAAGTTCAAAGACACAGAACCTTTCAGAAAATTGTAAATTCTCCGTGATTCCTCGTCCGAAGTGGCAAAAGCGGTAATTTCCCGATCCACGTGTGCTTGTGCGAACAGCTTTGTGTCGTTCGGAATAATCAGCCGGTTTCCGAGTTGCAGCCTCTCTCGCTCTGCAAATACCAAATTCGCGAATTCGCCGGCTGCTACGGCGTGATCCAAATTAAACGGCAATACCTCCAGATTCTTCAAAGGTAATTCATCGATCGAACCTCTCACACAATACTCCGCCACACTAATGGTTGAGATTTTTAGACGATATTCTTTTTCAAGGAAATGCCGAAAGAAACCCAGGACGTTTTCGTGCAAAGGATCGTTATGTTTCAAAAGCCGTATGCAAAAGCTTGTATCCAATAGGACACATTTATCGTTCATACCTTCTTAACGCATTTGTTTCAGCCACTCATCGACGTCTCCAACATCTTCCCAACTAGCCGTGGCCTTTTGGATAAGCCCGGAAATATATTCCTCTTTATAGTTCCGGTCGTAATCGATGATCTGCACAAGGCTCAGGCTTGATTTATCGAGTTCACCCGTATGAATGTTTTGTTTCCCTTTTGCCCGAATTCCGTAGGGCTTATACAGCGGATTCGAGTCGTAATCGCGAAGCATCGCCTTGTCAGAATTCACTTTCAACAGGCCGTATTCTTTAGTGTCCAAATGAATATTTGCCTTTTCCTTGCCGCCAAAATCGGTGACAATTCCGTAAAAGTAAAACTCCGCGTCGGCCCAAATCTCTTCCGAGCGAATAAACTCGGTCTCCTGGTTAACTGTCAGCTGTCCTGAATCCTTAACAGATGTCGAGATTTCGAAGGAAACACCCTGTTTCTTTGAGGAATCCTGAAAATACTCAAACGCTTTGGCTGTCGGTGATTCCAAAAAATCGATCGCATAGTTATTGTTATGAATTTGAAGCAGGAGCGCGTTGAACCCTATTACTGCTTGAAGAGACGTTTTCAGAATGTGTCTGACCGAGCCCTCTTGAATGTCATAGCTGATTGTCGGCCTTTCTTTCTTGTTGTTAGGAAAAAGGAGATTTTCGGCGTGTTCGAGGACGGTGATAATGTCCTTGATATCATAGTTATCTGGAGTAAGCTCAAGGTTGCCCTTCTTCCCAACGACTTTGATTTCGACGTATCCGATTCTTTCCATAGAACGACGTGACCAAGAGAAAAGAGATTTTACATCAAAATTTTTTGCTCCCCTATTTCATGGAGAACATTCTACAAGGTAATTCCAAATTTGCTTCTAAGTCGACGATGCGTGAGACTTCTTGCCCGATTCTGGTTCTGAAGGGATTTTTGTCCCAGCTGCCTCGAGGTCAAGCTTGATGGCGTCGAGGATGCCGTTGATGAACTGGGTCGCTTCGAAAGTAGAGAATCGTCTGGCGATCTCAAGAGCCTCGTTTATGACGACCGTGTGGGGCGTGTCTTCGTGGAGAAATTCGTACACAGCAAGCCGAAGGACGTTGCGATCAACCAGCGCCATGCGCTCGATACGCCAATGCTCGGCACGGGTCCTGATCCGGTCGTCGATCGATTCGCCGTGTTTGAGTGTTCCGAGAACCAGGTTGTTGGAAAAAGTACGGGTTTTTTCGTCAAAGTCCCCGTCGCCCAATTCTTTCCAATAGTCGTCGGTCGAAAACTCAAGTGAGTCTTTGACGACATCGGCGGCGAACAACATCTGTAAAGCGCATTCGCGCGCTTTCCGGCGAGTTCCCGAACTCTTTACTTCTTTTTCAAACGACATGCGGAAAAACCTTGTCTTGTCCCTTGCTCTGATCGTCGCTTTCGCGGCCGGCCATTTCTGCGTAGAGATTCACGATCTCGACGGCCGACATCGCCGCTTCGTAACCTTTGTTACCGGATTTCACGCCCGAGCGATTGATCGCCTGTTCGACTGTGTCGGTCGTGACAACGCCGAAGATCACCGGAACGCCGGTTTGCATCCCGGCCTGTGCAATCCCGTTCGCAGCCTGCCCAGCGACGTAATCGAAATGCGGCGTCTCACCGCGGATAACCACACCAATCGCGATAACAGCGTCGAAGTTGCCGCTCTGCGCCGCTTTGAGAGCTGTCAGGGGCAATTCGAACGAGCCCGGAACCTTAAAGACCTCGACAGCGTTTTCATCGGCTCCCGTACTCTCTAAAGCATCGAGGGCACCGTCGAGCAGTTTGGATGTCAGGAAATCATTCCAGCGACTGACGACGATCGCGAATCGAAAGCCCTTTGAATTCATTTGGCCTCGGTGAACTTTTGGTTTCAAACTCTTTCTCCCGGCAAGCTCGCTTGCCTCGAACAAGTATAGAAACACGGATTACCGTTGACAAGCAAAAAAGCACAGTGAGAAAGTGGGACAGTGTCCGAAGCGATAATTGAAACTGAAGAAACCCTGGTGATCGAGACGCCGGAGCGCGTACCACTCGCTTTCGCCCTCGCATCGATAGGAAATCGCTTTCTCGCCGCCGCGATCGACCATTTCATACAGTATTTTTCGATCGGCGTCGTGGTTTGGATATTTCTCACCGTAGCCGACCTGGGCACCGGTGTAACCGGACTGATCGACGGAATTCAGAACGAGGCACCGAAATGGCTGATCGCGATAATGATCGTCCTCCTCTTCCTGCTTTTCGCCGGGTACTTCATTCTTTTCGAATGGCTATGGGACGGTCAGACGCCGGGCAAGCGCTTGCTGAAGCTTCGGGTGATCCGTGAGGACGGCCGGCCGATAACTCTCTGGGAGGCGATGGCGCGCAATCTCTTAAGAGTGTTCGATGCGATGCCGGGAATCTTCTATTCGGTGGGATTGATCGCGATCTTTTTGAGCAGTCGCGACCAACGTGTCGGAGATATCTTTGCGGGTACCGTTGTCATACGTGAGCGAACGGACGATGCTCCTACGTTCGACGAGACATTTTCAAACCGCGTTTCCGACGCCGCCTTCAGACGCGTTCAAAAGCGAACTGAATTTAACGCCAATGTCATGATCTTGTCAGGACCCGAGATCGAAGTGATCGAAAGCTTTCTTCGACGGCGTTGGGACCTGACAGAGCGACAGCGCGTGTGGATGGCTTGGCGAATCGCTCTGCCAGTGATGTACAAGCTCAAACCGGACTACGATCTCGTGACTTTCTCATATGAAGGATTTCTCGAAGAGGTCCTCCATCGTTATCACACGCGTCAACGGTTCTTGAATTAGTCTGCCTATTTTTTCCAGTAGTATTTAAAGAGATTACCCATCTCATCGGATGAGGTTCTCCCCCCGAGAAGTTCGACGGCGCGTGCAAGTACAGGGTCTCGTCCCACAGCGAGATCGGAGCCGCTCGGTACGATCGCCACGTCGGGAGTGACGCCCAAGTGCTCAAGGCTTTTTCCGTCGGCCATTATTACGTCGGCGTTAGTAATGCTGATGGCAAACGGGACAATGCTGTCGGTGCCCATTTCGTGCTGGGACCGAATGGATTGCATTACGGCTCCAGAGGAGATATCGCCGAGAACTTGACCGCGGCCCTCAAGCTGAACGACACGCGCAAAGATCTCCGCCGCGGAACCCGACTCGCTGTCGATCAAGACGATAAGTTTTCCTTTGAAGACATTTCCTGAGCGCGTTTTGGCGATCATCGGATCCATTTTCTTACGGCCTATTAGTTCGGCAACTTTAATGTCCTTATCGAAAAAGTTGCCGACCAGTTTTTCCATTGCTGCTACGTAGCCGCCGCCGTTTCCGCGAAGGTCGAGTATCAGGCTTCCACCTTTTGCCCTGCTGACCATTCCATCGATCGACTCGGGATCGACTACGAACGAAGGCATCTTCCAGATCGTGATCCCGCCCATTGTTACGAATCGATGCTTATCATTTTCTTCTTCGTAAAAATCATCGAATAGTCGAAAGTACGACGAGAAGACGATCTTTTGCGGCAGCCGCTTTATCTCGGAGGTGATCTCCAGTTCGCGCGGTGTTGTGTCACCGGGGCTCATTACGCTCAGCTGCACATTGCTGCGCTTGCTAAGAAGGTTGTAGTAATACCGAATTTTCCATAGTTCCTTTTTCGACGGGCGAAAGCCGCCGATCCCGAGAATCTGATCTCCGATTTTTAGTCCTTTCGCTTCTGCATCGCTGCCCGGCTTTACTTGCGTGATGAACACCTTGTCGCCGATCGCCCGCATCCTCCAGCCATATTCGACGGCAATATTCGTCGATGGTGGTATAAAAAACAGATGTGAGTCGTTGAAATCGATGAGGGCCTGGGCGATTATCGCGAGGGATTGGGTTGTTGTGCTCGCCTGAGCCAGCTTTTCTTCAGCCTGTTTGAATCTGGCATCGAGATCGATACCGTGATAATTCGGATCATAGTACTTGTTCTTCACTTCGGCCTTGACGATCTTAAGCATGTCCTTCATCCGAGCTCTCTCGATTCGGTCGAAGCCCTGCGACATGCCTATCGCCGGTAACAAAAGCGAGAATACGAATGAACCAACGTAAACGAGCGGTCTATTGAAAGGCTTTATTTTCATCATGTGGTATTTCGGGATAAAACGTATAGATGCTACTTCCGATCCAGTAGTTGACTGTTGATTCTCCGCTCAAAATAATCCGTTTTGCGGTAAAAAAGCAAACTATGTTATCTTCCCACATTGGATCACCATTCAAGACGTTAATCGATATTCAAGACGTTAATCGATGCCTTCAAAAAGTGTACTTATTACGGGTGGGGCCGGATTCATCGGTTCGCATTTGGTCGATCGTTTGCTCGGCGAGCATGGCTGGAACGTCACTGTCGTTGACGATCTGAACGACTTCTACTCGCCTGAGATCAAGCGTGCGAACCTGGAATCCGCGCAAACAGATCCCGATTTTGAATTTGTCGAGCTGGACATCCGGAATGGCGAAAAGCTCCGTGAAATTTTCGACCGAAATGAGTTCGATTGCATAGTTCATTTGGCCGCACGCGCCGGCGTCCGTCCGTCGTTGTGTTTGCCGAACCTGTACTGCGAAACCAACATCGACGGGACGCTGAACTTGCTTGAGCTGGCACGGGATTTCGAAGTGAAACAGTTCGTATTTGGTTCGTCGAGCTCAGTCTACGGGATCAATGCGAAAGTTCCGTTTGCGGAAGATGACCGGATCCATCAACCGATCTCGCCTTATGCCTCGACGAAAGCTGCCGGCGAGCTCCTCTGTCACACTTACTCGCATCTCTTCGACATTCGTACGGTCTGCTTGAGATTCTTCACGGTTTACGGTGCGCGTCAACGGCCCGATCTCGCGATACATAAATTTTCGCGGCTGATCACCGAAGGGAATCCGATCCAGATCTTCGGTGACGGAACGACGCGTCGCGATTACACATACATCGACGATATTATCCAAGGTGTTCGGGCGTCGATGGATTACGACGGGTCGATGCACGAGGTTTTTAATCTGGGTGAGTCGGAGACGACCGAGCTGAGCCGCCTTGTTGAACTGCTTGAAGAAAACCTCGGGATAAAAGCGGTCATTGATCGCCAACCGATGCAGCCGGGTGACGTGCCAGTTACGTTCGCGGATATCTCGAAAGCTAAAGAACTTTTGAACTACAATCCTTCGACGAAGATCGAAGAAGGAATTCCAAAGTTTGTCGAGTGGTTCCAAGATCAACTCGCAGATCACCAGACGCAGATCGTAAATTGAACTAGCTCCAACGGAATACTTTTCGCATTACGGGAAGCAGCCGATGTCCCGTCACCATCTCTCGGAAAAATACTTCATGCTCGATCTCGACGCGAGCCATATCGAGAAGGTCGTCAACGCAATCGAACATTTCTAACTCTTTGGCGAACCCTGCAGCGTCTTCGTATTCGTCCGAGTTCTGGCTTTCGAGCCGCCCCGCAAAATACATCGGCATGAACCATCCAGACACGTGACACGTCAATCCTAACGTTCGCCCGATCGTCCAAAAAACTTTCTCCCGCCCGCCGCGCGGTTTTGCTCCAAGTTTCTCGAGCCATTCGCCAACACGCCTTCGGTGATCCCATTCTTCAGCCTCGATCTTCTTTATGTGTTCCTTTTCCGGAGAATCTTTCAGCGATTTCCAGTGCCCGCGATAAGCGTACGCCGCCGCAACCTCCCCCGAGTAGGCGTTCTGTAAAATGCGTATCAGATTTTGACGTGCAATGTTCAAGTTGGGCGGTTGTACGGACTATCACAACGGACGGCACGAATCTTTTCCCCACGGCGTCGAGGTCGCCCGCTCAACGGCCGCCGTAAAATCCGAGTATTTCCAGTCGTTGCGTTGAAGAATGTTGCCGTCAGCGAGCTCGATACGATTGACCCGCACCTTTTCGTCGAAAATCTTGTCTGTTGATTTCGACAAACTCTTCAGATCCAATACGTCGCTTGGCCCCAGCAGACTAAAAACCGAAAGCTCTTTTCGCTCGCCGTTTTTAAATTTCCCGCCGCATAGAAAATGTCGACGGATCACGTTAGACGGGTTCGCGATCTCCGAAAACATGTACTCCCAGAAAATTACCTCGACCGTCTGACCGGTGTCGTTTCGCATCTCCGCGATGTACGTGTAGCCGATCACATCGTCGGGTTGCGGAGCGCGAGATGCTTGCACGGCCCGGTCCATCGCTGCGCTGCGGCCCTCAATGCTGTCTTCATACGGATCGCGCGGATTGTCGGTCCGCTGCTCGCGAGCCTTGCGTTGGAAATTTTTTTCGTCGGGATTCACCGGCTTTACCGGACCCGAGGCGACTATGACAGGCTTCGCCGCCGGTTTTACCGTTCGATACCACCGAGAACCCAAGACGGGAACCGGTTCCTGAGAAAAACAATGGGGAACGACCAACAGAACGAAGATCGATAACTCTAGGAAAACTTTCATCGGGCCTCCGGTATGGATCAAAACCCCCAGCCTGAATAGATGGCTTCGATCGATCAGACACTCTCGTAACACGATCACCTTTTCCCTAAGATTATAACCCTAGAACCGGAATCCCTGGCCGTCTATATCCCGATTATTCCGTCGAGGCGATCCGCTGACTTTCCGGCCCGCCAGAGTTTCCGGTTTCCCTTTCAAGATCGAAACATTGCTCGTTCGCACAGTTCGACCTACACTATTGACACCTTGCAACTTACAGCCGACCCATTTTCGGAGGACGTTCCATGATCGGAAAGACCGTTTCCCATTATCGCATTACCTCGCAGCTGGGCGAGGGCGGGATGGGCGTCGTTTATGAAGCCGAGGACACAAATCTCGGGCGGCATGTCGCGCTCAAGTTTCTGACGCCGACGATGGCGAAAGACGAGAATTTGCTGCAGCGATTTCAGCGCGAGGCGCGTGCCGCGTCATCGCTCAACCACCCGAACATCTGCACGATCCACGGTATCGAACAACACGATTCGGAGCATTTCATCGTCATGGAATTGCTCGACGGCGAGTCGCTCGCCGACCGCATTCGCCGAACGTCACTCGATATCGACTCGGTATTGACGCTCGGCGTTCAGATCGTCGACGCTCTCGAATCGGCGCATTCAAAGGGTATCGTCCATCGGGACTTAAAACCGGCGAATATATTCGTGACCTCGCGCGGACAAGCAAAGATCCTTGACTTCGGCCTCGCCAAGATCGACAAGCAAAAACCCGATGCGGCATCGAACGTCCCGACCGCGATCGCCGATGGACTTACTCAAGCGGGAGCGACGATGGGAACAGTAGCCTATATGTCACCCGAACAAGCACGCGGCGAGATAACCGACGCACGAACAGATCTGTTTTCGTTTGGAACCGTCCTCTACCAGATGGCGGCCGGCTTTTTGCCGTTTCAGGGTGAGACGTCCGCGGTGGTCTTCGATGCGATCCTGAATCGCGAACCGGCTCCTGTCGATCAGGCAAATCCGTCGCTTCCTCCCGAGCTTAGCCGCATTATCGGCCAAGCACTGGAAAAGGACCGCGACATGCGATACCAGAGCGCGACTGATCTGAAGACCGCCTTGAAGCGCCTAAAACGCGATCTCGATTCAGGACGGCACTCAGGCGAATCCTCGATCCACAGCAGTCGAATGCCAACGGCACCGACCCACGAACATTCGATCGCCGTTCTCTATTTCGAGAATTTGAGCGGAATGAAGGAAGACGAATATCTCCGAGACGGCATAACCGAAGATCTGACGACGGAGCTTTCGAAGATCAAACGTCTGAAAACGTTTTCCAGAGCGATGGTATTGAAATACCGCGAACAGTCGGTAACGGCGGGTCAGGTTGGAAAGGATCTCGGTGCGTCGTATGTCCTGACGGGCAGCTTGCGTCGAGCAGGAAATCGACTGCGGATCAATGCTCAGCTTGTCGATGCCGCGACTGATTTTCCTCTGTGGTCCGAGCGATACGATCGTGAGATGGCCGATGTTTTTGAGGTCCAGGACGAGATCGCTTCGAAGATCGCGGCGGCGCTCCGGATCACTCTCTCACCGCAGGAACAACAGGCACTCGCTGTAAAGCCAACGGAGAATCTTCAAGCGTACGACATGTATCTTCGCGGAAGGAATTATGCGAGGCGTGTGGCTCGGCAGGACCTTCAGTTCGCGCTTCAAATGTATGAGAGTGCGGTTGCACTTGATCCGGATTTTGCGCTCGCACATGCCGGGCTCGCCAACGTTTGCACTCAGTTCTACTATTTCTTCGAGCGCGATCAGCTGTGGATCGATCGTGCTGTCGCAGCCACTCAAAGGGCAAGCGCCAAAGGCAACGACGCACCAGAGGTTCGGCTTGCCGAAGCGTGGGTCGACTTTGTTGAACGGCAGTATTCTCAGGCGATCGACAAGATGCGCATCGCTCTCGACGGGCACCCTGATCTTGACGGCGGCTATTACTTGCTCGGGCGAGCACTTTTCGAGGCCGGGCGATATCAGGAGATCGTCGACATTCTCGAGGAAGCCTTGGCTCACTCCGGCGAAAACTACAACACGACGATCCCGATCCACAATGCGCTTGGTGCACTGGGAAAGACCGAAGCTCTGAAAAACTTCATGTTTCGCGAGGTCGCGATCTTTGAAGAGCATTTAAAGAAGGTTCCCGAGGATGCCCGGGTCCGCGTTCTGCTCGCGGGCGACTATGCGATGCAGGGCCGGATGGACGACGCGAAGCGCGAAGCCGACATGGCCATGGCCCTGCGTCCCGACGATACGATGATCCTCTACAACATCGCCTGCGCGTTTTGCGCGATGAATAACCCCGTCGACGCAATGGCAGCGCTCAAGAAGTCGTGGGAGGGCGGAAATATCAACGCGACCTGGGTCCGACAGGATCCCGATCTCGCGATCCTTCACGGCGACCCGGAATTCGAACGGCTGTATCCGCCGATTTCTGCCTAGTTGTCCGCTCTATGGCGTGCGCGGATCGGGGAAGCATTCCCACTGCATCAATCGAGAATTGCCGGAGCGATATTCTGGTTCATGTGGAAAAAGTTTTCAGGGTCGTACCGTGACTTTATTTCTTTGAGCCGGGCATAATTTTGACCATACGCCGCGGCCAGAGCGGTTTCGGGCTCATCGTCTCCGAGGTAGTTCACGTACCGATTTTCACCCATAAATGGTTTCATGGCTTCGCTTGTTTCGCGAGCCCACGCGATACAAATGTCAGACTCGGCCGGATCGATCCACTGCGATAGAGCAAGGAAATTGAACGATTCCTTGCGTAGCGAAACCGCCGTATCTTCGACCGCGACGCGCGTAACAGCCCCGTGAAAATGTTCGACCATGATCTCACCAAGGGGGGCGGGACAAACCACAAACGATTCGATCATTGTGTCGATCGCTTCGTCGCTCAAGCGTTCGAGAAAGCTCGACTTCCAATAATTTAGTGCACCCTTCGGAAAAGCCGCGTCCATTAGTGTGTTTAGTTCGCAGTATCCGATGGGGCCGATGTTGTCGATAAGCGGCGCGCCAAATTCCCGAACTTTTCGAATCGATTTACTGTTTTCTCCTTCCGCTCCAAAATTGGTGATCGCAACGACCGCCAATTTTGTGCCGGATCCGTCGGGTGCATGCAAGAGACCAGCAATAGCCGTTTCATCATCCTCAAGCGATGCGGTCACATCCCGAAAAAGCCTGAACAGATCGCCAGCTTTTTCCATAGGGTGGGCAACAAAACCACCGATAACGGTCGGCCCCACCTCATGCAGCCGATATTTGAGTGAAGCGACGACCCCGAAATTAGCACCCGCACCGCGCAGGGCCCAGAATAGATCGGCGTTCTCATTTTCACTGGCATTTAGGATCTCGCCGTTTGCCATCACTACCTCAGCAGACAGCAGATTATCGACCGCCAATCCATACTTACTCGTTATCCATCCAAAACCGCCCCCTAGCGTTAACCCCGCAATGCCGGTGGTGGAAATGAAACCGCCCGGCGTTGCGAGACCATGAGCCTGTGTCGCCAGATTAAAATCTGCCCACGTGGCTCCGGTTTGTGCAACGGCCGACCTGTCGTTCGGATCAACCTCAACTTTCCGCATGAGCGACATATCGACCATGATGCCACCCTCAACGGTTGCTCTGCCCGATACGTTGTGGCCGCCACCGCGGATCGCCACCTCCAACGTCAATTGGCGGGCCAATTGCAACGCTTTGACGATGTCGGCCTGGTCGCCACACCGAGCTATTACCGCGGGATGTTTATCGATTAGTCCGTTATGCACATGCCTCTCCTCCTCATACCCGTCATCGTCGGGCAAAAGCAGGATTCCGGAAAAATCAGATTTGATTTCTTCAACAGCGGCAGAGATCTCATTTTTTCTGGTCATATACATAAACTAAACCAGTAGGTTACGAGGTCAAAACGCTATCGCACGTGAATTGGCCTGATAATTGATCGACTCGGGCCGTAAACGCGAATATCAGATCGCCCCCCTAAGCGTTTTCAATGATCCGTTTCGGACTGACGCAGAGTGATATAATTTCGCCTTCACATCTCGCAGAAGGAGAACCGTTAGATGGTCGATAGACATGAACCTGTAAGCGCTGAACCCACCCGCCGCGATGCAGACGTGCCCGCAGGATTGCGGATGTGGTTTGTGATCCATTTTGCGATCGACATGATCGTCGCTCTGCCGCTGTTCTTCGCACCGCGCGAGGTGCTTGCTTTGTTCGGGTGGACGGCGATCGATCCGCTTGCGACTCGTTTGGCGGCGGCCGCTTTCTTCGGTATCGGGCTCGAGTCGCTGTTGGGCCGAAACGCCGGTCGTGAAGCGTTCAAGGGAATGCTGCAGTTGAAATTGATCTGGTCGGCATTCGCCGCCCTCGGGCTCGCCTGGTCTGTTCTCGAGGGCGGGTTGAAGTACCAATGGGTCGGCTGGCTACTTGTCGGTACCTTCGTCGCCTTTCACGTGCTTTGGTGGTACTGGCTGCTGCGATTAAAGGGCGACCCACGACAGTGATGAGTGACGACCAAGCCCCGCATAAAAGTTCCTCGCGAGAAATCCTGCCGACGAACGATGCTCACAATTTTGTGCGAACGGATTTTTTTCCGGTTTGATTTAATTACGAAATAGAATTATTCTAAATCAAATTTCGTGAGCAATAGGAACTTGATGGAAGACATCGGAAGCTTAGGCCTTACTAAGCAGAGACAGGCCATTCTCCAGGTGATCCGGGAAGCGGACGAGCACCTGACGGCGAATGAGGTCTTTGACGCCGCGCGCATAATTCTTCCGAGCATCTCATTTGCGACTGTATACAACTCTCTTCGCTACCTGAAAAACGAAGGGCTGATCGGTGAGGTTCGCTTCGGAGCGGATGTGACCCGCTACGACCGAAAGTTGACTCGACACGACCACGCGATCTGTAACAACTGCGGAAAGCTTGTCGATCTCGAATTGAACGTTCCGAAAAGATTGCTCGAAGAGGCTGCGATGCTCTCGAAATTCGAAGCCGGATCTATCGAGCTTACTCTGCACGGTTTGTGTCCGGAGTGCGCTCACGCATGAGTTTGCTCTTGGTCGTCAAGAGCTCGTCGGAATAATTTAAGGTAAAGGAAAAAACGAGATGGAAAACAACAAAGAACAGAATGGTTCGGGCAAATGCCCGTTCACGAGTGGAGCGATGAAGTACACTCACGGAACTTTCAGGGCCAATCGTGATTGGTGGCCGAACATGCTGAAACTGGATATTCTCCGGCAGCACTCCGAGCTATCGGATCCGATGGGCGAAGGTTTCAATTACGCGGAAGAATTCAAAAAGCTTGACCTGTCGGCCGTGAAGAAAGATCTTGCCGCGCTGATGACGGATTCGAAAGATTGGTGGCCGGCGGACTTTGGACATTACGGCGGTTTGTTCATCCGTCTGGCGTGGCATAGCGCGGGTACATACCGCATCGGCGACGGCCGCGGCGGCGGCGGTCGCGGACAGCAACGTTTCGCACCGCTCAACAGTTGGCCGGACAATGTGAGCCTCGACAAGGCGCGTAGGCTCTTATGGCCGATCAAGCAAAAGTACGGACGGAAGATCTCGTGGGCCGATCTGTTTATTCTCGTGGGCAATGTAGCTCTCGAAACGATGGGCTTCAAAACGTTTGGCTTTGGCGGTGGACGCGCAGACGTATGGGAACCGGATCAGGACGTTTACTGGGGTGCAGAAGACACATGGCTCGGCGGCGATGTGCGGTATGAGCACGGTTCAGAAGGTGCCGACAAGCAGGTCGGAACGCTCGTATCCGACGACGATGCCGATGGCGACACCCATACACGCCGACTCGAAGATCCGCTGGGCGCGGTTCAGATGGGTCTCATTTATGTTAATCCGGAAGGGCCGGACGGCAACCCCGATCCGCTCCTCGCGGCTCACGACATCCGCGAGACGTTTGGCCGTATGGCGATGGATGACGAGGAAACCGTGGCACTGATCGCGGGTGGCCATTCGTTCGGCAAGACGCACGGCGCTGCGGAATCGACGAATGTCGGTGTCGAGCCGGAAGGCGCCAGCCTGGCGGCCCAGGGCTTTGGTTGGCACAACAGCCACGGCACGGGTAAAGGTCCGGACACGATCACGAGCGGTCTCGAAGTGACGTGGACTGCGACTCCAACGAAATGGGACAACAACTTTTTCGAGAATCTATTCGGTTTTGAATGGGAACTGACGAAGAGTCCGGCTGGTGCGCAACAGTGGGTGGCAAAAGACGCAGAGGCGATCATCCCGGATGCTTTCGATCCGGCGAAGAGGCACCTGCCGACGATGCTCACTACGGACCTCTCGCTGCGGTTTGATCCTGAATACGGAAAGATCTCCAAACGTTTTCTCGAGAATCCGGATGAGTTCGCCGACGCGTTCGCTCGTGCTTGGTTCAAGCTGACCCATCGCGACATGGGGCCGCGTGTCCGCTATCTGGGGCCTGAGGTGCCGGCTGAAGAACTGATCTGGCAGGATCCGGTTCCGGCTGTCGATCACGATCTGATCGACGATGCGGACATCGCAACGCTGAAGGAGAGGATCCTGAATTCGGGATTGTCCGTTTCGCAGCTTGTTTCGACCGCGTGGGCTTCGGCCTCAACATTCCGCGGCGGCGATAAACGTGGTGGTGCGAACGGCGCGCGAATCCGCCTCGAACCGCAGAAGAATTGGGAGGTCAATAATCCGGCTCAACTCGCGAAGGTGCTCAGCACACTCGAGGGAATCCAGAACGAGTTCAAGGCGGGCGGCAAGAAAGTCTCGCTTGCAGATCTGATCGTTCTCGGCGGCTGTGCCGCGGTCGAGAAGGCGGCCAAGGATGGCGGTTACAAGGTGCAAGTTCCGTTCGCACCGGGCCGTACCGACGCGTCAGAAGAGCAGACCGACACCGACTCATTCCGGCACATGGAGCCTAGGGCGGACGGATTCCGAAACTACAAAAAGAGCCAGTACAAGACGTCCGCCGAGGAAATGCTCGTCGACAAGGCGCAGCAACTGTCTCTCACAGTACCCGAGATGACGGCGCTCGTCGGCGGCATGCGTGTCCTCGACGCTAACTCCGGCGACAGCAAGCACGGCGTTTTCACGAAACGGCCCGGCACGCTGACAAACGACTTTTTCGTAAACCTGCTCGATCTCGGCACGACATGGAAAGCTGCGGATGAAAGCGAAACCATTTTCGAAGGACGTGATTCCGCGAACGGTGAGCTGAAGTATTTGGGCTCGCGTGTCGACCTTATCTTCGGATCGAACTCCGAGCTTCGAGCACTGGCGGAAGTTTATGCGTGTGCGGATGGCGGAGACAAGTTCGTCAACGATTTCGTCGCGGCGTGGAATAAGGTGATGAACCTTGATCGGTTCGACATCGCATGACCGAAGCGGCTTGCCGCTCTATTTGCGGCGAAGCTTGCTTCGCAGGTGAAGCGAAAGAATGATGCGGCTATGCCGCCGATTAGAGTCGGCGGCATAGCCGCGTATGTGTGTTGGGCGAAGCGCGGAAAAGCTAAGCTTTTCCGCAAATAGATGGGCAGAGCCCCAGAATGATCTCACGAACAAATGGCATCGTTAGCTCAAACCCTCGATGCCGTCAAGTGATCAACCTCGATAGGTTGGAGATTGCATGACCGACGCGGCTTGTGCCATTGGTAATTTTCGGATTCACTTAGAAATATCAATTCTCAGTAATGCGTCTTCAATTCATCGCCCTGACCTGCTCAGGGGTTAATCTCAAAAACCTTGCCGCATTGTTGAACAAAATGTCTCGCTTTTGTTCCGGGGTCAGAAACCTCGCATTGTTGATTCTGCCTATTGCAAAACCGATCGCTCCAGGCCAATTCATGCTATCGGAGCCAAACATTATTCTCTTCCCAAACCCTGCATTCACGAGCCTTTCCAGGTAATAGTAAAACTCCTTCTCCGGAGTTGCGTAGCTGATAATGCCGAGGTCCACATACAATTGCGGATGTGCGTACAAGGTGGCGAGCATATCGTCAAGCATCGGCCAACCCGCGTGCATGGCATAGACCCGCAATTTCGGATGCTTCACCAACGCTTCTTCTAATCCTAATGCGCTATGCAGCGATGCTCTGTAATTTTTGGCTCCCAAATAGATAACCCCCGGAGGTCCGGGGCCGACATGAATGCCAACTGGGATGTCTAACTCCTCAGCCATTTTAAGGTAGGGTTCAAACTTTGGATCGCTTGGCGAATAGCCTTCGTATTGGATCGTCACCTCACCAAAAACCTTAAATTCCCCCGATCGAAAAAGTTGGGTCAAAGTGTCAACATCCAATCCTTTTTCAGCCGAGTCAAAGTCCCAAAGCACGGCATTGAGAATTCTTCTCGGGTTTTCGGAATGCCATTTCCTTACCATTTCAGGTTTGCCGCTTGTAACTCCGTATACATTATTGTCCTCAAGGGCCTTTAGAGTTTGCGTTCGCAGCAGGTCATCGGTAAGTGGAGATGATGTCGTGTTTTTTGCCAGACTGCCGCTTTTCATCGCTTGCATAAAGGTGGAACCGTAATTACCTTTTGGATCGTGATAACCCCAATTCTCAAACGGCAGCCCCATTTTCATCGGAGGTGGCCCCTGATCGTTTGCCCCGCTTGCGTGCAGATGCATGTCAATGACAGGTAATGGCCTATTGGATCGTGCTGGTTCTACCTGCGCGGAAATTGGGAATACCAATCCAAAAAAGCCGGCTACGAAAATTCCGAGAATGGTTAGCTTTTTCATAAACCTAAAGATGCTGGCTTTCAGATTATAGTTACGCAGGAGTCAGGCTGAATAACAATTCGGTTGTGCCGAAACTGAAAATTCGGGATTTCTTTGGAGACTCATTACTGCAAATGCCAACGGCAGACCCGAGACCAACTGCTAAAAAGTCTCGACTAATTGTTAGGTTGCAGCGCCGCGGTAGATAGGGCCCAAGCGGTCAATCTGTTCCTCCTTCAGCTTTCCTGTTGAAGAGATGTCGAAGATACCCATTTCTTCCAGCTATTCAATCGCGGACGACACGTTCGGGTGAGCTACACCGTAACGGCCCTCCCACACTTCACGGGCGGGAAGCCAACCAGATTTCCTTCTAGATCTTCTTCTCCTCGTCCATGATCATCGGTTCCCAAAGTTCGATCTTGTTGCCGTCGGGGTCCATGATGTGGGCGAATTTTCCGTTCTCGTGCGATTCCGGCCCCGATACGATCTCGACGCCGTTTTGCTTTAGCGACGCGAGCAATTCGTCCAGATTATCGACGCGATAGTTGATCATAAATGAAGACTTGCTCGGGCTGAACCACTTGGTGTCGTTGTCCGCAGTGCTCCACACCGTGAGGCCGCCGTCTTCGGCCTTGTCGTCGGGCCATCGCAAAATCGAACCGCCCCAACTCTCAAGATCGAGGCCGAGATTCTTCTCGTACCACGCCGCCAATTCGGAGCCCTTACTCGCACTCTTAAAAAATACACCGCCGATCCCTGTTACCTTCGCCACTTATTTTTCTCCTGTATTTACACAGTCGGGGTTTTCAATTTCCCGCCAAAGATCGTCATCGGAAGTAGCATCGCCGTAAAGATAACCCCGTACCAGATGGGAACATGCTCCCAGGACAAAACCACGATCACTAAATCAAAGGCCACCAGCAGAATGCCGAGGACCAGCGGTGAGCGTCTGTTTTCACCGGCGATCATTGCGGCCAGAAACCCGGCCATCAACGAGACTGTTGCACCGCGGACAATATTCATGACAAGGATCGTCGTGTCCGGTGTGAACTGACCGCCATTCGCGATGACCGCTTCGAATGCGGTTTGATGGGCGCCGTACCACTCCGGCCATATGGCCGAAAAGATCTTCTCGCTTCCGACCCACACTATCGACCAGGCAAAGAATCCGACAATAGCGCCCAAGATGATTCGTAGCATAGACTTTCTCCTATTTATTTCCTCGGTCCAATGTATTTGATCGCGTCGCGACTTCTGTGGCCTCAATCGCGGCTCGCCTACTTGCAAAAAGAGTTTATCTAATCCCAATCATTCTTGAGCAGCAGCTCTTCGATCCTGTAGGCGTGCAGCATCTCATGATTCAGCAGATGCCGAAACATGATCCAAACCGAATAATGATCAAACGCCTCATGCTCGGCCGTTTTCTGCCACTCTTCCGCCGATAGCTTCTTCAGTCTCTCGACGAGAGCGGCTCGCTCGGTTACATACCGTTCGAGACTTTTGTCGAGATCTATCTCGAGCATCGCGCCTTCTTCGTCCTCTGGAGAATTCTCTATCGACTTTAGGAACGGTTCCGGCGTCGACAAGATCATATCGAGTCGCGCGAGAAAAGATGCGTCGGACTGCGACAGGTGAATGGCGTGCTCGTACGCCGACCATTTCGCCGGGCTCGGACGACGCTTTAGGATCTGCGGCGGCACCTCTCGGATCAGGGGAATGATCACGCCGGGAGCCGTCTCCAACGCGGAGATCAAGATGGCGGTGTTGCCTACAGAGTTCGTGCTCATGGAAATCGTCATCGTGGAAATCGCTCCTCTTGCGGCTGTGCCGCCCGATGAGCGGAAAGGCTCCGCCTTTCCGTAAGACTACCTACAATTGAGGAGGCTGCGCCTCCACAGCGAGGCGGAGCCTCGCTAGCTATTTGGGTATCTTGCCGGAAGGGCACAGCCTTCCGCTCATCGGGCGGCACAGCCGCAAGACGTCAATCGAAAAACTCAACCGGTTCGAATTCTAGCCACGCCGAGCCTCTTCGATCTTAGCAATGTCGATATTTTGCATCGTCATCATCGCATCGAATGCTCGTTTGGCTGCAGCGGGATCAGGGTCGGTGATGGCTTCGGTGAGCGCGATCGGTGTGATTTGCCAGGACAAACCCCATTTATCTTTGCACCAACCGCACGCACTCTCTTCGCCGCCGTTCCCGACGATCGCGTTCCAGTAGCGGTCGGTTTCTTCCTGCGTTTCGGTTGCGATCTGGAACGAGAACGCTTCGTTGTGCTTGAAAGCGGGTCCGCCGTTGAGCCCGAGGCAGGGAATTCCCATCACAGTAAACTCGACCGTCAACACATCCCCTTTTTTCCCGGACGGAAAATCTCCCGGCGCCCTGTGCACCGCCGTGACCGCGGAGTCGGGAAACGTCTCCGCATAAAACCGGGCCGCGTCCTCAGCTTCGCGATCGTACCAAAGACAGATCGTGTTCTTTGCTTGTGTCATGAATGTCCTCCCCTGTTCTTGATAAGCTTCACACCTCCGTGTCGAACTATGGTCGTGTGGGTTGCGTCCTGACCGAGGGGGGTTCAAGAAGCTACTCTTCTTGGTTTTCGTCCAAGTGACATGAGCATATCGCATACCTCCGTTTCCCGAATTGTAGTAAATCGATACCTTCTCATAGGCCCACTGGACTCCTCCACAATCATTCTTTGGCAGGCAAATGATATTAAGGAATGTACCCATCACATAATCGCCTCGGTCAGACAGCGGGACGATCCTATCTAAAGCGGCCTGCAATTCTTCTTGGGGAACGACAGGATCCGATTGAACATCGGTCAGCTGCGAATTCTCAGGAAGAATCCGCAAGCTTTTGGCCATCTGATTTGGAGAGTAATAAACCGAGACACGGAAGCCAGGCGGAAAATTGTAAGTTTCTGCCGTTACCTTCCCGTTCTTTTTCTCCGCACTGATTGGATTTCCGAGCCGAGCGTGAAATACCTCCGGACGCTGGCTGCGAACGACGGCTACGCTGGTCAAGATCAATGTCAAAAGTATAGCGGTCTTCATGTCGCCTCAACTATTGATGAAGGGTTTGTGACCGAATCCGGTTATAAACGTGAGTGTATTGCGGCCAAGTCTCGGGAAATCGGAGAATGCGACCTACGACCGCGTAAACCTCATCTGAAAAGGCTTCTCCAAGTTCCGATTCGCAATCTTCATAGAAATCGATCGCGAGCTGGAACTCGGCCTCAGCTTCATGATGGAAGGAAAGGATCACTTGCCGAACCGCTCTCGAATCTTGGCAAAAACTTCGCCGCCCGGTATGGTTTTCACTTTCCCGCTTTCTACTTCATCAATCCGACGCTCCACTTCCACTTTCCACAGCTCGTCTATCTCACTTTGAGATGGAGAAATACTTTCGAGAAGCTTATCGATCAATTCTATTTTCAAGTCGATCGGTAATGAGTCAGCGATTGAAACTAAATCAGCTGTCGATGCCGTCATAATTCGTCTCCTTGGATTTTAGGCCGTCACGCCCGGCTCAACCCGATTATATACCGTATCCCTTTCCACCGCCTCGAATCCTGAGCGTTCGATCATATCTATGATCTCCTGCTTCGACATCTTCACTTCGCCGCCGGATTCCACCGAGTAACTATGGGTGAGTTCGCCACCGTCGGTTATGGTTCCGTCGAGGTCGTTGGCGCCGAAGTGAAGGGCGGTCTGAGCGGTGGCTTTGCCGAGCATGACCCAGTAGGCCTTGATGTGATCGAAGTTATCGAGCATCAGACGCGAGACGGCGATGGTCTTGAGATTGTCGATCGCGTCAGGGCCGGGAAGCGACGACAAGGCCGTTCCCGACGGATAAAATGCGAGCGGGATGAAGCACTGGAATCCGCCGGTCTTGTCTTGCTGTTCTCTTAATCGCACAAAGTGGTCAATGCGGTCCTCGATCGATTCGATGTGACCGTAGAGCATCGTCGCGTTCGTCTTCAAACCTGCGTTATGAACTTTGCCGGCAAGCTCGAGCCATCGGTCGCCGTCGCATTTGTGATCGCAGATCCGCGAACGTGTCGGCTCGGCAAAGATCTCAGCACCGCCGCCGGGGCATGAATCCATTCCGGCGGAGTGAAGTTTTTCGATCACATCCTCGTCGGACATTTTGTAAAACCGCGCCATGAAATCGAGCTCGACCATCGTCAGAGCCTTCAGATGCAGCTTTGGAAATTCACGTTTGAGCGACGAGAAAAGATCGGTGTAGTACTCGAAGGGAAGTTTCGAGTTGAGACCGCCGACAATGTGCAGCTCGGTCGCACCTTCGCCGACCGCTTCGCGAGCGATGTCGATCGCTTCCTGAACTGAATGCGTGTACGCATCCTCGGCGCGTGCACGTCGATAGAATCCGCAGAACTTACAATCGGCGACACATATGTTCGTGTGGTTGAAATGTCGATTGACGTTGTAATAGGTCGTCAGGCCATGCTTCTTTCGGCGGACATGATCGGCGAGCTTGCCGAGCGCGTTCAGGTCGGTCGTGTTGTAAAGCGCCAGACCTTCGTCAAACGTCAGCCGCTCGCCGTCCTCGACCTTGAACGCGATGTCGCGGAGATTTTTGTCGAATGAGAAGTGCATAATCTGCATACGAGGTCGGGCAGAGGATCTGTCAGTACCACTTGCGGAAGCGGGTGGGTCGGGTTTTGTCAGTACCACCTGCGGTAGCGGGTGGGTGACCCGTGGGTGACCCCTGTCACCTGTCAAAATCCGGCAAATCGTCTCCTTGACCGTACAGCACATAGTCTATCGCATTCGAGATACTATTTTCATTCCAGAGTCGGCGACAACTTCCTTTATCAGCCCACGGACTCCGCTCATTCGTCCACACTCCGTCCTGACGCATCTGACGGGTTCCATTCGCCTTAAAAGCGTTGAGGGCCAGTTCACCAGCCTTCGTTCCCGTTGCCACTACCGAGTGCACATGATTAGTTCTTATATTCACCGCCAACAAATTCCAGTTTCGTATTGAGCAGGTTTCTCGAATCGCATATTCGACGGCTCTACGCCGATTTGCGCTCAACTTCACCGGATCCCCAATCAGTTGTTGACGGTTGTGATTCAACCAGACCTTGTTTTCGGGTATGTGCGGGCTACCATATCGGTTATTGTGTCGATCTGTCGATCCTCGTGCATCGCCGTGCAACCACGTCCCGTGAGCACGAAAGCTGATGAAATAAGCTAGCGGGATATCAGTGTTGTTCCACATCGGTAGAAAACCACCCGCTACCGCAGGTGGTACTGACGAGGCCAGACCCACCCGCTACCGCAGGTGGTACTGACAGAATACGAGCAACTCCATTAACGCAAAGGGCTCGCAAAAAGTCCTTAACGCATATAAAATCTGCCTATGAAATTCGGAAAGGTCGAAAACCCCGATGAAGTGGATTTCACGATCCCGCCTGACGACAAGGCGAACAAAACAATATTTGCGAGCGACAAAGCGAAGGAAATGGAGGTCTATGTCGGGTGTGCGAAATGGAACAGCAAAGACCTGAAAGGTTTTTACCCAAAGGGTGTAAAGGCAAAGGAAGAGCTTCACTATTATTCGACGCAGTTTAATTGCATCGAGCTAAATGCGACCTTTTACAAACGCTATTGGGAAAACAATTACACCGCTTGGCGCGACGGCGTGACCGACGAATTCAAGTTTTTTCCGAAATTCAATCAGGGCGTAACGCATTACGCCCGGCTCAAAGATGTCGACGAGCGGTGTGAGCAGTTCGCCGAGAACGTTGCGTTCCTGAAAGAGAAGCTCGGGATGCCCTTTCTTCAGATGCACGACAATTTCGGACCAAAAGAGTTCGCAAAGGTCGAGAATTTCGTCACCAACATCTGGAGTTACGACATGCCGATAGGGATGGAGTTTCGCAAGAGCGAATGGCACAACGACCCGGAAGTGTCATCGCAGCTCTACAATCTGCTCGAATCGAAGCGGATAACGAACATCCTCGTCGACACAGCCGGCCGCCGCGATCTGATGCACATGCGAATGACAACGCCGACGCCGTTCGTCCGATGGGTCGGTGCGAATCACCCGTCCGACTACACGCGCCTCGACGAGTGGATTGAACGGCTCGCGAAATGGAAGAAGCAGGGAATGCGTCGACTATTTTTCTTCATCCACCAGAATGTCGAAGTAGAATCGCCGCTGCTTTCAGGTTATTTTATTGAAAAGCTGAATAAGAAGATCGGAACGAAGTTGAAAGTTCCTGAGACGCTGACCTAGTTTTCTATCGCTTCATCGTTTTAGCTCCGCTAGGAGCGGAATGTTGGTAGAAACGCCGTCACGTAAACCGGAAAGCTCCGTAGGAGCGGCACCGTAATGTCGCTCCTACGGAGCTCAAAATTCATTTTGCGTGAATTCGGCTACCAACATGTCGCTCCTACGGAGCTCGAACTCATTTGGCCGAATGCTGCTACCAACATGCCGCTCCTAACGGAGCTTAGACAATTGGCACATCTATCGCTTCTTCTTGCCCTTGAATGTTGTGCCGTACGCGTAAGGTTTCCCGCGCAGCGTTTCGGACATATCGATCTCGGGGAAGAACTTGAATCCCGTCGATTCGACCAGATCCGGATATTTCTGTTGGAGGTGCCTAATGACAACCCGCGGGCTCTTGAAGGTATGAAATGCTTTGAATAGCAGCAGCTCGAATGAGGACGATTCGATCCAGTCCACATCCTTTGTAAATCCCGTCACCATTGCGACTTGAGTTTGCTCAACAAAATCCCGAACGGCGACCGGGGTTCGCAACGTGCTGCAAGTTCCAAAGTGGATTATCCAATTCGTGAACCGGTGATTCATCATTCCCGCTAGATCCGGGAGCTTTACGCGATCGCGATGCAGGTGAATACGGCCCGGCGACCCGTGAAACGCGAAGTAAAGGACACCGTAATTCCGCTTGCAGAGCAGATTGAGGTTGTACTGGAGCTCTTCGCGGGTATTGCAGGTGAGGTGGCTGAATTTCGAATCCATGGTCTTCGAGATAAGCTCTAAAGTGGGTAAAACATTGAGCTTATTCTCGATGTGACCATTCCACATCGACTCGAGACACGCGATATTTCGCTTCCTATACGACATAAGCGACTACTCTGCAGTGAAAACTGCTACCGAAAAGGATATAAACAATATTACGCTAACAAAGGCATTTGTTGTAAAGAACGCAGCGTTCATTCGGCTTAAATTTTTTGCGGAAACCAGCGTGTGCTGGTAAATCAGTAGCCCTGCGACGAGGATCACTCCGGCAAACGCCGGCCAGCCCAAACCAGTCACTAAGTAAAGCAATAACAACGCTATAAACGCCTGAAGATGGAATAAACGCGCAATCCAGAGCGAATTCTTAACTCCAAAACGGGCTGGGATCGACCGCAACCCGGCTCGCCGGTCAAATTCCTGGTCCTGACACGCATACATTACGTCGAAGCCCGCCGTCCACATGAAAACCAGGAGAGAAAGCAGCAACGGTACCTCCGAATCGATCGTCCCTCGAACGGCTATCCAGGCGGCTGTTGGCGAGATCGCGAGAGCCCAGCCGAGCATCAGATGCGAAAATGCAGTGAACCTCTTGGCGTATGAATAACCAAGAACACTGAGTAGTGCGACAGGTGAGAGGGCGAAGGTCAACCAGTTCAGCATGTACGAGGCGAGCAGAAAGACCGCGATCGAAACAAAAAGAAACGCCCATGCGAATCCGATCGACAGCTTGCCGCTCGGGAGCTCGCGGTTCGACGTCCGTGGATTGGCGGCGTCGAAATCGATATCGATGATCCGGTTGAATGTCATCGCAGCGGAACGTGCCCCGACCATCGCCGCTGTGATCCATGCGATCTGTGAGACGGTCGGTATCCCATTCGCCGCCAGAATGGCCCCTAGAAAAGCGAACGGAAGCGCGAACAGCGTATGCTCGAACTTGATCATCTCGAGCGTTGTTCGCAATTTTCCCCAAAATTCTGCCATAGCGGGCGCACCGGTCGGGCCGGTGGGAACATCTCCTTAGATAGCGGAACGATGATTCTACCAGAAGCCGGCAGTTTTCCAGAGCCGCTGTGGAAAACCGGCGAGTAAACTGGCACAATAACCTAACCTTTTCCGGTTAACTTCTTGGTACAAAGAAACTTATGCCCAGCGGGACAACCCATGACGCGATCACGCTGATCCTTGGCGGCCCAGTCTTTGGAGCGACATTTCTGGCGACTCACGACATCTGGCTATCGACTGTCGCGGCGGTTGGATTCTTGTTTGGGGGATTTATGTTCGGACCAGACCTCGATACGGTCTCGAAGCAGTACTCTCGATGGAAATTCTTAGCGTTCTTGTGGTTCCCCTACCGCAGTTTTTTCAAACACAGGTCCCGCTGGTCGCACGGGTTGATCTTCGGGACGTTATTTCGAGTTGTCTATTTTATGGGCGTTGCGACCTGTCTTGCTTTTTTATTAAGGGCCGCCTATACAACTTTCGCCGGCGGTGACATTTCTAGCGTATGGGATTTTCCGCGCGTATGGTCCACGCTGCGACAGCATTCGGCCGCCGCGCTCGGGCCGGGTGGCTTGAGTGCGATCTTTGTCGGAATGTGGCTCGGAGCCGCAAGTCACACGTTCACCGATCTGGCCGGCTCGTACGTCAAGACAGGGCGAGTCAGCGAGTTGTTGTAGAAGGGGAGAAGGGGAGAAGGGGAGAAAGTGAGAAAGTGAGAAGGGGAGAAAGTGAGAAGGTGAGAAAGTGAGAAAGTGAAAGGGGAGAAGGTGAGACGACGAGAAATTTTCTCCTCCGTTTCTCACTTTGTCCCCTTCTCACTTTCTCACTTTCTATTTCCCCGCCCGGGCCTGTGATAGCCGCATTGCCTGACGTCGAACAGCATCGGAAACATTTCGATTTTTCGCTAACGCGTTGAGGTCCTTGAGCTGAAGCCTGGACAGGATGTTCATGCAATTCGCGATCGGCGTGCGCGGGTTTCGGGCAAGGTTGTGAACTATCGCGTAGCTGCGCGACCATTGGCGGCTCGACGCTATATGACGCAGGATATCTTCGGTGATCGAGCGCATCGACGCGATCTTTTCGATCTCTTGCTCGGTGATGCGGGGGTTGGCGACGACCGCCTGGGCGACAATACGGTTTGGATCGCGGATCAGGATGTTTCGAGCCTCTCGGTCGCCCTTTATCGCAAGTCTCGTTCGGTCCTTCATCCCCATCTTCATGATCCGATTGATGATGGATATACGCTCACTCGGCAGGTCCATTTCGTCCGACTTGAATTCACCGAGTATCTTGTTAACGATCGCCTGACGCTGTTCCGGCGTTTCTTCGTAGATTTCCTCGATAAACTCGAGCCCGAGCCAACTGTCGTCTGTTTCGCTATTGGGAATAACGATGTGGTCGGCGAGGAACAGAGCATCTTCCTCACTGATGCCCAGACTATCGAACTCGCCATTCTCAATGAATTCGGCCGCGGCTTCTTTGCCCTGCGCCCGCAACTCGTTTGCGATCTGCTGCTGACCGCGCTCCTTTTCGAAAAATTCCCTTTTCGTTTCGGCTGCGCGGCGCTCGGCTTCAGAACTACGGTTCGGGTTTTTGAGGATCGCGTCGATGACTGCCGGAGTTTGAATGAGCAACTGTTGATTGAGCGAAATAGCGTCGAGCAGCTCGGCGCTCTTGGTTTCGCCGGCGAACCTTACGATGGCGGTGACCGGTGTCCGAGCGTTCGAGATGATCGACTCGTGGATCTTTTTCGGCAGTTCACCGACGGTCGCGAGGTACGTCAGAATGGGTACGGGTATTTCATCCGAACGCACCAGCGTGTTCAGCGTTTCTGTATCGTGCGTCTTAAGGGTCTGGCGTGCATGGCCCGACAACTCGGAGTCATCTGAGTTGGCAAATGCGACAAGAACTTCAAGCAGATCCAGCTGAGGCAGTGGCAGAATCCCCCTCGCAGCGGCGAGCCGCGCCGGCCGGGGCGCCGTGCCCTCAATGACAGCCTTGACAACCGGATTTTCCGATTCGATAACGAAACTCATGTGGACTGGATTATGGAAGCAATTTGAACTTCAGGTTCTGCAGAGGCCTGTGGAGGCGGCCGGTGAACTACATCTTAACACAATCGGCGATGCTCTTGACTAAGACTTACCGGTACCGTAACGTAACAATTTGCTTTGTACCGCCTGCTCGGCACATATAACTATCCTCAGAAATTTTGTACCCTAATCTCACCATAATGATTAAGAACGAACTGGAAAAATTGATCTCGGAAAGAAGCGCTTGTATAGGCGTTGTTGGACTGGGCTACGTCGGATTACCTCTGATCGTCGAATTTGGTCTCAAGGGATTTCGCGGGATCGGCTTCGAAGTCGATGAAAAAAAGGCGGCCGAGATCAACGCGGGCCGTTCGTATATCGTCGATGTTCCCGATGAGAACGTGAAGAAATGTGTCGACGAAGGATATCTTTCCGCGACGACGGACTTTAGCATGCTTTCGGAATGCGACGTTATTATCATCTGCGTTCCGACTCCGCTAAGAAAGACGAAGGATCCGGACATGTCCTACATCATTTCGGCCGGCGAAGAGATACAGAGGTATATGCGACGCGGCCAGATGGTGATCCTCGAATCCACCACATATCCGGGAACGACCGACGAAGTCCTTTTGCCGATGTTCGAGGAGAAGGGATTCAAGCTCGACGAAGATTTCCTGCTCGCGTTCTCACCGGAGCGTGTCGATCCGGGCAATCCGCAATTTCAAACGCATAACATTCCAAAGGTCGTGGGTGGAGTGACGAAAGATTCGACCGACGTCGCATCCCTGCTCTACGGCCAGATCGTCGACGAGGTGCATTCGGTTTCGTCGGCACGTGTCGCCGAAGCATGCAAGCTTTGGGAAAACACATTTCGCGCCATCAATATCGGCATGGCGAACGAGATGGCCCGGCTGTGCAACACACTCGGCATCGATACGTGGGAGGTTGTTCGTGCGGCTGCGACAAAACCGTTTGGCTTCATGGCGTTCTATCCGGGCCCGGGGATCGGTGGCCACTGCATCCCGCTCGATCCGCATTATCTTTCGTGGAAGGCCCGTCAACACGGATTCGACTCGCAATTTATCTCGCTCGCCGAACAGGTCAATTCGGGAATGCCGGCGTATGTTGTGAAGCTGGTTGAGACCGCTCTGAACAACGACAAGAAGGCCGTCAACGGGTCGAGGATCCTTATCCTCGGCGTCGCGTACAAGAAAGACATCGACGACATGCGCGAATCGCCGGCGCTTTCGATCATCGATCTGCTGCGTGCCCGCGGCGCTGAAGTTTCATATCACGATCCGTTCGTTCCCGAAGTCACATTCGATCACGCCTACACGATCGGTGACGCCGAGCCGCTGCGAAATAGCGAATTGACGGATGAGATCATTCGCGGTGCTGACTGCGTTATCATCTGCACGGAACACTCGGGAATCGACTACGGCGATATTTGCGGCAAGGCAAAGTTGATCGTCGACACGCGCAACGCGTTGAGCGAGGCGGATAGAAACGGAAGCAAAGCCACGATCGTCAGACTGTAGGACAGGCTGTTAGCCTGTCCTATTTTCAACGTCTCGCCAGTAAGTCCATTTCCACTCTGACCAGTGATCGACCAACCCGGCTTTCACAGGGTTGTTGAGGACATACCGAATCACCCGACCGAATTCTTCTCCATCTCTTATCTCGTGGTCGTAACTCTCCACTTCCCAGAAGGCTCCCGTACGATTTAAGATCTTGTTTGCTTCGTGAGCGGTGTAGCCCTTCAGCGACTGCATGATCACTGACAACGTCGCATCGCTGCTTTCAAACCGTAAGGGATGTGAACCTTTACTTCGGTCAGTGACGTTTCATTTAGGAAGGGGGTAAACACTGAGTGAACATGTGTGGACATGATGCAGTACGCGGCGAGGTCGTATACTCGTCCGTTCCGATATTCGAGACTGTCGGCTACGATCTGAGCAATTCTCGGATCGGCTAACCATCGAGGACCGTTGGCTGCTTTGTCTAAGATGTCTTCAAAGTAAGCGAACCAACGACGCTGAAATTGAATTTCCGGCTCCTCCAGCTCAGCAGCTTTATTCCGAAATTCGCGTTCGGCGAGCCACTGGCGAAGTACATTTTTTGGAATCGAATCAGCGAGACGGAAAGTTGTAAAAATGGTAGAACCCGGAGAGTGAATGTGCGGGAGCTTTCGTCTGGAGAATTGTTTGTACTCGTACGACATGGGAGATGTGCGACGACTTAAGATTTGCCTTAAAGGCCGAAACGATAACGAGGGACAGGCTAACAGCCTGTCCTACTGTCCTTTCTCCATCGGATAGCCCGCATTGGTCCATGCGACTGTTCCGCCATGCAGAGCGAATGCGTTTTCGAATCCCTTCTTTTGTAGTTCAGATACCAAACTGGCACTGGAATGCTCGGCCCCTCAGGAGCAGTAGGCGATGATCTTTTTGCCTTTCGGGATCTTGTTGAGGTACGGCTCAAGGTTATTCGCGGGGACGTTGATCGAACCCGGAATGTGTTGCTGAGCATATTGCTCGGGGGCGTGCGTGTCGATGAAGACCGCGGTCCCGGCGTCGAAATCCTTTTTCGCTTCGGCAAGCGAAATTCGAGGCGCGTCATGACCGTCATCGGCGTGGTTGCTGTCGGCCCTGGCCGGAACCGGAGACGGAGTACTTTTAACCACGACCGGCGGTTTTGCCGCATCGTTGCACGCGTAGACGAAGACCAATATCGCAAATATAAAAAGCGCACCCACCTTTAGATTCATATTGTTTATTTCTCACCAAACGCCACAAGCACTTCGTCGGCGTGTTCTTCCACGTTTACCTTATCGAAGATCTTTGCGATCTTTCCGTTTTCGTCGATCAGGAATGTCTTGCGATCTATCCCCATATACTTCTTGCCGTACATAGTTTTCTCGCCCCAGACGCCGTACGCCTCAACGACCTTTTTGTCGGTGTCGGCTACGAGATCGAACTGCAAATCATATTTTGAGCGGAACTTCTGATGAGCTTTCTCATCATCGACCGAGACGCCAAGCAGCTTGATATTCTTTTTTTCAAATTCGTCGTTCGCATCACGGAACGAACATGCTTCCTTCGTTCAGCCAGGTGTGTCGTCTTTCGGATAGAAAAAGAGAACGACACGCTGTCCTTTGAAATCGGATAGGTTCACGGGTTCGCCGTTTTGGTCTTTTGAACTAAAGTCTGGTGCCTTATCGCCTTCTTTGAGCATAAACCTCCTGAGAATGTAATATTACGTTGTTTGAGATTGTAGCATGCAGACTGGAGCGCAGGCATCCTTGCCTGCATGAGTGCGATGCACGAGCAGACTGGAGCGCAGGCATCCTTGCCTGCATGAGTGCGATGCACGAGCAGACTGGAGCGCAGGCATCCTTGCCTGCATGAGTGCGAAGCACGAACCGCCGTAGACCATAGCGGGTTGACGCCGCTTATCGCGGCGTTGCAGGCAAGATGCCTGCGGTCCAGTCCAGCTGCGGTCCAGTCACGTTATGAAACTACACAGTGAAACTCGCTCACTCGAAAAACTTCATCAGATAAAAACCGACTTCGCAGGGCGGATCCGCGACGGATACGAGCATCGAGCGAAGAGTTGTGCGACATGCGAAACTCCAGGTGCGTGCTGCCTCGACGCGCATTTCGTGAACGTTCACATAACACGATTGGAAGCCGTAGCGATCCGAAATGCGATAGCAAAACTTTCGGAAGAAAAGCAGACGGGAATTTTTAACCGGGTCGAAGAGACGATTTCAAAATACGGACTTTCATCCGACGGTGATACGTTCTCCAAAACATACGCGTGCCCTCTGTTTGAAAAGGGAACTGGTTGCCTCGTCCATCACCACGGCAAACCATCGCCATGCATTGCCCACGCATGTTACGAAAATAAAGAGGACCTTCCGCCTGACGATTTACTCGCCGAGCAGGAGGCCCATGTTGAAAAGCTTAACGAACTGACGTACCGGAGGCCCGCCGAATGGCTTTCACTACCGATCGCTATCAAGCGTGTTCAGAAGCGCCGTCGCGTTCCTTGATCAACCACGCGATCACGAGCCCGGCGAGCAGCCATCCGACTATCTGATCGGCCGCCTGTGCGAGAAAATAGTCTGTCGGAAAACCGAACCAATTCCAATACGAGGCATCGACCGACAGCCAACTGACAAGCCCGAACAGACCCGCAGCTGCAACGCGTCCCAAGAAATAACAGATCAGCCACGATACGACGAGGGCGACGGCGATGGCGGCGAGTATGTTCGAAACGAGCTCGGTGATGAGCATGCTCGGCGGCATCGGATCAGTGCCGCTCGGATGATGGACCAGGATGCCATGCGGCCCGGACTTATACTTCGCTACCCACGCTGCCTGTTCGGCTTCATTGGCCGAGTGGCCGCCCGGCATACCCGGATAGAAATACAGACCCGGCTCAGGAATATTCGCCTTCATCGCCGCAATGACCGGATCTTCGTTTGGGAGCGACTTCATACCGATGTCGCCGATCGGCAAGACCATGTGCGAGAACGCACCCCACATAAACAACACGACACCACCGGCGATGCCGGCCACAATTATTCGCATCATCTCCTCCTAAGCTAAGCGGTTTCTTTCATTCGTCCACCAAGAATCGTCAGTGGGATCAGCATCAGCCAGAAGATCAGGTGAAACCAGATCGGGAACACATTCCAAAGACTAACCTGAACGGCGATACCGACAGCAAGAAGGATGACGCCGAGTATCAGCGGCGAACGCCGATTTTCTCCGGCGATCACGGCGGCGAGAAATCCGGCCATGATGGAGGCGATCGCGCTGCGGACAAGCCCGATGATCGCGATGGTCGACTCGGCAGTGAATGACTCACCGTTAACGACGGCGATTGCCGCACGGTCTTGATGGGCGCCATACCAGTCTGGCGAGATCGTATGCAGAAACTGATCGCTCCCGACCCAGATGATCGACCATGCAATGAAACCCGCGACAACACCCAGAATGATTCTCAGCATTATTCCTCCATGAAAAAATGGACAAGCGAAAGCGATGAAACTCCCCTTGTCCTGATTCAAATTGTCGGTGGTTAAGTGGTGAACTCGGGCGAGTATAAGCGAAAGCCTAGTGAATAGTAAATCGTGAATGGTGAGTTGTCGATCGTTGATCGTTGATCGTTGATCGTGGATCGTTATATGTGAGTGCAGGGATGCGGCGTGGCACGGTAACCTGGCCGGAGCAACGCTTGCGTTGAAACATCCACTGCCTACTGCCTACTGCCTACTGCCTACTGCCTACTGCCTACCGCCGACCACCGACCACTGACCACTGACCACTGCCTCACTTTATCTCCAACTCAAACGGCATCATCAACATTGCTTCGCCGCGTTTCATCTGATCGAACAGGGCGGCGTAGCGGAACATGCGGCGGACATCTTCGGGGAGCGATGCCGCGAGGGCTTCTTGCGCCTTTACATCCGCCGAAGTCTGAGTCTCTTCGTTGTCGCCAAAGATCGTCTCGAAGAACGGACGCGGAGCCGGCAGCACGACGCGCTTCACATCTTTGTCCGCCGCGAGACCGGCCAGTTGCTTAGCAATATCTATTGCTTTTTCAAGCCCGCCGAACTCATCGATCAAACCATTCGCCTTCGCCTGTGTACCGGTCCAGACGCGGCCCTGGGCGATCGTGTTCACCTCTTCATTCGTCTTATTCCGACCCTTTGCGACTTTCGGAACAAAGTTATTGAAGTAGATGTTATTCGCACCCTCTTCCATCTTGGCGCGTTCCTCGGGCGTCCATTTTACGGTCTCGCGAAAAATGCCGGAGTTCTTTCCACGCATCACGTGCTCGCTGGAAATGCCGAGCCAGTCATATAAACCTTTGACTACCGGCTTTCCGAGGAAAACGCCGATCGAACCCGTTATTGTTGATGGCTCGGCGACGATCTTGTTCGCGTTGCACGCGATGTAATATCCGCCCGACGCGGCGACGTCGGACATCGAAACGACAACCGGTTTCTTCGCCTTCGCGTTTTCGAGCGCGTACCACATGATGTCCGACGCCAAAGCCGACCCGCCGGGGGAATCGACGCGAAGCACGATCGCTTTGATCGAATCGTCCTCGGCGGCATCGTTAACAGCAGCGACAATGGTGTCCGATCCGACCATCGAACCACCGAACGGACTATTATTCGAACGACCGATATTGATCGCGCCCGAGGCGTATATGATCGCGACTTTTTCGCCCTTGTTCAGACCGAGCGAGTCCGACGGGACTTCACGATACTCGCTGCCGCGGATCGTCCGCAGTTTGTCGTCGCCCTTGTATCCGAGCTGATTTTTCAGATCATCGTAAACTTGTTCCTTGTAAAAAGCGTCGTCGATCAAACCAAACTCTTTCGCCTGATTCGCATTGTAAGGCGCACCATCGATCAGTCCCACGACGTCCTCAACAGATTTGTTTCGCGACTCCGCGATCCCGCCGCTGAATCGTGCGTAGTATTCGTCGAGGACGGCGTTGATGACCTCGCGCTGTCCTTCGCCCATTTCCTTTTTCGTGTACTGGTCGGGCGCGTTCTTGTACTTGGGACCTATCTGGATGACGTCGGCCTCGATGCCGAGCTTATCGAGGGATCCTTTATAGAACATCGCCTCGGCGGCAAAGCCGTTGATGTACAGATCGCCTGCCGGCGGAACGAAAATCTTGTCGGCGGCGGTCGCAATGTAGTACTCCTTGTTCATGCCGAGTTCCATGAACGCGTAGACCCGTTTGCCTGATGTCTTGAACTCTTTGATCGCGTCGCGAAGCTCGTCCGCCTTACCCCATCCGATGCCCGGAAAGTTAATGTCAAGCATAACGGCCTGGATACGATTATCGACCTTCGCCTTTCGGAGCTGCGTGAGCAGCGCTGTGAACGATTGTCCTCCCCCTATGCCGAACGCCTTCGCAAGCTGGTCTTCCGGAATGTAGTCGGGCAGGTCACCCGAGACGTTCAGGACCAATACGCTGTTCTCGGGAACGCTCGGTCGGCCCATCGATTCGGCTAATAGAAAGATCGCGATGATGCCGACGATCAGCACGACGAAGATGATCCCACCGACGATCAGCAGAACCTTTGAAGTTTTTGACATTGCCATGGCGTAAGAATAGTTCCAATACGTGAGTTATTAAAGTCTATTGCCGAACAATTCGGCGAGACTTAGTACGTCCACAGGGCAGAAAAGGTTTGTGCATTTTGAGGTCGAAGGCGACTTGGGGCGCGATCCGAACATTACGAATTGTTCGGCTCGCGTCGTAAATCAACCACGATCGAATATCAGGCGCACGGAAAGTTAGCTTCGCTTTAATTACCTAAGCGTCTATAATCTTAACCTTTCCGCTGGGGTTTCACGTTTGGACTTAGCTTGCTATGGCGAAGAAAGGATCAGTTCTCGTCTGCGATGACGAAGAGATAATGCGCGACGTGCTCGACACGATTTTGTCGAGTGCGGGATATAAGGTCGATCTCGCCCGCACCGGCGAAGAAGCGCTCGAAGTCTATTCGCAGAAATCGTATGACGTCGTTTTGATGGACGTCTCGATGCCCGGAATGGGCGGGCTGACGGCGCTTGAAGAATTGATCAAGACCGATCCCGAAGCGGTTGTCTTAATGATCACTGCATTCGCCACTTTCGATACGGCGATCTCGGCGTGGGAAAAAGGCGCGACTGGTGTAATCCGAAAGCCGTTCCAAAACGAGCAGATCCTGGGGTTTGTCGCGAAAGGTATCAAGAAACGCCGTAAGGAAGAGGAACGTCAGACTCTTCGGCAGGTCATGACGCGCTCCGTCAGCCGCGATGCGATCGTCGGACGGTCTGAAAAGATGGAAGACATTTTCAGGCTCGTCGAACGCGTGGCGCCGGCTCGTTCGACGGTTCTGATTACCGGTGAAAGCGGGACCGGAAAAGAGTTGATGGCAAAGGCGATCCACGAAGCGAGCCCGAGAGCGGATTGTCCGTTCGTGGTCGTCAATTGCTCGAACATTCCGTCCGAGCTGCTCGAATCCGAGCTCTTTGGCCATACAAAGGGCGCCTTCACAGGAGCCGTAGCGGCAAAAAAGGGGCTGTTCGAAGTGGCCGATACCGGATCGATATTTCTCGATGAGATCGGGGACCTCCGTCCGGAGACGCAAGTGCGGCTGCTCCGGGTTATTCAAGAGCGGGAATTCACACCGGTGGGTGAAACAACGCCCGTAAAGGTCGATGTTCGGATCATTGCGGCGACAAATGTCGATCTCAAGGACGCGGTCAAGACGGGAACGTTTCGCGAAGATCTCTACTATCGCCTTTCGGTCGTTCCCATCGAACTACCCTCGCTGCGTCAACGTGCCGAAGACATTCTTCCGCTCGTGAAGCACTTTATACAAAAGTATAACGACGAAAATCACAGGACCATTTCAGAAAATCTCTCGCCTGAGGTTCTGTCCTTGCTCGAGAACTATCACTACCCCGGAAATGTCCGCGAGCTCGAAAATATTATCGAGCGCGCCGTGGTGATCGCGGCAACCGACGAGATCACCGTCGAGTGTCTCCGCCCCGAAGTTCGGGACCCGGCGCTCGCTTTCGAGATGATGAGAAAGTCCGAAGGCACGTCGGCGAGTATCGAGATCGGTCGAGGCGTCAATTTTTACGATGAGGTCAAACGCTTCGAGATCGACTTGATACGTCGAGCTCTGGACCAGACCGGCGGCCATCAGTCACGGGCGGCACGCCTGTTGGGTCTGAATGCGACCACATTAAACTCAAAGATCAAGACGTACAATATCCATGTGCGCGCGTAAATTATAGACTCACACCATATTCAGATTTTTGTAAAATAATTCATCAAATTAGACGCGTCTCACACGGTCCCAATAATAAACAGCTTATTTAATTGAATTTAGCCTCCATTCTACTTTGGCATGGTATTTGTTTAGTATCTTCTGTTCACTTTCCATTTCTCTGAACAAACGGAAAAAATTGTAATTGTCGATAAAGTTTTAGGAGGAGCAAAATGAAGAAATTTTTAATCGCCCTGTGGGTGACGATCTTCTGCTCGTTGTTTGCGTTTTCGCAAACTCCGACGGGTCGTCTTATTGGGGTTGTGTCGACCGCTGACGGGGTGTTACCCAACGCAACCGTCGAGGTGTCATTTAATCAAACCGGTAAGGTTCTTACCGCCGTTACCGACGGCGGCGGAGCGTTCAGCTTCGCCCAACTCGAACCCGGGCTCTACACGGTTACCGTGAAAGCATCGGGCTTTAAAACACTAGTCGCCAACAACCTGAAAATAGACATTGGCCGTGATTACAACTTCACCCCCTCGCTTGAGGTGGGTGCCGTTACCGAAAGTGTTACCGTTACGGCCGGTGCCGATGTGATTACATCGACGAGTGCCCAGATCACAAACGTAGTTAGTCCGCAGCAAATTCTCTCACTGCCGCTGCTTACGCGAAATCCGCTTAATCTGACAACTCTGCAGGCGGGAACGGCGAGCAACCCGTTTCAGGGCACCTCGATAAATGGACAGCGAACAACTCTGACCAATATCACGAGAGACGGCATTAGTATTAACGATCAGTTTATACGAGCAAACGCGACAGACTTTGCGCCGGGCCGTCCGTCGGTCGATGATACGGGCGAATTTACGATCTCAACCTCTAATCTTGAAGCCGATCAAGGATCGGGCGGAGCACAGATAACTCTTGTTACCCCGCGCGGCACCAAGGATTTCCACGGAGCCTTGTTTGCGTATAACCGCAACTCGCGATTTGCCGCTAACAATTTCTTTAGCAATCGCGATCCCGATCCCAATGTGAACAAGAAACCCCCTTTCCGCAATCGTAATCAGTACGGCGGCAAGATCGGTGGCCCATTCCTGGTTCCGGGATTTGGTGAGGGGACTCCTATGTGGCACAAAGATAAGGGGTATTTTTTCTTCGCGTACGAGGGAATTAAAGATCCGCTCGCACAACGCTACACGAGAACTATCCTCACGCCGCAGGCTAGGACGGGGACGTTTCAGTTTCAGCGCGCCGCTGCCGGCAGCGTAATAAATAGCGGGGGTATATCTTGTCCCAACGGGGCAGCTCATACGACCGCGAATCCGAGCATTTGCACGGTGTCGAATATTCTGGCCTTTGCCCAGGCTCAGGGATTCGTGGGAATACCGGGGACCATCGATCCAATCATCCAGTCGTTGGTGCTTGCTCCGATGCCGGCCGCCGGAAATACGACGGGCGGTGACTCGTTGAACACGACCGGCTTTGCTCTCAATCGCAGGTTCGATACCACGCGCAAGACTTACACAACACGAATCGACGTCGACGCGTCCTCAAAGGATTCGGTTAACGTTGTTTTCAGCTGGAACAAGGAAAATGTTCTGCGTCCGGACGTGGACACAGTAGGTTTCACAGAATCACCGGATGTTACCCAGTTTTCGAAGAATAAGACGGGAAGCGTTAACTACCGACGGATCGTTTCCAGCAATATTGTAAACGAGGCTCGTTGGGGCATATTCACGAGCCAGGTGCCGTTCAAACGCATTAGCGACTATCCTGCTTTCTTTCTTGGACCTCAGGGTACGGTGAGTTCGGGTACCGGTCTTGCCGGATTGCTTCCCCAGCCAAATATATTTCTTGACCAGGGACGAAACAATAAACTCTTTGCCGCAGCCGACAATGTGAACTGGGTTGTCGGAGATCATGCTCTGAGATTCGGCGGTCAGTTCCAGTTGTATAAGGTGAATTCGTACAATGACGTACTCATTGTGCCGAACTACATTATCGGAACAACTAACGTCAACACCGCGACGAGTACCACCTTTACAACAGGTAATTTCCCGAATTCAGGCGGTTCGGGCAGTATCATTAGCTCCGGGCAATTGGGTACGGCTAATTCGCTTTTGGCAATTCTTGGCGGTCTGGTGAATCAAAGAATACAGGGCTTTAATACAACCAGCCCGACTTCCGGTTACCAGGTAGCGAGAAATCTGTCTCCGTTCCGAAATTCGAATCACGCGCTCTATATCTCCGACCGCTGGTCGGCCATGCGTGGTCTTTCCTTATCGTTTGGCGTGCGCTGGGAGCTATATCCGGCACTCAAGCTGAACAATGGTCTGTCTCTTGAGCCTGTTATTTCCAATCCGTCTGATCCGGCGGCATCGCTTCTGGCCGGAAACGGAACCTATGACATTATTGGAACAAACTCCGGCAAACAGTATCAGTACTACAAGACGGACTACAACAATTTTGCTCCGTCGGTTGGTATTGCCTACTCGCCTCAGTTTGAGGGCGGGATCGGGAATCTGTTTTTCGGTAGTCCAGGCCGAAGCGTTATACGCGGTGGATACAGTCAGATCTACGGTAACGACTCGATCATTACATCGCTGAACAATACGTTGGCTGGGAACGTCGGTCTTGGCCGAGCTTCTTCGGCGGCGATCGGTCCAAATAATACGACGGCCCTGAATGATCGGCTCAGTGGAACTAACACACCGATCTTTCCGCCAGCGTTTACACCTCCGCCCAGATCTTTCCTGCAGAACAATACCGCATCACAGGGATTTTTTGCCGTGGCAAACGTTGTGGACCCACAGCTTCAGGTGCCAAAGACCGAGCAATACAGTGTCGGCTGGCAGCGGGAATTTTGGGGAAACACAGCGTTTGAAGTCCGTTATGTTGGTACGCGGTCAAACAATCTTGCGAGAGGCGTAGATCTTAATCAGATCGACGTTGTAGGGAATGGAATCCTCGCCGATTTCATCAGGGCTCAGTCCAATCTCGCACTATCCGTTGCCGCGAATGGTGGTAACGTTAACGCGTCAACCCCATTTTGCTCGGGCATCACGCCCGGCTGCGTACCGCTGACGATATTTCAGAACGGTGGTACCGGATCAGCGGGACGTTTGGCCGTTGGCAGTGGAGTGACTTTGACGACCTTTAGGACAAATCTGCAGAACGGCACGGTTGCCGATCTGGCGCAGTTGTTCGTTTCTAACAACCTGAACAATCACCCATCGCTTGCCAATCCGGGATTGGTTCCATTCGTGAAGCTTTATCAAAACCCGAATATCGGACAGATCGAATTGTTTACGAACGCAGGTTCATACACGTACAATTCACTGCAACTGGAAGCGAGGAGACGTTTTTCGCAGGGTCTGTATTTTCAGGCGAACTACACATTCTCCAAGAATCTGACCAACACTGTCGGCACATCGCAGGCGCTGTTTGAGCCTTTTCTGCAAAACGACCGTCCTGAGCTGGACAATCAAAGAGCTGATTTTGACCAGACTCATGTGTTTAATTTCAACGGCATTTACCAGCTTCCGATTGGAAAAGGTAAGTGGCTTTTGGATATGGGAGGGATTGCGGACAAGATCTTCGGCGGATGGGAACTCTCCGGTCTTTGGCAGTGGTCCTCGGGTGCTCCGATCTCGTTCGTCGATACGCGTGGCACACTTAACCGGGGTGTCCGCTCTACTAGACAGACGGCGTTTAGTGGCTTGACCAACGATCAAATCCGGGCGCTTGCCGGTGTGTTCGAAGCCAACGGACGGATTTACTTTATCAATCCGTCAGTGATTGGTAGCGATGGTCGCGGATCTCAGGGGTACATCTATCCGGTCTTGAACGCGAATTCAGCGTTTTCCGGACAGGCGTTCTTCAATGTTGGTCCGGGACAGACCGGAAACGTTGCTCGTACGTTGATCAATGGTCCGCGGAGTATCAACGTCAACATGGCTTTGTTGAAGAACATTCGCTTTACTGAGTCAATGCGTGTTCAGTTGAGGGCAGAGGCATTCAACGTGTTCAACTCGGTTAATTTCTTCAATAACACCCAGTTAGCGAATGTTAACAGCACCGTTTTTGGACAGATCACACAGGCAGCCGATCCGCGAATTTTGCAGTTCGCTGCACGTTTCGAATTCTAGTTCAGCAATCCTGCTGTACTTTTCGCCCGCCGGTAGAAAAAACCGGCGGGCTTTTTCTTTTTGATTTCATAGGCTCCGGCCGGGACGCTATACTTAATCACTCATTTCCGATTCGGATGGATACGCACTCCTTCGATAATAAACTCTCGCTCGTTCCGCTCGGCCCCGGCGATCTTATCGATCGTGCGGTCCGGTTCTATCGTCGAAATTTTTGGACATTCATATTTATTGCGGCACCCCCCGTTATTACTGGAACCGTGATCTCGGTCGGGTGGACGTTTCTCACCCGATCGCTGTTCTCGATTGGAGCCGGGAACAACGCTCTCGAGCTCACGCTTTACTACTTGTTCGTTTACCTCGGGGCGATCGTGATCTGGTTCACGGAAACCGTTGCGACGCTTTCGGTGATGGGCGGGGCATCGCGCAACTTCGTGCGGCACCTTCTTTTCAACGAGCCGCTCACGTTCCGAGAAACGTACGCGAACACGTGGAACCGACTTGCCGGACTCCTTCTGGCATCCTCGATCATCGCTGTACTGGTCGGAACGGTCGGAATCGTCGTCTTTTATTTCGGCCTCATCATCGGCGCTCTGTTGATCTTCCTGGTCGCAAGCGCTCTATCGATAGTTCCTCCGCTGGCCGTATTAGTCGGCGTCGTTCTCGGCGTCGCCACGACTCTCGGAACTCTCTGGTTATTCTTTCTGGTCGCGTCGAGGTTCGCATACGTTCCGCAGGTGATGCTTGTCGAAGGGCAGGGAGTATTTTCGTCGATCTCCCGGAGCGCGAGCCTCGCGAGCGGCAACGTCAAGCGCCTTGCCGCTCTTTTTTTGTTCTCGATCGCGGCGACCTATTCGGCACTCGCGCTTTTCTACATTCCGCTGATCTGGTACGCATGGACTCAGGGCGTCGAAGTTTTTGCATTCGAATCGGATCTTGTTCCCGCATGGTACGAGATCGCTTCACAACTCATATGGCAGGCTAGTCTTATACTGCTAACGCCTGTCTGGATGGTTGGATTGTGTCTGCTGTATGTCGATGAGCGAGTTCGGCACGAGGGCTATGATATCGAGTTGATGGCGGCACGGCGACTGGGTGATATCCCCTCGGTTCCGCAAACTTACATCAACCCGCTGCAGCCGGCACTCGCGACACAACAGCCACCGGAGGCTCCGCCACCATCGAGTAGATCGTCGTTGACGACCCTGAACCTCAAATGAAACGCAGTTTACCTTCCATGGTCGCAAGCCTGATCCGAGGTGTGACGCTCGCAATACTGGTGCTGTGCTTCGGTAGCGACTCGCTCGCCGCGACCATCGAAGAATATAAAAGCAAAATAGATTCCACCCGAAAGCAGGCGATCGAGCTCGAGAACAAGCTACGGAATGACGACAGCAACGAATCAGATATCCGCGAGTTTGCTGTCAGCATACGTCGGGATTTTCCGTCTGCAGAGCGCATTGAGTGGAATGGCGGGACCGTTGAGACAACAAGCGGCTGGCTGCTCGATAAGATTCGCGAACTGGAAGGCGGGACTGACGCGAAAAAGCGGCTCCTGGCAGTTGTCGAGATTCGCGAATATCTGTCGGCTATTTCGTTCAAGCTCGAAGAGCTTAGACTCGCCGCCACGGCTGAGCGGACAAAGGATCAGGATAAACAGAAGCTTGCCGAGATCCTGAGACGGGAAGAATATCAGAAGCCGCAGGAAAAGCAGGAAAGCGTGGTTCAGGAGTGGCTGCGCCGATTCATGGAATGGCTGGAGAGCATCTTTTCAAGATCAAGCGAGCCGGCTCCGGCGTTTTCGGGGCTGAAAGCACTAACGATCCTGCTACAGGTCCTGATCTACGGGGGCTTACTCGCGATGCTTGGTCTTCTCGTGTATAAGATCGCGCCGCTGCTCTTTCCAAAGCTAAAGCGCAGCCGAAAGCCTAAGAAGGGAAAGGAGCGGATTATACTCGGCGAGCAGGTCAGTGAGGATGCGACGGCCAAAGATCTGTTTGCGGAGGCTGAGCGATTGGCACGCGAAGGAAACCTGCGCGAAGCGATTCGAAAAGGTTATGTCGCGCTGCTATGCGATCTAAGCGATCGCAAAGTGATCGGGCTCGCCCGTAACAAGACGAATCGTGATTATCTTCGCGATGTGCGGTCGCGTCGCGATCTCCACCAACGGATGAGGTCCGTCACCGACACATTCGAACGGCATTGGTACGGATTTCAGGAATCCGCGGATCAGGATTGGGCCAGATTCCGCGAAGAGTATCATGAGGCGATTCGGAGCGTGTAGGTCGGGCGCCTTAGCAAATGAAGCAGAAATTTCTCATCTTTATTGTCCTTATCCTTTTGGTGCTGTTGCTTGCCGGGCTCAACGCAGCGACGTACGTCCAAAAAGAGAAAGTCCCCGATACGGAGTTTTCGCCAAACCGTTCGACGTACAATTCGGGCAGCACTGGGACGATGGCATTTTACGCGTTGCTTTCCGAGACCGGCCGAAACGTTATGCGCTGGCAGACATCGCTTGAGACTTTGCGCTCGGACACAAAGGATCGCCCGGCCGTTTTTGTGATGATCGGGCCTCTCAGGCGTGAGTTGACCGACGAGGAAAGTACCAGTCTCATGCACTGGGTTTCGGCGGGAGGCGTTCTTGTTATTGTCGATCGCGAACCGTCATCCGAACTCCTCGTTACAACTTCTCAATGGAGGATGTCGGTATCGCCGCAGGTCAGTCCTGAACTTCTCGTCGTCGACGCGTCCGACCAGAAACAGATGACGGCCGACAAACCGGCGCAGAAACCCGTCCAGCCTTCTCACTTCTCGCGGGATGTCAATGCCGTTCAGCCTTCGCGCTTCGCCTCGTCGATAAGCGCCGAGCGCTATGACGACGTAACCAAGCCAAGGAGTGGTTTGAGCAATGCCTCCAGCACAACGGAATCGCCTTCACCGACGCCCCTCGAGTTTTTTGCCAGTAGCTCGTCACCGCCACCCGACGAGGTCGACGATGAATCTCCAACTTCAGTTTCGGAAACCGACGAAACGTCGATAGACGAGGAGGTCACAGAGTCTGATGAAGATGTGGCGGAGTTCGAAGCTCCGATAGTTCACATCGGCGAGTCGGGACAGAATCTTCTGGTCGAAGCGCCTTTTTCTGAGGGGCGCGTGATAATTTTGTCCGACCCGTTCATCGTCTCGAACAATGGCATCAATCTGGTGGACAACGCGCAGCTCGCGATAAACCTCGTGACCGCTCGGTCAGGGCTGATCGCTTTCGACGAATACCATCATGGCTACGGAGCCAACAACAATCGCTTCTTTCAATACTTCGAAGGGACGCCTGTGATCGCGATCTTTCTTCAATTCGGATTGGTCGTCGCTCTGATCTTCTTCTCGCAGAGCCGCCGATTCGCGCGGCCGATTCCCGAATCCGAACCGAACCGTCTATCGAAACTCGAATACGTTTCGGCTATGGCAGAGCTTCAGCAGCGCACGCGTGCTTACGATCTCGCGGTCGAGAACATATATACCGATTTTCGTCGACGAGTTAGCGCACTGGTCGGGCTCGACAATACAACGGCGACGAGAAAAGAGATCGCCGGACGGATCGCAGAGCGGATTCGCGGCGATGCCCGCGAACTGGAAGAGCTGATGTACAAATGTGAGGACGTCATCCACGGCGAACCTATCGGTAAGAAAGAAACCGTTTCGCTCGTCGAACGTCTTCGAGAGGTTGAGGACAAGCTGGGGCTCAAGCGAGTCGCGAGGGACGGTCTGTAACAATGCAGCTATCACACCTGATCCTCCTGATCTTGCTTTTTTTCGCGACAAGCGTCGTCGGCGTCGTTACCGGCAGCAACTCGCTCATCACCGTTCCGGTGATGTTTCAGCTCGGGATCGATGAAAAGAGGGCGATTGCCACTAACATGTTCGGGCTTACGTTCATGGCGATCGGCGGAACCATTCCGTTCGTCCGGCAGGGCAGAATCGAGTTTCGAAAACTTACGCCGTTGATCGTTCTGACTATGGCAGGTTCGGCGGTGGGTGCGATGCTGGTCGGGCTGATCGCGAACCAATCGATCAAGGTCATCGTGACGATATCGATGATCGCGATGATCATCTTTTCCGTGACTCGACCAAGGCGGGCGGAAGCTACGGATCTAACGTCAACCGTCCGGGGTCCGGTATCCGTCGTCACTTATCTGTTGGCATTTTTGCTTGCTATCTACGGCGGACTCTACAGCGGCGGATATGTGACCGTACTAACGGCGGTGCTCGTGACCTTCGCGGCGATGAACTTTAGCGAATCGGTCGCGGCGACGAAATTCATAAACGTGTTTTCATCGGGAATTGCGACTCTAGTCTTTATGTGGCAAGGTTTAGTAGATTATCGCCTCGGGATCTTCCTTGCGATTTCGATGTTCGCCGGAGCGTTCATCGGAGCTCACTACGCGACGAAGATGAATGAGATTTGGCTGAGGCGGATTTTCATAGCTACGGTTTTCATTTTAGCGATTAAGACGCTTTTTGATTTTTTATAAAAGCTCCCCTCCTTGTTTAGGAGGGGTGGCAGCCGTTTCGGCTGACGGGGTGGTAGTCAGAACCGGGAGCGGTAGCGAACGGGTCACCCGTTGGATTCGAGACGACTAGGGGTAACCCGGTCGCTACCGCTCGCGGTTCTGACACGAACCCGCCTCGAAAGCCTCGGCACCCTACCAAACAAAGAGGGAAGCTAGGACCCAAAGTCGCGATCGCTCACGATAGTGACAATAAATAAGATGCTCAATCACACACCATCTACCGTTGCCCACATCCTCAACGAACTGCGCAAATCGATTGTCGGTCAGGATGAGGTGATCGAACAGATCCTCGTCGCCATTTTGGCCGAGGGCCATGCGCTTTTAGAAGGCGTTCCCGGTACCGCAAAAACGTTGGCGGTAAAGACACTATCGCAGATCCTCGGTGCACAGTTTTCGCGGATTCAATTTACACCCGATCTGATGCCGTCCGACATCACCGGTACGAATGTCTTTAACATGCAATCCTCGCAGTTCTCCTTGCGGCAGGGCCCGATATTTACCGACCTTTTGCTTGCCGACGAGATCAACCGAACTCCGCCGAAAACACAGGCAGCGCTGCTCGAAGCGATGGAGGAGCGGCAGACGACGATCGACGGCGAGCGCTATCCACTGTCGCCGATCTTCACCGTTCTCGCAACTGAGAATCCGATCGAATATGAGGGGACCTATCCGTTGCCGGAGGCGCAGCTTGATCGATTTCTGCTAAAGATACTGATCGACTATCCCGGACAGGAAGACGAGCTGGAAATCGTCGCGCGTTGGGACGCGGGGTTCAACTCGCACCACCTCGAGCAACTGAATATAGTTCCATTGCCGAACGCGGGTGTCATTCAGAATTGCCGTCTCGAAGTTCGAGAGATGCGTATGGAACCCGGCGTGCAAAAATATATCGTCGACATCGTTCGAAAGACGCGAAGCCATCCGACGATCCTCTACGGAGCCAGTCCGCGTGCGTCGATCGCCCTGCTACTCTGCTCGAAAGCGCTCGCCGCGATCCGCGGACGCGACTTTCCCACACCCGACGACATCCGCGATATCGCGTTGCCGGTCCTTCGCCACCGACTTGCTTTACGCGCCGAGGCCGAGCTTGAAGGAGCGACGACCGACGCCGTGATCTCGGATATTCTTCGGACCATTGAAGTGCCCAGGTGACTGGAACGCAGGCATCCTACCTGCATGAGTGCGAAGCACGAAAGAGCGATGATGATTTGAAAACACCGGTGCCGACATCTCCTGTCGGCGACATTGCAGACTTGACGTCTACGTTCCAGTCTGTTGACTTCGCGGGCGCGATCTCTGCGAAAATGCTATTGGAATGAATCGCCAGCATCACCAGCCGGTGTATTCGCCGGCGGCTTCGTTGTTGTCGGTGCCGGCGTGGGACGTGTCGGATTTGGCGTCGGTCTTGCGCTTGGGGTTGTTGCGGGGGTTGTCGTCGTGTTCGCATCTGCTGCCGGGGGCTTAGGCGTTGCTGTCGGTTTCGGAGTGGCGACCGGCACGGGACACAAGATCAAACCGCTCGGCTGTACCGAACAACCAGGAGGAATTTCCTGCATGAATGGACTCTGTCCCGGTGGGATATTTATCGTCGCACCACCCGGTCCCGTATAGGTTTGCGGTGGAGCACCCGCGGGCGGAGCGCCACTTGCCCAGGGATTGTAACCGTCGCCTCCGGGTGCGGTTCCCGGCGCTGCTCCATTCGAATTCCCGACGATCTGCGGCATCATTCCAGGCATTGCTACGAGGTCCTGCTCTTCGGCACCGGTCGCCGGGTTTATAGGCTGGACCGGTTGGCCGTTCGCGTCGGGTAGCAGAGCCGTCGTCGGGTTTGTCTGCTTGCTCGAAGTTGCGTAAATCAGGAAGATCGAAAGCAGCGAGATTCCCGCGAGGACGATGAACGCCGTCTTCCAAATGTTGTTCGAGTCAGGAACCGCCGTCGCGGCAAGTGCCGGCTGTCCATCTGCAACGCGAGAAAGATCATCGGCAAATTCACCCGCCGTCTGATATCTCAATTCCGGATCTTTTGCCAGGGCTTTCAGCAAAACTGGCTCGAGTGTTGGTGGGACGTCGCTGCGGAAAGCAGACAGCGGTGGCGGAGCTTCTTCCGTATGCTTCAACATAACCTCGGACGGGCGGTCGCCGGTAAACGGAGGTTCGCCCGCGAGCATTTCATACGCGATGATCCCGAGAGAGTACACGTCCGAACGCGCATCCGCCGCATCGGCTCCCGAACACTGCTCGGGCGCGAGGTATGTAAAATCTGCGGCGGCGGCATCGCCGTCGGATCGACTTGCCGACATCGGCCCGGCCGATCCCGCTCCAAAAAGTTTTACTTGAGGCCGCGAATCTTTATCGTCCGCGACGAGTATATTTTCCGGCGTCAGATTACCGTGAACAAGATCCTGGGCGTGTATCGCCGCTAACCCCGCTGCCGTCTGGTTTGTGATATCGATCGCCGCGCCGGCATCGAGCTTTCCGGAATTACGAATGACTTCATCGAGCGTATCGCCGTTTTCGCCTTCGTATACGGCATAAACGATACCGTCGGATGCCGAGCCGAAATCCTGGACATTGAGAACGTTCGGATGATCGATCCGGGACGTCGTCTTCGTTTCTTCAAAAAAGCGACGGACGATCTCGTCGTCGACAGCGAGGGCGCGGGGCACGATCCGCAGCGTCACCGGCCTGTCCATAAACAGATGACGCCCTCGATAGATGTCGCCGATCTCGCCGCGGCGTATGAGCTCACCAACTTCGTACTTTTCGGCGAGGTCTTTTCCTTCGAATTCTCCAGTCATTTCTTTTTAGAACGTAACGATACTACTGAGGTTGCAAAACAAAATACGGACGCCGGTTTATTATACTGGCGTCCGCAAATTCTGTTACTGCCGCGAATTAAAGCTTAACGAATACGATAAGCAAAGCGAAAAGCACCAGCGACTCGATCAGCGCGAGGGCGATGATCATAAGCGTCTGAACCGTGCCGGCCGCTCCCGGGTTGCGTGCCGCGCCTTCGGCAGCTCGTGAACCGACGAGTCCCTGTCCGATACCGGCCAATCCGGCTGCGAGACCGAAACCGATACCGCCGCCAATCGCCTTAGCGGCGCTCACGGTCGATTCGTTGTCAGCAGCTCCCTGCGCCATTGCGGGAATCGCCATCAATGCCAACGCGAGCGTCGCATAAAAGACGTATTTCATTTTGTTCATATTATCTATCTCCTGTTCTATCTTTTTCTTACATTTTCCGTCAGGAGAACCGCTTCTCAAACTTGTTCGCTGGTATTATTTCGCCTCACTTCCGGTATGCCGCGGATTTATACTCCGTAGAGTCCGCGTCTCCTGTAGCGTGCGGGCATAGCTTCTATAAATCACAAGTTCTCAAATAACGATCCCTTCGGACGACAAACTTCAGTCTGTCGGACTAATCCGTTAGGAATAACGGCCGGTGTCGTCACTCACCTGTTCGACAAACTAAAGTTTGTCGTCCATCTCTATGCGTGGGCCGCAGCGGCATCGCCGTGCGATGCTGCGTGGCCATGCTCTTCATGATCGTGTTCGTCGTGCGGTGCGTGCGAGACCTCGCCAATGTAGATCAGCGAGAGCAGCGTGAACACGAACGACTGTACGAGAGCAACAAATACTCCGAGTGCCGTCAGTAGCAAGGGCACAAGAAACTGCGTGACCGGCGGATACAGATTCGTGATCTGCACGAACACCTGCTCGTCCGAAAACATGTTCGCAAACAGTCGGACGCCAAGCGTGAATGGCCGGATCGAATTACTGATGATCTCGATGAAAAATATCAGGCCCGTGATTGGAATCATCAACAGCGGCAGCTTTGGCCCCGCGAAATGCCTGATGTGACCGAACAAACCGTTTTCGCTGATTCCGACGTAGTTGTAATAGACAAACGACGAAATACCGAGGGCGAAGGTGACGTTCACGGACGCCGTCGGCGACATGAACATCGGGAACTGGCCCATCAAATTCGAGACGAGGATCAGAATCCCAAAAGTCGCAACCACCGGTAAATGCCGGTACCCGTGCTCGCCGATGATGCTCGTGATCATATCCTTGATCGCGAGGTAACCGGCCTCGAGCGTTAGCTGTCCTTCCTTCGGATCACTTTCCGAGAGCTTACCTTTCAGTAAGTAGACGATGAAGATCGTCAGCAGACATGCGATGACAAACATGATCGTGTACCACGGAACTGCATTCTCGATCGTGTACGGGCCAAATACGCTCTCAGCTTCGGTTCCGAAATTCGAAAAGAACTTGTCCCAGATCGGCTTCGTGTACGTCATCTGGAAACGATGCACGGGTTCACCGACGTAATGGTTTATAAATTCGACGATCAGTGGAAGGTGATGTCCGCCTTCGGCAAATAAAAACATAATAGAAATTCAGGTCGGAACCATCTGCCTATGCAGGCGGCCTGACGCCATTCAAGGTATCTTGCGAACGGTTATCCGATTCGACCACGAGCTTAAGCCGGCGGTCACGACCATAAGGTCGAAAATATTCTAATAAATCCTTCAACAACTACTGCGAACCCGAATGCGGCCAGACCGAGTATAAGTGCAACAATCGGCACAATTCCGGTGACGTAGATTATCGCGACGACGATCGCCAGCGCGATGTATCGAACAAAATACTTTCCTGCCAGCATCCGCGGTTTTTCGCCTGACTCCGCGGCCGCGAATATCTTTCGCAAAGAGCTTTTCAGCCAGTAATAGTTAACAAACGCGAGGGCGGTTCCGATCAAAACACCAATCCCGAAGTCGAAAGACCTGAACGCAAACCCCGCAATTCCGCCACCGACGCCGAGCGCCGCCATTATCCACAAGATCCTCTCATGAGATGGCGGTTGGACTATTTCCACCGCTTCGGCCGTAGGTTCAATATCTTCGCCCATTGCGAACCTTAGATTCTACAAAGGCTCGGTAAAAAGTTCAACGGCAGGGTGTTATTTCTTGAATATCTGCGAGGTGAGCCTGAAAAACTGGATAAAACCGATCACGGACCCAAGGATGATTCCGCCGACGATCCCCCATGGCGATGTTCCGAGCAGTAGATCGGCTCCCCAGCCGAGCACCAGCATGAAGACGACCGCTGCGGACAACGCGATCCCGGCAGAATAGGCGAGACCGCTGCGACGCACTGTTTCGGCCATCGATTCCGGTTCGGCCTGTATTATCGGTAAGTCGGAGGCGGAGTCGTCCTCGTACTCGCTATCTGACCCAAACAGGCTGAGAACCGTGCTGCTCGGAGCCCTCGCAGCCGACGAAGGCTTCGATTCGGGCGCTGCGTCGGGTTCATCGTCGCTCAACAGCTTCTGGAACATTTCAATTCTCCAACCGTCATCTAAGGGGAAGCATTTAGAAGCGCAGGCACGATCTTTAAAAATGTAAAAAGCTTGTCCTGAACCTCCAAACTGGTCACGAGTTTACTATGACCGACACACTGATAAAGCTCGCCGGCGATCGGCACGCCCGTTTTGCCGCCCTCAGCCAGTCCAAGAGCCTCTAGTGAACGCTTCGTGACAACACTATCGCCCATTGAAAATAAAAGTGGCTTGAGGTCTTCAGACTTAACTTTTTCGCCGTTAGAGCGTGTAAATCCATCCGCCTTAAAGCGCGTTTCCCACTTGCCTTTTTTCTCGTCTCGAAGTAGCAGCAGTGCAGCCGGCGTGTCCTTGCAATCGGCACCCATCAAATAAAACGAGACAGGAGGTTTTACGCTCGAGCTCGCATCGAGCGCGGCCTGCAGACGCTTTGCTCGCGCCAGCGCCGCGTTGAAAAAAACACGGGCGTTTCTTTGCTCCACTGAACTAAACTTTTTGGTAAAACCACTGTCCTGCCAGATCGCCCAATTGTATTTTTCCCATTCAGCCGGATCGTAAACATCGATCGGAATCGGCTGAAGATTTTCGTCGAAAGCCTTGAGAGCGCCGGCGTGCGGTAGCAGTTGGTAGACCGACGGGATCGTGAACACGTCATACCGGCTGATGTCTTGAATAAACGGCAGATTCAGCCCGCCGCCGATATATGAAAAGCCGTTGAGTAGGGCATTGAGCGCCATTACGGAGCCTTCGTTCGGCGTGCCGAGGAGGAAAATGTTATCGAAATGCATTGCCCCCGCCCAAGTCGGTTTCGGAACTCCGGCCGGCAACTCCGCGTTTCCGTACATCGCTGCATAACGGGCGATAAGGCCGCCCATCGAATGAGCAATGATGTTGAATTTAAGGTTAGGTTTACCCAGCCGGCGTTTAAGCGTTTCTATTCTTCGAACGAGAAGCCGCGCATTCTCGACGTTGTCGCGTCGCCAGTCATAAGGAAAAACGTAGAAGGTGTCCTGGGTGTCTTTCCGCGTGGCTGTGTTCCACTTTGCTTCATGATAACCACCTCGCGTCTGAAGAGCATCGATCAGCCGCTCATAGATCTCGGTCTCGGGCAGGATCTTCAAAAACTTAACACTCCGAATAATATCCCGTGTGACAAGATTGTCGCGATTTCGTGCGAGATTTCCGGAGATCGGCAGACGGAGGTCGTCGTCCTTTGCCCGTCGGGCCCTAAACCAAACTTCCTCGCCTGTTTTGCTGTTGACGAGATCTGAACCGGTCAGGCCAGGGATAATGATCACCGGAGCCTTGCCGGTGGGCGGAGCAACTATCGCGGTTGTCTGAGCAAAAGACGCGACAGAACTCAGCAAAAGAGCCGCAAATAGCGCCAGGAATCGTACCCTTGATTCGTTCTTCATACGGCGTTTGATGCCATTCCTCTCTTATTTGTTACAAACAAAGAAGCGTGCGGTCAAATGATATCACTCTTTAGGCGTTGTCTGGCCGAGAACGCGGGTCGTGGTGGGGGAGACCATTTCATAGATGGTTCCACGCCAGTCGATTCGACGCGAAAGCATTGCGGCGAATGAGTTGTAAAAGAATAGAGCCGGGGCAAGCGACCAGAGCGTGATTTGCGGAAGCATCTGCCGCCTAAGTTTTCCGGCGTACTGTGGCAAAACGAGTTTTACGGCCTTCATCCGCAGAAAAGATTTGGCGATGCTGAAAAGTGTCACGACCAGAAGCGTGAACATCGCGACGGCAACGGTCAGGTCATTCCTGGAACTGAGCATCACTATCAGAAGCGAAGAAAGCATGACGACGCAAAAAAGACCCGACCCAACGAAAGACATCATCCACAATTTCGGAGCGTACACTCGTGTGATTTTCATCTGCCGCGTCGTAAATTCAAATAGCTCGCGCACCGAGCAGTTTTCGATCGATGGCGTGAGAGCTTGCGGAACGAAATGAATCTCCATCCCGGCATCCTTAACGGCATGTGTGAGCGTGAAATCGTCGGATAAAGTGCCCCGCCATTTCTCGCGAACATTAAGTTGTTCGAATACGTCGCGCCGGACGGCAGTCGACCCACCCCAGCAAAAGTTTGTTTCCCTGTTCGGCCCAAGCGCGGACGCGATTGATGCATTCCACATGTTCCGCATTTCGGCGGCGAACGTCTCGTTTGTCGAAATGAACCATCGGTAGCCCGTCGCCGCGCCTACTTTCTCGTCGTTCAGCGGCGCGATCAAATTGCGAAGCCAATCTTTTCCCGGACGGGAATCCGAGTCGACGAAAGCAAATATCTCCGATGCGGGATCTGCGTACCGAATGCCTTCGCGTAAGTTCGTGACCTTTTGGCTCGCATCGGTAGCCTTTGGCGCGACGACTAATTTCACCGGCCGCCTCGCTTCGCGCCATGCCGATTCGATCAGCGAGGTGGCTTCGTCGCTATTCTCGTCGACAATGAAAACAACCTCGCATTCCGGATAGTTTTGCGAAAGAAGCGCGTCGAGGTTCTCGAGCATTCCCTGATCGATACCTCTGCACGGTGCAAATATGGTCGCGAGAGGCGTGTAATCCGGCAGCGGCTTCGCCAACTCTTGATTGAAATATTTCAGATAATCTATCCCGCCGCGGAATGATCTGTAGCTGAGATAGATCAGCAGCCCGGCGAGGATGTAGTAGAGGTAAGTCAGCAAGTTTTCAGTTTTCGTGCTTCGTCGCGGAGCGACTTTCGAATTTAGACGTGGCCTTCAGGCCACGGTCAGGTCCGATTGTTCTTCCCGTCGCGTCAGCGACGGACGAGTTCTTCGAGATCTCGTTTGATTCGGGCATCGCTACGCGACGCGCTCATTCTTCCGATCGAACCGTGGGCTAAAGCCCACGGCTAAATTCGAACGCGGCTAACGCCGCACCAGTCCACGGAGAAGTTCGAGCGTCTTTGTTGTCGCATTCCGATCTTGTTGCGTCATCAGCTCGAGAGCATTTTGACCTAGCTTTATCCGCTTATTCTCGTTCTCCAGCAGGTCCATAAACTCTTCATTCAACCGCTTGGAGATCTGCCCTTCGTCAGGAGCGATCGGTGTTTGACGCAAGGCGTTGTTGTTCAGGAACTCCTTTACCACTGCGTCGAAGTTGGCCGTATGCGGACCCGTGACGATCGCTTTTCCCGCAGCGGCCGGTTCGAGAATGCTCTGGCCGCCGTGCGGGATCAAACTGCCGCCAACGAAAACGATCTCGGAAAGTGGATACGCGGACCGCAGTTCGCCGATCGTATCGAGAAGAACGATGTCGGCGTTATGGTCAGCCGCGCTCGGCGGAGAGCTGCGACGGACAAACGAGTAAGACGAATCACGAAGCAGTTTCTCAACCGCAGCGAACCGTTCCGGATGTCGCGGCGCGATCATAAGCCGGCAGGAGGTGCCTAGCTCACCGTCAAGCGATTCGATGAGATATCTTTCTTCCGGTTCATGAGTGCTGGCGGCGATGATCAGCGGCTTGTCGGATGAAATAGAAAAGCGTGAGCGGAACTCGTCGGTTAGTTTGTTTTCCGTGTCGCTCGTCTCGTGTTCGAATTTCAGATTACCTGTAACGGCGACCTTTCTGACATCGATACCGAGATCGATCATGCGTTTTGCGTCCGCTTCGCCCTGCATCAGAGCAAGATCGACATCAGCCAGAACCGACCTGACGAGCGACCGCACACGTGAGTATCTCGCGAACGATCTCTGCGACAATCGTCCGTTGACGATCGCGACCTTTGCTCCGCTGAGTTTTGTCTCGCGAATGAATCGCGGCCAGATCTCGGTCTCCATCAAAAGCACGAGCGCGGGTTTGTAATTCGCGAGCGCCCGGCGGACGCTGAACTTGAAATCGAAAGGGAAGTAGAAGATGGCGTCGGCATGTCCAGTAAAGATCTTGCGTGCGAGTTCCTGTCCCGTCCTTGTCGTCGCCGAGATTACGATCCGGTGTTCCGGAAATTTCTCAAGCAGCTGATCGACAAGCGGCCGCGCGGCATTCGTCTCGCCGACGGAAACGCAGTGCAGCCAGATCACTTCGCGACCGTCGTGTTTGAATTGTGGATAGTTTCCGAGACGCTCGCGAAATCCGGATGCATACTTTTCCCGCCGCAGCACGAAAAGCGGAAGCATCAGCAGGAAGCCCATCGACAGGATGATGGAATAAAAAAGGAGCATAGTCCCAAGTCCCATGAGTCCCGAGTGCCAAGTAAGTCGAGAGACTTGGGGCTCGGGACTCGTGGGACTTGGGACAGTTGTTATTTAACCCGCTCGATGTATTTCGATTCGGCCGGATTCACGCGGATCTTTTCGCCCTCCGCGATAAACGGCGGAACCGAAACCGTAACGCCATTCTCAAGTGTTGCCGGCTTGTTCGAATTGGACGCGGTCGCGCCCTTGAGCTGCGGATCGGTTCGCGTTACGGTGAGGTCCATCGAAGCCGGAAGAGCGACGCCGATCGGCGTGCCGTCGTAGAACTCGACCTCGATCTTTAATCCCGGCATCAGCCATTGAGCCGCGTCGCCGAGTTCCTCCTCGGTAAGCGCGACCTGCTCATAATTCTCCGAATTCATGAAGTGATGGTGCGAACCGTCGGAATACAGGTATTCCATCTTGTGCTGTTCGAGTGTGATTTTTTCAAGTGTGTCATTCGAACGAAAGCGAAACTCGAACGAGTTCCCAGTCAGCAGATTGCGCAGCCGAGCCTGCACCATCGCACGCAGATTGCCTGGAGTATGATGGTGAAATTCCATCACTTTCACGGGCGAGCCCTCGTGCAAAATAACCATGCCTTTTCTGATATCGTTTGCCGAAATTGCCATAAAACCTGTCTTATCTCCGAAATCTTAAAATTGCAAAGCTGTAAGTCTATCGGACGGTTACGCGAAATGTAAAACGTCCGCGCCACGGATCAGCTTTTCGACATTCGATAACCTCGATCGTGTAATCACCGGGGTCGGTTGGTGAAACTTCGCGTCTGTTATTGCACGACGCATCGGAATCGCCAACGTCTTCGCCGTTCGGATCTCTTACAAGGATCGTGATCCGTTTCGACCCGGAGCCTATCTGCTCGGTCCGGAGTGTCTGGCCTGCACGCACTTTGATGACGTAGATTCGTTTGCTCTGAAAGCCATTGAGGGTGCCGGAGACACTTGCCGCAGCGGAACCGCGTCGAAACTTGATACGTGTTTGCGGTTGGGCTAGCGTGTCGGAGCACACGACAAGCAGCAACGTTATGAAAAGCATGCCAAGAACACTTCGTTTCCTCATTGCGTCTCCTGTTGAGCGGGGGCAAGCCCGCCTTCCGGACTTGCGAATGTTGCTTAGAGTCCGGGTTAACACAAGCACCGATGATCGGAACGAGTCGCGCTACTCACAATAACAGGTCGCGAAGGCGGGCTTGCCCCCGCTTTTCTTAATCTTGTTTCTTAAATGGAAGCGGCGGCGGTTCCTCGCCTTCTTTAGGCGCATTTTTTTTCAGCATCGCGTAGATGCTGACGATCTGGTTAATCCACTTCTTCGACTCTTCGTGATTCGGATCGAGTTTCAAAGCATGCCGATAATCGCCGAGCGCGGATGCGTACTGACGAGCCTCTGTCAACGCGAATCCGCGTTCAAAGAATGCTTCAGCCAATTCCTTCTTAGCTCCGTCGTCCGTCGGTTTAGCTTTGACGTTTTTCTCCGCCTCCTTGATTTTCTCGTCCAACTTAGACGTATCGATCGGATCGCCGCCCGACGACATTTTGCCGCCGACGTTCGAATTCATCGGTCGCGGCGTCTGGCCTTCCGTTGTGTGCGCGAGTACGCTCTGTGCCTCGTTCGTTTGCTGAGCAACGTTGATCGGCTTTGTTGTGTTAACGACTGGCGGCGCGCTGTTGCATGCGAGAAAGAGAAACGCGGATGTGACAATCAAAAATAGTTTCATAATAAGAACCCGGGCGCTCCCGGTACTGACCACTGACCACTGACCACTGACCACTGACCATCGATCACTGTTTATCAATGTACGGCCGGGCCTGGACGATATATATGCGGCCGTTCATGATGCCCCACTCGATGTCCTGCTCGCGTTTGCCGAAGATCCGGCGAATATCGATTGCCGTCTTCGCAAGCGTTCGCGCCTGCAGATCCGTCAGAACACGTTTTTGAGCGTTTGCACATTTATCACTCGTCTCTTTAAGATCGCCGTTCTCGTCGAAAGCAAGTGCACTCTCAAGCTGCGAGAGCGTCATCACGATCACCGAATTAGACTTCGGGTTGAAAAGAATCTGCTCGGGCAGTCCCGTGTTGTCGACGACTTTCGAATTATGTCCGCAGACGGCGCTGATATAGACAGCGTCCTTGTTCTCCGAATCGAACGGATCCTTCGTGATCATCACACCGCCCTTAGTCATGTCGATGCCAAGCTGGACAAGCGCCGACATGTACACGTCCCTCTGGCTGACATAATTTCGGACGCGTGCTTCATAGGCCTCAAACTTCCAAAGCGAGGCCCACACTTTCTTGACCGCTTCGATCAGTTTATCTTCTGCTCTGACGTTCGGAACACTTGAATACAAACCTGCACCGCTGAAGTTCGGAAGGTCCTCGGAGTTTGACGAACTGCGCACAAACACCGGCCGGCCGGCGAGTTGAGTCTGCCATTTCCGCACTATCGCCCGCCGAAGCTCCGCATCGAATTTTCCTTTCTGGATCGCGGCTCGAAATTCCTCGAGTTTCTGTCGTCGCACTCGTGGATTGTGGACAAACTCAAGGTCCTCCTGGTATTCCGCGATCTGATCGTTGAAACCATTCGCATCCATGAACGATTTGTACCAATAGAATGGGACCGAAAATCCGTCGGGCACGATAACGCCGGTGACGCGTGCGTTGAGCATCTCACCGAGATTAGCGGCCTTTGCGCCATAGATCACGCTGTCCTTTTTTCGCATTTCGCGGAGTCCGGCGAGTTTTCTGACAGCCAGATCCACGGGCGGGATCTGTTGATCGGGTGAAATGAATTTTTCTTTTATGTCGTCGATCGACGCGCGTTCCAGTTTGTAATCCGTGAGCGTGGCACTAAGTTTAATTACATAAGTGTCCAACTCTCGAAACAATTTATCGGCGTCCTTAATGTAGACGTTCGGAACCTTCCAGCCTTTCGCGAGAATGTTTATGTGCGAGAGCGGGGTCGACGGCTGAGCGACGATGATGCCGCGGACCGGAGGCAGCGTTTGCGGCAGCTCTTTTAATACGACGATCTCGTTGTCACCGATCTCGACCGTATCGTCGAGCTTATCGATTATGTGAATGCGTCCCACGGCCTCGCCGGTATTCAGTGCAAGATAGGCCTGGTTTTTGCTCAGGTCGCTCTGCAGAATGCGATCGATGTCCAAAGTTTCAGAAACGTCTTCTTGCCGCAGCGAGTTTGGTTTGAACGCGACTGGTTCAAAGAAGTGTTTATTGATCGCTTCATTGGCCGACTCAATGTGGTCGGCGGTCGCAAGATCGCCTTCCCATAATTCCCATGTAAATTTTTCAACCGGTTTCTGCCAGGCGATGGTCCCAACGATAAACCGGCGATCTTCATCTATGTAGATCGGCTTGAAGACATCGGCGCCGCGCGGTACCAGATAGGTCGCGAGCAGAAAATCTTTGTGAAAACGGAACCGCTGCGAATTTACAAAATAGATCTTGTTTTTCGCCCGCCGGTCGATGACGAACATCGCGTGCGGCAAAGCGTAGGGCGTGTTTTGATGATAGACGCGAGCAATCGAATTGAACTCGGCCTCGGACTTAACATCGAGAAGCGAGTTCTTCGCGGAGTCCGGCTTTTTGTCCATTACACCGGCCGGCTCGCGTGTCGCTGTGGGCTTTCGCGACATCTGCGAGTAGACAGAAGGCAGAAAGCAGAATGCGGTGAGAAGCAGAAAGGCCGCGACGTCGAGGCAGAAACACGAGCGGTAGCGAGTGTGTCTCTTAACGGCTGAAGTTTCCTTGGTTATCCTCATCCTAGCTTTTTGGCACACTCCCTACCGGTCGTGTTTCCGCCCTCTGTGAAAACGTCGATTCGCGTATCGCGTCGAGTTGCTGGAGTGACGTGACACTAACATTCAGGTCGCGGTAGATCCCATCGGCGATCGTATAGATCCACCCGTGCACTTCGAGTTTCTGGCCGCGATCCCATGCATCTTGAACTATCGTCGTTTCGCCCACGCTGACCACTTGTTCGATGACGTTTATCTCGCACAATTTGTCCAGCCGTGCGTCGTAGTCGGCAAGGGAATCGAGCTCGCCGCTATGCTTATGCATGATGTCCTGGATATGTCGAAGCCAGTTGTCGATGAGCCCGAGCCTGGTGTTTTTGAGCGCCGCCATTACGCCGCCGCAGCCATAGTGTCCACAGACGATGACATGCTTTACCTTGAGCGCCTCGACGGCAAACTGCATTACCGAGAGGCAGTTCATGTCAGTGTGGTTTACAAGGTTGGCGACATTCCGATGGACGAACATCTCGCCCGGCAAGAGCCCGATGCTGTTCGAGGGAGTGATCCGGCTGTCCGAGCAGCCTATCCAGAGGTATTCCGGGGTCTGAATCTCAGACAGCTTTTCGAAAAACGTCGGATCGCTTTGTTTTATTTTCTGTGCCCAGGCCTTATTGCCGGCAAGAAGGTGTTCAAGTGTGCTCACAACTGGATATGTTAGCTCAAAACGCGTTCGATAGCATCGCACGCGGCTGCCGTTCCTCCTTCGGATTTGACGATCGCCGCAACATCCGCGGCGCGTTTTCGGTAAGTATTGTCAGCGAGGATGTGCTTGAGCGTCGTCGACGCGGCCGCGGCGGTGTAATCGTCGCGGGCGATTATCTCGGCGACGCCGATCCGCCGGCAGCGGACTGCATTGTCGGGCTGGTCGTGAGCGAACGGCACTATCAAGTGAGGAACTCCGGCACGCATAACCTGGCCGGTCGTGCCGACGCCCGCCTGATGCACAACGCAGGCGGCGCGGGGAAATAGAAGCGAGTACGGTGCGTATTCAAATCCGACGATGTCGTCCGTCAGGGCCGAAGGAGGCTCGGCGAAAACACCATACACGAGGACGGCACGCCGGCCGAGCATCTTCGCCGCCTTCACGCTTTCGACAAAGAAATCGCGCGGATCCATCACCGCAGCTGACCCGAGCGTGAACACGATCGGCGGTTCGCCGGCGTCAAGAAACTTGAGCAGAGCATCTGGCATCTGCCCCGAATCCGACTGCCCGTCGTAGAAACAAAATCCGGTTTGTACGGCGCGCGTGGGCCAGTCGGGTTGGGGGGCTCCCAAAGCCCGCGAAAACATTATCAAATGCAGATCGCGCGAAAATTTGTCGCGAAAGATCGGATCGTCGTCCGGATCGAGACCGATCGTGCGTCGAAACGCGCGATATTCGTCGAGCCAGTTGCTCATCGACATTCGTATCCCGCGAAACAACAGGCTGTGAAATCCCGAGCCAAGGAACCGGAGGTTTTCGAACCACATCGCGGTCGGCGGAACCGGCGGATCGTATGTCGAAAACAGGGAGATCGGAGCGAGCGTCGTCGTCACCCACTTGATACCGGTTTTCTCGACGACCGATTTTGCAGCGTAAATTATCTCACCGGTTACAAGAATGTCTGCCCCCTCGACCGCTGCCAGCAGATCGTCGTACATTTCGGGGACGCTCGCGATGATCACCTCGCGAAGAATCTTTTCCGTACCTTTCCGTGCGTCGACCAACTCCGGCATCTTCGCGATGTCGTCCGGGCTGAGGTGCGGAGCCATACGCGCATGTTCGAAACCGAGCATCTCGATCTTTTCGCGATAAAAATCCATCGCCGCGAAGGTGATTTGATGCCCGCGTCGCTTCAGTTCAAGCCCGAGAGCGACAAGCGGATGAAGATCGCCCAGCGAGCCGAATGTTGCCAACACGACCTTTGCCATTCGATCAGTCTTCCCCGGCAGCTTCGCGATCCGCTTTCCTCGCCTGGACCTGGGAGCGGATGCTCAAAAAGAACGCGACGCACGCGACAACAGCGGAGACAAACGCGCCGTCGCTGTTTCCTGCCCAAAGAAAATAGACGGCAATCCCGATAAGGATCACCGCCACGATCTGAAATACTCTTTCCATTGATCTATGCCCGTTTTATATCTTCGCCTGCGATCTCGGTTGCCGATCTCGACCTTGTCTGTCTTCTCAAAACATATCTGATAATCGCGAAGCAGGGCAAACCGCGACCCTTACACAGATGAGCCAAACCCTGGGCACGGATGCGAAACGCAAAGAAATCCTCTTATCAGCTTAATTTTCGTTCGGAAAAGGATAAGATGGCATAGCTCGTAGAAAGTCCCGCTCGCCAAGCTCTTACGCAAGGTTTTTCGCGGATCACGCGTCGCGTAAGATATAGAGGGAACGACCAGGGGCTGGAAATAGCAGCCAAAAGGGGAGAAAGCCAATTTTAAGATAGGCAAATCCCACAAATGGTGAGATTATGTTAGCAACAACGTTTCTGGGTCATTATTTTTATCCAAACATTTCCCCTTCTTTTGAAAGCAGTCAACGCTGCTTCCCTTCGCGTTGCTTTATAGGCGAATGAAAATTCTACTTTACAATCCCGACAATGGTGTGACGCGAAACTTCATGCCGCATCTTTGGATGTTTCTTCTTCAGTCATTAACACCGAAGGAGCACGAAGTCATATTGATCGACGGCAACGCAAAGGCGATGACGCGCGAGGAACTCGTCAGTTTTTGTAAGAACGAGGGCATCGGCCTTGTAGGGATCGGTGCAATGACGAGAATGGTCGCCCGCGCCTACCTGGTCGCCGACTCATTGCGAGCCGCTGGCATTCAGGTGGTGATGGGCGGGCCGCATGTGACCGAATGTGCGGACGAAGCTCTCGGAAAAGACGGCGGGCCGCGCCACGCTGACGCAGTCGCGCTTGGCGAAGCTGACGAATATTGGGCCACGATGGTCGAAGATGCGGCTCGGGGCGAGCTTAAGGAGATCTATCATCCTGAGGTCGACCCGAAGGGCAACGATAAGAAGCCGAGCCTTCAGCCCTATCCGCACATTCCGTGGGAGACGCTCGACCTTGATCAATTCAGTCTGGTGCCCGCGTTTCTGAAGCCGGTCATGTCGAAACTTGGCGACGGCTGGGGCAAGTTCTTTGTCGTTCCGATCGAGACGGGCCGCGGATGTCCATACGGCTGCGAGTTTTGTACCGTGACGGGATTTTTCGGGGACTCGATCCGCTTTCGAAGCAACGAAAGCGTCGTCGAGGAACTGCTACGGCTCAAGGATCGAGCCAAACAGGAGAAAGGACAGATCGCGGTCTTCTTTATCGATGACAATCTGGCGATCAACAAAAAGCGCCTCAAGAGCCTGCTTAGGGACATGATCGCCGCCGGTGCGACGCTGCCTTGGGTAGCACAGATCAGCGCGAATCTCCTCGCCGACGAAGAGCTTGTCGATCTCATCGCGGATGCGGGCGGCAAGTGGATCTTTATCGGGATGGAATCGATCGACCCGGCAAACATGGCCGACGTCAACAAGACTTTCTCAAAACCGGCGAACTATAAGGATGTGCTTGACGGGCTTGCACGCCGAAATATTTTCGCGATCACTTCATTCATTTTCGGGATGGACAACGATACGGTCGGAGTCGCCGATCGAACCGTCGACGAGATCGAGACCTGGCAGCCGGGGCTTCCCGTTTTCGGCCAGCTCACTCCGTTCCCTTCGACGCCTTTGTACGATCGGCTTCAGAACGCCGGACGACTGCATCGGCCAAAGCATTGGCTGGAATTCGCTCCGTTCGTCATGGCTCACAATCCTTTGAAGATGACGATCGACGAGGCAAAGGACGAAACATTCCATGCCTGGTCACGCAGCTATAGCCCGGAGCGAAATCGCGAAGCCGTGGAAGCGATCCGCGATACGCCGATCGGTATCCGGATCGGCCATATCGTCGCACGGCTCTTCTTCAGAGGGATCTACTTTCCTCAAATGAACAAGCGTGCCTGGCTTAAGCTTATTTACGACAATCGGCGGGTAATCCTGAGTCTTACCGGTGAGGGCCTCAAAACGTGGCGAAAAGCGAGGAAAGAATCGAGGTCCCACGCATCCATCCCGCGAAAGTTCGATTCCGAGGTGGTGACCGAGCCGTCGACGAGAGATTAACGATCAACTGCCTTTCGTTTTTACCTTATACCTTCCGAATTCGTTCAAGATCGGACGAAGTCTATCTATGATCATTTCGTGAGCTGCACCATTAGCAGCCACGATGCCACCGTGATTCTGCACATCGGAGATACCGTACCTTATTCGCTCTCCAAAAAGATCGGTTAAACGTCCGCCGGCTTCCTCGATGATGATCTGCGGCGCACACGTGTCCCAAAACTTTGTTCGCGGTGAAAGGTGAATGTAGAGATCGCAAACCGCTTCGGCTACGAGACCGACTTTCAGACCGACGGAGCCTCTTTGAATCTCATTCTTCAGACCGAGTCCGCTCACGATACGGGAAATTTTAGGGCTTCTGTGGTTCCGCGAAACAGCCAAACTCATTGTTGAGAGATCGACGTTGCCGGACGCCCACAACCTTCGCGGCTCGCCGCCGGCTTTTACAACGAACGCTCCGCTGCCTTTCGCAGCAAAATAAAGACTGTCGCCGACCGGAACGTAGACAACTCCGACAACGGGTTCGCCACGGATCGCGAGGCCAAGATGCACGGCAAAGTCACCATCCTTTTTTAGAAAGCCCCATGTGCCGTCGATCGGATCCGTGATCCAGACACGATCAAATTTTGTTCGTCCGTCGGGATCGTCTGGTTCTTCTTCGGAGAGAACGAAGTCGTCGGGAAACTCCTCACCCAAACCGTCTACTATGATCCTGCTCGAGGCCCGATCGGCGATTGTCACGGGCTCAGCAAAATTGTCCATCCCCAGTTTTTCTTCGGCGATGATCTCGAGGGCGTAATATTCGAGGACCTTGGTGCCGGCTGCGCGGGCGAGGCGGAGAGCCGTTTCAAGTTCACGTTCAAACATAGATCAAAATTAGCACAACCTTCGCGGATCACGATTTGTCGACCGATTCGCTGATCCCGCAGCGGGGACAAACCAGTACTCGTTGCTCCGCGTCCACCCATTTCGCTATTGCGGGGCTCGATAGTTCCGGTTGTTTGCTCTCGGCCTCGCCTTCTCGCATCAGGCGCGAAGGCCCATCGTTCGGCGTTTCTGCTAACTCGCGTTCGCAATGCCTGCAAATCCAACCGAAGCCTTCGTTATAAAAATCGGTGAGTTCGTTCATGGCAAAAGAAAAAGAGGCTGTCTGAAAAGGCGGCCTCTTTTTTTGGCGCAAATCAGGAGTAATGGCTTTAAAATATTGTTTATGAAGAGGAAGTCAGAGCCAGTGTTCAAGAGATACGACCAGAAGCAGCCGATGCTGATACCGCCGAGC
>JBGTIQ010000004.1:0-7275 GCA_041745575.1 Pyrinomonadaceae bacterium
TGGTTAATAGTCACAATGAAAGTGACCCTTTTCGGGAGGGAAACTTTCGTGATAAAAACGTCAGTATCAAGAAACAACAATAACAGTGGCGTTGGAAATCGAGATGGACAAAAAAAGAGTTTGCAGCTTCGACTTCTTGCCAATCAACTTTACTTTGTGCGGCACGTTTCCAGGAGAATGATCGCGAACAGTCTTAAGGTCAGCAAAGGTTTCGTAGATCGCTGGACCCGGTCGGCTGAGCAGGATTGTTCACTCGATGATCGCGGCTGGCCGCGCGGCCAGCCGCGATCATCGAGTGAACAAACCAGGGAACGCGTTCTCGCACTGCACCAGAAGCTCGAGAGCGATCCGCACCAGTTCTATACCGGGGCGACTGCGATCGTTCAGGAATGGCGTCGAGTTTACGGTGCCGATTCGGTACCGAGCTTACGAACCATCGGTCGGACCCAGGCTGCTCTTGGATTATCAAATAAACGCCGCAAGGGACGTTCCCGTGGTGCCGCCCGCTATCTCTGTTACCCCGAGCATACCATCTATGAGCATTTCGGAGGCCGGCTGCTCGAAGCCGACTTCATCGGTAAGAAGTTCATCGCGGGGAGCGGCGACCCGCTGCATTTCATCGGCTTCAGTTTCAAAAAAGATCCGAAACTACGGCACTTTCAGCGTGTCGAGGCCGAGACCGCGGCCGTAGCCATGCGCGAATATGAAGCCTTCTTCAGCAAGTTCGAAAAACCCGATTACCTAAAGATCGACAACTGTGCTGCAACCATCGGGAGCGCCTCGGGAAAGCGAACTCTTTCGCGAGTGATCTGTTTTCTTCTTAACAATCAGGTCATCCCGATCTTCGCCGTTCCGCGCAAACCTTTCTCGCAGGCCTCCATCGAAGGCAACAATTCGGTCTTCGCCCGCAACTTCTGGAACCGGCGAACCTTCGTCTCCACGGCAGACATCGACGAACAGCTTGACTGGTTCAACACCGCCTCGGAAACCTACACCGGCTACTCACGACCGAAGAAAGCGGCAGCTAAAAAGAAAAACTTTGTCCCAAAGGTCTACTTCATCCGCCAGGTCGCCGAAACCGACGGAAAGGCTTTTATCAACGTCCTCAATGAAAAAGTATCTCTGCCGCTTTCTTACACAAACTACTTCGTCCTGGCAGAATGGAACCTCCAGGACCAAAGGCTTGTTATTTATTTTGAGAAAGATCTAAAACCAAAACCGATAAAGAAAATGAAGTTTCTAATCAACCCAAATTCAAGAATAATCGCTAATCAGGATGGGTCACTTTCATTGTGACTATTAACCGATAGATACTAGATTTCGATCTCGTATCTAGTATCTATCATCTATTTGAAGACAAAACGCATTATGCCTCGAAGAATTGCACTCGCTGCCGACCACGCAGGTTACGAAGAGAAGGAAAAGCTCAAATCGACACTGGATGAGCTTGGCGTCGAATATGAGGACATGGGCACCGATTCGGGAGAATCTGTCGATTATCCGGATTACGCGCTAAAGGTAGCGGACGCCGTATCTAAGGGTGAGTTCGAACAAGGGCTGCTCGTTTGCGGCTCGGGGACAGGAATGGCCATCGCCGCGAACAAGGTAAAGGGTGTACGGGCTGCGGTCGCATGGAACGAGGATATCGCCCGTCTCGCACGCCAGCACAACGACGCGAATGTCCTGTCGCTTCCCGCTCGATTTATGTCCGACGAGGACGCAAGAAAAGTCCTCAGGGCGTGGTTCGATGCCGATTTCGAGGGCGGCCGTCACGCGAAGCGCGTGGGAAAGATCATAGAAATTGAAAGCTGACTATGATCTTCCAGGCCCACGTTCCAATATTCCCTCTCAACCAATTCATCGAGCTGTTCGTTTATTTCGAACGGGCCGAACATTCCCACACCGTCGACCGCTTTCTGCCGAATGGCGACACCGAGCTGCTGATCGATTTCCACGACACTCCGCAATTCATCTACGACAACAACTCGTTAAAAGAGATCCAGGCTTGCCATCATGTCTGGGCCTCGGGCGTTCGCACGGAGCCGATCACGATCCCGTCGGGCAACGGTGCCGCGATGATGGTGGTGTCATTCAAGAAAGGAATGGGGTATCCGTTCTTTCCGTTTCCGATGAATGAGATCTCGAATTCGGTCGTCGATGCGGATCTTGTTTGGGGAAGCGAGTTCGGACTTTTGCGTGAACAGCTTCTTGAGACAAAGGATATCGGCCGGCGGTTTGAGATCGTGGAGCAGTTCCTGCTCAGGCACTTCCGCACACGGTTGAACGCGAATGAATGCGTCGCGTTCGCCGTCAGCGAAATGCGCGAGCGGCCGGACGCATGGAGCATAGCCGAAATGAACCGCAAGATCGGATATTCGCAAAAACACTTCACCGCCATGTTCTCTAAACACGTCGGCGTCACCCCGAAGGCTTATCTAAAGATTATGCGTTTTCAAAAGGCGGTTGCCGAGATCGAAAAACGTTCCGACCTTGACTGGACCACGCTCGCGCTCGAGTGTGGATTCTACGACCAGTCTCACTTCATCAACGACTTCAGACTTTTCTCGGGCTTCACACCCGAGGACTACGCGTCGCGCCAGATCAATTATTTGAATTATGTTCCTGTCGGATGATCGTAGATCAGTGATGGTTGATCGTTGATGGTTGATCGTTGTTCGTTGATCGTGGAATCAATATCGAGTGGCAACCATCAACCATCAACCATCAACGATCAAGCAGGTAAATTTTTTCCAATACGCCGGTTCTCGCGTGCGGCTATCCTTTGGCCGCTATGGAAAACTTTTATATCAATCACATCGCGGTTCTTATCTGCGCGGTTATGAGCCTCGTGATCGGGGGCATCTGGTGGTCACCGCTTTTGTTTGCGAAAGCGTGGCAAAAGGAAACCGGGCTCACCGACGAACAGATCGCAAACTCGAATCAGCCAAAAACCTTCGGGCTGACTTTCCTGCTCGCATGGATAATGTCTTACAACCTCGCCTTTTTTCTCGGCGCACCAGGAACAACATGGCAGTGGGGCGTAACGGCCGGCCTGCTCACGGGCGTCGGTTGGGTCGCCGCGATGTTCATCGTCATCGCGCTCTTTGAGCAGCGTTCTTGGAAATACATCGCGATCAACTGCGGGTATATAACGCTATACTTTGCGGTGATCGGGTTCATTCTTGGGGTTTGGAGGTAAGAAGCTTTTTGCCACAGGGCACACAGAGGTTTTTTCGGCATGCAGTTTCCCCTTTTTGCCACCGAGCACACAGAGATTTTTTCGGCAGGCAGTTTCACCTTTTCGCCACAGAGCACACAGGTATTTTTTCAGCAGGCAGTTTCCCCTTTTTGCCACAGAGCACACAGAGGTTTTTTCAGTACGCAGTTTCACCTTTTCGCCACAGAGCACACAGAGATTTTTTCAGCAAGCAGTTTCCCCTTTTTGCCACAGAGCACACAGAGGTTTTTCGACAGGCAGTTTCACCTTTTCGCCACAGACTCAACAAATCTCTGTGTGCTCTGTGGCAAGTATTCAATCTTATGACACAAAAAACATCAGGCGAATTTGAAAAGGAATTCATGGACGGGCTCAGCAGAGAGTCGGGCAAAGACTTGAACTCGTGGATGAAAACGATCGATGAGTTCAGCAGCAAGAAGCGCAACGAGGTGATCGCTTGGTTAAAATCCGAGCATGGCTTCGGGCACATGAACGCATCGCTGCTGGCCGGTATTCATGCGAACGGCGGCAAACCTGTCTATCAGAGCACGGACGACCTGCTTGAAAACCAGTTCGCGAAAGCGGGCGATATGCGTCCGCTCTACGAGGAGTTCATCGCATTCGTATCAAAGCATTTTCCAAACGCGACTGTGCTGCCGAAAAAGACTTACGTTTCGATCCTGGAGAAACGCGAGTTCGCTGCGGTCAACATCAAGGCCAAGGAGTTGCGGATCGGATTCGATCTGGGAGATCAGCCGTTTGACGCAGTGATCGAGAAGGCCAAGCTGAGCGGACCAATGCCGCGGATCTCGCATATGTTTGTGTTGACGGACGCCGGACAGTTAGACGCGAATATCGTCGACGCACTTACAAAGTCTCACGGAAGATGTCATTGACCCGTCGTGTTCTTCGGCTCCGTGGTTTCGGCTTTGAAAACGTAACCACGAACCACGCGAAGCACACGAAACAGCACGAAACAAATCCGCGGCTAAGACTGTAGGGTTTGGTTGAATACACTGATGCTAATCGAGAGAACCACCCCGTCAGCGGAAGCCGCTGCCACCCCTCCTTCGGAAGAGGGGAGCTAACGGACGCCGCTAGCTCAGCGCCGTTCTCAGAAAGGTGACGAGGGGGTAGGAAGCCTTGAAACTATCAGCGAGCATTTTCGGATAATCTTTCGAAACCGCATCCGTCGCCGAAAACGCTTGCGAGACGGTGAACGATTTTAGTTTCAAATACTCGATCGCCGGGTGCTCAGCGTCGAAACCTTTCGGTGGTCTACTCAGACGGTCGCCGTCGAGCTCGGCAAAACGACTCTTGAACGACTTGGCTTCGACGATCTTGAGGAACTCCTTCGTATTCGAAGCGATCGCGTTTCTGATCTTCAACAGCTCTGCCGAGTCGGGCATGTGCTTTCCCGCTGCGGCAAAAAACATCCGCGGCTGGATGTGAAAATAATAACCGGGCATCATCGCCTTCTTGCCGCCCGGCGCAATGAAAGCACCGAGATTTGTCTTGTAAGGACTTTTGTCAGTTGAAAAACGAACGTCGCGATAGATACGAAATACGCACGATTTCGGATCGATACCCGCGACCGCTGGGTCGAACCGAGCGACGCGATCGATCAGTTCGCCTGTCACCGCGATAACGTTGTCGTTGGCCGCGACGAACGCAGGCTTGTTAGCGATGAACCAGTCGCGGTTGTTGTTTTTGTCGAGCTTCTTGAGAAACTCGATCGTTTCTTTTGCGAGCATAGTTTGGGTATATTATCAGCGAAATTCCGCGATTCAAATCAGTATGAAAACAATTCGATCTCTATTCGTCCTCACCCTTGCGGCGGCCTCGATTTGTGCACAAGCCCCGCAATACAAGATCGCGTTCAACGTTCTGCAAGACCAGAAAGCCGACGATTACGAGGTCTATACGATGAACATGGACGGCTCGGCGATGAAGAACGTCACGAACCACAAAGACGTAGCCTGGACTTACTATTCGATCCCCGGGAAACTTTTGTTCATCAGCGATCGCGGAGCATGCCGGCGGTGCTACTTCTTATACGAATCGGATCTCGAGGGCGGTAATCTCCGAAAGATCACAAACCTTCAGCTCGAAGATTCGTGGATGGGCAGCCGCAATGGCGGACGTGAGTTGATCGTCGCCGGACGGATCGATACACGCGTTCGATATCAGTTGTTCGTAGTCGATCGCACTACGGGCCGATACAAGCAGCTAACGAGCGAACCCGAGGCCGCGTTTCGCGATCCGAGTTTTTCGCCCGACGGAAAGAAGATCGTTTACGTGTACAAGAAAAAACGGACCGATCGTGCCGAGATCGAAGAGATGTACGTGATGAACAGTGACGGCTCCGGCAGGAGAAAACTGACGACATATCCGGCGAATGATCCGCTCGGGAAAGAACCGAGCTACAAGGTCGGGCCACCCCACTGGAACGCGAAATATGATTTCATCTCATACCAATCGAATCAGGCGGGCAAGCAAAGTATTTATGCGGTAACCCCCGACGGCAAGAAGCAGTGGAAACTTACCGATACGAAACTCGACGAGGGCTGGCACGATTGGAGTCCTGACGGCGATTGGCTTGCGTTCGACAGCCGTGATGACGCGAGCGGTCGTTACGAAATCATGCTGATGAACTACAAGACAAAAGAGGCAAACAAACTAACCGGTGCCAGCAGTTTCAAATACCACCAGGCACCGGTGTTCATTCAAGTCCCGTGATCTACCCACCGTACATCGCGGATGCTCGGGTGTTCATCTCTTCGGGTGAGACGTCTTCGATATGCGTCGCGAACGCCCAGACATGTCCGAACGGGTCCTTGAACTGGCCCGAGCGGTCGCCGTAGAACTGGTCCGAAACGGGCCGCAGAACTTCAACACCCTCGGCGACGGCTTTCGCTGCAAACGCATCGACGTTCTCTACATAGATCATTAAATGAATCGGTGTTCCGCCGAGGCTTTCGGGACTGACCACTCCCATACCGGGATGCTCATCCGCCATCATGATTATCGCGTTCCCGATCTTCATCTCCGCGTGCCCGACCATTCCGGGCTCGCCGATCCGGAACAGCTCTTCGGCCCCAAACGCTTTCTTGTAAAACTCGATTGCCGACTCTGCATTTCTGCAGATCAGGTACGGTGTAACACCTTCGTAACCTTCAGGGATAGCTTTCACTTTGCCGGACATAAGTACGTCTCCTTGTTTTTAGAATGCGGCAAATTTACAGTAGTTAGATATTCGAAGTCAAAGTATCTTAGTGCCTTGCGACGGCGGGCTCGAACAGAGGGACATGTCTCGAGCACGGCCCCGTCGCTGTTGCAATTCGTCAAAGTACAAGGATGAGACAAACATTACCAAGGAGACCGATCTCCGCACTTCCCTTTTCGTCCGGTGGTGTCGCTGCTTTCACGTCGCAATGGTATCGCTCCAAGTGGGCGAAAGCTGAGCCCCGGTACTACGCCGACGAGCGGAGCGTACCCGCTCACAAGCGGTTGGACAACGATAAATTTGAAAATATAGAATAGTCACAAAATCACTATGCAAAGCTGCGAGCATTTACTCGAGATACGCGCCGTCACCCCGAGCGCCGACGGTTGTGAGGACTGTTTAAAGATCGGCGGTCGCTGGGTTCATCTTCGGCTCTGCCAGATATGCGGACACGTCGGCTGCTGCGACAATTCGCCGAATCGGCACGCAACGAAGCACTATCACGCAACGACACATCCGATCATGAAATCGTTCGAGCCGGGGGAAGATTGGGGCTTTTGCTACCCGGACGACTTATTTTTTGAGACACTGCCGGAGCCGACCGCATGACCAACCATCAACGCATTCTTCTCCAGACAACGATCCCTTTCATTGAGGACGACTGGCACATCGGTCGATTTTCGCTGCTCGCCGCGCATCTCGGTTCGCTTAAGGGTGCCGACGGCAACAAGCTCTACGACGTTGCGACCCGCGACCGGCAGACCGACGAAACCGGGAACGACCCGCTTCTTAGTGCCCTCGATGAATCGGATTTCGATCAGCTCTGGTTGTT
>JBGTIQ010000005.1:0-99779 GCA_041745575.1 Pyrinomonadaceae bacterium
GTATCGAGACTCGATAGACTCGATAGACCCGACAGACTCGATAGACCCGACAGACTCGAAAGACTCGAAAGACTCGAAAGACTCGACAGACTCGATAGACCCGACAGACCCGACAGACTCGATAGACTCTGAAAGCTTGACGCTTAAATTCGTTTTCGATAGATTCAAACTTCGTTTCGGAAACTAGAAACCAGAAACTAGAAACTTAAAAAAAGGGGACGTAGCTCAGCTGGGAGAGCGCTGCAATGGCATTGCAGAGGTCAGGGGTTCGATCCCCCTCGTCTCCACCAGATCAAAAAAAACGGCAGGCCTTCGTGGTCTGCCGTTTTTGTATTCAGTGCCGGATCAAAGCCTACTAGTCACCCGGCGACAAATTCATTTCATTTAACTGCTGAGGCGTGAGATTGAGCGCGTTTTGTCCGGCGTTGATCGATACCGGCGAGCTCCATATCGCAAACCCGCGACCCGACTTGGTTACGCCAAACAAATAATAGTTATTCGGCTCGATCCCGCCGAGCTCAGCCTTTCCCGACGCGTCGGTCGTCCCCGCGTATTTGATATGGCTCTTGATGGCACGCAGAGCATCTCGATTGAACGCGTCGAATCTGCCCGGATATAACACCGAGAGTCCGAGACTGTTCATCAGTGTCTGTCCTTCGATCGGCTCAAGCCCCGCTTCGGACAAGATCATTTCCAAATCCTTATCCAGCAAGTAGAACCTTTCATTTTTTACCGGCTGCGGTGCTCCGGTACGGTTGGCGATCTTGGCGTCGATCGTGACACTTCCTTTTGAAACGGACACGTCGGTCTGCGAGCCGGGGACCGTGACGGTCTGCGTTTCGATTGGCGGCGGCATACTATCCGTACTCGACGACGGAATGTCACTGCTGCTTCGCTCGACAGTAGTCGCCGGTCGTCTCGTCGATACGTTTACGGCGAGATTCGAATTTGCGTCCTCGCTATTACGGCTCATTACGACGAAGAAAACGATAACTAGAAGGACTCCGATTATTCCCAGCGGGATAAAAATCCAGTTTGGAGTACCCTCGCTTCGACGCACTGAAGCGACAATCGGCGTCCGCTCGATAATGGGCGGCTTAGCCGATAAGGGTCGGCCGCAGTTTGGGCACGCGATTGCTGCAGCTGAGATCTCGTGTCCGCATTCAGGACAGTGAACTAACGACATAAAATGAATTCCTCCTAAATCTTCCAACTACAAGGGCAATAGCATTTGCCGTGCCAGCGAGGGACAAGAGACAAGAGACAAGAGACAAGAGACAAGAGACAAGAGACAAGAGACAAGAGACAAGAGACAACTGTCTACCGCCTCCCGCCTCCTGCCTCCCGCCTCCTGCCTCCTATCTCCTGTCTCTTGTCTCTTGTCTTCTTCAGGCCGGTCCCATAAATCCGAGATTCGTATTTGGGAAGTTTCCGATGTTGGTAAAGACCGCGGGAAGATCTGCGTCGGGTAAACCGAACCACCGTGCAAGGGTCGCGGCGTATTGTTCGATGGATGTTGTCGGTATCCAGCGCCCGCGTGAGCCTATGCCGGTGTCCGTATCGTCGGGCCCGTCGAGCACGAGTGCGGGGTACGGCGTTCCGTTCGAGGCGTTGATGCCGTAAAAGTCCGATGCCGACACGCCGCCGCCTACGATAAATTGATGGTTTCCCCAGGCGTGGTCCGAGCCGACGCTGACCCCGGCGCCCGCCGGATTCATCGTCCGGCCAAAATCCGAGATCGTGAACTGCGTAACCTTATCCCCCAGTCCCTGAACGACCATCTCGTCGTAAAAGCACCGCATCGCCTGGCTCGTCTGAGAGATCAACATGTTATGAGTGCTGACCTGTTGACGGTGCGTGTCGAAGCCGCCGATCTGAACAAAAAAGACTTGGCGTCGGACATTCAGGTCGGAACGCTTTTTTATCAACCGAGCGACTTGCTTGAGCTGATTTCCGATCCCGGTCGGCGGGAACTGGACGGTGATCTCCTGATAGGACTGCAGAGAATTATTTACGGTGACGGCCTGATCCGTGACATGGCTGGCCGCGGCGATCAGCTCCGAGCTCAGGTCATGCGTTCGCAGTGCGTTCAGCGCCGCGAGCTGTGCTTGTGAATCGGGCGATGCGTCGAATCCCTGCGGTTTAAGAACCTCGTCAAGACCCGTCGGCGCGGGAGGGATCGCCATCGCGAGAGTCGTCTGCCCCGCCGTGAAAAGCTGTGCACCGGCGATCGACGTGATCATCGGAACAAGCGCACCCGGGTTGTCGGCTGAGCTTCTCCGGTCTGCGAGACGCCCGCCCCATCCTGAAAATATCTGTCGATCGCTCCGGCCGCTCTGGTGTTGGTAAGCCTGATCCGAATGCGAGTAAAGGCCGTACGGCTTCGGATGCGAAAAGTCGTACATTTGAGCCTTCGTCGTGGGTCTGACGAGCGCCCCAACATTTAATGCGATCGCCAGTTTGTTTTGACCCCACAGTCCGTGGATGCCGTTGCTATATGGACCGACGCCAAAAGCCGGGTGCATGCCGTACGGCAGATTTCCCATACGCGGCACCGCGACCCCAAGCAGCACGTTCTGTGGAATCGCCAATCCGTAGGGATTGCGAAGAGCGCTATAAGCTGCGTAATTGCTAATACTCGCATCGTTATGGATCGGGATCACACTATTGTTGCCGTCGTTGCCGCCCGCCATGAAGACGCAGACGAGGGCGCGATAATCGCTCGGGGGCGCCGTTGCATTTACATCTTCAGCTTTTTGCGCGAGCGCGCTCATCAAACCGAAATGTCGAAACTGTGTTGCCAGCGCCGTCATTCCGAGTGCGCATCCTGAACTCTTCAAAAATTCTCGCCGGTTACGTTTCATACTATCTTTGCACCTGATACTGCGACGAGGTCGCGATTAGATAAACGGCACGTTTTGCACGGAGCAGCGGAGCCGACGCGGGAACGGTAAGGACGACGTTGAGAATTGTCGCCCGCATCTCGGGCGACATCGTGCCGTGCATCATTCGCGCGTTCAGTACATCCATCATTTGATTGCCGCTCAGATCCGCCTCAACGAACGCCTGAAGCTCGGCAAAGCTTAGCGATGTTCCAGCAGTGACGCGTCTTTCAGGATTGATCGGAATGCCGTTAAAGACGATCGAGTTTGCGAAGTTGATTCGCGCGATCGAGGAGCCGGTCGTAAAGAGCGCGAATTCGGGCCCGTTAAATGAGTTGCCGGGAACGATATAATCGGGCGGATAGAAATTGAAAACCGTCGGCGACATGAACGCGATCTGGTTCATCGCATTCGTTTCGTGGGTCACCACGCCGTCGCTCAACGAAGAACGATCGGCCGAACGCACGTCGAATTGCCGGGCAAGGTTCGTCAGCAGCATTACCGGCTCGCGGAGCTTTCCGTATCTCGGCTCGGTCTTGATGTCGCCGCGTGCTTCCGGATCCAGCAAAATCGCATTGATGACCTCTTTAAGCTGTGTCGGGCTTGTCCGATTCGCATTGAATACCGCCGAGATCCGACCCACATATGCCGGCGTCGGGTCGCCCGTGACCAATTGCCCTATCAAAAACTTACTTACGAACGGAGCGACGTTCGGATGGTTATAGATGTTGTCGAGGGCTTGATTAAGCGAGTTCGTCGCGTACGTATTGATCGCCGTTCCCGTGCAGCCGGTGCACGCCGGAACATTCGTCGTCGTTGAGCCTGGATAGGTCAGCAGCGTCTTCGCAGAAAGATCATGATTATCCCGGTTCACGATGATCATCGGGTCGATAAAGTTCGGCGATCCCGGCGAGCGGTTCGGGCATTGGGCCAGCGATGCTTCGCACGGGCTCCAGCCGGTAAAAAGATCCCTGAAATTGTTGACGGTGATCTGATCGTAGGTTGGAATGGGATTATTCTGTGCGTCCCTCTGCATTGTTCCGTCCTGATTCAACATGAACAGACCGACGTTAAAGAGCTGCAGTATCTCGCGTGCAAAATTCTCATTCGGAAAGAATCGTGTCGACGCGCGCATATCGAGGTAATCGCCCATGCCCGGATTGAGTGTTATCTCCTGCATCAACGTTCGCCAGTTGCCAAAAGCATTTCGGCTGAGGACCTTATGATAGGCGACCATATGGCTCGACTGTTGGACGTCGACTCCGGAAATCACCCATATCTGAGAGAGGGACCATGCGACACGGTGCCGCAGCTGAGCGTCGCCGTAGAACGCCTCTTTGTAGAACCAGTTCTGAACCGGATACATCGTGTAGTGATTCGGATAGCAGAACGGGTCTGGATCGGGCTGGCTATCATCTATCTGGCCGTTACAATCGGTCGGAAGCGTCGTCGGCCGCAGAGGAAAGTTTGGATATGGCGTCGCCGGGCTCGGGTACGGCAATTCGAACTGTTCGTTGAGCCAGGTCCGCAAACCGATGCGGCGGACACGCGCGTCGAGTGCGGGAGTCGGTCCGAATGTCGTCTGTTCGAGAAATCTTGTGCGGTCACCTGACCAGAAATAACCAACACGACTTAGCTCATCCGTCTTTTCACGTTCGTCTGCTTCGATCGAAGCTTCGACGTTCGCCGCCCCGTCCTTCGCAGTGGCTCCGCGACCGAGGCGAAGCCGGTTGCTTACCAGTCCACGCCATGCAACGCTCAGCAGAATATCTCCAGCCGGCGGTTCGCTCCATATCTCGAGCTCGTCTTTCATCTCGACGGTCAGGGCGAATGTGTTCTTCTGCTTTTCAACCGCGTCGAGACGCAAGACCCGGAATCGATAGATACGTCCGCTTGCGTCCTCGCCATACACGCGAAACGCATTCGCTCCTTCGCCGTTCATAAGGTCGACCTTCGTCACGTAAAGGAGCATTCGCGAGTTCGGTGCGAACGATCCGGTTCGAGCCTGAGGCAGGATCGATGCTCCCTTCGCATTCTTTCCCGCAACCCGAACCTGTTTCGCATTCGTTGCGGCGAGCAGAACCGGAACTGGCGAATTCGGATCCGGATCCGTCTGCGCAGAGACAGAACAGGTAAACAAGATGACCCCGAGCAAGACTCGGAGAAGCGAAGATGGTTCCAAAATTTTTCCAAACATAGATCGCGACACCAAAAATTTTCTTAGACCGGCGAGAAAGGTATTACAGGCATCGCCAACGGAGTGTCGGTCGAATAACCGTAGACGAAGACTTGCACTTCGCCTGATCCGCTGTTTGATATCCACCAACTACCGTCGCTCGGCCGAAAGACGGCGAAGTCTGTCTTACCGTCTCCGTCGTAATCTCCGGGAACGGGTTTATCTGTCGCCAGCCCAAAGTCGACGTCTATTTCCTCCCCTGTCGAACTTTTCCTGTAACGCCAGATCATGCGTCCGCCCAACAGTTTCACACCTGCAAAGTCCGTCCTGCCGTCACCGTCATAATCACCGGGCGCAGGTACGTCAACGTCCATGTAATGAACATAATTCGGCTGTGTATATCCTGGACTATAAGGAGGGACCCAGAGTTTGAAAAGGTGATCTACGTAGACGGCGATCTCACTATGTCCGTCGTTAGTGTAGTCGCCGGGAATCGGCGTCGGGTTTACGTTGCAAGTATCGCCGACGGTCTTGGTGAGGAGGTTTCCTTCGAGATCGGCAATGAGATAGACACTGACGAAGCACGTTTCACCAGGATTCTGGCTGACATTTACAGGATAGATCTGGGCGACTTCGGCTCTCGCGTCCCCTAAATAGTTTCGGCTGAATTTGTAGTAACCGAGCTCGAGGCCGTTCAAGACAATATTGCCGCCGAGATTTCGGTTAAGCCACCATTCGTTCGTATCGCCGTAATCGAAATCCCACCATCGAAAAATACCCACATCGGTTTTGCCGTCGCCGTCATAATCCGCGGGAGCGGGTACGTCGAGACTACGTCCCCAAGGCACCGCGCTCGTCGAACCTGTTCGAGTGTTCAGAAAGTACCAGTAGGATGACTGCGGAGCGCCACCGCCGCGCGAGCCTTCGCGATACAACGCGATATCAGTCCGGCCATCGCCGTCGAAATCAAGTTTGAAGCTGTTGTCGATCGCACGAAGGCTGAGTGGTAGAACCAGACAAATACAAATAGCGAGGTATATCCGCACGAATCTCACGATGGAATGACTCCTCTTTATGGGAGAAGGAAGAATAATTTGCTGATCGAAAATTATACTAGCATCATCCTGGACACACGAAAAGAAAATTTCGGCAAGGGTCGCGGAACGGCACGTAAAAACTTGTTCGGGGCGCGTGCTCCTGACCGATCAAAATTTTCGCTCTTGAAATCTGACGCTCATCGGGTTATATTCGGCGACGTCCTCGAGAAATAAATTTTTTGTCTAACCCTTGGCCGCTGCCAGGGGTTATGCAGTTTAAAGGGCTTGATAAACACAGTTGTAACGGAGAAAACCTTGTGAATCTCTGGAAACCCATCTCTCTTCTGTTCGCACTAAACGTCGTCGACGCACTCGTCACCGTCGTCTGGGTGCAGAACGGATGGGCGGAAGAAGGCAACCTCGTCATGGCGTCGCTTCTTGATGTCGGTGTCGCGCCGTTTCTTGCGATCAAACTCGGAATGGGTGTTGTCGCGTGTGCCGTACTGCTTTACGGCTCAGATAACCGGCTGGCGAAGATCGGCGTCCGACTCGGACTCGCCGCATATTCCTTAGCGATCGTCTCGCACGTTCTCACTGGTTTCGCAGTCTCCGGCTATCTTTCCTGACCTCCAAAAGTAAGCGCCTCGCGTCGTCGGTAACATACCTCCTCTAACATTTCTGCGTCCCGTAAATCTGTTGAACAATTCTACTGAGTGTTGTACACTGAACAACAACTCGAGATGGCTCGGGTGTTGCATTTTTCTGAAATTAGCCTGCCCTTTCCCGGAATTCCCCTAAGAAGTGTATGCAGAGTTCGCAATATCATTCGCAGCTGCATGATCACTATACGAATGACGACAACTCGCCATTTCGTGTCGCCCTCAGCAGCGCGCTTGCATTGATGCTTGCGCTCGCGGCATTTCACCTGTCGCTCGTCGCGACATCAATGCCGCTTTCGAATGAAGAGCACGCGAGGGTCGAACGGGCCATCGAGGTTCTCGAGACTCGTGGATTCACGAGGGAAGCGTTCATGCTCCGCCACACTACGACGTTCCGCGGTTCGGACCATTGGCTGAACCGGCTCGTCGCGCGAGAGAACGCTTTCGCGGCGACAAATCTCCCGTTCCAGATGATCACGCTCTACAAGGACTTTTATTCGAGGGCGACCGACGATACTGAGCGGGCGATGATCCTTTTGCACGAGGCACGACATCTGGCGGGGGCGAACGAGCGTTCGGCCTATTCGTACGTCTGGCGGCACCGCCGACAACTCGGATGGACGCAGCTCACACACGGCACGACAGAAACCTATGTGACGATCGCGGAACAGACCCGCGAGAATGCGCCTGATCTTTTCGATTGTCCGTCCCAGGTCTGGAGCGACTGCACCGAGACGCTGAGAGTTAGTAAGTAGAACTCGGTAGACGAATCAAAAATGTGAGACTTTCTCTTACCTCGGGTGAGTGAAAGTCTCACTTTTTTGCGTTGATGGGGCGAGACAGGTTCGAGATCCCCGACAGCTAACCGATTGACATCATTACTTCTAACTCGCAAACACCCGTGCCGAGATGCGGGCGGCACGGCTGTTGCGACTACCAGCAGCACGCGAACAAACAAAAGGGGTGTATCTGGTCTCGCAAGAAACCCGACCATCCGTCTGTCGCGAACTAATAACAACACCCTGGAGATTTAGAAATATGAAGTCAAACAAAAACGAAAAAGGTTTCTCGCTCGTTGAATTACTTGTTGTCGTGATCATAATCGCGATCGTCGCCGCAATCGCTATCCCTAACCTGCTCGCATCCCGCCGTGCAGCAAATGAAGCAAGTGCGGTTTCGTCGCTGCGAACGTACCACAGTGCGGAGTCGACATATCAGGCGACAGCTGGCGGCAGCGTCGAATATGCCGATGGCTCCGGACTAACCGGCCTCGTAGATGGTGTTTTGGCGGACGATGCGGCGCAGAAAAGCGGATATACGTTCAGCGTACTCAGGGGAGCGGATCCATTCGACACCTATTGCGGAACGGCGACACCGAATAGCCCAAGCACTGGCAGGCGTGCTTACGCCGTCGGAATCGATGGCGTGATATACCAGAGTCCCCTAGGCGACGACACAACGACTGCAGTCACTCCGACGTGTGCTCTTGGTGTTGTTGATGATACTACTGGCACGCCGCTCGGCGGTCTGTAAGCTGAACTGTTTTACTTCGTTCCCACGCACCTAAGAGGCCGTCTGGAAACCAGATTTCCGGCGGCCTTTTTTTTCATTTTTGCTTTCGAGCGTAGATTGTTGGAATCGTTCAGTGTCCGGTCTTACTGCTGAACCGTTGTAGATTGTGAGCGATCGCCAGGAGTCCGATCTCGATGTTCACTTTTTCGATGCCTCTTAGATAGAACCTTCGGAACCCCTTGTTCTGTTTTATATTCCCGAACACCGCCTCGACCTGCGACCTCTCATCGGCTGACCGATCGGACACGTCAGCGTATCTCGCCCCGCGTCGTAATACAGATTGTCGACGTGAAACGGGTTCGGCTTTTTCTCTTTCTGTTCCCCGTCGAAGTAGTTGTATTTGACGAACGCTGTGACGCCTTGCTCTTCAAGGAACATGTTGTTCTCTTCGCTCCCGTATCCCGCTCCGCCGTCAGCGATTCAGGTGATCGGCCATAGCTCTCGATGTGCTCGCCGATATGATCCTTCAAAAGAGAAGTGTCGCTCGTCGTCTGCCCTAGTGTGTAGTTGATGATGTATTGCTTCTCGGTCGAGGCCTGTACGTTGTAGCCCGGCTTCAACTGCCCGTTCCGCATGTGGTCTTCCTTCATCCGCATGAACGTCGCATCCTCGTCGGTCTTCGAATAGCTGTGCCGGCCCCGTAATATCTTATCTTTCTCGTCGTACTCAGCGAGCTTCTGCGGCCAGTTCTTCTCGGCGTACTTAAGCTTCTGCCTCACCTTCGGATCAATCTCTTTCTCCTTCAGTGCCTCGTTGATCTCGGCTATCGTCCGGGCTACTGACACCGGATCGATCGCTTCAAACTCCGGCTCGTTCGGCTGCTGCTCTTCGTCCTGGTACACACGCTCGACATACGCCCACAACTCTCTCAACTGCCGCTCGATTCGCTCCCGACTCACCTTGATCGCTTTGCCCCATACGAACCTGTACCGGTTCGCATTCGCGTCGATCTTCGTTCCGTCCAATATCACCTCTTTCAGCGACACCGCTCCTTCCTCCGCCAGCAGCATCACCACCTGGTTGAAGGTCCGCGATCGTGTTGTGGTCCGGCTTCGCTCCTCCCGCCAGCCACGTGAAATGCACATTCTCATTTACCGCCTGCTCCAGTTTGCGCGTCGAGTAGATGTTCCGCAGGTATCCGTATACCACCACCTTCAGCCAGCATCCGCGGATGATAGCTCGACGTTCCTCCGCCCTTGTAACTCGCTTCCAACGATCTGATGTCGATCCGCTCGATCACCTCGTTCACCACCCGCACCGGATGATTCGCAGGTACCAGATCGTCGTAGCTCGGCGGTATCAGCATCAGCTGGTTCTGGTCGTATCTTTTGAACACTGGCTCAGGCTTCCTCTTCATGGTCAATATTTTAAAGCCTCTTCTACCAATTTGCGCCAAAAAAAGAGGCCGCCTTTTCAGACAGCCTCTTTTCATTTAGGCCGTCAATGCGAGAAGCTGGGGCGGGGCGTTGAGATAACCTGATAAAGAAAAAAACGCGGCGCGAAACCGGCATCTAGGGCAACCCGTGCCTACCGTAATTCGTGTTTGTCCAACAAATGTCGAAGTGAATGTACCGGGATCTTCAAGAGCTCGGCGGCACGGGTTTGATTACCCGAGCATCGGCGCAGGGCTTCCTCGACGTAATCCTTTTCTAGCTTATTGAGATGTGCCGGAAGGTGCAGGCCATCCGGCGGCAGGTGGGCCGCATGATTTCCGTTCTTTTGGGTTTGTTCGACGCAGTTCGAAAGTGCGATAGACTCGCCCGACGCCGTGAATGCGACGGCCCGCTCGATCGTGTTTTCAAGCTCTCGTACATTTCCGAGCCAGCTTCGACCTTGAAGCGCCGCCAGCGCCTCGTCCGATATCGAGATCTGTTTGCCGGAGCGGGCGGAAAATCTGTTGATAAAGTGCATCGCAAGCTCGGGAATGTCTTCGCGTCGTTCTCGTAGGGCGGGGACGCGGATCGGGATGACCGAGATCCGGTAGAAAAGATCCTGCCGAAACTTCCCATCATCAACGAGCGGTTCCAGATCGCGATTCGTAGCGGCGATCACTCGTGTATCAACGGCGGTTTCCGAACCGGCCCCGATCCGCCGAACTTTTCTCTCCTGCAAAACGCGCAGCACTTTTACCTGCATCGTCGGCGACATGTCGCCGATCTCATCTAGAAAAATGCTTCCGTGGTCGGCAGATTCAAACATCCCGGCACGGCTTTGCGTCGCTCCGGTGAACGAACCTTTGATGAATCCAAAAAGTTCGGCTTCGAGGAGCGTTTCGGTCATCGCACCGCAGTTTATCGGGATGAACGCTTGTTCGGCGCGGTTCGAAAGATCGTGGATCGCCCGCGCGACCAGCTCTTTTCCGCTGCCCGACTCGCCCGTGATGAGGATCGTCGATTCTTCGCGGGCGACGGTGCCGATCTGCTCATGCAGCCTCAGTACGGCGTCCGAGCTCCCGATGATATTCGCCGTGCTCCCGAGCTTTCGCTGTGCGGTGCGGAGTGCGCGGTTCTCGTGAACGATCGCCCGACGCTCGAGGGTCCGCTCGACGATCATCCTGAGCTCGTCGTTATTGAAAGGTTTCTGTATGAAGTCGTCGGCACCCAGCTTGAATGCCTCGCGTGCGGTGTCGATGGTGCCGAATGCGGTCATCATGACGATACCGATCTCCGGATAGAACGTCCGAGCCGCCTGGAGGAATTCGATCCCGTTCATGTCGCCCATACGGACGTCGGAGATGACCACGTCGCACGGCTCCCGCTTTAGATGTGCGAGCGCCCCTCGGCCGTCGGACACGGTATGCACCTTGTGGCCCTGGTCTTCGAAGATGGCCCGCAGAACTTCGCGGTACCCTCTTTCGTCATCGGCAATTAGTAGTTCGGCCATTACTTCTGATCAGTCGAAAACTTGACGAATAAAAGCGGACCAACGGACCGCGTGTAAAGATCTAGCACGGCAGTTCGACCAGAATTCGAGCACCGCCGCCGTCGGCCCTGGTCACGTCGATGCTGCCGCCATTTTCGTTGATTATCTTGTGCACGATCGAAAGCCCGAGTCCGGTGCCGGTCGCGGCGACGGAGAAAGGCTCGAAGAGATGCTCGACGTTGTCGCTGCTGAATCCCGGGCCGCTGTCCTGGAACAGCATGTGAACCCGGCCACCCGGGATCTCATTCAAGCGGACCAGAATGTCGCCCCCATTCGGCATCGCGTTAAGGGAATTTTGCAGCAGGTTCCAGACGATTTGTTTCAACTGCGTCTCGCTCATTCTCGACTCGACCGGCTGCGGCGGTGGTTCGTAAACAAACTGATGTGCATCACTCACACGCGGATCGTGCTTTAGCAGCACCATGCAGTCGCGAAGCGTCGCATCGATATCCGTCCGCTGCTTCGCCCTGCCTTCAAGCGCGTTTGCCGGTGGCCGGGCGTATGCGAGAAAGCTGGTTATTATTTCATTCAGCCTCTCGGCCTCGCGAAGAACAATATCGAACAACTGGGCATGCGGTGATGTGAGGCCTGCCTTTTCACGGATGAACTGGAGCGACGAGCTCAGCGAACCGAGGGGATTTCTGATCTCATGTGCGAGCCCGGCGGCCATTCGTCCGACCGCCGCGAGCCTGTCGGCCCGCCGGAGCGATTCTTCCAAAGCACGGATTTGCGAGATGTCGCCGAGCGTCACGATCAGGCCCGAGACAAGCCCGGTCCTGCGAAAAAGCGGGTTTATCGATGCGACCACGGTAGATCTCTTCTCTGACGGCCCTTCGAACCGCGCCTCGAAATGCCGCGTGAAAAAGTCGGCGGTCTGCACGGGACCGAGGCAGGCCGCGATCTGCTTGCCGAACTCGTCGCCCAAAACTTCGGTCAGCTTCCGGCCAATCACCTTCGACGCCGAATAGCCCGACATCGTTTCGGCCGCGCGGTTGAAGGCGTAGATCGTGCCTTCGAGATCGGTTGTGATTAGCCCCGTGTCGACCGACTGCACGATGCGCTCGTGAAGGACATGCAGGTCGGCGAAGCTTTCTTCGCTCGCCCGCAATTGTTCGCCGATCTTCTTTCGCTCTCCGATCCGTGCCGCGAGCAATCCGACAAACAGGATGGCGACCGTATTGAACGCAACGATCTGCAGCGCATGCGACGGAGCGACATTGCCCGAAATCGAATAAATGACCACCTGACCGGTTAAAACCGAAAGCGCGATAAAGCAAATGGCCGACGCGGCCGAGATCGCGAGGGACTCGACCTTGCCCAGCATGAATCCTGACAAGCAGATGAGGACTATGTAGAGCGACGTATACGGCGAATTGATATCACCCGTCTCCCACACCAGCCAGGTGATGAGGAGAATGTCGATGAAAAACTGAACGCGACGCTGTAACGGATAATTGCGGCTGAAATGTGCGACCACGTGATAAGTAGCAGTCAGCGTGATGGAAATCAGAAAAAAGAGAAAAAGGCTTGTCGGAAACGATCCCGTCGCCTGGCTCAGATAGCTGCCCGTCCACCACCAGCTCGCAAGCAGAAGCAAGAAGATGAGCGCCAGACGGCCAAAGATGAGGCGCTGGGTGCTCTCGACGCCTTCGGGCTCGTGCGACAAAAATACTGTGTTTACAGGCTCACGCATCGTTCGAAAATACTCGGTTTGGGTGATTAGGTCGTCGGCATTGTAGCCCATTTCGGGTTTTTGAAACAAAAAAAAGTTTTTTGACGTCCGTCGCCTCGCCGTCCGAGCCTGTTTTTTTCGGGTTTTCAAACCCGAGCTCGCGGCGGAACTGATGACCCTGTGGAAAAAAATGTTGACAGCCGGAAGTACTCTGGCGTACAAATAGCAGAACCTAAAACACCCATTGCTTAGGATTTCCAGAAAACGACCGGATCATGAGTGGCTTTGATCCTGGCAATTTCGCGACGGAGCTAAACGCCGCTTGCCCTACCGGGTAAATTGATCGGGACTAGTTTTAGCGAGGATTTATGAGCGCATGAGTACGAACAGTGACGCCCGTAACAAACTTACAGACCTTCTGACCAAGACGATCGAGCTTGGCGGTTCGGATCTGCACTTGAGGGTAGATTCGCCTCCGCAAGTGCGAATCGATGGCAAGCTGCAACCACTTGAGGGCTACGCCGTGCTCGGTCCGAAAGATGCAAAGGAGCTGGCTTGCTCGTTCCTCACCGAGGAGCAAGGGCTGCAATTTGCAAAGAAACGAGAGCTCGATTTTTCGATCGGGCTTGAGGGTCTGTCTCGCTTTCGCGTAAATATCTTCAACCAAAAGGAAACCATCGGTTCGGTGTATCGGGCGATCCCATACCTGATACGAACATTCGAGGAACTTGGCCTGCCGTCGGTTGTCGCCGACCTCTGCCGAAAACCTCGCGGCCTCGTTCTGGTCACCGGCCCGACCGGGTCAGGTAAGTCGACGACCCTGGCGACGATGATCGACCGGATCAATACGAACCGCCACGAACATATTCTGACCATCGAGGACCCGATCGAGTTTCTGCACACGCACAAGAACTGCGTCGTCAGCCAGCGCGAGCTCGGCTCGGACACGTTCTCGTTCGCCGAAGCTTTGCGGTCCGGCCTGCGCCAGGACCCGGATGTCGTTCTGGTCGGCGAGATGCGTGACCTGGAAACGATCGAGATGGCCCTCCGAGTTGCTGAGACGGGACATCTGACCCTGGCGACGCTTCATACGAACACCGCTTCGTCCACCATCACCCGCATCATCGACGTGTTCCCGGCAAATCAGCAGCCGCAGATCCGAACTCAACTTTCGAACGTTCTCGAAGGGATCATGTGCCAATCCCTGCTTCCGAACAGTTCAGGAAATGGTCGTGTGATGGCGATGGAAATATTGATACCGAACTCGGCGGTGAGAAACCTGATCCGTGAGGACAAGATCCACCAAATCTATTCGATGATGCAGACCGGCAGCGACAAGTTTGGGATGCAGACACTTAACCAGTCGCTCGCGTCCCTTTATCGCAAACGCGATATCACTCTCGAGACGGCACTCTCGATCTCGTCAAATCAGAAAGAGCTGTTAGATCTCGTTGGCCGCGGACATGCGTCACAAACTGCGTTCGCCGGTGGAGGTGGGTTACAGAATCGCGAAACGCCGAGCGGGATCCGGCCTCAGACCCGAGTTCGAGGCGCGGGCGACGATCCGGCGTATTGAAGCAGTGAGTTCACGTTATGAGAAATAAGTTCAACGCGAACCAGGATCTGAGCGGAGCCGATAACGGCGACCTTTCGCAATCTCGCGACCAGTTGTCCGTGTCGTGGAATTCGGGTGGCCGGGTCACTGCCGCATGGCCAACGACCCGCGACGAATCGGGAAGCTGGGAGCTTGAAGTCGAAAGATTCACGTCGGATTTTAATCTTGCTCAGTCGATAAATCTTCGACGCGGCGGGCAGGCGGGCAGTCTGGCGCTTTCTAACTCGACATATTTTTTGACGCCGATAGCGGAGTTTTCGGAGAGGACGCGAATTCTCGCCTTAGATGGTGATCGTCTTGCGCTGCGCGATCGAGAACTTGTCGAATGGCTGATCACGGCGGAGCAGCAGGTTGTTCTGGGAACGGACAATCATCCTCTTTTTGAGACGTCGCTGGATGATACGGCGTGTGTGATAAGACGGCTTCCGAACGGCTTGGTGGCGATGACCGAAGTGCCGCGGGCGCATGTTCTGGCTGCACGCGACAGAGTACGAGCACTGTTGGGTGAACGCCTCGCCTCCAAAATAGACATATCGATCGAGACGCCCGTCAGAACGACGGCCCGTTATTTCCTGACGGCCGTGAAAGAAGGCGAGCTCGTCCAACGCGCTGGAAAAGAATCAGAGGTCACGGCCTTTATCCTGATCGGGCTCAGCGGTTTTCGATTCGGTTTGTGGAGCCCTACCGCCGGACTCTTTAGCGAATACGGCTTTCTCGCGCCAAAGGATATAGCGCAGATGGGGAGCCAACATTCTGTTGATGGGCGTTTTGGTGCGGCGACGCCGGATGGTGACGTCGACAGCCGTCTTCAGTCGTACGTTCGCGAAGCGTTCGACCAGCTCTCGCTGCAGCTTTCGAAGGAGAAACTCGAGCAGCTTCAGCTCAGCGGTTATGCTCAGGTCGTTTGGGCATCCGAACCGCAGCTTTCGGCAACGATCCCGCCGATCGCCGAGGAGCACGCGTCGACAACCGGAATACAGGTATTTCATTTGGACGCACCGATGGACGAAGCGATGGTTGGCGGTCTGCTTCTCGGGTCGTTCGCGTTCGGCGACACTGCACCGGTCGGAGCGGCGATCCTGCCGCCGGCTGATCTTGCCCGCGATCTTTTGGTACTCGCGGATACGGAGGAAGACCAACGTCGTTTGAGTGCCGAAATCTTCGCACAGCAGCGACGCAACCGCGCGATCTTTAACGTGCTGGCGCCGCCGACAGTCGTCGCGGCGGTCCTGCTGGCGATGCTTGCGGGATTGATATTCGCCGGAATTATTACGGGCGTTCGAGATGCTCAAGCGACTGCCCGCACGCAAGAGCTCAAGCCGGCGCTTGATCGTCGTAATTCGTACGAGGCGAATTTGAAGTGGTATCAGGAATTCATTAAGCAAGTCAGCAGGCTCAGGAGGCAGCAGCCGGTTGGCATTGGCCTGCTTTATCAACTCAATTCGAATTATCCGTACACGGTGGATCCGTCCTTTTATGTTTCCGATATGAAGCTCTTGCCCACCGGAGGCGTCGAGATGAAAGGCTTTGCCCGGAACAAGGACGCGGTCACTTCGTTCCTCAAGTCGATGGAGTTTGCGGGAGGACCCGAAAGCGGGTCGCGGCTGTTCGGCAATCTTGCGTACGAGGTTCAGGAAGGGCCTCCGGTCGCGGCGGTCGCTGCGGGGCAGCCGAACGCTCCGGTGATGGCGGGCTCGTTGTTATCCGCAAACCAGGCGCGTCCGGGCGTGATCGTATGGAGTATCAAGGGCAATTATCTTCCCATGGAAGAATTTGCACCGCCGCCTCCGGTAAAACCGGGAGCAAAGCCGGCGGCAGCACCCGCGGCGAGCCCGGCAGCACAGAACAGTCCGGCGGCAGCGAAATAGTTTGGGCGATCCAGCGTTATGAGAAAGGTTCAAAAATCCAGCTTCGGCACGATCGGCGATGTCATTCTAAACGAATCGGAGCGTCATGGTCCGATCATTACGCTTGCAGTCATGACGGCCATATCCATCGGGTTCGGCTATCTCTTCTACAGCTACCTGTTGGCGGGATGGTTCCAGTCAAACGAAGAGTATCGACAGCAGGTGCTGAGAAAGGAGACCGAGAATACAAAGACTGAAAGGATGCTTCAAACCGAGCCGCAGTTTCGTGCTGAGTTCAAGAAGATCGTCGATCTATACGACGAAGCCAAACCTCTCCTGCCGCAAGAAACAGAGGTGTCGGACGTCCTCGGTCAGGTGGAAATGGCGGCGCAGCGCAACGGCGTGACCCTTACCGGGTTGACGGCGGTAAAAGCCTCGATAAAATCTCCGATCGCAGAAAAACTTTACGAGCGCGAGATACCGTCGATCGTGACCGGCCCGTATCCGCGAGTTGTTCATTTCTTCGCCGACATCTCACGCATGCCGCGAATATTGCTGGTCCGGGATTTCTCGATCGTATCTTTAAAGTCGGACGTGTCGGCGGGGTTCACGCTCGTCGCCTATCACGCGCCGCCGCCGGCGGAAATGCCCGCGATACCGACGGAGCTCGCACTCAACAGCAAGACGGAGGGCGGTAACTAATGCAAATAGTAAGATCGCTCGAGCCCGCCATTTCATTTAGGAACCGGTTATCTACGCGGCTCGCCCTCGTTTTTGTCGGCACATTTCTGGCCTTGCTGATACTTTCGATCGCATGGACGATGTTTGATACCATCGCGGACCGCCGGAAGGCTTCGGCCGATTCAGATATCGCCGCACCTGTCATCGTTATCGATCCAAAGATACAGACCGAGCTCTCGAAGGCTCTTGCATTCGATGCTCTCCCTGCCTCGAGCGAAGTGCTGAATCCTTTCGTCGACCGAGCAAATCTGAGCGGCAGCGTCATCGCTACTAATAACGCGAGGTCCGCATCTCAAACGGTTTCGCCCGCGTCATCGGGCTCCAGTGTTGCGGGCGGAATTCCGAACGCTAGATTCGGCCCGGGTCAAAGGCCGATCTCGAATATGGGCCGGGTACCGAGCATGGAAGTCTACAGCGCTAAGGCAAGACACGACGATTGGCTGGCGAGCCAGAAACGAGGCGAGTTCGTCGTTCCTGAGGCCGAGGTGCTGGCAATTGAAGATCTTGTACCGGTCGGGTTCGCCAGCGGCGGCGACCGAGGTGCGGAGGTGATGTTATTTTCGGCCTCGCTGTGCCAGACATTTAGTTTTCCGGCCGGGACTCGATTCTTCAACGGATGGCTAAACGGTTTTGATGAAAGGGAAGTCGTGTTTACGAATCAAGACGGAATAAGAAGGAAGTCATATTCGAATACGGAACCGTGCCAACCCGACCGCGATTCACAGGCAGCGAATTAGCGGGCGAAGTTAATAGCACGATCACTGGTTAGAGGAGTCGGACGGTCGAAAAAGGCGGAGTGATTGCGGAGCAATACCATGAAACGCATTAGAGAATTGATCATACTTTCATTAGCGGTCCTGGTCGTCGTCAGCTTTTTCGCGGACTACGCAGTGACGGCGTCGGCGCCCGGCATCTTCGACAAACTCGAACCGGTGACCTCCACGGGCGCGCACGGCGTCGGAGCACGAACATCGGACGCGCGCCCGATCGTCGGCGTTTGGCCGACGATTCCCCGAGACGATATTTATCCTCCCGTTGCGTCTGCTGATGTTCCGGTGTCGACGTCGACCGATGTAGATGCCCATGAAAACGAAGTCGTTCAGCCGTCGGTGGAAAGTTTGACCGATTTCCCCTTCGCGACGTCGAATCCCGCTCCATCTCAAGTGATCGTACCGGACGGCAATTACTGCGATCCGAATTTTGTCGGCCGCGACATCACGTTCAATCAGTCGATCGAACTAACTCTCGATGAGCTGCTTGATCAGATCCATAATCGCTACGGGATCAATTTTTTGATGGGGCCAAAGCTCCGCGATCTGCCTATCAACATTAAAACCGGCAGCATCCCATGGAACGTACTGCTCCGCTCGCAACTCTTTGTCTCCGGAGTTCGAGCGCGGTGCATCACGAGCAACACCATCGAGCTTATCCAGAACAGCGATCTCCCCAAGCTTCAGGATGGAGCAGATGTTACGACCAGGTTTCTCAAGCTTAAGTTCCTGCAGCGAACGTCGGGCGGCACCGTTGATCTCGCCGGAAGAAGCCAGGGCTCTGGCGGACAGGGCGGTTGCAGCGGCGGCGGCTCGGGCGGCGGAGGTGGTTTAAGTTCGGGTGGCGGCGGAGGCGGCGGCGGCGGCCAGAATGGCGAAACTGCGGCGCAACAGGGAAGCTCGCGGTTCGATAAATTGATCATCGAGATCGAGAAAATACTCGGGATTCGTTCGATGAACCAGAGCAGTGTTGGCGGCAATCAAGGCGGTGGCGGTCAGCAGACCGAAGAGAAAAGAACCAATCGCTTTGTCACTCAGATCCCCGGCCGGAACATTCTTGTTATAAGAGCGACGCCAGAGGAACATGCATTGATCGACGAGATCGTGTCGCGGGCCGACCGGCCACCGTTCCAGGTTGTTATCAAGGGCCTTGTATACTCCGCAAACCAGGACCGGCTTCGCGACATAGGCGTCCAGACGACGATCCTCGGCGGAAATGGCAACGACAATCCGAACGGCGGAATATTCGGTCATACGCTCGGCACATCCGGCACTCTATTCGATTTTTCTGCGATCATCGGCACGTTTGATTTCAATGTTCAGGCCACCGCACTTCAACAGAATGGTGTGATCTCGGTCAAATCCCGTCCGTTCGCAACCGTTCTGGATGGATTGTGCACAACACTCGAGGTCGGACGTCAGCTTCCGATCGTCATCGACAGCTCACTGGGCGGTGTCGGTACGGTCACCTTCGTCGATGCCTCGAACAATCTGGCGGTGACTCCGTACGTGATCGACGACGATAACGGAGATCCGATCGCCGTGACGCTCGATATGCGTTTGGCGGCAAATGACATTGATTCATCGGTGACCGCACGCGGTGTCCCTGCGATCAGCAAAAGATCTGTCCAGACCCAGCTTTTGTTGGGTGAGGACAAGACTGCGATCCTCGGCGGATTTACCGTCGATCAGGACAGCAAGACCATCTATAAGACACCGGGGCTCGGCGATATCCCGATCATCGGTGAATTGTTCAAACGACGAATTCGCGACACGCGGATCAACCGGCTCTATTTCGCGATCTCGGTCTCGGTTATTCCCTACGGCGAAGCCATCGAGCCCGTTACGGTGCCGGGTGCGACGACGAGCCCGCCATCTCTCACGCCGGAGCAGCTCGACCGTGCAATTAAGGGCGAGCCAAAGGCGGTCGTTCCGCCCAAGAAGGACAATTAATGTTTCGGCTGCGACCGGCTTTCGCAATAAAGAGCCGGTCGCTCCGTCCTAAGAATGTAATATCGATTTATATGTCCAGCGAGGAGTTTAAAGACGAAGGTTTCGTCGAATTGATCGAGGACCCCATCGATGAGTCGCGGGTGAATCGCGACGATCATGTCGGGATCGACGGATCGCGGAACCAGGCGCCGGTCAACTTTTCTCTTGTGACCGAACCGGGTATCGAGAAAAAGTACAGCATCAGTGATCTACAGAAGCTCTCCGAGTATCTCAATCGCGAATCGTCGAGCCGTTATCGGGCGATCGTTCTGAATGTCTGGAGCGGTTCGTTCGACTCAGCGCAATTCGAGGTTGGGTTAGTACAGGTGCGAAATGGCGATCACCGCAACGGGGTTGTCCATGCGCTTCGCGTTAGCCCATTCAACGTAAAGTTCGTCGAGCTCGAAGATTCATTTTTCGATTACCTGTACTCGCACATCTACGATGATCGGACGCAGTCGGCTGTGCTCGAGCATCAACAGAAAAAACAGTCGCAAAAAACCAAGAACTGGGGCGAAGGTAAAAGCTTTTTCTCGGCTGAAGAGGCGTATGCAACGCATGCAGCGAGCGAGGCGGATCTAGCCGATGCAAACGAAGAATGGATCGACCTCACGGACAACGAGGAATACGAACTTAACATTCGGCGCAATGAAGCCGAGCTGACTACCCAGGAATTTATTCGTTTGATCTTGATGGAATTTCTCCGATCGGGGTCGAGCGACATGCATATCGAAGCGGGTCAGCCTAACGGCCGCATTCGCTTTCGCTACGACAGCGAAATGTTCGTACGGTGGGACAACATTCCGTTTGTTAAGATCAAGCAGCTCTGCATGGGAATGGCCGAGACGTCCGGCAAAGACGCCACGCAGATGAAATTCAAAGATATCGACTCGACCGTCAAGGTCCGCGCGCTTCGAGATGGGCGGGCGGCCGAGGTCGAACTTCGCTTTGTCTCGCAGCCGACCTTGTACGCTCCGTCGATCGTGCTTCGCTCGCAGCTCAAACCGATCCGCGATCTCAACGAGGTCGGGTTTTTGCCGCGGCAGATCGCCGATCTGAAAGCAGCTTATACGCAAAAACGCGGGATCCTCATCGTGACCGGTGCGACCGGTTCGGGAAAGACCAATACGCTCGAGGCGATCTACGCCGCGCTCGAAGAGACCGATGGTTTCAAGATCATAGAGATCGGTGAGCCGATCGAGATCCGCTCGCCATATCGCACCCAGATGAGCCTGCGGCCGAATACTCCGTTCACGTGGTGGGACGCATTTTATTCGTGCCTCCGCGCTGATCCGGACATCATCGGCATCGGTGAGCTGCGTTCCGGCGAGCACGCATCGGTCGCGATCAACGCCGCCCTCACGGGGCATCTCGTCCTGTCGACGTTCCACGCCGCGAGCGTTGAGGATACACTTTCGAGAATGTTCCAGCTCGGATTGCCGAGGGAAAATCTTTCGACCGGGTTGAATCTCATATTGGCCCAGGCGCTCATCAAAAAACTTTGCGAGCGATGCAAGATCGTCGATCCACATCCGTCGGAGATGTACGACAGGGAAGTGTATAAGAGCGTCGGGTGCCCGGATTGCTTTAACAAGGGCACCCGCGGCCGAACGGCAATGGCCGAGCTGCTCTACTTCAACGACGAAGTGAAGGAGTGGGTCGAGAACCGTAGTCTCACGGCCCGCGACGTCGTACAGAAAGCGGTCCGTGCCGGTTACCTGATCCCGATGAAGGAAGTTGCACGCGAAAAGGTTCTCGCCGGTGTGACGTCGGAAGTGGAAGTCGCCGCTGTGCTCGGATTGGTCGAAAGCAAGCGCCAATTCTCCAATCGGGAATTCGAGCAAGCCGCGGTCGATGGGCACTCGCACTCACTGCAGGAGGCGATCGAGCGGCACGAAGCAATGGGGAAAGGTTAAGTAATCGATGAATGAGTTAAACGAGATATCGGGAAATGGCGGCGGCCCGGCAAACGGAGCGATACGACCGTTGGGTTCGGCACGACGTTACGTGGCACCGGACCTGGACCGCGTGAGCGACGTCAGAACAGTTGTGTCTGCCAACGTCTCTCAATCGGACGGGGGATTTAATTTCAGCGGCGTCGACTCGCTTGGCGAGCCCGTCAAGGGTTTTGTTCAGACCGAGGATCCCGCGCTCGCGGCTAACGAACTCGAACGTGCCGGAATCAATGTTCGCTCGATAAGCGAACGCCGCGGTCCGCGCAAAAAGAATCGAATGCCGACCAGCGTCGAATTCGCCACGCTTGCCGAGCAATTCGGCGATCTGATGGAGGTAGGTGAAAGCCCGACCCAGGTTTGTCGTCTATTGGCATTTGCCCAGACAAACAAGATGTTGTCCGACGCTCTGCTCGACGCAAGCGAATTGATCATCAACGGCCGGAGCCTTTCGGAGGCGTTCGCGGAGCAGATGGATCACAAGGGCGAACCGCTCTTCCCGATCACTTTTATCTGTGCGCTTCGAATCGGTGAAGAGGTCGGAACCGCCGCCGACGCTGAAACCGGGATCAGCAAGAGCGCATTTCTGTTAACGCTGCATCGATTCGCCGAGGCAGAAAAAAAGGCCGACGCGATCCGGTCCAGTATTCGTTCGGCGCTGATGTACCCGATCGCGGTCGTGATCTTTTGTATCATCTCGGTCGCCGTCGTACTTTATTTCGTCATGCCGAAAATGGTCGAGCTCTACAATTCGCTGCTCACGGGCGAAGATACAAAGCTTCCGATCATCACACGGATCATGATAGGTGCGTCGGACTTTCTTATAAGCTGGTGGGGAATCGGAACTGTTCTCGGCGTCGCTATCGCACTTATATATTTTTGGCGATGGACGCAGACGCCCTCGGGAAGTGACACCGTCAAGGTCGCCGCGCTTCGAGCCCCTGTGTTTGGTTCGTTCTTCCGCCATTATTACTCGGCACAGACACTCCGCACGCTGGCGATGCTTTCGACCGGAATTCCGTCGATGACCGAACGCTTTCTGGTCGCGGCCGAGACCTCGACCAACCCTGAGTACGCGCAGATGCTGATGCACGTCCGTCACCGTTTCATGACGGAGTCGACCGATCTGCACAAACTTTTTATCCCGTATCCATTTCTGATGGGTAAGGAATTTGGCGGCGTTCTGATGACCTTTGAAAAGACCGCCGACATGCAAAACACGTTTCACAACTATGCAAAAGTCGTGGAAACGCGCGCCGAGCGCGAGCTCGAACGTGTGTTGTTCTGGTTTCAGAATTTCGCGATCGTACCGGTCGGGATCTTCGTCGGATTTATTATTGCGGCCCTATACAGCCCGATGTTCGAGCTGGCAGGACGTCTCGGACATTGAAATCCTCGGCGTTTTGGTATATGAAGAGGATGAAAACCCACTCAATTGCGATCGTGTCGGCACGCGGACGATCAATGAGTTCGAAAATGAGCAATTCTATTCGATCGAACTCCCACGACTCAGGCGTTACAGTTGTTGAGCTGCTCGTCGTCGTCGTAGTGATCTCTGTGATGGCCGGATTCGCAATAATGCAACGCGGATCTGCGAACAAACAACTCACTCGCCAGAATATCGCTCGCGAGCTCAAAACAGCATTTGAACGTGCTCGGTTCGACTCGGTTAAACGGCGCGCCGACGGAGTGGCAGTTCCGTTTGCGACTGTCTACATTGAATCGACACGAATTACTTTAACAACTGACGTCAATCAAGATGGTGACATGGACGCATCTGATTCGCAGGTTATCCAATTTCCGCCAAATATTACGCTAGCTCCGCGAACAGGTTTATCCCTTCCGCTTATCGTTGCCTTTGATCGTAGAGGCGAACCAGACGTGGTCGATGCGACGTTTTTCATTTGTAACGGAACTTGTGACTTCAATAACGACACGGTTGCCAATGCCAACATCATTCACATTACTTCTACAGGTACGGTGAACATGTTGCCGGGCGGCTCGGACGTGGCTACTTTTGCGCCACCAACGGTTCAGACCGTGCCTGGCGGAACGAGTATTAGGACCGAAACGTATGTCTCGCCCACACCATAGACGAATGAACGAAGTTATGAAGATTCCGAGACAAAAAACTTTAGCAGACGGTTTTACGTTGCCGGAAGTGATTGTCGCCGGCGGAATAATGATCATTCTTTGCATAGGCATCTTGACCGTCTATTCGCATGTGATCAAGCTAAATCGTGGTAGCAATATTCGACTGCAGGCTCTCAACGTCTTACAGCGAGAGGTTGAAGAGTTTCGAAGCTTTCGCTTCGTTCCGGGAACGACTGACGTACGCCTTAATGCCGGGAACTACCCAAACTATAAGACGGGAGTTCTTAGTACGAATCCCGACGGAGTGGTGGGAACTGCTGATGACGGAATTCCTTTTAATATTTCAATTTCTATCTCCAATGATCCTTTGGGAACCCTGGATCCCGATCCGACAGACGCGAATTGCAAGTTCAAGCAGATAACTATCACCGCCGTAATGCAGAACCCCCAGCAAGACTGGTTATCGCAGCTTGGTACGAACGTCACTATTCAGCGTGTCAGATCGAACTGACTAATGTCATGATCATTTCAGCGAGCAATAGAATGGAGAGAAGCGGCACCGGCCGCAAATCGGCGCCGGGGTTCACGTTGGTCGAACTTGTGGTCGCAATGATTCTCACATTGATCATATTAGGAGTGGCCGTTACGGTGTTTTCAGGTGCACTGAAAGGTCGTGATTACCAAACCGCGAGAACAGATGCGATTGTATCCGCTCAGGCAGCAATCAATATAATATCCCGGGATGTCGGCAACAGCGGATACGGATTACTTAATAACGGCATCGTTCTCGGCGACTCAACTACGGACCGCCTTCATTTCCGGACGAATGTTAACAATTCAAATTATGTGACAACTGATCCCAACGAAGACATAACGTTTTTCTGTGATGGTTGCGATGCGAGTGGCGGTTCGGTCGTTCGCTATGATGCGTCCGGAACGGGAAGTACGTCGGGCGTTATCAATAAGGTCAGCCGCATCCGTTTCCAGTATTGGGACTACAATGAGATAACGCATGCCTTGACCGGACCGTTCGGCGTTCCGACATTGAACACCGGACGTATAACGATAACCTTGACCGTAATTATTAATAATATTTCGGGAGCTCCCGGCGGTGACGGTGCCAACGTGAATGTCACGTCGGACGTGACCCTGAGAAACTCACCGTATATGCTGAACCGTTACTAACTGAACTCGGGGGCAAACCCGTAGTTTGCCTTGGCTCGACAGGAGGCTATATGAAAACTAGTAAATGCGAATTTAATTCTTTTGTAAGTGAGGAAAAGGGTGCAGCGTTGGTAACCGTTTTACTTATTTCGCTTTTATTGGGAATCGCCTGTATTGGGATGCTTAGCGCTGCCGGGGCGAGCGCAAGAGAGGAGACGGATGTTCTTTCCGAGACCAAAGCTTTCTACGCGGCCGAAAGCGGCATTCAGGCATCGGTCAATGCGCTCCGAAACGGCGGCACGGGTGGTGACCCCGTTAATTATAAAGACGCCGTTAACCGGTTTGCGAACAATGGGAATCTGAGTGCGTACGGCCTTACATACGCAACTTGCGGCGACGACAGCCGAGTTCAAGTATCAGGCGACTGCAATAACAGCTACAAAATTACGGTTCGAGATCCCGACAATTCGCAATCGGCGCTGACATACTTCACCTCGGGAGCCCAATTTCGCGCTGTGAATGCCGATGGAACATTCGGCGCCTGGGGAGCGACTAGAGATTTTGTTGCAGGCGCCGCGATTTCCACTCTTACCTGGGTTCCAAATCCGACCAATCCGACGGCCCTGTCGTTTGATGCGGATAATCCTACCCGCACTGGTTTGATCGGAAGTATAAGGATCACCAACGGTGCGGGTGGCGGTACAGCAATGGGCACGGCGACTGAGTTCAAGGTGTTTTACTCGCTTGTCTTACCGGGGAATCCTGGATGGCTTATTTCCGGTCGAGTTAGCACCACCGGCGCCATTACGATTTTGTCAGCTAAGTACACTGTAAGTGGAAGCGACATTACGCTGTGTGGTAACACCACAAATTGCGGTTCGGTGGTTCCGTCGACAACAGCGCTTGCAGTATCTACGCGAGACATAAGCGGCGTTATTGAGCCTAAGGAGCCGACCCGCCTCCTGGTAACCGCCACCGGTTTCGGTCCGAATCGATCCAATAAGATTCTTGAAGCCATTCTTCAGAAATCACCATTGGATGGAGCAAATTCATCTTCACCGTTTTCGATGAACGGACCGTGCAGCGAACCGGGGAATCCGACGAACACTGCTGTCTTTCGGGCCGGAACATCCGCCGCTACGACATACAGCGGCGTGTCATCGGGCGGTGTAATTGCCCCGGCGTTCGGTTTTAATTCCCTATGTAATCTGACCACCGCAAATAACTGGATCGCAGCGAATCTTACGCCTCGAGCGCCTAGCCAACCTGCCCAGGTGACGCCTCCGCCTGCGTATTTTGAGACATCCCAGCTGCCTCAATGGCAGCGGACGCCCCAACTGATGGAAGAAAAGGTGCAACTGTACCGAGCCCAAGCGCAATATGCGGGAACTTATTATAATCCTGCGTCCGGTAACTTAACTGATCCGGGCTACGATGCCGACGGGCCAGGTACCGTCACTTTTTGCGAAGGCAACTGTACTGTGCGCGGCGACCGTGGCGAAGGCATCCTGGTCGTAACAGGGAAACTCACGTCACTCGGAGGGTTTGGTTTTAAAGGTTTGATCCTCGTCACCGGAGCTGATGGATGGGAACGAGCCGGCGGCGGCTGCGGTTCGATAATCGGCAATGTTGTAATCTCACCTTACACAGCTGCGAACGTGACCTCAAATGTGTTTACGTTACCGCCCAAATACCAGATCACCGGTGCCGGATGTTCGGGCGTTACCTACGCGAGTCTTGACGACCTTTTCGAGGGTGAAAATTCCACAATTACAAACTTTATCCGTGGTGTGGCGGAGAAGTAATTGCACTTGGTTATGAAATTCGGCGAGGTCTCGAAGAAACATCGCGAATGAGTCTCTTGATATGTGTCAAATAGAAGCGGCCTTTCGAGGCCGCTTTCTTGTTGCTCAAGCCGCTTAAAAATTGTTTGATTGAGCGAATGACGACAACACTTGAGCATCCGGAGGGAGAAGTCACGGTCGCCGAACGTCGAGACGGCCGACGCAAGGTCGACGTACAGTTACGCGATCCCGCCACGTTTTCTCCGTCTCTGGAATGTGAGACCCACTATCCGCTCGATCTAATAAGCTTGATTCTCGAGATCAAAGGGCCGGCATGGCTCTGCGATGAGATTGCGAGGGACGAAGATCCCGACTACGTTCTGAAACACTTTGAGAACGAGATGCGGGCCTATTTTCGATTTGAAGACCTCACTTGGAAGAGGATCCTGGATTTCGGTTGCGGAAGCGGAGCGTCGACAATGTGTCTGGCGAAACAATTTCCAAACAGCGAGATCGTCGGCGTCGAGCTCGAAAGCGATCTGTTGAGAGTCGCCCGAGGGCGGCTCGCGTATTACGGCTTTGGGAACGTTCGCCTTTTCAGTCACCATCTGGTACCGAGCTGCCGGAGGAACTCGGGTGTTTCGACCTGATCGTCCTGAGCGCGGTGTACGAACATCTATTGCCGCAGGAGCGCGGCGAAGTCTTGCCACAGCTCTGGTCGCTCGTCAACGAAAACGGAATAATGTTTCTGGATCAGACTCCGCATCGCTATTTTCCGTCGAACTCCATACGACCGGCTTGCCGTTAATTAATTATCTGCCGGTTTGACTCTGAACGCGGCGCGAAGATTTTCGCGCCCGTGTAGATAAAAATGAAGAATGGGAATCGCTTCTGCGTGCCGGGATCCCTGGGGCGACGATCGGCGAGATCCGAAAGGTTTGCGCGATGACGGGTCAAAGGCTACTTTACTTTCTCCGACAATGACCGGCCTGCATGACCGGGGGGCGAGCTCTGGTACGCGACTACGAATCCTAATAATCTCGCGGTTCTGAAAAGTACCGCCCGGCTCGTAGTGAAAGCGATCAACTCGGTCACCGGTATCGCCCTCGTTCCCGAGCTAACTCTCGCGTTCCGCAAGCAGAGGCGACCGCTAAATTGAGAGCTCAAGCGATGCCGAGATCTTTGGAGAATGCCGTTTGATTGAAACTTTAAATGGAGCCGCCCATCGGAGTCGAACCGACGACCTTTCGATTACGAATCGAATGCTCTACCAACTGAGCTAGGGCGGCCTATGAGGTGTGACCGACCTTCAGAATATACGTGTCGCGGCTGCGTTGTGTCAAGACACCGACCGAGCCGAGTTTCTGGTTCCTGGTTTCAGGTTTCTAGTTCGTGTGAATCTTCCGACTAGTTCGGTAATCAGAAACAAGAAACGAGAAACTAGAAACTAGAAACCAGAAACTTATTTCTTGACGTAGTAGCCTTGTCGCGACCTCACCCGATTACTCGCGGGGTTCTGGAGCACGACGGAAAGCTTTACAAACTTGTTCGCCGGAAAATCAGATTCGGAGTAATACTGCACCAGGTACTGAGCCCGCAGCTCGTTTGCGAGTTGCGTGAAAATACGGTTTAGCATCGATTCGTTCTTGCGCATGTTCGCGGAATTTTGCAAAGAATCCTTTGAGTTGGTCGGTGCAAAATTTGGCAAAAAGAATGTGCCGCCCGTTTCGTTCGCGAACTTTTCCATTCCGGTCTGGGCGCGCATGCTGATCTTATTCAACTTGAACGACGCTCCGGCAGGATTGATGACGTAGAAAACCGTATCGGCGTCCTGAAGATCGCGGGCGATCTTTCCCTGAGCGTTGCGATGGGCGGTGTCGGTCGTGGCTGCAAGCTGATTTCTCTTCTCGGCCGTCAGACTGTTTACGTCGACATCCCGATACGTCGCTTTCTCTTGATCGCGGACAAGATCGCTCCAATTATCTTCACCATCGGTGAGAGCAACGATGACACGCCGGCTTTTTAGCGGGGCGTGTTTGCGAAGGTATGTGGCCGCGGCCGAGACGGTGTCATAGAAGGCGGTAAATTTCCCCGACGGAACCACGCTTTTGAGCCGTTCGGCGGCGCTAGCAGCGTTTTCACTTTTCAATACTGCCTGAGGTTTGTCGCCGATCAAAAAGATCGTCGCCCGATCGTCCGACTTCATCACGGTCTTCAAAAACTGTCCTGCTGCGCTCTTTTCGAACTCGAACAGTGGATTTACGCTACCCGAGACATCGATAAGCAGAGCGATCTCGAGCGGTACGTTCTCGGCATCGCCGACCGAATCGATCATCTGCGTGCGGCCTTCTTCAGCGACACGAAAATCAGCGGCTTTGAGTCCCAACACCGGTTCCCCCGCCGGATTCGTCACCGAAACTGGCACGACGACGAGACGCGATTCAACCTTTACGACCTCGTTCTCTTCCTGAATCGGTGGTGTCGGTGCCGTGGTCTGTCCCTCCGCGAACACGGACAAGATCAGAGATATGATTGCGAGTAATAGCGACGAGCGAAATGCGGTGAAGAATTTCATAAGACAAGTAACTCGACGTGAGATGCTTTGGGGAGGCTTACAGACTTAGAGGGCAAAAAAGCGAAAAAGGTTTTCATCCCTTTTTACTCCCTTGCCCTCATCTCTAGGAGAAGTTATTCGTTGTCGTCTGTTGTGATGGGACGGATCTCAACGTTCTGGTTGATACCGCGGCTCACAAGAAGCTTGACTTCAACACGGCGGTTTTGCTTACGACCTTCGCGAGTCGTGTTGTCGGCAACCGCTTGTAACTCGCCGAAGCCATATGATTGGCCAATGCGGCGAAGCGGCACATTGTGGGTCTCGACAAGATAGTCGATGACTGCCTGAGCTCGACGTTGGCTGAGCGCCTTATTCTGCGCCGTGCCGCCTTCTGCTGATGCAAAGCCAGTGATCTCGATCACATAGCCTTTCATCGTCGCGGCAGCCGTCGCTATTTCATCCAGCGAAGCTTTAGCGTCAGATGAAAGACGCGAGCTGTTGACGAGGAAGTTGACTGTTGCGGTCGACTGGACAACATAATCGTCCATCGCCGTGATTCGGGAGTTCGTCGCATTGACACCTTCGATTGCCGCGTCAGCGGTTTCCTGAGCCGCTCTCGCACCACCGCGAGCAGCGTTCGAGATCGCCATCAGCTCATCGATCTGACCCGACACGCGCTGAGCGTTCTCTTCGGCCGCGGTCAAGCGGGCTTCGGCAGGCCCAACTCGAGTGTCGATCGACTGTGCGACTTTGAAATCGTCCTTGTCGAAGCGAACCTTTGTCGCCGCCAGGTTACCGGTATTATCACCGCGTCCTTCAACCTCAAGATACAGACCGCGTACTATCTGATCGCTTGCGATCCTGTCGCCGCCACCAAAAAATCCGCCATTCGTCTTGATGCTCGCTCCGGGCGCTACAACGACTCGTGTGTCGACGCCCGTGGTGTCTCGCACGATAAATGTACTGTCATCATCTTTCGAAACGACGGCACCTTTGATCTTGTATTTCTGACCGCTCGTAAGTGAGCGGAGCTGTGCGTCCTGCGCAATAACCGCAGAAGCTCCGACGAGAATCGCCAAAAGCAAACCAGATAGTGTTTTGAACATATTTTTTTTAACTCCTTGATGTTTATGTCGCGAGGCGAGTCATTGGTCCGGAGAGACAGTGAAAGAATGATGCAATAATCGCGATTTCAAATTTAAGCCTGCAAAAGTGTCTCCGTTGAGACCAGTGAGCGCCTTGTGTACCTCGCGTCGTGCAACAAGTTCTATGCCGTTTGGCCCGAGCTTTAAGAAAGCTTTAGGAAAAGGTTAGCAAAGGTTCGTGATTTGACCGTTATCGGCAGGATCTTGCCCACGCCTGAGACTGTCCTTTTTATATACACCTTTAGTAAAAATATCAATCCCGTGTTCTGTTTTGATGCAATCTCCTACCGGAGAATACACGAACTGCCACAACTTTCCAACGGATTTTTTCAACGGGGCTGGGGAGGGAAGTTTCTAGTTCCCGGTTTCGAGTTTCTAGTTTTTAGTTCACAGCTCACAGTTCACAGCTCACAGTTCACAGCTCACAGTTCCGCTCACAGTTCACAGTTCACAGTTCACAGCTCACAGTTCCGCTCACAGCTCACAGGCTGAAGCTTCCGTTTTCCAGAAACTCCTTCATGGATGAAAGAAACCTTTCGCCGTCGGCTCCGTCAACAATTCGATGGTCGTAGGTCAGGGCAAAGTGCGCCATGCTTCTGATCGCGATGTAGTCGTCACCGTCGGGCGATGTGAAAACCTTTGGACGTTTCTCGATCGTGCCGACGCACAGAATGGCGACTTGCGGCTGGTTGATGATCGGGGTTCCGAACAGGCCGCCGAAAACGCCAGGGTTGGTGATCGTAAATGTTCCGCCCGTCACTTCGCCTGGGTTCAGCTTCTTCATCCGGGCGCGATCTGCAAGATCGTTAGCGGCGAGTGCAAGGCCTGAGAGCGACAGGGTGTCCGCCCTTCTGATAACCGGAACGATCAGTCCCCAATCGAGAGCGACCGCCATCCCGAGATTTATTTCCCCTTTATAAATGATGTTCTCGCCGTCGACTTGTGCGTTGACGATCGGATATTTTCGGATCGCGTCATTCACGGCCTGAAAAATGAACGGCATGTATGTGAGCTTCGTGCCGTAACGAGATGCGAACTCGGCCTTATTCTTGTCACGAAACTTCGCGACGTTCGTCATGTCGATCTCGTAAACGCTCGTCACATGGGCCGACGTTTGTTTCGAGAAAGTCATGTGCTCGGCGATCTTCTTCCGCATCACCGACATTTTCTCGACGCGGTCCTCGGCCGAAGCCGTCACCGGCGTCGGTTTGTATTCGAGCTTTGCGGCCGAAGCCGAGATCGCTGGTGCGACCGGAGAGTCTTTCCGCAGAAGATCCTGCGGACGCAAAGCCGCACCGGTCTCGATAAACGACATTATGTCCTGCTTCGTGACACGACCGCTGATACCCGACCCGTCGATGCGCGTAATATCGATGCCGTGTTCTTTGGCGATGTTGCGCACCAGCGGACTCGATTTTGTGCGTCGAAGATCTTCAACTGATAAGTCGCCATTTGTTCTTTGTCCATTGCCCGCGGCAGCTACGCGAGCTTGAGGGATTTCGGTCTTTGGTTTTTGGTCTTCGGCCTTCGGCGCCTCGACGGCCGGCGTCGCACTTGGGACTTGGGACCCGGGACTTGGGACCGCGGCCCCGCCTTCTGCTCCGACAAGAGCGAGCACTGCGCCGACTTCGACAGTCTCACCTTCATTAACTTTTATTTCCAGCAGTTTGCCTGCAGCTGGCGACGGCACCTCTGCGTCGACCTTGTCCGTTGAGATCTCAAGCAGCGGCTCGTCTTTCTCAATATTGTCCCCAACGGCTTTGAGCCATTTCGAGACGGTACCTTCGGTGATCGACTCGCCCATCTGCGGCATTACGATCGGCGTAGCCGATTCCGATTTTGGATTTTGGATTTTGGATTTTGGATTTTCTGAGGTCGCCGCACTTGCAGATGCGGCTTCAGGCTCCTCCTCCGGCTTCGGCGCCAAGGGCAACGGCGTCAGTGCATCGGCCGCCACACTGCTATCTGCCTTCTGCCCACTGCCTACCGGCTCTTCGTCTTCCGCACCAATGATCGCGAGTGCGGTTCCGACCTCGACGGTTTCGCCTTCTTGATGTCGTATTTCTAGCAGCGTTCCGGCAACAGGGCTTGGTACTTCAGCGTCAACCTTATCGGTTGAGATCTCAAGCAACGGCTCATCCTTCTCGATCTTATCGCCGACGCTCTTCAACCACTTCGAAACCGTTCCCTCGGTTATCGACTCGCCCATTTGCGGCATTACGACTTCTGCGCTCATATACTCTCCGGAAAGTTCCAATCCAAAGGACTAGGATACCCGATTGTACGATGGGCTGTCAGCCCCTCGATCAAGGTTCCGTGAAAAGATGGGAGCGGATGACGGCGGCGATATGAGGGAAATCCGCGACCGTTTCCGGAATCGTCACAGATGCCCCATTGTCGGTGTTCAGGCTGATTCCGGTCTTCCCGCTTGCACGAACTGACCGCAGTTCATCCCAGCGAGCCGAAAATTTCCCGTAACCGACCCCGTTTTCGTAGATCGAAACTACGCTTCGCCTCAGCATCACCCAGCCGATCATCGTGAATATATAAACGACGAGGAATGCGGTCGATAGAACGAAGTAGAAGATCTGCTGGAGCACATAAAAAACCAGCAGTGTAGCCATGAAAAAAAAGAACGAGAGGACAGCGACGATCGACGCTTTCTGCAGAGAGTATGGTGATGGGCCATGGACGCTGACGATCGCTCCCAGGCCCGTTGTTCGCGGAGAGGTCATTCAAGGATACGAAATACGGGTAATCGCCCGACTCGAAAGACTCGCCAGACTCGATAGACTCGAAAGACTCGATAGACTCGATAGACTCGATAGACTCGATAGACTCGCCAGACTACGCCGCCCGTGTCGGATCGATCATCGCCTTTACCTCGGAAATCTTGTTCGCGGGAAATCCGCTCTCTTTGGCGTGCTGTGCGATGAGGGCTTCGCTAGGTGACGTGTAAACGCAATAAATCTTGTCGCCGGTTACGTAGCTGTGGATCCACTGTATTTCATTTCCAAGGCCGTCGAGCACGCTGCATGACTTGGCAGACGCTCCGCTTAGGTCTTCCGGCGACATGTTTCCAGCACCTGGAATGTCACGTTCGATCACATACTTTGGCATAAGTTCATCTCCTTTCTATTTTCTTAATGTTTGTGTTTCGTCTTCGATTTCTTCTTCGAACAACTCGCTGACGGGTGTCCGCGGCGGTGGAAGAGATGCAGCGTGTTCGTTCAAATCCTTTCGAAGCTGCTCGGCTGCCGTTTGACCCCGATCGAAATCGTCACGGACCAATTTCAGCGTCAGCTTACCCTCGCTGCTCGGCAACTCGGCGAGCTTCGCGTACGTCTTCATCCTGATCTCGATCCTGGCACCCCAGCGAAACACGCCTTTTCGGAATTTTACGTCGAGAATGTCTTCCTTGTGAAGCCGGACTTCATTGACCCCGCTTCCTATCAGGCCAAAGAGCTTGGACTCAAATTCAAGCACGACGCCGGCGCCGGAAAATTTCGCCACGCCGTTGACCTGCGTCAGCCCGTGCATGCTTTCGGTCTTGAATGGAACGCTTGTAAAGCCTTGCATATGTGTCCGGTCGTTTGGTCATTAGTCCTCGGTCATTGGTCATTCGTACTTTGTCATTCTGTTTATTCGACAACGGACAAAGGGCCAATGACCAATGACCAATGACCAAGGACTTAGGTCAGCGTCGCCGCCTCAACCACTTACCGATACCGAATAGACTAATCAAAAGCCAGAAAAATTCAACTACGAGCGAAGGGAAGTTGAAGTCGAAATAAAGGGAAACAAGTATCAGCGCCGCACCGATCGCGTTTAGCAGAGAGTAAATGAGCTGGTCGCTCCGGACGCGTTCGATTTGCAACAAAACGTATGTGAGGATGATTATCGCGACGCCAAGCGTTCCGACGATGTCGTACCAGCTCATTTAAGTTTCGCGACCATCCCTTTCGGTCCGACCGCCCAGACCGCACGCTTTCCTTTCGCCGCAACGGCGTTCAGGTTCTCATCGCCGATCTTCGTCCAATTCTTTCCACCGTCGCGCGAAATATCTGTTCCGTTAGTGCCGACCGCGATGAGCGTTATCTTGTCGATATACGCCACGCCCGATCGATAGCCGCTCAAACCCGATCCGAGCTTCCATGACCTTCCGCCGTCGGGCGTGAAGGCTAGATTATCTTTCGCCTCCTCAGGTTTCTCGTAGTTTCCGCCGACGATCACGCCTTTTTTCGCGTCGAGCATTGCAATTGAAAATATCCCGCTTCCCGCTGTGCCTTTGACGATCGGCGACTCGACAACGCTCCACGTCCAACCACGATCATCCGAGCGAAACATGCGTGCATCGTTTCCGCCGGACACGAGAAACACCGTACTTTTCCCGACTGAGATTAAGCATGTACCGCTCGCCGCAAATGCCGCCTCGCCGTCTTTCGCCGCGGGCATCTTATCAGTGGGCATCGAGTTCCAGCCCAAAAAACCACCGTCGGTCGTCATGATCAGCACATACCGTCCGTCAACAGGATCGCTCATCGCGATACAATTGTCCTTATCCCAGCATGCGATCGCATCGTAGAACGCCTTTTCATTTTTGTTAGTGAATTGCCGCTTCCATGTCGTCCCTCCATCGGTCGTCAAGTAGATCCGCGACGAATCACCGTTACCGATGCTGAGAACGTACGCCTTGAATTGATCAAACGCTTCGATGTCGCGAAAGTCGAGTTTCTCGGCTCCGGGCACAATTATCACTTTCCACGTCTTTCCACCATCGGTCGTCCTGATCACAGTTCCGCCGGTGCCGCTTGCCCAGACGATCTTTTCATTCACGACCGACAGGCCGCGGAAACTCGCGGTCGTGTCGACGGTTTGCCTCACCCATTGAGCGCAGGTCAACGAGGGCATTATCGAAAGCAGCAGGGTAATGTAAAGGATCTTCATGATTGCATTATTTTCTCCGGAAAAACTAAAAACTGAAAGGTGAAAACTGAAAACGACAATCCGTCTTCCGTTTTGACTTTTCAGTTTTTAGTTTCAGTTTTTCCGGACGTCATCCTCTCGCCATCGAGCGACAAGGTCTTCCGTCGCCTCTCTCCACCCCGGAAACTGGAACTCAAATCCCGAGTCGGTCAATAGTTTCGGCACGACGCGACGGCTTTTCAGTATCAGCTCGGTTTCGGATCGCATCAGAAATGCTCCAATAGCGAGCTGCCATTCGAACGCCGGCAAACCAAACGGCATTCCATATGCGTCGCGCAGGATCTTCATAAATTCGCGATTCGGCACCGGGTTCGGTGACGAAAGATTTATCGCGCCGGATAATTCTTCGTGTTCGATCAGCCAGTAGACCGACCGGATGAAATCCGCGTCGTGGATCCACGAAATGTATTGCTTGCCGCTCGCTGCGGTGCCGCCGAGACCGATCTTGACCAATCCAAGGAGCGTATCGAAGATCCCGTCACGATCCGGACTCATTATCATCGCCGACCGCATCAGGACTTTTCTTGTCCGGGGCGTGTGAGCATCCTCGGCGGTGCGTTCCCAAGCTGTCGCGACATCGATACTAAAATTCCACGTGTCGGGAGCGCCCGGCTCGCGGCCGCCGATGATCCCAGTGACGTCGTCGTTCGGCGCGTCAAAACGATGAGCATAGATCGTCGCGGTACTTGCTTGCAGCCAAACATCAGGCGGTCTCGCAGCAGCGGTGATTGCCTCACCGACAACCCGCGTCGAATTCACCCGCGAATCCATCATTTGCCGGCGGTTTTCGGCGTTGTACCTGCAATTCACACTGCGGCCCGCGAGATTGATAACGACATCCGAGCCGTCGATCTCCGCCGCCCAATCACCCAATGTCTCGCCGTCCCATTGCGCGGTTCGCCACGGAGCATTCTTAGCAGAACGACCGAGCACGACGACCTCGTGACCGTCGCTGTGAAACGCTCGTGCGAGAACTGTTCCGACCTGTCCTGTTCCGCCTGGGATTACGATTTTCATATGAAAAATGCTTTTGCCGCGGATCCACGCGGATGACGCGGATATGAAGACTGGTATCTAAATTTCCACGTCAAGGACTGTCCGGGGCAAAGAAAATTGCTTTCTCTTATCCGCGTCATCCGCGTAAATCCGCGGCAAAAATCAGTAAACCATCCTCACACGGATCGTGCCCTTGATGCCCTTCAAGATCTCGAACGCCTCTTTCGAGATCTTCGATTCGACATCGAGGATGACGTAGCCGATCTCGGGGTTTGTGTTCAGGTATTGCCCGACGATGTTGATCTTGCGCTTTGAAAGACGCGAGTTGATGTCGCCGAGCACGCCGGGAATATTGCGATGTACGTGCAGGATGCGATGCGTGCCGGCTTGTGGAGGAAGTGAGACGGGGGGTACGGTATGCGAGCCCTCGGTGGTCCCGAGCTCGAGATACTTAACGAGTTTTGCCGTTACGTCGAGACCGATGTTCGCCTGAGCCTCTTCGGTCGAGCCGCCGATATGCGGCGTGAGGATCACGTTGGGTAAATTCTGCAGAGCGCACGCGAATGCGTCACCCGATCTTTCGGGTTCCTCGGGAAAGACATCTATCGCCGTCCCACCGAGCTTTCCGGATTTGATCGCCCGTCGTACTGCATCAAGATCGACAACATCACCGCGGCTGTGATTGATAAGGATCGCACCTTTACGCATCGACTTGATCGAGTCGGCGTTGATCAGATCGCGCGTCGTCGAATCGGACGGGACATGCAGCGTGACAATGTTCGACTCTTTCAGCAGCGCCTTCAAATCACGGATCTGTTTCGCGTTTCCATGCGGCAGCTTTGTCGCGACATCGTAGTAGACGACGTGCATGCCCATTGCCTCGGCCATGTTCGAGACCTGCGAGCCGATATTGCCGTAGCCGATGATGCCGAGTGTCTTGCCCCGCAGCTCAAAGCTTCCGGTCGCATCTTTCATCCACTCGCCACGATGCGCCGCGGCGTTCTTGTCCGCGATCCTGCGGATCAGAATCACGGACAATCCGATGATCAACTCGGCGACCGAGCGTGTATTCGCATGCGGGGCATTGAATACCGCGACACCTTTTTGAGTGGCTGCCTTCAGATCGACCTGATTGACGCCGATGCAAAACGCGCCGATCGCGAGCAGCTTGTCGGCGGCCGCGATCACGTTTTTTGTGATCTTAGTTTTCGAACGAATGCCGAGAAGGTGAACGCCGCGGACGGCACTCATCAACTCTTCTTCGCTCAACGCCCCGTTTATCCTTTGAACGTCGAGATAGCCGTACTGCTTCAGCTCACGAACCGCCGCGTCGGAGATATTCTCGAGCAGCAGGATCTTGATCTTGTCTTTTGGATAGGATGTTTGAGCCATTTTTGTCAGAACCGGGAGCGGTAGCGACCGGGTTTCCCCTAAATTACTGGAGTTCAAATGAGGCCGTCGGGGGGCCCGGTCGCTACCGCTCCCGGTTCTGACCTGTTTGATCTCCTACGTTCGATCGTAACCGTCTATAAGAGATTTCGGGGCGGTATTGCGCCACGCCGTATCGAGCGCCCGCACGACGCCGGGCTCGCGTGCCGCATCGAGATTCACTTTCGTAGCTCCCTTGATCCCCCAACCACCTTTAACCGGCTCAAAGGCTTCTGGCTCCGTCTCGACAAACACCGACTGTTGCTCCGGCGTCAGCTTCACCATCCCCCATTGTTCACCGGGACCAAGCGTGGCAAAGATCTTTCCGCCGACACGGAAATCGGGATGGTCCATATGCGATTGCTCTTCCGCTCCCGGCAGATCGAGCGCCAGATTTCTAAATTCGTCAGCTGTCACATCAATGAAATCGAAATTTGAAATTTGAAATTTGAAATTTCAAAACCAAAAACCAAAAACCAAAAACCAAAAACCAAAAACCAAAAACCAAAAACCAAAAACCACGTCCTACATATGTATTGTCAGATCGTGCACGCCTTCGGCAGCTTCCATTATGGCTTCGCTGACCGTGGGATGCGCGTGCATGATGCGGCCGAGCTCATCGGCGGTTGTCTCGAGCGCCATCGCGACGCATGCCTCAGCCAACAATTCCGTCGCATGCGGCCCGATGATGTGAACGCCGAGAACCTCATCGTATTTTTTCTCGGCAACGATCTTTACAAAACCATCGGTCTCGCCGAGTATTCGCGCCTTGCCCGAAGCCGAGAATGGAAACTTGCCGACCTTTACGTCGTAACCCGCTTCTTTCGCCTTCGCCTCCGTCATCCCGACCGATGCGACTTCCGGATCGCAGTACGTACAGTTCGGTACGAGATTCTGTTTGATCGGCTCGACTTTCTTGCCGGCGATCTTCTCGATCACCATAATGCCTTCTTTCGACGCGAGATGTGCGAGCCACGCGGTGTCGATGACATCGCCGATCGCGAAGACATTCGGCTCGTCGGTTTCACAAAATTCGTTGACCTTGATCGTGCCTCGCGGGTTGACGACTACTTTGGTTTTATCGAGACCCAGATTTTCGAGATACGGCATGCGGCCGACAGCGACGAGAAGCATTTCGGCTTCAAATGAAACAGGATCGCCTTTCGCATTCTTACCGGAAACTTTTACGCCCTTCTTGTTCTTCTCGAGCTTGTCGAGCTTAATACCCGTCTCGCACTTGATGCCTTGCTTTTTGAAGCTTCGCAGAAGTTCCTTCGAAACATCCGCATCTTCGATCGGGACAATTCTGTCGAGCAGTTCGACGACCGTCGTGTCGCAGCCGAACCGAGCATAGACGCTTGCAAACTCGACGCCGACCGCACCTGAGCCCATGACGATCATCGATTTTGGAACGGTTGTTAGCTCGAGAATGTGATCCGAATTTACAACCTGCTTGCCGTCTGTCTCAAAACCCGGGATCGGCTTCACGACGGATCCGGTCGCGATGATGATGTTCTTTGTATCGATCGTCTCTTTCTTCCCGCCGTCGAGCGCGACTTCGACTTTTCCTTTGCCGACGATCTTGCCGAAGCCGTTAAAGACCGTGACCTTGTTCTTTTTCATCAGGTAGGTCACGCCGGCGGAGTTCTTAGCAACAACGTCCGATTTGTACTTCTGAACACCGCCCCAGTCGAAGCTGAGATCCTTTACCTTCAATCCGAAATTCTCAAAATGCCCAGCCTTGTCATATAGATGTGCGGCGTTCAGCAATGCTTTTGTGGGGATGCATCCACGCAATCCGCACGTTCCGCCAAGCCTTGCATCGGGTTCCTTTTCAACGATCGCGACCTTTAATCCGAGTTGTCCGGCCCTCACCGCCGCGACATACCCGCCGGGGCCCGAGCCAATGATAGTTACGTCAAATTGTTCTGCCACAAGTATTAACCTCGTCCCAATAGACTTATATTAAATCGATAACGATATTATATGAGGTCGCGGGCATGCAAGCTAGGCTCTAAAGGCAGAAACCCCGACCGGTAGGGAGGGTGTTCTTGTGTGTGGGCGTATGGAGTCCCGCCGTAAATCTCGAACCGGTTAGAAAGAACACCCTCCCTACCGGTCGGGTTTCTGCCTGCGGTAGCCTCACGCTAAGATATCCATCTATATGAAGCACTCCTCAGAATTTGAAGCGATCGTCGATGACGCGAAGAGTCGGGTCAAGGAAGTTTCGGTTGAGGATACTTTGGAACGACTGAACGGCGGGGCAAAGTTGATCGACGTCCGCGAGGACAATGAATTCGAAGCCGCGCACGCCGCCGGCTCGACGCACATGGGCCGGGGAATCATCGAGCGCGATATTGTGGGCAAGTTTCCCGAGAAGGATACCGAACTGATCCTTTACTGCGGCGGCGGATACCGTTCGGCATTATCTGCGGACATGCTGCAAAGGATGGGCTATACAAATGTGTGGTCGATGGAGGGCGGCTGGAAGGCATGGAAAGAAGCGGAGGCACCGATCGAACAATGAATGATCCGGATAAGATAGAAGCGCGCCGTGCGCGAGGACGCGAGTTGGCGGCACAGTTTGCCGAACGGGGTGATTCGTTCGGATGGTTCGACGCTTTCTATAAAGAAGCGGCAGGCGACAACGAACAGATCCCGTGGGGCGATCTCGAACCCAACCCTTTTTTTAAGACTTGGGCCGAGGATGTCGGATTAAATGGTGGCGGCCGAAAGGCTCTTGTCGTCGGGTGTGGCCTCGGCGATGACGCACGATATCTGCACGATCTCGGATTTGACGTTACCGCATTCGATATCTCGCCGACCGCTATCGAATGGGCAAAACGTCTCTCTGCGGGGAAGGATATTCGGTTCGAAGTCATGGACTTGTTCGAGCCTTTCCGGGGGTGGTTGGGATCTACCGCAGGCGATGCCGAGAAGTCCGGTGGATTCGATTTTGTGCTTGAGATCTACACGATCCAACCTCTGCCTCTGGAACTGCGCGAAAATGTGATCGATGCGGTCGCGGCGTTCGTTGCGGATGATGGCGAACTGGTCGTCGTAACTCGCGGGCGTGAAGATGAAGAAGAGCCGGTCGAACTGCCGTGGCCGCTTTCGCGGAAAGACCTTTCGAGATTTGAAACACACGGCCTGACGCAGACTGATTTTCGAATCATGGATGGCGATGAAGACCCGCCCCGCCCGCGGTTTGTTATTCAATATAGAAAACCTGTGTAACCGGTTGATCCGGGTGCCGACGGAACCGCTGCGCCGCTAGCTCGAATGTGTTCCGCTGCATTAGCCGTCGAAGGATGCTTGCGTGGGATACCTCCGGCCCCCCCCCCAACCTCCTGGATCAGCATCCCGGGCGTTGACCGACAAACCAGAGCGCCTTCACGGTAAGAACGCCCAAACTGCGTTAAGGCATGTATGCGCGCGGCGTCGGTATATCGGTTGCCAGGCCGAACGCAATGGTGCGATCTCCGGCGGAGCTTTGCTGGATGTACCACGTCCCGTTTCGGTATACCGCCGCATCTGCGCGGCCGTCGCCGTCATAGTCAGACGGAACTGGAATGTCGGTGGAAAGTCCCCAGTAGGCGTACTGCGCCAAGCCTGTCGTGCTTTGAAGCACGAACCAGGTGCCGTTTCGGAACACCGCACGGTCTGTTTTTCCATCGCCGTCGTAATCGGCCGGAACAAGCTTGTCGGTTGAGAGTCCCCAAGGCGTCGCGGTGCTCGTGTTGTTTCCTAAATTCAGCGAATACCATACTCCGCTGGAGGGTCGGAACACGGTCGGATCGAAGCGGCCGTCGCCGTTGTAATCGCCGCGGGCGGCGACATCTCCGTTCGTTCCCCAAGGTACGTAGGACGTGTTTCCGCCCGGATTGTTCAGACTGCCCCGATAGTAGAAGTAACTCTGCTGGCCGGCCCCAGCTCCGGGCCTGTAAACAGCGGGGTCGGCTTTTCCGTCGCCGTCGTAATCGCCGACGATCGATGGATCATCGCCGGTCTGCCCAAATTGTTCGATCCGGGCCGTCCCGTTTGAACTGTTTAGGATATAGAGATACGCGAAGGCCCCGCCTCGCCAGACCGCATAATCTGTTTTGAGATCGCCGTCATAATCGGCCGGCGCGAGTTCATCGGACGACGCGCCCCACTTAACCCCGAATAAGGAACCGCTGGAGCTTCCCAGGACGTACCACGTTCCGTCGGACGGACGATACACTGAAATATCTGAATTTCCGTCTTTGTCGTAATCGAAATTTTCCCCGGCGTCGCCAATATAACGCACGGTCGCAAAACGCCTAACGGTTGGACTTTGGGCATCAGTCTCGCCTCCTGCAACGATCCTGCCGTCCGATTGGATCGCGATCGAGTTAGCGCTTTCGGCGGTTCCGCCGAGATCTGTCGTGACGATGCCTCCGTTTCCCCACTTGGCGTCAAGCGAACCATTCCGGTTATAACGGACGACCGCAAAATCACTATTGGAACCGGTCGTGCTTTTGCCGCCGACTACGATCTTGCCGTTTGCCTGGATCGCGATGGATTTGGGTTGGTCAAAGGCCGCTCCGGCGCCGATGGGAGTAACGACAAGACCACTGTTGCCGAATTCTGCGTCTAGCGCGCCGTCGGCGTTGTAGCGGACGACATAGAAGTCGTAACCGGCGGCCATGCTTGTATAACTGCTGACTGCGACGACGATCTTTCCATTAGTCTGTATCGCGACCGACGCTTGCTCGACATTCGTCCCAACGGTCGTCGAGACAATACCGTCATCGTCAAATGTTGTATCGGGCGAGCCGTCGCCGTTATACCGAAGAACCGACAAAACATATGCCGAGCCACTGTAAAGATTGTGCGCAATGACGATCTTGCCGTCCGTCTGGATCGCCAGCGAGTCGGTTATCGCATTTCCCGGTCCGGGCGTGATGACGATGCCGTCGCTGTCAAAGGTGGTATCAAGCGATCCGTTCGTGTTATATCGCACGATCGCAAACGACGTGACAAAGACGGGGTTACTGTCACTTCGTCCGGAAACAACAATTTTGCCATCCGTTTGGATCGCGACGGCATAAGCAACGTCATATCCGTCGCCAATCGGTGTGGTAACTTCGCCGTCACCGTCGAAGGCCGCGTCCAGCGTGCCGTTTGCGTTGAAGCGGACTACCCTAAAGTCAAGATTCGCCGGGTTTGCGTTGTGACCCACAACAATTATTTTGCCGTCCGTCTGGATCGCCACGGCGTTCGGGGTGCCAACCACCGCAGTAGAAATTCCAGTACCATTGAACGTACTGTCGAGCGAACCATTTTGGTTGTAACGCACAACCGTGAATGCATTGTCCGTGGCGGTGAGCCCAAAGCCTACCGTGACGATCTTGCCGTCCGTTTGAATTGCAACCCCGTTTACATAGCTCGGAACTGCGTTTGGTGTTACCTGAGTGATAACCATCCCGTTTGTCCCAAACGTCGTATCGAGTTGTCCCGGCGGCGTCGCCTGGCTCGTGATCGCCGCCGTCAGCAGTAACGAAAATAATGTGCAAATCCGGACGTGAAATTCCTTGTTCATAATTCTCCTCTGTTCGGAGTCCCTGCTTCAGCAGGCGCCATCGTTTGTCGGCGGCCCACTCATTAATTCTTCGTCCGGCAGATATCAGCCGCCGGGTTTTGTGAGCAAATAAGAATCTTTAATCACGTCAAGTTCAGCTTGCTGTTTCTTGATGATCTCTTTCCGTTCGTCCAGTTGTTTGCTGTCTTTCGATTTGTGTCTGTTGTTCCTGGCCGCCGTTGTCACCGCGTCGAACAAAGAAAATTCAAAATCATAGTTTCCGGAAGCGGGATTCGCGCCGTTTTTCAAATTACCCTGATAAGCGAACTCCGTCGTTTGAGCGAAAGGAGCCCCGCTCGCTAGAGCTAAGATTATCGAAATCAGTAGTGCTGTATTCTTCACTCTTACTCCTGCTTTGTTATCTCAAAGTAATTAGCTTTCCGGTCGCTTCTCTAAGGAACAAAAGCATTGGGAAGCGGACGGTCTCCTGGTGCACCGAACTGTACGATCTGTGTTCCGGCTGTCGTGCGGCCGATGAACCAAGTCGAATTCGATGGACGGAATACCGTCGCGTCGAACTTGCCGTCGCCGTCGTAATCTCCCGGCGACGGAACGTCACCAGATGCTCCGAATGGGAATCCAAAGAATGAGGAGTCTTCGCTTCTGACAATTAACCATTGCCCTGTCGATGGTCTCCAGATAGCGACATCAGTCTTTCCATCGCCCGTGTAATCGCCCTGCACGACCTTGTCGCCCGCGTTTCCAAACTGTATCGCAAGAAGTCCGGCGCTGCTTCGATTGATCCACCACTCACGTGGAGTTGGTCTGAAGATCCCGACGTCGGCTCTTCCATCGCCGTCGTAATCTCCAACGACCGGCTGATCACCATTGATGCCGAACTGAATTATCCGAGTCGGTAAGCCTGAAGATTGCGAGATGTACCAGGTAGCTGTCGATGGACGAAAGACGGCGGCGTCTGCTTTCCCGTCGGCGTCGTAGTCAGCCGGCACAGGAACGTCACCGCTCGCACCAAACGGGAATGCAAAGAAAGAAAAGTCCTCGCTTCTTAAGACGTACCAGTTTCCATCGGCTGGCCTCCAGAAAGCGATATCGGTCTTTCCGTCTCCGGTGAAATCGGCCGGGACGATCTTGTCCGCGGATGAACCAAATTGAAGCGCGAACGTGACGCCGGTGGAGCTGCGGTTGATCCACCACTCAGCCGAACCAAGCGGACGAAAGATACCGATATCGGTCTTACCGTCGCCGTCAAAATCAAACGGAGACCTTGTTCCTTGACTTTGATTCTCAAAGGCGCCGATGTCCGAGCCATCGGCAAGATCGGAAATGCTCGGGATGTCGAAAGGGCGAGGAAAACCGCGCTGGTCACCGAGGACGCCGAATCTGCTGCCCTTGTCAATTGCCGAAGAGTTCGCCAAAAGCGCGTGTGTCGCCGTTGTTCCGCCATTGAGCGCAAGTGCGGCAAGCTGCGCATTTAGCGGTGTCGCAGCCGTTCCGGTCTGGTCGCCGGGTTGGTCAAAACTGGTGTTTGAATCACTCCGAACGCCGATGAAGTTGTAACCGTTCGATACTGTAGCGCCGTTATTTCGCGTAACGTCGAACTGATGCCCGGCTACGATGGTGTTGCGAAATGTCGCCGTGCCGTTGTTAAGGTAGACGCCACCCAATGAGATTCCTCCCAGGTTGTTCGCGATTGTAGAATTAGTGAGGGTTATCGTACTGAGGGTCGCAGCGCCGTTGATGTTGTGGATTCCGTAGTCAGTGTTGCCGGAAATGGTAGAGTTCGTGAGATTGAGCGCGCCGTTAGCGTTTTTAATTCCGCCGCCTGTGTTTCCGGAGATCGTCGAGTTCAGAATATTGATAGTGCCGATATCATTTTCAATCCCGCCACCAAAGCCACTGGTGCTGTTGCCCGAAACGGCGCAATTGTTCAGCGTCAAAATACCGTCACCGCTTTTTAGTATTCCGCCGCCGTTGGCGTTGACGTTCCCGCCCGCGATGGTTATTCCGTTTAAGATGACCGTGCCGCCAGAGACGATAAAGACACGGCTTGTCGCGCTTTGTGCCGCCGTATTTCGGACAGTCAGAAGATTTGCTCCCGTTCCCTGAATCGTTATGTTTGAAGCGATGTCAATTTGTCCGGCGCTCAGCGAAATGGTCTGCGGGGTTGTAAATAGCGGTGAAAACTCGATTAGCTCGTCAGCCGCGGAGTTGTTTGAATCGAGAACTGCCTGCCGCAAGCTTCCAGCGCCGCTATCGTTTGTGTTAGTAACCATGCGAAGCGTCGGGTTCGGCGTAAAGAATTTAGAGACGAACGCGTCGCTAGTGCCATTGATTTGCGGTTGAAATACCCCTGCCGTGGTTGGAAAATCAACGACATCGTTGGTCGTTGTGCCGGTGATAAAAGCAGCGCCGGATGAATTAAGAGCGATTCCGGTAGCGGCATCGCTTTGGCTTCCCCCTATAAGCGTCGAATAGATAATAGCGGAGCCCGTTGGTGTAAATTTTGTGAGAAAGACATCGTTTGATCCGTTGGGTGTCGTATCGTAGGCGTTGGGCGTGGTCGGAAATGAAGTCGCATAGGGGAACGTTTCCCCAGTCACAATTGCATTACCGGCGGTGTTGACAGCGATGCCTAAACCAAAATCATTAGTATCGCTGCCGATCAGCGTGGAATAGACGAGCGCGCTGCCGCTTGGGTTCAGTTTAGCTACAAAAATATCAATACTGCCGTTAGCCGTCCTATCAAATGCCCCGGCGGTTGTCGGAAACGGAACGGTCGCCTGGGATGCCGTTTGTCCGGTAACATAAACGTTTCGGGAAGAATCGAGGGCGAGGGCGTATGCGACATCGTTGTCGTTTCCGCCAATGAACGTAGAATAAACCAGAGCAGATCCGTCCCCATTCACCATCGAAACAACCACGTCGTTGCTGCCGTTGGATGTAGTATCGAACGCTCCGGGAGTTGTCGGGTAATTGCTTCCTACACCAGCTGAGAATCCCGTTACGTAGGCATTGCCGTCACCATCAAGCGCCATCGCAGTGCCTCTATCAGTGCCTGTTCCCCCGACAAAGGTGGAATAGCTGAGGTTTTCGCCATTGACGTCGAGCTTCGTCAGGAAAATGTCACCGCCGCCGTTGTAGACGGTGTCAAACGCTCCCGGCGTTGTCGGATAATTGCTTGAGTCGGTAGTGCCGGAAACATAGGCCGCGCCTGAATTGACGGCAATTCCGCCGACGTGCTCACCGCCCGGCCCCCCAATGAATGTGGAATAGATGAGAGTCGAACCGGTTGGACTTATTTTTGAGACGAATACGTCAAAGTCGCCGTCATTCACGGTATCGAATGCGTCCGGCGTCGTCGGAAATGGTATTGCGGAGATGGCTGCTTTACCCGTAACGTACGCATTGCCCAGCGTGTCGACAGCGATTGCAACTCCAAGATCATTGTCTCCTCCGCCGAGGAATGTTGAGTAGATAAGTGTCGCGCCATTTCTGTCGAGTCTCGTTACAAAAGCGTCACCGCCGGCATTGTACGTGTCATCGATGCCGGTGTCTGTCGGGAACGACATTGACGCCGTTTCCCCTGTCACATACACGGTATTGTCGGAGCCAACTGCAATCGCTCTTCCGGTTTCACTTGATTCGCCGCCCAGAAAAGTTGAAAAATCTAAATCGGTAACAGGATCGATGGTTAAAGATTTTGATTCGTCGTAATCACCGACAGCAAAGCCAACGGTGGTCTCACCGCGCTGCTCAAAACGGCTTTCCACCGCGCTTTTCAAACCGTCAATTTCCTGGTATGTAACCGGCGCGTTTTGCTTTAATTCGCCGAAGGGAGTCGATATAACCAGTGAGCCGTCCACCTGGACCGTGACCTTATCGGCGCCGTCGATCTGCCATTCTATCTGCTGCGTGGCAGCGTTCGGCGAGACCTTGAAATCGTATTCGATACTGCCGGCGTCATCCCCACGCCACTCCATGTCGACGCCTTGGTAAACATTATTAAGTCGGGCCCTTTGATAAAGCGGTACGTTGCTTTGCCATTTGCTCGGGTCGCTTCCTCGAAAATAATTATGCTTTCCCGCCAGCTCATCAACACCCAACTCTTGCGTATTCTGATTTGCGCCGGCTAGCTTCATCCAAACAGCGACGGCGCGACTCGATCTCGGTTCTAGGACCGATGGAACCTCGGACTGTAGTTTGGAGTTTCGTGATTCTTGCGTTTGGTGTTCGGGGATCACGTAGACCGCCTCGTTAGAAGTCAAAAACAAGTTGTAGCCTCTGCCTCGAGCGGAAAATTTAACGCGTCCGTCAAGTTGGCCTTGATTGGCTTCAAAAAAGACTCCGGACGGATTTTTGATTTCGCTTGCGGATAATTGCTTGCCAATTGCTGATCGATCCTGTTCTGCGGAAACTCGCACCGGTCCATACTTGAGCGGGACGAAGAGCCAATTGAACATTGCTGATAACAAGGTCAGACCAAGGATGCTTGTAACGGAGGCTCTAACCTTCTTGCTTCCCAGCCGGTAAATTTGTTTTGTCATGATTTTGTTCCTGTATCCGTTTCAGAGAGGGATTGCAGACATACGAGTACCCGGTCGGTTTCGACGAAATGAACCTTACCCGTTTCGACCAGACGATAAATTTCGCGCTCGGTGGTCTTCCTCAAGATGGCGGCAACCGATGGCGTAGCCATCTGGGTCATGCATTTGCAAATGGGGCAAAAGTTTTCAAAACGCTCGCCTCGACTGCTGTACGCGACGGTTTCGCTCATCTCTATCTCGATCTCCGTTTTTTGCGTCATGGTGTTTTTCTTGTTTCCCTTGCGGTTCGGGTCTACAATCTAGCCTTGCAATTCGCGCCCTATGCCTGATCCAGTTCGTAGCCCGTATACTCGCAATCTCGGGCAAGCCTCGTCTTGGATTCCTTCGGACAAAGTTCTGACATTGTTTTGACATGAACGAAGCGACTGAAAAGACGGGCACAAAATACGAATTTGGTAAGTTCGTCCTCGACCCGCACGAGCGTGTTCTGCTCGCCGACGGTGAACCGACCCACCTTTCCGACAAAGTGTTCGATACCCTTCTTCTATTGGTTCGTAACAACGGACAGCTTCTGACGAAAGACGAAATGATGACTTCGATCTGGGAAGAATCTTTCGTCGAAGAGGGAAACCTTGCGAAAAACATCTCTCGCCTGCGAAAGATACTGGACACGGACGGCGTTGGGCTTATCGAGACCCTGCCAAAACGCGGTTATCGATTTCGGGCGGACATTCGACAGATCGACGGCGAAACCAATTTGCTGATCCATCGCCGGCTTCGGGTAAAGGTTTCGCGACATGCCGATGACGACGTTGTCGGTGCGCATCCGTTGGCCCGGGCCGCTGACCCTTCTCTCAACGAAATTCACAGCATCGCCGTTCTGCCGTTTCAGCCATTGGGCGGAAAGGCTGACGATAATATTTTCGGACTTGGGATCACCGACGCGCTTATCACGCAATTAACCCGGGCCGGAGAGATCCAGGTGCGCCCGACTAGCTCGATGATCAGGTTTAATGTTCAGCCGCAGGACGCGGTTTCGGCCGGCCGGGAACTGCAGGTGGATGCGATTCTGGAAGGAAACTATCAAAGGCTCGACGGCAGATTGCGGCTGACCGTCCAGATGCTGCGGTCGGGTGACGGCAGCTCAGTTTGGGCCGATAGCTTGATTTCTGAGGCCGGGGACATTTTTGCTCTGCAAGATCGTATCGCCGAACGTGTCGTCGGAGCTTTGAGAAAGAAGCTCAGCGACGAAGCGATGGCAAAGCTGACCAAACGGTACACGGCAAATGTCGAAGCCTATAAGGAATATCTCAAAGGGCGTTTCTTCTTTAGCAAGAGAACCGCGGAAGGTTATGATCTGGCCCTCGCATGTTACGAGAAGGCGATCCAGATAGACCCGTCCTACGCATTGGCATACGCAGGGTTGGCGGATATTTACAACCTCCTTCCGGTTTACGACGGCTTCGCGCCTCATGATTATTTTCCGAAAGCGAAAGCCGCGGCATTGAAAGCCCTGTTTATCGACGGGACCCTGGCGGAGGCCCACGCGGCGCTGGGTTTAGCAATTCTCCACTACGATTGGAATTGGTCCGGAGCGGAGACTTCTTTTAGAACCGCGGTAATACTAGATCCGAATTATGCGGCGGCTTATCAACTGCTCGGAGTTTATTTCCTGCGAATTGATAGGACCGGCGATGCCCTGATCGCCTTAAAAAAAGCGCGAGAGCTCGATCCGTTTTCGCCGATAAACGCCGTATGGCTGGCGGAGGTATTGCGACATTACGGCGAAACGGACACGTCTATCCGGCTCCACCTCGAAACTATTGAATCATTCCCCGATTTCTTTCTCGCCCATTATCATCTCGCATTCGCTTACATAGATGCTGGTCGCCTGGACGAAGCCGATCTCCATCGTAAACGCGCCGTTGCCCTATCGCACGAAAATTCGCTCACGCTTTCATTGCAGGGAATCTTGCAAGCGGCGATGGGAAATATACCGGCAGTTCACGAAACTTTGGAAGTGTTGCTGAGGATGAAAAGAACCTCTTACATCAGCAGCGCGAATATCGCATCGGTTTACGCCGCATTAAAAAATGAAGGAAAGGCGATCGAATGGCTCGAAACCGGCCTTGAGGAACGGGATCCTAATTTGACTTGGATACAATTTGATAAGGAATTTGAATTTTTGAAACCGATTCCTCGCTTTCAAAAGCTTCTCCAACAAGTTGGTCCGGTTGAACAAGAGGTCGCACGGCCGTCCAGGTCTGCGCAGAATGTCGGGCTTTGGAGGATGGTGTTCGCGTTCGGGGCTGTTGCGGCAATGATCATTTCGGCCTTGGCAATATATTTTTGGAAAACGGAAAGACCTGGCCTGCCGAACGAAACAGCCGCGATTCGCTTGACCACCGATCCGGCGCAGGATAGTTCCCCTCGGTGGACACAAGATGGCAGGATCCGTTTTTTGCGAACAGGAAGCGACAAGCGTGTTGAATCGATGTTGATGAATGCGGACGGAACGAATCAAACCGTGGTCCACGATTTCGGTGCGCTGGACCATGGCTTCTGGTCGCCTGACGGTACAAAAATCGTGTTTATAAAAGCCGACAAGGCGGCCGGTTACTTTCTTGCCAATGCGGACGGCTCGAACGAAATTCCCCTGGAATTCTTTGGCGGGAATTTCGATTGGTCGCCGGACAGCCGGAAAATCGTCTATCAAAAAAAGGTTGCGGTTGTTGATAACGACATCTTTGTTTACTCTCTCGAGACAGGAATAAGCGCCAACATTACCAACAACCCTGCGTTCGATGCGGACCCAAGTTTTTCGCCGGACGGGAAACAGGTCGTTTTTGCGAGTCTCCGGGATGGGAACGCCGAGCTTTATGTTGTGAATGCGGACGGCAGCGATGTCCGGCGTCTGACGGATAACCCTTCCTGGGATAGCCATCCGGTCTTTTCGCCTGACGGAACGATGATCGCCTTTCCTTCGGACCGCGAGAGCGAGGACTCAGATGTTTATCTCATGAGATCGGACGGGACGGGAGCTGTCAAACGCTTGACCGATTGGAAATCAAACGAAGCTGTGGGCCCGGGCAGTTGGTCCCCGGATGGAACAAAGATCGTATTTGTTTCGGATCGCGATGGTAACGACGATATTTTTGTAGTCAGTGCCGAGGCCTATCGTCCGCAACCTATTCTGTCAGATGAAAAAAGCAATCTGTCTTTTCCTTCCGAATCGCCGGACGGCAAACTCATCGCTTACCAGTCGAATGGTCCGGACAAACACGGGGAATTGCGCATCTTCGATGTCGAACTTAAACAGAGCCGACTGTTAATGGAAACGGAAAATATCGATATTGCGCCGATCTTCTCACCCGACGGTGAGCAGATCATTTTTCAGGCCAAGGCGGGAACAAACACGGAGATCTTTTCTATCAGGCCGGACGGAACAGAACTGAGGAATTTAACAAACAACCCTGCGCGGGACAGTGCGCCGGGTTGGTCTCCCGATGGCACGCAGATAGTATTTTCCAGTAACCGCGGAGGTAATTCAGGGACATATAATCTCTTTGTGATGAACGCGGACGGCAGCGGTCAACACCAGATCTACGCAAACAAAGGCGGCATGAGCCTTTCACCTGCTTGGTCCCCCGACGACGATAGTATTATTTTCACGAATGATATGGAGGACGGACAAACCGGCAACTTCGAACTCTTCAAGACCTACGTAGGTGGCGGTGAAGCGGAGCAGCGACTAACGTTTCGAAGTGGCTCCGACAGCGATCCGGCCTTCTCACCCGACGGCCGGCAGATTGTCTTTACGAGCGAGAATGACGGCAATAGAGAGATCTATTTGATGAACTCAGACGGTACCGGACTTCTGCGGCTCACGAGAAATCTGGCCGAAGACGTGACCCCGCGATTTTCACACGATGGGCGGCGAATAATTTTCAGCAGCAACCGAACCGGAAAATTTGTGCTTTACGAGATCGCGTCTCCGTATCAGCTCGACTAGCATGCCTCACGGGGTGGTCGTGAAGCTAAATCTCTTTCCCAGCCGGCTTTCTCGATACGAAATTGTCCTGAGTTTCTGCGATGAGGTTTTCGGGTTAAGATTGAGTGACGAACTATCCTTTACACGACGACACAAAATCAAAATAATGTCCGAAGCCACTGAAAAAGCCGTGACGACACGCATAGAAACCGATTCGATGGGCGAGATCGAGGTCGCGTCCGACAAATATTGGGGAGCTCAGACCGAGCGGAGCCTTCACCATTTCAACATCGGCAACGATGTCATGCCGCGCGAGATGATTCGTGCCCTCGGCATCTTGAAAAAAGCGGCGGCGATCGTCAATCACGAGCTGAAGCCGGACAAGATGACTGTCGACAAACTTAAGTTTGTCGTACAGGCGGCGGACGAAGTCATCGAAGGAAAGCTCGACTCACATTTTCCGTTGCGGGTTTGGCAGACCGGTTCAGGTACGCAGACGAACATGAACGCGAACGAGGTCATCTCGAACCGTGCGATCGAGATCGCCGGCGGCGAGATGGGCTCGAAGAAACCCGTCCATCCGAATGACGATGTGAACATGTCCCAGTCGTCGAACGACACATTCCCGACGGCGATGTACATCGCCGCCGCCGAGCAGCTCACCGCGCTGATTCCGCAGGTCGAGCGCCTGCGCGACGCTATAGATGCAAAGGCAAAAGAGTTCGCTGACGTCGTAAAGATCGGCCGCACGCATCTGCAGGATGCGACGCCGCTAACGGTAGGTCAGGAGTTCGGGGGATGGGCGAGTTTGCTGACACGCGATATTGAAAGATTGAAAGCTGTTCTCCCCGGCCTGCTCGAACTTGCGATCGGCGGCACGGCGGTCGGAACTGGATTGAATTCACATCCCGAGTTTGCGGACCGTGCGGCGGCTGAGATCGCTAAGCTCACCGGATTGCCTTTCAAATCTCATCCCGACAAGTTTGCCGCCCTTTCGGCGCACGACGAGCTTGTGTTCGCGTCAGGCGCGCTGAAGACGCTCGCGGCGAGTTTGATGAAGATCGCGAATGACATCCGCTGGCTCGGATCAGGCCCTCGATGCGGCATAGGCGAGATCTCACTTCCGGAAAACGAACCGGGCTCGTCGATCATGCCGGGTAAGGTCAACCCGACGCAGAGCGAAGCGATGACGATGGTCGCCGTGCAGGTGATGGGCAACGACGCCGCGATTGGATTCGCCGGTTCGCAGGGAAACTTTGAGCTGAATGTTTTCAAGCCGGTGATGATCCACAACTTCCTGCACTCGGTGCGGCTGCTGCATGACGCGTGTCGAGGCTTTGTAGATTTCTGCGTCAATGGTATCGAGCTCAATCGGGAGCAAATAGATGAGTATGTGAACGACTCATTGATGCTTGTCACGGCGCTCAATCAGCACGTCGGATACGACAATGCGGCAAAGATCGCGAAGAACGCGCATAAGAAGGGAATATCGCTGAAGCAGTCAGCTGTCGAATTGGAATTGTTGACCGGCGAAAAGTTTGACGAGCTGGTCAAGCCAGAAGACATGACTCACCCGTAAGCTTGACGGGAGTGTCCTAAATTCGTGGTGCTAATTTGTCCGCTACAAATCTGAATGAGAACACCACTCCAAAGCGCTACAACAACTGCGAAAGCAATATCGCCAAAAAGTCCGAGCCATAGAACTTTCTCATAACTCACGAAGCCTCCGTATTCGTAGAACGGAATCGGGAAGCCAAACCGCCACCCACAATCCATACACCCCACACCGGGGTTATTGCGCAGATAGCTGACGTATTGCAAGACAATAAGTATCAAAATACTTAAGGCGAATCCTATTCTAAGCGCTATATGTTGACGTAAGTGCTTCATGCAGAAAGGGGCGTCCCGCCAGGGACGTCCGGGAATAGCCCACCGATTCATCGGTGGGTAAGAGTTGAAACAGAAAATACAGTCCCGTCAGGGACGGCTGAAATCAATCGAACACCTGCCGAATGTCGTATTCCATCTCGTGTGCATCAAGGAACGATAAGAACTTTGTCTTGAAGTCCATCTTCTTGTGATGCTCCGGCTGATTATCAATATAGCGAATCGTCCGCGCTTTTTCGCCTATCGATATCGACAACGCGCCGTAGCCTTCCTGCCATTCGAAGAACCGGTGCTCCGCAAATACGTCGTGCACCCATTTCGATGAACCGCCTTTGATCAGCTGTATACCCTTCGATATTGACAGTGTCTTAGGGAGTGACAATAAAAGGTGAACGTGATCATCAACGCCTCCGGAATGTATCAACTTCATCTTATTCTCTCGAGCGATCCCGCCCATATACGGCAAGAGTCGTGATCGAAGTTCCGGCGTTATCATCGGTCGACGTTCTTTTGTGCTGAATACGCAGTGCATTAACTGGCTGACGTAGGAGTGTGCCATTTGTTCTTCAGCCGTCCCTGACGGGACTGCTTTCCTTATTTTCAACGTTACCCACCGATGAATCGGTGGGCTATTCTCAGATCGTCCCTGGCGGGACTGAAATCATTTCGCTTTCTTCAGAGCGTATATTGAGCAATCTCAGCCTACGCTGCTGCGCAGCGTTGCAGGCGGGACGCCAGCGTTGCAGTCCGTTGGCGCGATGCCCACGGAACGCCTGCGTTCCCGTCAGGTTCGTAGAAAAAAGAAATAGAGCAGCGTCAAAAAGACGGCGATGAATGCGATCATGGCGGCGACGGCTAGCGCCACGAGGATGAACTTGAGTGTGCCGCTCTTTGGTGGCGTAGGCTCTGTGGAGATCGACGGTTGCGCAGCCGGTTGCGTTCCGCCAGGCTCCGGCTCCAATGTTATAACGCCTTCTTCGAGCGAGCGTTTTTCAAATCCCTGCGGCAATTTTCCGCTCGTCTTCCGAAACACCGGCTCGGGCATTTTCCAACCTTCCGACACCGGATTCGGCACAGTCGTATTCAAATCGTCGTCTTCAATCGCCGGGTTATTTGCCTCGATCGTCATACTCGTCAGCACCACCTGAGATAGGCAGTCTCCAAACTATTTTTGCAGATCCAACACGTCCGAACGCGTGATGATGCCCGTGATACGTTTGAAATCTTCGATCAGCAATGCCGGAGCTTTTTGAAGCTTCGATTTTACTTCACGCAGGCTCGTATCCATCTCGATAACCGGGAAACTCTCGTCCATGATTTCGCGGACGTGTGAATCGATCAGATCGCGATTGCTCAAAAGTTTTGTCAGCACGCGGCTCTCACGGAGACTGCCGACCGAACGGTTGTCTTCGAGCACCGGGATCTGAGTGATACCACTCTCGTTCATTTTTTCGAGAGCGAACCCGACCGTATCCTCGGGACCGACAAAAATAAGATCCGCCGGAGCACCACCATTTTTTGTTTCTTTGATCAAGCCGGCGGTGATTCGCTGCGGTTCCAGCAGAAGCTTTTCCTTCATCCATTCGTCCGAATGGAATTTCGTCAGATAATGCTCGCCGGTATCGCAGACGATAAAGACGACCAGGCCGCTTTCGTCCAGGTCCTTCGCAACCTTCAACGCTGCTGCGAAGTTTGTTCCGGTCGATCCGCCGCAAAAGATACCTTCACGTCGGGAAAGTTGTCTCGCAAGCTCGAACGAATCTCGGTCGGTGACGTTGATGATCTCGTCGATGATCTTCATGTCGGCGTTGCCTACCGGCAAGCTCTGACCGATGCCTTCGACAAGATAGGGCGTAGCTTCGGGTACATGACCGGTGTCCTTGTAGCTTTTGAAGATCGAACCGTACGGATCGGCACCGATGATCTGGATCTTCGGATTTTTTTCTTTCAGGTAACGGCCCGTTCCGGTGATCGTTCCTCCGGTCCCGATACCGGAAACGAAATGTGTGATCTTTCCTTCGGTATCTTCCCAGATCTCGGGCCCCGTGGTGCGATAGTGCGCAGCCGGATTCGCCGGATGATTATATTGATCCGGATAGAACGAGTTGGGCGTTTCCTGTGAAATGCGTTTCGCGGTCTCGACGTAATGATCGGGCGTCCCGTGTTTTGCGGCGGAGGGGCAGACGACAATGTCCGCACCGAGGGACTTCAGGTATCGCATTTTTTCGACCGAAACCTTGTCGGTAAGAATAAAGATGCACTTGTATCCGCGGACAGCCGAAACAAGTGCAAGCCCGATTCCCGTATTACCGCTGGTCGCCTCGATTACTGTTCCGCCTTTCTTAAGAGCCCCCTCTTTCTCGGCCCAATCGATCATCGAGATACCGATGCGGTCCTTGACCGAATATCCCGGATTCAGGCTCTCCATCTTCGCCAGAACCTTTGCCCTGATCTTATGCTGCTTTGTTAGGTGATTGACTTGAACGAGCGGGGTTTTTCCGATCAGTCCTAAAATATCGTTATAAAATTTCATTATAAATTGCTCTTACCGGCCGTGGATGTATAGGGAAGTTTATGCCGAAAGGACATGCGGGGCAAGGAGACGCCTGCTGGTTCTCAGAGGGTTTTGATCGGTGGATTCCGTGTTTTTCCATGGTTCGTTGAATTCGAAGATAATCGCGGAGTATACCGAAGATGGGTCGTTGGTACTGATCCGGAGCATTGTATTCGTAAGCTACCGCGCAAAAAAAGCCCCGGGGATTAAACCCCGAGGACTCTGGCCTCAAGACCGATTCACTGTCGCGAACCGGAAAAGCCTCAAATCATAAGACCAAAATTAGTAACTCTGAATATTCAGTATCGATCCAAGGATCGATGTAAGTATGTTCATCGTACCACCCTGTCTCGATCCGTACTGGTAGTCGCCGTTATAGTCGGACGCGTACTGGCTGTTAGAACCATCCTGGTATCCGCGCTGAAAACCCTGGCGGAAATAGTACTGGTACTGGCTGCGGTTAACATATGTCTGATAGCCTGACGTTCCCGTGCGATAGACGTTCGAGCTCGACCAGTCGCCGCGTCTCCGGCTGTTCCGATCGCTACGTCCCGCTTCAAATCCCTGTCGATAGCCTTCATTAACGGCCTGTCGAAGCAATTCAACGCCACGTCCGTTCGTGTTGTAGTACGCGCCGTTTCGGTAAATGCGATATCGTCCGTCGCGATTGGTATTCGCATTGGCGTTGCCATTGTAATAGCCCTGGCCATTCGAACGATCGTTGCCGCTGGGGACATTGCCAAAACGAGCGTTCCGTGCTCTCCACTCGGCCTGACGCTGAGCTTCGTACTGAATACGCTGCTGTTCGAGTTTCTGCGCCTTCTTTGCAGCCTTTCGCTCGTTCTTCATTCCTTTGTTCGATTTGCCCTGAGCATTTGCCAGTTCGCTCGAACCGAAAATTGTAAAAATGCCAAGAGCCGCCGTCGCGGCAATTTTTCTAAGATTAATTGAAATCAAAATAAACTCCTTTCTGCCGTTTCACGTCCCTACCGGGTTCTCGGCATTCGATATGAATTGCGCGATCTGTAAGGTTCTGCAAACTGTTGAACTTTCAGCAGTCATCAACTTTCACGCACTATGTGAGCAATATACGAGCCACCGTCCCGGTCCCTATACTTCGCCTACCTTTACGCCTGGCAGACACTTGCCTAATGCACCAAAGCGTTGCGTCGCGCGTGGTTTTGGGGAAGGCGTTGCTTTGTTCGCTGGCCGATAACGTCGGTATCTCGATGGATCGCCTCGCCCTTCGATATGAACTTTTATGAAACAGTGAAAGTGTGGATTCTGGATGGTGGGTCTTCCGAACGTCCCCCGCACATAAAAGACAAAGGACGCCGTGCGGATCAGCGATTTTACGAGATGTACTTTCCGAGAAGGCGGTCGTATTCATCCTTTACGACCCGGTAGCATTCGCACGCGGCGCGCTCGAGGGCGTCCCGGTCGAGCATGGTGATGGTACCGCGAACATATTTGATAAGCCCCTTGGACTGAAGATGTCCGGCTGCGATCGATACGCCTTCGCGGCGGACGCCGAGCATATTCGCGATCAAGTCGTGCGTCATTATCAGCTTATTCGTGCGAAGCAGGTCGTGGTTGATCAAAAGCCACCGACAGAGCTGCTGTTCGACAGTATGCAGACGATTGCAGACCGCCGTTTGAGAGATCTGCGTCATCAAGGACTGGGTGTAGCGAAGCAGGATCTTCTGAAATACACCGCCGAGGCTGAACTCATCATTCAACGCAAGAGATGGCATCCGGAATGCATTTCCCGCGCTTTGAACGACGGCCCGGCTTGGAGTCGTGCTCCCGCCCATGTACAAGGCGATTCCGACCAACCCGTCGTTGCCGGCCATGCCTATCTCGGCGGTAGAACCGTTTTCCATTATATAAAGAAGAGAGATGATGGCGCTGGTGGGAAAGTAGATATACTTGAGCTGCTCGCCCGATTCATAGATCACCTCGCCCAGAGACAAAGATACAGGCTCCAGGTTTGGTTTCAAGCGGATGAATTCATCATTCGGCAATGCCCCGATCAGATGATTCATTTGCGCGTCATCTTTTTTATTGACTACGCCCATACCAATACCGGGGAAAATATAACATACGTTTCCCCAGGCTCTAAATTAAATTGTTGTATCTGTGCGTTATCACACGGACACAGTGATCTGTCACGGTTTAGGATGACGGTAGATCAATGTAGCTTTTGAGACCGGCTAGAGAAAGCCAACTTGGCTTTTTGATGCTAATCCAGAAACACCTTTAAAGAGTTAAAAATTTTGATCAAGATCGTCAGGCGAAGTCGACGCGTGAACTTATCAGGACTGCGTCATGCATCCGGATCACCGAGAGCCATAAGGAACGACTCTAGACGACAGATTTTCAGAAACGATCGCGAGCTGTGAAGCCAAAGCGAGCATTGGACCACCTTATCCAAACTAAGAACGAATCCGGGACTATGCAGATAAAGCGACAAAACCCGACAACACGGTGGTTCCAATTTTTTTTCCAGGACGGTCACCTATGGCCAGGGAGTTCCCATGAATAACGATGAACGTCTTCGCGTTTTGTATGTCGAAGACAATTGCGATTCTTTTGAAATGCTGCAAGTAATGCTCGATATGTGTCAGATCGAGGTGGACTGTGCGCGAAGCAGCCGCGAAGCACTTGCACAGGTAAGTTCGGATGATCGATTCGATCTATATCTGCTTGACGGCGGACTGCCCGACAGCGACGGGTTCAGTCTCTGCCGTACGCTCCGCGCGATCAATCCAAAGACGCCGGTCCTTTTCTATTCCGGGAACGCTCATCCGGAAGATATGGAGAGAGGAATCGAGGCAGGGGCGGCTGGATATATCATCAAACCAAATTCGGAAAAACTCGCCGCAACAATTCTTCAGCTTGTGACCCATTATCGCGAGGCGTCGCAGCCCGCGTTTACGGATTTCCATGCTCTTGCCGCAGCGGCGTAGATGCCCGGCTCGCGAGCATCTTTGACGGATCATTCGTAATGACGGCGAAAACTCCCTGCCTTGTTGCCCGCACGATCCAGCGAGGCGTGTTAACGGTCCACACCGTTACTGGCAAACCCGATCTCTCTGCCTTCCTGACAAGTTTCCGACTGATCAACGCCTTATGCACCGAAAGGTGATCGGCTCCCAACTCGAGCGCAATATTTATCAGATACTTTTCTTTCCGAAGTAGTCGCATAAACTGCGGCGCAAAGAGCGCCGCCGTACGAAGCCCGGGCAAGACGGAGCGTGCCCGAGGAATAACTCCGAGCAAAAAACTCTTTACGATCAATCGTTCGAACAACGGCGAGTTCCGAATTTCACGACAGACAGCATCGACGAGGGGTGAAACGTCATTTTCCGTATCGCACTTCATCTCGATGTATATCGGTCCCGCGACACTTTCAAGAAGTCGCAGGACCGTCTGAAGCGAGGGAATTCCTTCGGCGGCAAATTCGGGCCGCGCTCGCTCTGGATACGCGGAGTTGAACCATGATCCCGCATCGACGTGCGCGAGTTGTTCGGCTGTAAGGTCTGAAACACGGTTGTTAATGCCGGCGGTTCTAACGAGTGTTGCGTCATGGATAACGACGGGCACGCCGTCTTTGGATAGCCGCACATCAAATTCGACTCCGTCCGCGCCCGACTCGAGCGCTTTAGTGAATGCGGCGATCGTGTTCTCGGGTGCAGACGCGCTGGCCCCTCGGTGGGCGATGATGAAAGGGGTCGACATAAGTTTCTAGTTCAAAGTTTCTAGTTTCTCGTAAATCCGTCGAACATCAAACCAGGAACCAGAAACCAGAAACCAGGAACCAAAAACTCTACCTCTTCTCCAATAGAAAGATCGTCTTCGACCAACCGATAGGATCGCTCGTCGGAAACTCGTGATTACCGACAATGTCAAAATAGCGTCGTGAGACCGTTATGACCTCTGACATTGGATGGATCTTGAAGTTGTAAAGCAGCTCGAGAACCGAGCCGACGAAGGACGGTTTGACCGGGATGAAGACGAGTTTGCCGCCAGGTCTCAGCACGCGGCTAAGCTCCTTTAGACCGGCGTCCAGCGAAACGTATTCGAGAACGCCGCACGTCAGGACAAGTTCGAATGTGTCGTCCGCGAACGGCAGCTCGAGAACATTACCCTGTACGGATTCGATGTTTGCCGCATCGATCTTTTTCTCTTTCTGAAACTGTTCGCGGGCGATCTTCAGCGAGTTCGCCGAGAGGTCAAATGCGATCGTTTTCTTAGGCCGAAATCCCGCGTCCTGAAAACCGAGTGTGACGATGCCGGTCCCGCTGCCCGCGTCGAGGACGTATGATTCGGCGTCGATGCTTAGTTCAAGAGAGCGCAAATATTTCGCCACCGATTGCCGATACCCGTTTACCTTGAGCGCGAGATTATGTACATCGGCGATGCGATCATAGAAAGTCTGTGTTTTCGTCTTCGCCGGTTTCTGGCTGCCTTTTGCCATTGTCTATTTTTCGGCCAGGAGCTTTATGACCATCGCCCGGAGTTCTTCGATCCGCGTCGGGTTGGTTCCACTGTCGATATACCTAATTATACCTTTGCGGTCTATCAGAACGGTCGTCGGCAACGCGGTCGCGGCGTAAAGAGTTTGGGTCCGCTGATCGTCGGCGACGGCAAAATCATACGCCAGATCGTGTTGTTCCTTGAAGCGTTTCAGAAATGCGATCTCATTTGGATGATCGGCGGGCATTCCATCGGCGCGGCCGTAATAACGGGTCAGGCCGAGAATAACAAACCCGTCGCGTGTAAAATCCTGATGCCATTCGGCAAGGGCCGGGAAAGCGTCGAAACACGGCCCGCACCACGTCGCCCAAAAATCCAGAAGAACTACTTTTCCTTTTAGCGAAGCGAGGGTCTTCGGCTTCCCCGGAAACCACTGATCGAAACCAACCAGTTCAGGCGCGGGTTCGGTCAACAGCTTGTACTGTTTCTCTCTTCTTTTAAGCCGCTGCAAGGCTTCGTTCTGCGGGCCGCGCCCCGCGAAAACCTTGCCTGCTTCGATCAGCGACGCGAGATACGTCTCCATGCCGATCGACTTACGCCCCGTTTCGATCTGGTGGGTGATCAGCTTGTCCGCGGCGTAATAAAAGAAAGTTGGCGAATTTATGGTAGACGCAATTCTCTTCATGTCCTCGAGCGCCGCGTCCGCGTCTTTGATCTTTCCAAGCTCGCGGTTGGTTTCGAACACAAGCATTCCGGCATCGAGAACCGCGTCGGCAGGATTAACCCTCGACGTCGGATCCTGTATCAGGGTCTTTGACGCTTCGTAGCTCTTGCTGGCATGCTCAACCGCCTTCGGAAGATCCTTTGCGGCGATATACGATTTCGCCAACTCGCTGTTCATGCGCCACCGATCGCTCATCTTCGTGGCGCCGCCGTTCTCGTAATCCGCAAGATATTTAAGCGCGTCGTCAAACTTTTTCTGCTTCGCAGAAACATAGACGATGATCGAACGAGCGTTCTGTACGCGGCCCGGTTCCGGGTCGGAAGAATCGAGATATTTTTTCAGAGCCTCGGTCGTGCCATCGTAGTTTTCAGCGATCCAGTGCAGCAGGCCGGTGTAGTAGATGTCTTCGCCCGTCGGGTTGCTGCGCGTTGAAACAGCCGTCGCGTATTTCGCGGCCAGCTGTCGCTGCTCGCGTTCGGTTGCGAGCCGCAGTCGTTCGCTGTACGCAATTTTCTTTTGTTCGTACTCGGCAAACTTTGTGTTGTTATAAGCGTTTGCTTCCTCGAACATTTGCTTGACCGAGAGATCGGCGGCTACCGGCGTTAAGGGCGGCGTGGCTGCAGGGTTAATACGACGCGATTGCGCGAAGGTCGACGCGCAAATCGTCAAAACAATAAGGACTATGAAAGGTCGCATATCAGAGCGGGACCGTCGCGGTCGTCTTTTCAGCAAATCGATCGGCACCATAGATCTCAAAAAATGTGGAGTTCGCATTATCTATTACTCCATCCGCAATTAACTCCGCTGTCTTCGGCGCGAGAAGAATCCCATTTCGAAAGTGGGCGGTCGCGAGATAAGCACGATCATACCCCGGAATTCTGCCAAGAACGGGAAGTCCGTCAGCAGCAAAAGGCCGCAGGCCGCTCCAATGCTCGGCTATCGGGAGCGGCGACAGGCCAGGCAATATTTCTAATCCGGCCATGACCAGCGATTCCAGGCCTTCCTGCGTGACGGCATTTTCAAATCCGACATCTTCGACGGTGGCTCCGACCAGTAGTCGCCCGTCGGCGCGCGGGACCAGATATCCCTGCGTACTGTACGTAACGTGGCGGAGCATTCCCGGCTGGGTTTCAAAACTGATCATCTGACCGCGAATCGGCTTTACATGCACCGGTATGGCGGAGTCCCCGATTTTGATGAGGGACGTCCATGCTCCGGTTGCAACGATGGTCATGCCCGAGCAAAACTCGCCCGCCGAAGTTCGTGCTCCGAAAACTTCGCCATTCGATGTCAGCAGCGCGGTCGCGTTCGCATTCTCGATGATCCGGATGCCATTCAAATCGGCGAATCTCCGGAGCGCGGCTACGAGTTTTCGATTATCAACCTGCCAATCATTAGGATAGTAGAGCCCCGTGCCAGCCGCCGCCGAAATCGAAGGTTCGATCGCGCGAATATGATCTCCGGAGAATCGTTCGACTCGCACCCCTCTTGAAAGTTGTCTGCGAAAGGTTTCCTCGAGCGAGCTTTCTTCGCGTTCATCGAACGAGAGACACAACGTACCGGTCTTATCAAGCTCGATATCGACCCCGGTTTCTTCGAGCAACGCCGATGCAAAATTCGGGTAAAGCTCGAGCGATTCGGTCCCGAATCGATGAAAATCGTCGGTCGTATCAGTTTCAATATTCGGCGCGAGCATCCCGGCCGCTGCCCACGAAGCTTCGCCGCCGATCCGCCCGCTATCGACGATCGTAATTCGCTTTACACCTTTTCTGTGCAGCTCGCGGGCGACGCTCAGTCCTATGATGCCGCCGCCGATTATCATTACTTCCGAGTTCATTAGGATACGAGAGAAGGATAAAGGATAAAGGATAAAGGATAAAGTTACGCCTGAAAAAGAAGCGGCTGGTCGAGCCCTTTATCCTTTATCCTTTATCCTTTATCCTTTCAGATATGAAACACACGGTCACACTTATTCCGGGCGACGGTATCGGGCCGGAGATCATCGCCGCGACAGTGCATATTATCGAGGCGACGGGCGTCGAATTCGAGTGGGAGACCCACATAATGGGTGCGCAGGCGCTTGAAAAATACGGCACGACCTTGCCCGAAGCTACGATCGAATCGATCAGGAGAAACAGGGTCGCACTGAAGGGCCCGCAGATGACGCCGGTCGGAAAAGGATTTACATCCGTTAACGTCGGCCTGCGGAAGGCGCTCGATCTTTACGCGAATGTTCGGCCGGTAAAGAATCTGCCGAACGTGCCGAGTCGCTACTCTGATGTTGATCTTGTGATCGTGCGCGAGAACACCGAAGGCTTGTATTCGGGCATCGAGCATACGGTGATCCCGGGCGTAGTCGAGAGCCTGAAGATCATTACTGAGAAAGCGTCCACACGCATCGCGAAATACAGTTTCGAATATGCTCGGGCAAACGGCCGCAAAAAGGTCACCGCCGTGCACAAGGCGAATATCATGAAGCTGTCCGACGGATTGTTTCTTGAATGTTTCTACAACGTGGCGAAGGATTATCCGGATATCGAATCCGACGATAAGATCATCGACAACTGTTGCATGCAGCTTGTCATGCGGCCCGAGCAATTCGACGTGCTTGTACTAGAAAATCTATACGGTGACATTGTTTCGGATCTATGTGCGGGCTTGATAGGTGGCCTGGGCATGGCCCCAGGAGCGAACATCGGCGAGCAGGGCGCGGTCTTCGAAGCGGTGCATGGATCCGCTCCGGACATTGCCGGACAGGGGATCGCGAATCCGACGGCGATACTCATGTCGGCGATCCTGATGCTTCGGCATCTCGGAGAAATGGATGCGGCGGATCGGACCGAGAAAGCTATGCTGGATGTTTTTGCCGAAGGAAAATTCCTTACGAGAGATCTCGGCGGAACCGCGAAGACAAACGAATTTGCAGCGGCGATCGTTGAGAAGCTGACGGCGTCGAAAGCGGCGGCGTGAAAAAGCTCCCCTCCTTGTTTAGGAGGGGTGGCAGCCGCTTCGGCTGACGGGGTGGTAGTAAAGAAGAATCAGATTTTGTCTGAACTACCACCCCGCCTCGCAAAGCCTCGGCACCCCTCCTAAACAAGGAGGGGAGCTTACACGGAAAGGAATACGGTTACCCCATTTCTGGAGAAGGGTTTTGGATACAACGTATTGTCATGAGATCCGACTCCAATAACCCGGATCGGTAACGACCGGCCGTACAGGAGGGTTCGATGAAGGGATTAATTGCAAGTTTAATGTTGATGCTCGCGTTCACGGCGGTGCCCGCCAATGCACGGGTCCACGGGGAAACGATGCGCGTTCAGATCAACAAGGAAAAGCGTTTTGCGAAGAGCAAGCTTTCGGTTCGCTTTGTCGAGCTCGTTGAGGATTCACGTTGTCCGACGGATACCAATTGTGTCTGGGCCGGTAATGCCAAGATCAAGATTCGCGTTACGAAGTATGGGCGGTCGCATGAGCTAACGCTCGACACGAACGGACCAAATCAGACCGTTACCGCAGAGGGTTATTCGATAAAATTTGTCGACCTCACGCCTGAGCCACGCTCGAACATCCGTATCAACCGCAACGGGTATGTCGCGACTCTTGAAGCCGTACGGCTCAAGCGTTGAATCTCACGTACGGATTCGTTAGAAGCATCAAGATCAACAACAGAATAAAGTAGGGAACAAGGACTGCCGCTCCGGGGTAGTCCTTTGCTACGCGCTGGCCGAAGAAAAGCGCGGTGATCGAGGCGGAGCCGATGACCGCCGCCCAAAAGATCATAGTCAGCGAGGTGGCTGCGAGAAAATATGCGATCCCTGCGGCGGCGAGCAACCCGGCCGTGAGCTCCATGACGGTTATCGTCGCGAGCATCATCGGAACCATCGGCGCGAGAAATGTCTTCGAGAAATGCCCGGTCAGCCATTCGAGATTTCCTTTCCAATCGAAAACTTTATCGAGCGCAGACTGGATAAAAAGAATCGCGACAAGCGCGGCAGCGAACAGCGCGGGCAGGTTCTTGAAGACGAAGTCCAGATTCATAACGTTATTTGTTTAGAAGAAAGAACCACGCTCCCCGGAAGTTTTCAGCGATCAACGCTTTGACTTCGCCATCAATGCTTCGATCTCATCCGGATCCTTCGGCACCTTAGATGACAGGTTTCGGTTCCCATCTTCAGTGACCAGCACGTCGTCTTCGATCCGGATACCGATACCGCGATATTTTGCCGGAGCCGATTTATCATCCGGCGGGATGTACAGACCCGGCTCGACGGTCAGAACCATTCCCGGTGCGAACGGCTTCGAATTCTTCGCACCCTGATCGGTGAAGTATCTGCCCGCATCGTGAACGTCGAGGCCGAGATAATGTCCGACGCCGTGCATGTAATATTTCATGTACGACTTTTTCTTGATCAGGTCTTTCGTGTTTCCCTTCAGCAGGCCAAGCTTTTTCATCCCCTCGGTCAGGAGCTCGATCGAGAGTTCCTGCCTTCCTTTGACCGTGTTCCCTGTCTTTGTGTAGTCGATGCACTGCTCCTGAACATCGAGTACTACGTCGTACACCTCACGCTGAGCTTTGGAATATTTCCCGTTCACAGGAAACGTGCGCGTGATGTCGGATGCATATCCTTCATATTCCGCCCCTGCGTCGATCAGGATCAGGTCGCCGTCCTTTAGCGGCATGTTGTTCTCGACATAATGCAGGATCGTCGCGTTGTCACCGCCGCCTATGATGGAATTGTACGCAACGCCGCTCGCGCCTTTGTCCCGCATGTAGGCTTCCATCAGCGACTCGACCTGGTTCTCGTTCATTCCCGGTTTCACCTTTTTCATCGCCAGGATATGAGCCTCGGCCGCGATCGTCGCCGCACGCTGCATATATTCGGCTTCTTCCTCCGTCTTATGAAGACGCATCTCACCGAGAATGATGGTCGGGTCGATGATGGTATGCGGCGGATACGCGGTCTTCAGACGGCGCACGCGTTGCGTGTTCAGATAGTCGAGGATCGTCTGGTCGAGAGTTCGGTCGACGGCAAAGCGGTGATAGAGTTTCTCATGGCCGTCAAGCAATTTCGCGAGATCGGCATCGAACTTTTCGATCGAGAATGCCCTGTCTGCGCCGTAATTCTTCACCGCTCCTTCGGTCCCCTGACGGCGGCCGAACCAGGTTTCCATCTCGGGATCGCGGGGTCGCACGTAGAGCGTGTACGGCGTTTTCGACGCGGGGTCGATCACGGCGACCGCGTCCGGCTCTGGAAAGCCGGTGAGATACCAGAAATCGGAGTCCTGACGGAACTTGTACTCAGTGTCGTAGCTCCGTGTCGCTTCGTGAGCGGCCGGAATGATGGCGATGGAATTCTCATCCATCTGATCGATAAAACGCTTTAATTGAGATCGCATAAGTTTAGTTGAGTTTACCCCAAACCTCGCGTCAGAACCACTCGCGTCAAACGACCGCGGTACCGACCTGTGTGATAATCTTTTTCATCATCCGATGGACCTCCGCATCACCGAAATATTTCTTTCCATACAAGGCGAGTCTTCGCATGCCGGCCGGCCATGCTCGTTCGTGCGTCTGACCGGATGCCCGATGCGGTGTGTCTGGTGCGACAGCGAGTACACATTCACGGGCGGTGAGAAAATCTCGTTCGGCGCGATCTTCGACAAGCTTGATGACTTTGGCTGCAAGCTCGTCGAGGTCACTGGTGGCGAGCCTCTCGCACAGACAAATGTGTTTCCATTTATCAGTGAGCTGTGCGATCGGGGCTATGAAGTTTTGATCGAGACCGGCGGATTTGTGTCGACCGAACAGGTTGATCCGCGTGCGTCGATAATTCTCGACGTGAAGTGTCCCGCGTCGGGCGAAGCGGAGCGCAATCACTGGCCGAACCTCGAACGTCTGCGAAATGACAAGGACGAAGTGAAGTTCGTCATCGCCGACATGCACGACTGGAAATTCGCGCATCAAAAGATCGCCGAATATGATCTCGTGAGTCGAGCGAAAGAGATTCTGATCTCACCCGTCCACGGAGTTGAGAATTTAGTTGAGCTGGCCGAAACCGTTTCACGCAGCGGACTGAAAGTGCGGTTGAATCTGCAGACGCACAAGTATATTTGGGGAGCCGACGCGAGAGGAGTTTAATCGTCACACAGGTCAGAACCGCGAGCGGTAGCGACCGGGCAGCCCGACAGCGGCGTGCATACGTTGGGGGGGAACCCGGTCGCTACCGCTCGCGGTTCTGACTCGTGCGGCCGAGTGGATATTATGATGTCAGCCATTGTTCTTCTTTCAGGCGGGATGGATTCGTGTGTCACGGCGGCGATCGCCCGCGGTGAAGCGGACGAACTGGCGTTCCTGCACATCTCGTACGGCCAGCTTACCGAAGTGCGCGAGCGAAAGGCGTTCAACGATATCGCGGACCACTACGGCGTCGAGAATCGGCTGGACATCTCGATCGAGCATCTCGCGAAGATCGGCGGATCTTCACTGACGGACGAATCGATAAAGGTCACCGAGGCAGATCTCGAATCGAAGCGCATCCCGACCAGCTACGTTCCGTTTCGCAACGCGAACATGCTTGCCATCGCCGTCAGTTGGGCGGAGACGATCAGTGCAGACGCGATCTATATCGGCGCGGTGGCCGAGGATTCGAGCGGTTACCCTGATTGCCGTCCGGAATTTTTAGCGGCGTTTCAGAAAACTATCGACGCCGGAACAAAACCCGAAACGCACATCGAGATCAGAACGCCGATCATTCATCTTTCAAAAGCAGAGATCGTGAAGAGAGGAATTGAACTGAACGCGCCACTCGAGCTGACGTGGTCTTGCTATCGGGGTGAAGAGATAGCGTGCGGAACATGCGATTCGTGCGCGTTGCGGCTTCGCGGGTTCGAGCAGGCGGGGGAAAGGGATCCTATTGAATACGCTCAGCCCGGTCGGTCTTAGTCCGCCCGAGAATGATCAATAAGAGCCCAATTGCCGAACCGACTAACCCGCCCACTGTAAACAACATTGCGTTACCGATCTGGTCGCCGACAGGGCCGATACCCGAGTTCTCGGCCGCTTCCAAGGCACCAAAACTGGAATAGATACTCCACGCGGTTCCCGCCAGGCCGACGATCGGACTTAGGACGAGAACCGCGATGCCGACCTTCTGCATTGCAGTCATTCTTGCCATAACTCGATATTAGAGGAGAGTTAAATTGCCAGGCGGTTACGATTGACCTTTAAGCCATTCAAATTTCCAAGAGCGCCAAATCCGATCTTCTCGGTGCGGAAGAATTCCTTAGCAAGTGAATGCACGTCGTCGAGCGTGACAGCGTCGACATTCTCCAGAGACTCTTCGACCGAGATCTGCCGGCCATGAAGAATCTCCGATTGAGCAAGCGACGCGGCGCGGGACGCCGAGTCTTCGAGGCTCAACAGCACGGAGGCACGCGTCTGCTGCTTTGCGAGATCAAGCTCTTCCGCGGTTACGCCTCTTGCGACGATCTCGCGCATCTCCGCGATCGTGATATCGAGCACTTCGAGCGTCTGCGTCGGTGACGTGCCGGCCGACACGATGAACATGCCCGAGTCGTTGAACATGATCGTGCTCGCCCCGACGCTGTACGCCAGTCCGCGTTCTTCGCGGATCTTCTGCCACAAGCGGCTCGAGGTTCCACCGCCAACGATTTGCGCGAGAAGATCGGCCGCGTATCGCCGCTCGTCGCGGCCCGAGACCATCGGCGTCGCGAGTATGAGATGAGACTGTTCGAGCGTCTTATTATGTTTGATCAGTATCGGCGCGGCGGGACGCGGCAGATGTGTTTTGCGCAGCGCACGTGCGTGGCGGCCATTGAATTTGAAACTTCGCCGGACGAGTTTCACAAAATCGTCGTGAACAACGTTGCCTGCCGCCACTACGATCATATTCCCGGGAAAGAACAGCCGCTTATAAAACTTGCGTGCCACGTTGTGGTCGAATGTCCGGACCGTTATCGGCGTACCGGCGATCGACATTCCCAACGGATGATCGAGATAAAATGCGCGGCTAAAAAGATCGCCCAAGCGGTCCTCGGGAACATCGTCGGACATCTTCAGTTCCTCGATGATCACCTTTTGCTCGCTTAGCATTTCCTTTTCATCGAACTGCGGATCGCGGAGCATGTCTGTTACAAGATCGAACGCCGGCCCGAGTTGATCGTCGGTCACCTTTATCGCGAGGGCCATCTCCTCATGCGTCGTAAACGCTTCGAGCGAACCGCCAAGCCTGTCCTGCTCAACCGCAATGTCGAGGGCACTTCGGCGTTTGGTGCCCTTGAATACGGCGTGTTCGATAAAGTGCGTGATGCCGTTGAGATCGCGTGGTTCATTTCGCGACCCAGTGCGGAAAAAGAAGCCGAGTGTCACCGAGCGAACGCCGGGCATCTGGTCCGTAAGTATTACAAGGCCGTTTCGAAGGCGAGTTTCTTTGATATTTTCGATCATGAAAAGAAGATCGAGATTAGCACGCGAGTGGGTGGAACACGAACGGCAACCAGTGTGTTCCAGGAATCCAATCACACACTCGCTACCGTTCGTGTTTCTGCCTTATTGGGCTTCGTTCGTCGGTTTGGGCGGAGCCTTTGGCGGCGCAACTGGTTTTTCCGCCGGTTTTCCGTCCTGGTTGATTCCTAACTGGGCCATGACCTCCGGGAAGGACAGTCCAAGAGCTTGCAATTGCTGGAGCAGCGAGAAGATCAGCGTCGGTGTGGTCTGTGCAAAGCGGTGAATTCCACCGCCATCGCCGTTTCCATTCCCGCCCTGATCGATCATTACAACCTTATCGATCTTGCCGAGCGGCTCGGCGACCGCCTGAAATACCGGAGCTGACGATTCGATGATCGCGGGAAGCTTTTCGAGGATCGTCTGCAAACGAGCGGCGTCGTTGAAGTCACGCCACGCTGCGGCTTTCTCTTTTATCGCGGTGGCTTCGGCAAGACCCTGTGCTTCGATCGCCTTTGCTTCGGCAAGGCCTTTAGCCTGAAGCCTTTCGGCTTCGGCAAGACCGATCGCGCGAATCTTCTCGGCCTCTGCCTTACCTTCGGCTTCGACCGCGGCGGCGCGGCCCTGACCTTCACGCTGAAGTTTCTGTGCTTCAGCCTCGGCCGTTGCGATCTGCGCCTGCTTGCGACCTTCGGCTTCGAGTATCGCGGCTTCCTGTAAACCCTGCGCACGAAGAACGGCGGCACGTCGATCAGCCTCGGCCTGTTTTACGACGGTCGCTTCGAGTTCCTTTTCCTTTCGCAGAACTTCCTGCTCCTGGACGCCGATCTGTTCCTGCGTTCGAACCCTTTCGACACGAACCTCTTCGATTGTGACCTGCTGTTGCGCTTTTGCATCAGCAAGCGGGCCGGCTTGATTCGCCTTTGCGCGTTCGGACTCGATCTCGGCCTGGACCTGCGCTTTTTGAATTTCAGTTTCCCGGTTCGATTGGGCGATCTGCGCCTCCGTTGCGAGTCGGACCTTTTCGCCTTCCTGCAGGGCAAGCGATGCTTTGATCTTCGAATCGCGGTTTGCCTCGGCCTGACCGATCTCGGCATCGCGTTTTACTTCGGCCGTGCGGCGTTTGCCGAGAGCATCGAGATAACCTTCTTCGTCGGAGATCTCCTGGATGGTCAGGGCGTCGAGTCCGATTCCCATTTTCTCGAGATCGCCGGCGGCTTCGGTCAAAAGTTTTTGGGCGAAACTCTGACGATCATTGTTGATCTCTTCAACGGTCAGCGTACCGAGGATCGCGCGAAGATGGCCCTCCAGCGTTTGAAATACGAGCTGGTGAAAAACCTGCTGGGGCATACCCAGGAAACGTTCCGATGCTGCCCGCAGACTCGAATCATCACCCTTTATCTTCACGTTCGCGACCGCTTTTACAGAAACGGGCACGCCCTCCACGGTGTAGGCCCGCTGTGTGGCGAGCGGCACAGTGATCACGTTCAGATCGAGATACTCGACCTTTTCAAGAAACGGAAACACGAGCGTCGCACCGCCGCGGACAAGTCGGTAACCGGCGACCGAACCATCGGCCAGCTTTCGCTTGCGGCCCGATATGACCGCCGCCTGATTCGGCGAAACCTTTATGTAGTTCCGGCCGATCAGCATCAACGCGACCAGCGCCGCGATGACGACGACAAGGATGACGATTGGAATGACTAGTGTGGAAAGATCGAACATTGTTTTACCTCATTGAATGTTATATTGCGTTGATTTCTTCGCCTCGCTTTTTCTTGAACGCGGATCTGGCGGATGGGGCGACTTTAGGCGGATCAGAAAGCAGCCAGATCGACAGCAACGACCTAAAAAAGTATCAGATCCGTAAAATCCGCCGGATCCGCCAAATCCGCGTTCAAAGAAAATGCTGACCTGTCGACCATATTCGCCAAAATCCGCGTTCCTCTCAAGGCCACTGCCTACCGGTCGTACAACGCCGAACCCTCTGGCGACACGATCACGGAATCGCCGGCGATCGACTCGACCGTTACGATCGAACCGACGGCGATCTCATCGCCGGACTTTGCACGAGCGATCTTTTCGACACGCTCGTCTCCGATCTTCGCCGTTATCTGCCCGATCTGGCCGGGTTTGATCGTCACCGTAACCTGAACGGTACGGCCGATCAGATCCGAGTCCGAGACGCTGCTCGACGCCTGTTGACCGATAAGGAAACGGCCGAAGAGTGAAACGACAGCTCCGAACACGACGCCTCCGAACAAGCCGATCATCGAGCTGACAAGTGAGCCGAAACCCGACTGTACGCCGATCGCGCCAAAACCACCGAACGCCGTCACGAAGACGCTGAGCACGCGTGTGTCGAACAAACCAAAATCGTGACCGCCGTCGCCGCCGAAATCGAAATCGAACCCAACGGCCTCAAAGATATCGCCGATCACAAGCGAGGCCAGCAGGAATATAAAACCTACGGCTCCGATGATCAGGAAGACAGTAAGCAAGTTCAGGTTCGCGATGAGATCCATAGACTTTACTCCGCCGGGTCAATTGGTGAATGTGCAGACAGGATACAACGAAACGGTGTAAATGCGGAATGCGGAATTCAGAGCTCCCCTCCTGGATAGGAGGGGTGGACGCCGCTTCGGCGGACGGGGTGGTGGAAAAACAAGAATCTGATTCTTCTGATCCACCACCCCGCCTCGCGAAGCCTCGGCACCCCTCCTATCCAGGAGGGGAGTTTGACGCCGCTTCGGCTGACGGGGTGGTGGAAAAACAAGAATCTGATTCTTCTGATCCACCACCCCGCCTCGCAAAGCCTCGGCACCCCTCCTATCCAGGAGGGGAGTTTGATGCCGTTAGCTTCCGGACCCGATCCTGATAACGGTCGATGGTTGAAATCGACTACGAACTCTAGCCGCGTTATTCCGCGGATGACGCGGATCGGAAAAGAATGGTCCTGATTCCTATCCGCGTCATCCGCGCAAATCCGCGGCTAAAATTCTTACTGACTTATTGCATTGAACAACAACGGGAACGTCGCCAGCGACTGCCCGCGGTACTGCGGCCGGAAGCCGAAGAGGATGATCTTACCTTTGCCGATCGTGAATTCGACGAGTGCGGCCTTGCCCGCGATCTTCTCCGCCCCGAGCGCCCAGCCGGAGAGGAGTATCTGTTTCGGATCTTTCGGATAGGTCGCGATGATCCTGTAGGACAGACTTTTAGTCTGTCCCGCTTCGGTTGGATCAGAACTCGGTGTAGCCGAAGAGGACAGGCTAACAGCCTGTCCTACCTCGAAGACCGGTCCATTCTCAAACCACGCGATCGACTGCTGCGGCATTCCTTTGGCGATCGGATGCGTTGTGTCGAGCTCGGTGCGGAGGATCGAGCCGGGGATGAAGAAATCTTTGCGGCTGAGACCCTGCGCAACGTCGCGGACGGGAAGATTAAACTGCTCGATGGCGAAGTTCGATGCGCGGTTCAGGAAGACGAGCGTCCCGCCGTTCTCGACAAACTTTCGCAGATTCTCGACGCCTTCCTTTCCGACACCGCCCGTGTACTCATCCGGCATCGTGCCTTTCGCGTAGCCATTGAGGATCTGGTTGGGCGATTGGTCGGGGAAGATCACCATATTCCGAGCGAATTTGTTCGCACGAATGGCTTTATCATTAGTCGTTTCTAGATAGGTGCGACAGTCTTCTTTGAATTGTTTCTCTGCGACCCAGCGCGTCCACCCTTCGTCCATTGATGGGACTTGGGAGCGATAGATAGCGTCAAAAGGAATATCTGGTCTATTGCCATGTCCACTCGTTGCGCACCCGCGACCAAAACCGCCCCCTCCACTCGGTGAGTGGACTACAATCGGCTCCAGGATTTTATCAATGCGGACATTCATCAAAAGCGGAAGCGTATGTGCAGTAACATCGTAAGGCGAAATCGGATGCCCGTCAGCATCGCGTAAATTTGGATATGTTTGCGGTTCTAATAAAGCTTTAGCAAAGGCGCCATAGGGTTGATCCAATCTTATTACTCGGGAGCCTTCGGGATACTCAGCTCCCTTGAATCGAAAATCCTTTACAATTTGCGCTTCCACCCCGGCTCGTTCCAGGATTTCAATCACTTCTTCTCGCCGAAAATATCCTTCGGGTGCAATTGTCTCGTTGGTATTGTCTGCGGCCGTATTCTTTGGAAAAGGCAATATAAAACCAAACAGTTCTCCCGCTTTCCTCGGCCTCACCGCTTCTTTCCCGATCTCATAAAATCTCGACAGCCATCGTTCACGATTGTCCGCGGCGTGATTCAGCAAACTGAACGCAGCGGTCGTCATGTAGTCGGTGATGTTGCGGAGCTTCCACTCACCACCTTTCCACACTGGACCGAAGTTCGGCGATTCTTTTTTCGCATCGTAGCCCTGGCTGCCGCGCAGATCTTCAAATTTCACCGTGATCGGCGTCGCTAATTTCGCTGACGCTGTCTCACTCAAAATCCGCACGCCGCCGTGGTAGTGCGAATATGCGCGAGCGGGTGTCCACGCGTCGTAACTTGAGTTCGTCGTGATCCCCTGATACCCCGCATCGCGCAGCGTCTTCGCCATGTAGTTGCCAAGCTCGGTATAGCCTTCGACGATCTGCTTTGGGACGTTCGGCTCGACCGGCTGCATGTACGGCGGGAGAAAAAGCCGCGAGCCGTTCGCGCCTTGCTGATGAATGTCGTGGACGATCTGCGGATGCCATACGTTGTGGATCTTATCGACAGTGAGCTGGGTCTCGACCTGTGTGAACGCGTACCAGTCGCGGTTGTTATCGTGGCCGACGTACTTGTGATAAAGCTCAGGCGGTTCAGTGCCTTCGAATTTTGTACCAAGCGTTTTGTCGTACCAATTCTTGACGATATCGACGCCGTCCGGGTTGAGCGAAGGAACGAGAAGGATGATCGTGTTGTCGAGGATCTTTTTGATCTCAGGCTCGTTGCTGCTCGCCAGCCGATGCGCAATGAGCATCGACGATAGCGTCGAGCCGACTTCGGTTGAGTGAATGCCGTGGGTGATGAGAACGATGGTCTTGCCTTGGGCAATCAGTTTCTTTGCCTGCGCGTCGCGTGGTGAGGCACCCTCCCTACCGGTCGGGTTTCCGCCTGTGATCTTGCGCGGATCGGCGAGCTTTGCGTTGATCTGCTTGTACTTTTCGAGGTTCTTGAGATTTTCCGGACTTGAGATCGTCGCATAGACGAACGGGGCACCCATCGTCGTTTTCCCGATCTCCTCGAACATCACGCGATCGCTTGCCGCATCGAGTTTCTTGAAATAATCAACGATGCTCGCCCAGCTCGCGAGCTTGCGATCGTCACCCGGTGTGAATCCGATGACATCTTTCGGCGTGGGGAGTTGAGCTACGGTTGCGGCGCCAAGAAGAAGAAGAAATATCCCGCAAAGGCGCAAAGACGCAAAGAAGAATCTGAAATTAGTCATGGTGAAGAATCTCCGAAGGTTTCGGCTTAGTTTAGATGATAAAAGGCAGAAACACGACCGGTAGGGAGTGTGTTCTTTTTCGGAGATTCCGAACGCTCGCACCGAGTCTAAAATGCAGGGGATTGGGACCGAGACTAACGACAAGTACGAGGTTCCACGGAACACACTTCCTACCGGTCGTGTTTCCGCCTGTATGATTGCCTTTTCCCTCGATGCAATGTAAATTGCAATGCAGAACTTTCCCCGAACGAACTGCATCGTAAAGACATACACCGCAATCCGCCCGAATGCGGTGAGAGCACGAGAAACAATCAGGAGGCCTTTTTTGGATGAAAAATCCTTTTCTCGAGAATTTTAAGCCTTACATTCCGGACCGAGCGACGCTACGCGAACTAACGCCCGTACCGGTTATCGTCGGTGCGCTTCTTGGCATCATCTTCGGTGCGTCGTCGCTTTACCTTGTGCTAAAGGTCGGCCTTACCGTTTCGGCATCGATACCGGTCGCGGTCATATCGATCACACTGTTCCGCATCCTTTCGAAGATGGGAGCGCGCGACGCGACGATACTCGAGCACAACATCGTGCAGACGACCGGATCGGCCGGCGAGTCGATCGCGTTCGGTGTCGGTGTGACGATGCCGGCGATCCTCATTCTCGGATTCGATCTCGAAATTTGGCGTGTAACACTTGTTGCGGTGCTCGGCGGGCTGCTTGGCATTCTAATGATGATCCCGCTCAGGCGAGCGCTGATCCACGACCAGCATGGAATTCTAAAATATCCCGAGGGCACCGCGTGCGCACAGGTGCTGATGGCCGGTGCGTCCCAGGAATCGCGTGAGGCGTCGCACACGGGCGATTCGGCAGAGGCGGGCGATTCGGCGACCCGCGGCGGGAAGATCATTTCGATCGGCTTCGCCATGGGATTCATGTTCAACTCGCTGATGCTCGTGCTGAAGGCGTGGAAGGAAACGCCGACGAAAGTTTTCGGACGACCGTTCGAGGGCGGTTCGATCTCAAACGAGAACAACCCGGCACTGCTCGGCGTGGGCTATATCATCGGACCGCGCATCGCGGGCATCATGTTCGCCGGCGGTGCGCTTGCATACCTTGTTCTTATCCCGCTCATCAAATTTTTCGGTTCGGGACTTACCGAGGCGATCGCACCCGGCACGGTGCCGATCTCGGAGATGGGCATCCAGGGCAAGAACAGCGTTCAGGCCGATTACATTCTTTACATCGGAGCCGGTGCCGTCGCGGCAGGCGGCGTGATCAGTTTGTTCCGATCTCTGCCCGTCATCTGGCACGGGATGAAAGGCGGTCTCGCCGACCTGCGGCGCGGCAGCGACGCGAAAGCAGGCTCAACGCTTCCGCGGACCGATCAGGACCTCTCGATCAAGTTCGTCATCGCCGGCATCATGGCTCTAATCGTTGTGATCACCTTCGTACCCGCCCTGAAGATGAACGTCCTCGGTGCGATCCTGATCATCATTTTCGGATTCCTGTTCGTGACCGTATCGTCCCGGCTGACGGGTGAGATCGGATCATCCTCGAACCCTATATCGGGTATGACGGTGGCGACGCTTTTGTTCACGTGTCTTGTCTTTCTGCTTGTCGGATGGACGCAGCCGGACCCGTATTTCGTAACCGCACTTTCGATCGGCGGCATCGTTTGTATCGCGGCGTCTAACGGTGGAACGACATCGCAGGATCTGAAGACCGGATTCTGGGTCGGCGGTACGCCGAAGAAACAACAGATCGCGATCCTAATCGGTGCGCTCGCTTCGGCGATTGTGCTGGGACCGATCCTCCTCGCGCTCAACGATAGCGGGACAGTCTATGCCGGTCCGACGACATTCTCACGAGTCAAGGACAAAGAGGTAAAGATCAGTACGACCGGCTTACCCGCATATTCTGGAGAGTTCCAGCCGCCCGTCACCGGCAACTATACGGTTTTTGAGAACCGTGTACCGGAAGGCCAAAAGCAACCCGAGAACAAAGAGTTGCCGGCTGGCAAGTTTCTTGTTAACTCCGAGGGCCGTGTTGTGTACAAGATGCAGGAAAACTTTCCGAACGGCGCGATAGTGCCGGCGGGAACCGAGGTTGGCGGGCCTGAGACCCTAAAGGGTTCGCAGGCGGACGCCGATCCCGCGACCTATCGAGGTTGGCACAACACCCGAACGCAGGGTGGGATCCAGCCCGGTAAATATCTCGTCGCACCGAGCGGTGAGATCAAGTATCTCGTCGATCCGGGCGTCAACGGTACGATCCTTGAAAAGCCCGACGGCAGCGAGGTGACTAAGTACTCGGCACCGAAGGCCACATTGATGAGCTATATCATTAAGGGCATTCTCAGCCAGGAACTGCCCTGGGGACTTGTCATCCTCGGAATTATGATCTCGGTCACTCTCGAGCTGGCGGGGATTCCATCCCTCGCGTTTGCGGTCGGGCTTTACTTGCCGATCGCGATCTCGGCTCCGATCTTTGTCGGCGGCATGGTTCGATGGGGCGTGGATAAGGTCCTGTTCCGTCGTTTCCGCGATCAGGACATGACCGAGGAAGAGAAGATCGCCGAGACGGACAAGAGTCCGGGCGTCCTTCTCGCGTCGGGATATATAGCGGGCGGAGCTCTTGCCGGAATTCTGGTGGCGTTCTCTGCCGAGTTCCTGAGCGGGACGGTGAGAAGTTTCGAGGAGTGGTCGGAAAAGGTCAATCCGTTCTTTACATCGAATCTTCTCGGCATGGTACCGTTCCTGATACTTGCCGCCGTGCTATATCTCGTCGGACGCGGTTTGATACTCGGCGGAAACGGAAACGGGAACGACGTGACTCGACCGGCCGCCAAGACGGAGGTCCGGGAAGGCGATCTGTGATCCGGACCGTGGAGGTAATCCGAACGAAGTCTTAAGCCGAGCCGCGGTTCTTCTTAGCCTGCTTTCCGTTCTTTGCGTGGGAGATTCTCACGCAAAGAACGCGAAGCAAGCCATGGAGAGATGAGGGAAGCATTCGGACGCTTCGTCGTACTTGAGGGATCGTTCTCGCAAAGGCCGAAACGGACAGAAATTCCTTACATTTTTTTGATGGACACGCTATAATTCACCCGGCGTGTCCTTTCTTTGTTGAGTCAGACTCAACGATCACACACTTCATTCACAACAGTTTCCTACCTTCGGAGTTCATATTGATGCGAGCAGCGTTTATCAAACTCGGCCTTCTAATCTGCTTAGGTTCCGTCTTTTTATCCAGCAATGGGTGCTCGGCCGCGGCGTCGAATACGGGAGTTGGCGGCGAATCTGCAACGGTTACCGCCGAACCGCCGGCAAATCCTCGCGGCCCGACGATCGAAATCAAACCGAACTCGCCCGCGGATACGGTTCGGGCCTTCTATACACACCTTCGTGAGAAACGCTTTCGTCAGGCGATCTTTCTGACAAATCTTCGCCCGGCGGTCGAGGGGTTGACGGACGCCGAGCTAAAGGAATTCCAGGTAGATTTTGAATCAATCGCCAAATACGTGCCGCGGGAGATCGAGATCAACGGCGAGATCATTTCCGGGAACAGTGCGACCGTCACGGCGAAGCTGCCGAACGCGGATCTGGACAAGGAAGAGATCCAGGAACTCAGGCTGAGAAAAAACGGCGACGTTTGGGTCATTTTGACGGTCGACGAATCGGCGGAAAAGAAGATCAAACAGGAAGGCAAGAACTACTTTCCCGCCCTTAAGATCGAGACGCATCAGGACGACGCACGCGAGATGCTGGACCGGGTCGCGAAAGCTCAAATGGCGTTTGCGGCACTAAACCAGGGCTTGTACGGCGACATGGAGGCGTTGATCAATGCAGAATTTTTACCGACTGACATTCGTACCAGCGAGTCGACCGGTTACAACTACGCCGTGTGGGTCTCGAGCGACCGGAAGGAATACTCGGCTTCGGCCGTCCCTGCTGTGTACGGGAAGACCGGCAGGCTCTCATTCGCGGTCAAACTCGATGAAAACAGCCAGCCGCACCTAACCAGCCGGGACGAAAGGGCGAAGAAAACAAAATGATGGAACAGATCCCGAATTGCGTGTTTAATTTTATACGGAACCCAGCTTCCGTCTTTGCCTCACCGAACCCGTTGGACTCTCCGAATCTAAGGTAAAGGTCAGCCGCCCATGTTAAGAGAATTAGTTTCCAGATTCAGCGTTTCATGGATCGAAAGACGAGCATCCGTACGTAAAAAATTTGAGCTTCCGGTCAAGGTCTGCTTTGCTCCTGAAAAGAATCCGCTCAATGTTACCGCCTCCTGCGAGGATCTGTTTCTCTCGGGTGAGACCGTCGACCTCAGCGAAAGCGGCATTGCATTCGTCGTCTCTTCTATCCGAATAAAGGAAAAATATCTGGTCGGACAAGATCGTGTCCTCCACGTCGAGATGGAGCTCGCTGGAAAGAAGATCGAGATGCGAGTACTCGGCAAACGATACGAACGTGTTGGGATTCATGCGTCGACTGAGCAATATCTCGTCGGGGCGGCGATCACCGAGATGAGCCCTGCTGATCAAGAGAAATACGAGTACTTTTTGCGAAACGGCAAGAAGCTTTTGAAGACGGCCGGCGTCCCGGCCCTGCAAATGGGCGTTATCGACTGATTGGAACCTCTGGTGCCGACATTCAGCCGCTCCGCTAGGAGTGAGATGTTGGTAGATGGGAATCCACAAAATTATTGAGCTCCGTAGGAGCGGCACAATATGTCGCTCCTACGGAGCTTTCTCATTGCGCCCGACGATTTCTCGAACGCTTTATTTTTCTGAGCACCAACGGTGCGGACGTAATTTAGCCAGGGCCAGCGGCCCTGGTAGTTCAAAAATTCATTGGTTAGCCGCAACGCGGCGGAGTAATTTCGAATCTACTTCGCCGCGTTGCGGCTTTATTTCGCACGTCCGCTGTCCCAGGGCCGTTGGCCCCGGCCAAATTACTAAACACCTTCGGTGCGGGGCCTGTCACGACGCTACTTTATTTTCTCAAGCCCTTCGATTAACTTTGCAGATATGAAAGGAATTGTTCGAATTGGGATCATAGGCACCGGCTTTGCCCGGAAAGTGCAGATCCCGGCTTTTCAGTTGTGCAAAGACGCGCGGGTCGTGTCCGTTGCAAGTGCAAGCCTCGCCAACGCCAAGGCAACCGCTGAAGAATTTAACATCGATCACTTCACCGCCGATTGGCGAGAAACAATTTCCAGAGATGACATCGACCTCGTCTGCATCACGACGCCGCCGAGATCGCATCACGAGATGACGATGTTCGCGATCGAACACGGGAAACACATTCTGTGCGAAAAGCCGATGGCGATGAACGTAAACGAGGCGCGTGAAATGACCGATGTGGCAAAAAAAGCGGGTGTGCTTGCACTAATAGATCACGAGCTAAGATTCCAGCCCGGTCGGAGACGAGCCTACGAAATGCTTCGCGAAGGAGCGATCGGAAAAGTTCGCCACGCGAAATGTTACTTCCAGGCTCCGCATCGCGGCGATCCGACGCTACCCTGGAACTGGTGGTCGGACAAGGAACAGGGCGGCGGTGCGCTGGGGGCGATCGCTTCACATGTTATCGATTCGTTCCATTGGTTCCTCGGTACCAATATTTCGAGCGTTTTCTGCCAACTGCAAAGCCACATCAAGAATCGTCCGCTCGCAGACGGACCGCTGCGCGAAGTGACAAGTGATGACGAATCGCTGATGATCTTGCGTTTTGCCGATGCGAACATGACAGACGATGCGACGGGGATCGTGTCGATCTCGATGACCGAATATCCGAAGTATAAACATCGCGTCGAATTCTACGGAACCGACGGCGCCCTTGCTGTTGAGGCTCGTGGAGAATTATTTATAGCTGAGGCAAAACCCGATACGGAGTGGAAGGAAGTTGGCGTCGACTTCGGAGATGCCATCCCGGGCGTCCCAGACACCGGATTCTCGAGCGGCTTCAACGAATTTGCACCGAAGATAATTGAATCTCTACTTCGTGGCGAAACCGTGGTTGAAAATGCCGCGACATTCGAGGATGGGCTTGCTGTTCAAGTCGCACTTGACGCGGCCCGGGAATCGAATGCGAATAATGGTAGGACGGACTGTTAGTCCGTCCTAATTTTAGTGAATTGCCTCCGTATTGGGCCGGAGGTACGGCAGGGTTATATACCGCTCGCGAAATACCAGGAGCAAAAGAAAGATTGCCCGCGAAACACGCGAAAACACGCGAAAGAAATCTCTGCCCGCGAATAACGCTAATTTTCGCGAATCATGTTGGCCATTTCTTCATTCGCGAACATTCGCGCTATTCGCGGGCGGTTTCTTTTCTTTTTCGCGTCCTTTCGCGTATTTCGCGGGCAATTATTCTTCGCATCCTACTTCATATACTTATCTAAAAAGTCGGCGACGAGCGGATAAAGCTCGAGCCGATTTTTTAGTTTTGAGATGCCGTGGCCCTCATCGTCGAAGAGTTTGTATTCGACAACTGCCCTGCGTTCCTTAAGTGCTTTCACGACCTGTTCTGCTTCGGTATAAGGAACGCGCGGATCGTTTTTGCCGTGGATCACGAACAGCGGCGTTTTTATCCGGTCGATCTTTTTGATAGGCGAGATCGCACGCAGAAAATCGATGTCGCGATCGAGCATCCCATACTCCACCTCGCGCTGCCGACGGCGATAACCGGACGTGTTCTTGAGGAATGTCTCCCAGTTTACGATCCCGACAGTGTTGACGGCGGCTGCCCAGAGTTCCGGATACAGAGTTATCGCAGCGAGCGTCATGTATCCGCCGTAGCTTCCGCCCGTGACTGCAATACGGTTCGGATCGGCCCCGCCTTTTGTCTTCAGCCACTCAGCCGCGTAGGCCAGATCTTTTACCGAGTCCTCGCGGTTCTTTACATCATCGAGATGGGTGTACACCTTTCCGTAGCCGGTCGAGCCGCGGACGTTTGGCGCGAAAACGGCGTAGCCGCGCGAAAGATAATATTGGTAAAGCGGGTTAAATCCGGGCCGTTCCTGGCTTTCCGGGCCGCCGTGAACGCTGACGATGACGGGTAGCGTTGTCGCCTTTCGAATCTGCTCGCGTACGGTGTTAGCCCCGCCCTGCGCCAAGTAGCCATGAGGATTTGGCAACGGTTTGTAATACCACCCGCGTACATCAAGCCCGTCGAAGCTTTTGAACTTGATAAGCTCCGGTGCGATGAAAGATTCTTGCGGAATGCCGGCCCGGTCGCTGTGCGTAACCTGTGTCAGAGCGCGAGTTTTCAGATCGTAGAGCCAGACATCGCCATTGTATTTGGACGAGCTGAATGAGAACGCGAGCTTGGTCTGATCCTTTGACAGCGTCATTCCGCCGACAATGCCGCGTTCGGGAAGAGTATCGATCCGTTGGGCGGTCTTCGCGACAGTCGCGATCAAAGGCTTGCCTCCGGTCTCGACTTTACGGAGCCATATTTCTGAGAAGCCTTCGCGATTTACGGTGTACGCAATGATGCTTCCATACGACTGCATCTCAACTCCCGAGACATCCCAGCCGGCCTCATGGACGATCTTCGTCTCCCGATTTGCATCGCTCCAGTCGTCACCGGCCGCATTTATTTTTCGCATTTGCGCGAGACCTTCAAAGTCGCGCTTGTCGTTCGTCGTGTAGAGCAACCCATCGGCTAAGAAATGTACGTTGCCGAACTCGGATGCGTCGGTGTGAGGCGTTAGATGAACTTCTTTCTTGCTCTCTACATCGACGAGGTATAGATCGTTGTCGAGGCTTTTTTCAATCCCGTCTCTCGAGAGGACTAGTTTCTTACCGTTGTCGCTAACGGCCGCGAGGCTGATGTTCCCGTCGTATTGGTAGAGAAGCTTTTCCTTGCCGGTCGCAACGTCCATTGAATACACGTCGAAGAAAGTTCGATCGCGTTTGTTTGACGTGTAGTAGATCGTTTTCCCGTCAGACGAGCCTTCGGCAAAGTTGTGACGAACCTTCGGATCGCTTGTCAGCTCTCGCACGCCCGTGCCGTCGGTTTTCATCCAAAAGAACTGCGTGTTTTCATCGCCGCCCCGGGCCTTTCCAAAGATCAGTCCCGAGTCGTCGGGCAGCCACCGCACAAAACCGATGTTGTCATCGTAATTCGTTATCTGCTTCGGCGTTCCCGTCGGAAGATCAATCCGCCAGACCTGCGTCGTGCCGGATACGTTTGTCAGATACGCCATCCGTTTAGCGTCCGGCGAAAGCACCGGCGAGCCAGCGGATTTTATATTTAGGTACTGTTGAATTGTGTAAGGCTGCGCAGAAACGAAAACCGAAACGACAAGCAGGAAAGCGGTTACGAACAAACTCTTCCTCATAAATCCTCCGAAAACGAAAATTGGATAATGACTGATGCGTCATTATCCAATAATAGCTTCGGTTTGCGCCAGTAGATCTAGAGCGTAATTTTTTTATTCTCGCCGTAATCAGCTTCCTGTCCGGTCGCCATAGCCTTGACCATCCCGAATAGTTGAACGATCTTGCTTGACGGTGCGTCCCAGTACTCGGCCTGCTCAACTTGAATTTTTAGTAAGCAAAGATGTGGATCGTCTATGCCGTCTGGAAACCAGGCCTTTAGGACGGGACTCCAAAGCTCCTCTATCTTCGCGCGATCTTTTATCATCTCCGCCCGTCCCGAAATCGATAGGTACGTATTGTCGTCTGGTTTTGAGTAAGCGACGTTCACGCGATTATCCTTCTCGATCTCGCTGATTTTGTGAGTGTTGTCACTCGTGAAAAACCAGAGGTCGCCGTCGAATTCGAATTCCTGTGTGGACATCGGACGGCTGCGAAGATGCCCGCTGTCGAGGGTCGTAAGCATACAGAAGTCGATGCTTTCGGTGAGTTCCTTTATCTTTTTTATTGAATCCTGTCGGTTATCTGCCATAAATCTCCTAGACTTGTCCTATTTTTGAACAGTCATTGAGGTTTGTTGCAAGTCTTATTCCGACGGACCAACTAGGAGGTGTGATCGTGGACGATCCGCCAGCCATCACCGAGCTTTCTGAATACCAAGGTAAATTTGCCTTTCGGATTATCGCTCGCCCGGGTGATTGACCAACTCCCGAGAACCACTGCCGCATTTTTTGAAATTACATCAATCTCCAGATCGGTGAATTTCAGCTCACCCATCTTCTCGCGCGAATCGTAATTTTTCTTGTACCGCTCGAGTGTCGGCTGCCAGCCGCGCGTCACGTTATCGCCCGAAACAAAGACCAGCTCCTTTGAGTTCCAATAGCCGACCATGAACCCGTCGACATCACTTCGATTCCACGCCGCCACCTGGGCATCCATCACCGAAACGATGTCCATCTTTATCTTGGCGATTTCTTTCGCCGACTGTCCAAATACAGGGACCGAAAGAAGGAGAAACGCCGTGCACAAAAGCATCCATTTCATGCTACGGATTATAGCAGCGATCGACTCGCAACAGCGCGGCCGTACGTTGCCAGTCCGGCCGCGCCAGAAGATCGCTGATAGCGATCGTTACCGAGAATCGTCGGTGCTCTTTTGCTTGTCGGTCAGCGCGATTCCCATCTTTTCGAGGGTCGTCTGATTCAGTGTTCCAGTCGCTTTCAGTCCTTTCGCTTCCTGAAATTTCCTTAGACCTTCGCGGGTCGTGTCATCGAGCTTTCCAGTCTCGTCACCCGAATACATGCCACCGCGCTTCATTACCCGCTGAGCCTCGATGATCTGCTCTTTTGTTGCGCGAAATACCGCCCGCCTTGGCGTCCCGCTCGCACCGGTTTTTGAAGATGCGAACGAATTTGCCGAGACGGGTATCGCTTTCTGCTGTTCCGTAAGAGCGATCCCCATTTTTTCAAGAGTGGCACGATTGAGGGTTCCAGTCTGGCGGAGTCCGTTGTCTTTCTGAAAACCCTTTAGAGCTTCGCGTGTCGCCGGATCGAGTTTTCCCGTTGCATCGCCGGATAACAATCCTTTCGATTTGAGCATCTTTTGCGCAGCGGATATCTGGACCTTGTTGGCTCGAAAGACGGGACCGCGTTTTGGAGCGGCGGATCTCGCATCAGTTTGTGAACTTGCCGTCTGTCCGAGAGCGGCGGGTGCAAATAACAACAAAACGAAAATAAAAGTGTAGAGCTTTTTCATATGTTCCTCTCAATTGGTGTAGGTGAAAACGAGCAAAGCAGGAGATGTGGGACGCACGCCCTTTCTCAACGGAAGAAACAGATGCTTTGCGGAGCGATAGGAGTATCCGACATGTTTGGAAACTGAATCTACGTGTTTTCGTTAATTAATCTAAAGCCGTCTGAAATTCACCCGAAATTATCCAGAAGGGTCGCCGGCAGTCGAGGTGCAGTCCTAACCTTCGGCTGTGATAGAGCGCAAACTATAACAACCGTCGGCTTTTGTGCTCTCGCCGCTGCTAGCCTTTCATTGCCTAGAAGCCATTTCATAAAGGAGTAGTTCAAAAAGCAATGAATAAAATAGTTACAGCAATTTCCCTCGTAATGTATTTCGTAGCCGTCGGGATCGCCCAGGATGCCGATGATGGCTACAAGAAAGGTGAGTTTTTTGTCGGTTACTCGAACCAGCAGGTCGATACGGGACTTGGAGACATTAGTAACGATTTCGGATCCGACATAGGCAAGCGCGAAAGCTTTCACGGCTTCGATGTTTCCGGCGTTTACAACGTCAGTCGTTACATCGGACTGAAGGCCGACGTCTCGGGAGGTTACAACAACCGGAGCTTCATTTTTTACGTTCCGACCCCCGGAGGCGGAACGGGTAACCTTTCATTTCAGACCAAGAACGCGCTCTATAATTTCCTTGGCGGCATACAGCTCAAGGATAATTCTAAGAGCGGTCGTCTGAAGCCGTTTGCCCACGCACTGATCGGCGCCGCACAAGCTCGAACCAAAGTCAGAGAGCTCGGTTGTTCGGCCGGCGTCGACTGCACGGGTTTCGAAAGTGGATCGGAGACCGGCTTCGCCGGTGCGTTTGGTGGTGGTGTCGACGTGAGGCTAAACAACCGCATTCAGATCCGGCTCATCCAGGCCGATTATAATCCTGTTTGGAGCGATGGCTTTCGGCAGGACAACATTCGCTTCGGTTTCGGCCTCGTATTTTAGGTCCAATTCATGACTCAAGAGCCGCGCCGGGTCGCGGCTCTGACCTCTCGCCTACGCTCACCGCGACGCCTTCCCCAACTTCCTTCAAGTTCATATCCACATAAAAAAGCCGTGTGCGAGCTTGCTGAATGAACGCTCATTCAGTTATAATTCCGCTCAAATACACTAGTAAAAAGGCCACTTGATCATATGAACATTACAAAAGCCGCGGTTCTCGGGGCGGGTACAATGGGTGCGGGGATCGCCGCCCACCTGGCGAATGCGGGAATTCCGACTCTGCTTCTCGATATCGCTCCGCGCGAACTAACTCCTGAAGAGGAAGTAAAGGGCCTTAGGCTTGATTCGCCAAAGGTTAAGAACCGGATGGTCGCCTCGCTGTTTGACGCGGCGAAAAAGCTTAAACCGGCTCCCTTTATGCTCGCCGACAACGCAAAGCTTATATCGCTTGGGAATTTCACGGACGACATGGCGAAGCTCAAGGACTGCGATCTCGTGATCGAGGCCGTCGTCGAGAATCTCGAGATCAAGCACAAGGTTTTCGCTGAAGTCGAAAAAAACCGCAAGCCCGGAGCGGTTATCGCGACGAATACGAGCGGCATTCCGATCAGATCCATCGCGGAACCCTTTTCCGACGATTTCAAATCACATTTTGTCGGAGTCCACTTTTTCAATCCGCCGCGATATATGAAGCTCGTCGAGCTGATCCCGACCGAGTGGACCAACGGCGAGCTTGCATGCAAGATGTCGGGCTTTTTGAACCAGCGTTTGGGTAAGGGAGTCGTCCCGGCGAAGGACCGGCCGAACTTTATCGCGAATCGTGTTGGCACGTTCGGCATGATGGCGACGGTGCACGAGATGATCTCGATGGGATTTACACCGACCGAGATCGATCAGATAACCGGAAAGGCGATCGGCCACGCGTCGTCCGCAACGTTCAGAACGTCGGATCTTGTCGGGCTGGATATTTTGGTACACGTTAATCGAAATCTCTATCCCGCGATTCCCGACGACGAAGACCGCGAGGCCTTTCAGATCCCGGACGTCATTGAGACGATGCTCGAAAAGAAACTTCTCGGCGATAAGACGAAGGGCGGATTTTACAAAAAGTCGACGGACGCCGAAGGTAAACGAGTGATCCTCGAACTCGATCTCGATACATTCGAATACAAACCGCAAGAGAAGACAAAATTCCCGTCGCTCGATGCGGCAAAGGGGATCGAAGATCTGCCGACGCGCGTTAAGACTCTCGTATGGGGTGAAGATCGTGTCGGCGAATTTCTCTGGAAGACGTCATCGCGGATCTCGAGGTACGCAGCCAACCGCATCCCCGAGATCGCGGACACGATAGTTGAGGTCGACAACGCGCTCAAGTGGGGCTTCGGTTGGGAGATCGGTGTGTTCGAAGCGTGGGACGCGATCGGTGTTCGCGAATCGGTCGAGCGGATGAAGAAAGAAGGTCAGCCAGTGCCCGCGAATGTCGAGAAGATGCTCGCGTCCGGAGCCGAGACTTTTTATAAAACGGAGAAGGGCGAGCGTTCTTATTACGATCTCGTCGCCGGCGGATATAAACCAGTCTATCAGCAGCCCGGTGTCATTGTTCTCAAGTCTTTGAAAGACCGGACGGGTGTCATCAAGTCGAACCCGGGAGCGTCGCTCCTCGATCTCGGAGACGGTGTCGCTTGTCTCGAATTTCATTCGAAGATGAACTCGATCGGCGGTGACACGGTCCAGATGATGAACTTTGCGATCGACGAAGTCGAGAAGAATTTCAAGGGCCTTGTTGTGGGAAATCAGGGCGGTAACTTTTCTGCTGGTGCGAACATCATGATGCTTTTGCTTGCGGCGCAGGAAGAAGAGTGGGACGACATCAACATGATGGTCGCAACTTTGCAGAAGGCGATCATGCGGCTGCGCTATTCGGCGAAACCGGTTGTCACGGCGCCGTATGGTCTGACACTCGGCGGCGGATGTGAGATCTCGATGCACGGCAACCGTGTACGTGCGGCAGCGGAAACGTATATGGGTCAGGTCGAGGTTGGTGTCGGATTGATCCCGGCGGGCTGTGGTACAAAGGAAATGACGATGCGTGCGATGGACGCCGCGGCGAAAGTGCCGGATGCCGATCCGCTTGCGTTCTTGAAGAAAACTTTTGAGCTGCTCGGCATGGGCAAAGTTGCAACGTCGGCACAGGAAGCGAAAGCGTGGGGATTCCTTCGCGATGTCGACTCGATCTCGATGAACGGTGATCGCCTGATCGCGGATGCGAAACAGGAAGTCCTGAATCTCGACGCCTCGGGTTACGTTCAGCCGGTCGAGCGGACCGACATTCTCGCCCTCGGCGAATCGGCCGAGGCGGCGATGAAGCTTGCTCTCCACATGATGAAGCAGGGAGGATTTATTTCCGATCACGACGCGCTGATCGGGAAAAAACTCGCACACGTGATGAGCGGGGGCAGCCTCAATCATCAGACGTATGTTTCCGAGCAGTATCTGATCGATCTCGAACGCGAGGCGTTTGTTTCGCTGTGCGGCGAGCGAAAGACGCAGGACCGGATCGCGGCGATGTTAAAGACGGGAAAGCCGCTGAGGAACTAGTGATAAGTGATAAGTGATAAGTGATAAGTGATAAGTGATAAGTGATAAGTGATAAGTGATAAGTGAGGAGCCAACGGCTGTCAGCCCTCCAATCACTTATCACTCATCACCCATCACTTCCACAGGAAGAATATGGACGAACGAATAACGCAGGTAACATCTGACCTTCGAAAGGTCGCCGACGATGCGCGTGCGACTTTCGGTAACCTGACGCCCGAACAACTCAATTGGAAACCGGGCGAGAAAAGCTGGAGCGTCGGGCAGTGCCTTGAGCACATTATCAAAGCGAACGAAGAGTTTTATCCCGAGTTTGAGAAGCTCTCGAGTGGCACACGCAAGAACTCCTTTCTCGAGAGCTATTCGCCTCTCTCCGGCTTCTTCGGGAGGTTTCTGATCAAGGCTGTCTCGGAGGATTCGAAGAAGGCGAAGGCTCCGTCGAAAAGGATCGTGCCGCCGAGTGAAATAAGCCCGGATATCGTTGGCCGGTTCGCATCGCACATCGATGAGGTAAACGAGAAGGTCGAATCGTGTGCCGGCGTGGATCGTCAAAAGACGATCGTAACGTCCCCGTTTTTGGCCGTGTTCACATACAAGCTCGATGATGCATTTACGGTCCTCGTCGAGCACACGAGACGCCACGTGCGACAGGCAAAGCGTGTCATAGCTAGTAAATCGTAAATAGTGAATCGTCAATCGACCAGATAAGAACACTATTTACGATTTACCATTCACGATTTACTAACCGATGCCTGAGAGTTTTGAAAGCCGCATGGCGCGATGGAAGTTCAATCTGTTTCCGGCGTATCGCGGAACAGGCGGACGGGTCGTTTACATCGCCGACGATTTTCGAGAGGTCCGGGTGAAGATCCCTCTGTCGTGGCGGACCCGGAATTACCTTGGCACGATCTACGGTGGCAGCATGTACGGGGCGATCGACCCGATCTTCATGCTGATGCTGATCAGAATCCTCGGACGTGAATACATTGTTTGGGACAAGGCGTCGAAGATCCGTTTCAAGAAGCCGGGAAAAGACACGTTGTTCGTGGATTTCAAGTTGGAGGGTGAGGAGATAGATGAGATAAGGCGATTGGCCGAAACGGAAAGATCGGTCGATCGGATCTACGATCTTGAGTTGAAAGATAAGAACGGCGTTGTTCACGCGCAGATCGAGAAGACGCTGTACATTAAAAAAGTTAAAAGGTGAAAAGGTGAAAAGGTGAAGGTGAAAAAGTGAAAAGGTGCAAAAGTTTAAAAGCAGAAAAGTGGAAAAGTGAAGTGTGGATACGGGCTTTTTCACCTTTTCACGTTTTCACCTTTTAACTTTTTAGCTTTTTCACTTTGTAAAATGAAGCGTTGTATCTGGCCAAAGAACGAACTTGCGATCCGCTACCACGATGAAGAGTGGGGCGCGCCGCTGCATGACGATCAGCGGTTATTTGAGTTTCTTATTCTCGAAGGAGCTCAGGCTGGATTGAGCTGGGACACGATCCTTCGCAAACGCGAGAACTATCGCGAGGCGTTCGACGGCTTCGATGTGAACAAGGTAGCCCGTTACACGGATCAGAAGATCGAGAAACTATTGCAAGACGAAGGCATCATCCGTAACCGTCTGAAGATTGCGTCAGCCGTCACAAACGCAAAAGAGTTTTTGAAAGTTCAGAAAGAATTTGGATCGTTCGACAAATACATTTGGTCGTTCGTCGATGGAAAACCGATCGTGAACAAATTCAAAGACACATCGCAGATCCCGGCGACATCTCCGGTCTCGGACATGATCAGTAAAGAGTTGAAACAGCGCGGGTTCAAATTTATAGGTTCGACCATCATGTATGCACACATGCAGGCGACGGGCATGGTGAATGATCATCTGGTGAGTTGTTTTAGATATAGGGAGTGTCTTTGATGCCGGAATGGACGATTTGATTTCTTTGCGACTTTGCGACATTGCGGGAAACTCTTTGGAAGCACCCTCCCTACCGGTCGGGTTTCTGCCTTTGCGGCTTTGCGGGAAACTCTTTGGGAGCACCCTCCCTACCGGTCGGGTTTCTGCCTTTGCGGCTTTGCGGGAGCATTCTTCAAAAATTGAGTGCCCTTGTTCGTAACGAATGTATTCCCGCAAAGCCGCAAAGTCGCAAAGAAATCGAATCCGCAGTCGCAAGGGCGAAGACAGGAGAAACGACGGAAGTGAACTTACGATGATAACCAAGAATCTTTTATTACTAGCAGCGATCATCGGACTGACGTGTTTGTCCGCATTCGCGCAAACTACCGCCATCCGCGCTGGCAGGCTCGTCGATCCCGCAACCGGAAAGGTCGAGACGAACCAGATCATTCTGGTCGAAGGCCGCGACATCAAGGCCGTCGGCGCAAATGTGGCGATACCGTCGGGTGCGACGGTTGTCGATCTCTCGAAGTTCACGGTGATGCCCGGGATGATGGACGCGCACGCGCACCTCTGCATGAACACGCAGCACAAACGTGACGCGAACAGCTACTACATCACCACGCTGCTTGATTCGACGGCCAAACGAGCGATACAGGGAGCGGTTAACGCCCGCTCGATGCTGGAGCACGGATTCACGACCGTCCGCGATATCGGCAATGAAGGGAACTATGCGTGCGTCGAGGTTCGGAAGGCGATAGACGAAGGGACGATCGACGGGCCGACATTCATTACCGCTGGCCGCATCATCGCTCCGTACGGTGGCCAGTTTCACCTCCAGCCGGATAAGCAGAACCTCGCCGAGCCGGAATATTTCTTTGCCGATACGCGCGACGAGATCAAGAAAGCGATCCGCCAAAACCTGCATTACGGCGCCACGGTCATCAAGCTTGTTGTTGACGATCAGCGCTACATCTATTCGGTTGAAGATATTAAGTTCGCGATTGAGGAAGCACATGCCGCGGGTGTAAAGCTGGCCGCACATGCATGGACGGCCGCCGGCGCACTGAACGCGGCGAAGGCTGGTGTGGATTCGATCGAGCACGGGGTGGCGATCACGGACGAGGCGATCGCCATTGCGAAACGAAACAACGTAGTCGTGGCGCCGATTCCGTTCACCGAGACCGACGCGGTCCTGAGCGGACAGCCGGGCAGCAACAAAGATGCGAACGAGAAGATGTTTATCGATCCGGTTCGACGTATGTACAAGGCCGGCGTGACACTCGTTTGGGGACCAGATGTGATCTTTAATACAAAAGACCTGCCGCGCGGTAAACTCTCGATCGACACGGTGGATGACTGGAAGATGACCGGCATGCCGGCTCTTGCGATCCTTCAGGCGCTGACAACGAATCCGGCGAAACTGCTCGGCGTCGAACAGACCCACGGCTGGATAAAGCCGGGCTTTCGTGCCGATATCGTGGCTGTCCGCGACAATCCGCTCGAGAAGATTGAGACCGTGAAGGACGTAGTTTTTGTGATGCGGTACGGGAAGGTTTATAAGCAGCTTTCGACTCCGAAGTAGGGGCGTTTTTGTATATGACAAAGGTGGATATGTCTCCGGAAGCAGTGACCCAACGGCTGCGATTGATGGGTGAATTATGCGAGTTAGCCATGCGATCCTCGCAGTCGGAATTGATGGGTAATGCAGAACGGGATTCTGAAAACTCTTCGACTATACCAGGGGAAAACCACGATAGAAATCACGACTGGGAGACGCCGCAGCAGGGTTCCTAGATATGAGAAACGAGTGGAAATATCTTGAGTCCTGGTTCTCTGCCAAATGGCCGGAAATAATTCCCGATCTGAATCCCGGTTGTGACCCCGACGCTTTTGAAAAGGTCGAGAGCGAGATGGATATCGGGTTGCCTGATAGCTTTAAGGAATTTTACATGATTCACGACGGGCAAAAGGCCGACGATTATATAGGAATGTTTTACGGGGCATCGCTACTCCCGTTGGCGAAAATCTTGGAACAATGGCGAATTTGGACTGCAAAGATTGAGGAGTATGGGAACGAGCGGATGAAAGAGCTGTTCGATCAATATCAAATTTCGCTAATGCCTGGGAAGGTGAAGGCAGCGTATGCGAATAAAAAGTGGATTCCTTTCGCGGCGTTCTTGGATAGCAATTACATAGGCTTGGATTTTGACCCGGAATCCGAGGGGGACGTGGGGCAAGTTATCAATTTCGGTAGGGAAGAGGAGCAGAAGTCGGTTCTTGCACATTCGTTTGATGGATTCATAGATAGATTTATTGGCGAACTCGAGAAAGGGGAAATAGTTTTTAGTAAGAAAAACACCCCTTTGCCGAAGAAATATCAGCAGCGATTTGATGGAGGCGAAACAAGATTGGGCGGCTTTATCGCTCATCGGTTTCTTGACGAGCCGAGCTTAGAGCAACAGGAAAAATTGGGGATTTTGCTATGAAAGAAGCAGTAATAGTATCGGCCGTGCGTACGGCTGTCGGAAAGGCGCCGAAGGGCACGTTGAAGAACACGCGGCCGGATGATCTCGGTGCGGCGGCGATAAAGGAGGCAGTCGAAAGAGCGACGGGCCTGGATAAATCCCAAGTCGAAGACGTCATCATGGGCTGTGCGTTTCCCGAAGCCGAGCAGGGAATGAATGTCGCGCGGACGGCGATGATCGCGGCGGGTTTGCCAGTGGAAACGAGTGCGATGACGGTCAATCGTTATTGCTCGTCGGGACTACAGACAATCGCCATCGCTGCCGACCGCATTGCGACGGGCGGTGCGGATGTCATCGTCGCCGGCGGGTTGGAGACGATGTCGATGATCCCGATGGGCGGCAACGTGTTTCGTCCAAATCCAGCATTGGCGGACACGTATCCTGACTACTACCTCAACATGGGATTGACGGCGGAGAATCTCGCGAAGAAATACGAGATCACGCGCGAGCAGGCGGACGAATTTTCTTATCAGTCGCATCAAAAAGCTCTCGCGGCGATCGCCGAGGGTAAGTTCAAAGACGAGATCGTCCCGGTGAATGTTTTTGTGGATGAGCTTGACGAGAAGGGCCGCGTTCGTCGGAAGGAGATCGTCTTTGCACAGGACGAAGGTCCGCGGCCTGATACGTCGCTCGAAAGCCTGGCGAAACTCCGTGCCGTGTTCCACGCCAACGGAACGGTCACGGCTGGGAACTCGTCGCAGATGTCCGACGGTGCAGCAGCGGCTGTGGTCATGTCTGCGGACAAGGCTAAAGAGCTCGGTCTGACACCGCTCGCAAGATTCGTTTCGTTCGCAACCGCCGGTTGCCTGCCCGAAGAAATGGGCGTCGGGCCGGTCTATGCGATCCCGAAAGCATTGAAACTCGCCGGGCTGACGCTCGATCAGATCGACGTTATTGAATTGAACGAAGCCTTCGCGGCGCAAGGCTTGTCGGTCATGAAGCTGCTCGAGATGGATCCAACGAAGGTGAACGTCAACGGCGGTGCGGTGGCGCTCGGACACCCGCTCGGATGCACGGGTGCGAAGCTTACTGCGACTATCCTGCAGGAAATGAAACGGCGCAACGCACGTTACGGAATGGTGACGATGTGCGTCGGCGGCGGCATGGGCGCGGCGGGGATCTTCGAGAGAATCAATTAACAGGGATGAAGGAGATGAAAGGGATAATTCCAGAGGTAAATCCCCTTTATCCCTTCCATCCCTGTAGAAAGTTTGAGGAGCAAAAATGGACACACAAATGGAAAAAGAATACATGAAAGGCGGCGAGTTTTTGATTGCCGATACCTCGGAGATATTCACGCCCGAGGATTTTACAGACGAGCAGCGGATGATCGGCGAGACGACACGTGAGTTTGTCGACAACGAAGTGTGGCCGAACCTCGCGGCGATGGAACAGCACGCGTGGGAGATCGCTCGTGATCTTGTCAAGAAAGGCGGCGACCTCGGCTTGCTTGGTGCGACCATTCCCGAAGAGTATGGTGGCCTCGGGCTCGATCAGACAACCGGTGTCGTGATTGCCGAATACATCGGCCGTGCCGGAGGATTTGGCACGACGTTCGGAGCGCAGACATCCATCGGCCTGCTGCCGATCCTGTATTTTGGTTCCGACGAACTCAAGAATAATTGGATCCCAAAGATCGTCTCCGGCGAGGTGGTCACTGCGTACTGTCTGACCGAAAGCGGTTCGGGCTCGGACGCTCTCGGTGCCAAGACGGCGGCGCGTCTGACCGAAGACGGCAAGCATTACGTGCTGAACGGCGAGAAAATGTTCATCTCGAACGGCAGCTTTGCGGATGTCTATATCGTTTTCGCAAAGGTCGACGGCGAGAAAGATAAGTTCTCGGCTTTTGTCGTCGAGCGCAGCGAACACTGTCGTCCCGGCAACGAGGAACACAAGATGGGGATCAAGTCATCCTCGACAACGCCGCTCATTTTGTCGGATGCGAAAATACCCGTGACGAATCTGATCGGCAATGTCGGCGACGGTGCGAAGATCGCGTTCAATATTCTGAATGTGGGCCGTTTCAAGCTCGGTGCGAGCGTCACGGGCGGAGCCAAGCTCGCGCTCCACGAATCGATCAAATATGCGAATGAGCGGCAGCAATTTGGGAAACCTATCTCGTCGTTCGGTGCTATAAAGCATAAGCTCGCCGAGATGGCGATCCGCACATGGGTCGCCGAGGCGATCACGTACCGTACGGTCGGGATGATCGACGCGCTGATCGGCGACGGTGCTGACAATGCGAAGAAACTGCAGTCGATCGAGGAGTACGCGGTCGAATCGTCGATCAACAAGGTCGCGTGTTCGGAGGCGCTCGATTACGTCGTCGACGAGATGGTCCAGATCTACGGCGGATACGGTTACACGGGCGATTATCCGGCCGAAAAGGCGTATCGCGATTCGCGTATCAATCGCATATTCGAAGGCACGAACGAGATCAATCGTCTGCTTATTCCCGGTCAATTAATGAAGCGGGCGATGAAAGGGAAGCTCGGGATAATACCGGCGGCGAAGGCTCTACAGGACGAGATCCTCAATCCGCAGATGTCCTTCGATGACGACACCGGAGTGCTCGCCCTTGAGACGCGTCTCGCGCAAAACGCGAAGAAGATCGCGTTGATGGTCCTTGGTACCGCTGCGCAGAAATACATGATGAAGTTGGCCGATCAGCAAGAGGTTCTGCTCAATTGCGCCGACATCATCATGGACGCATACCAGATGGAGACGGCGGTGCTGCGTGCCAAGAAACTGGCGGAATCGAAGGGCGAGGATGCCGCGGCACGATACATCGACATGGCTGCGGTCTATTGCAACGACGCGATCCAACGTGTCGAAATGAAAGCCCGGAACACGATCGCGGCGATGTCCGAGGGTGATGAGGGTCGCACGCTACTCGTCGCGCTGAAACGTTTCACAAAGAACAATTCGCCGATCAATACGATCGCGGCAAGGCAGAAGATCGCGGACACGCTGATCGAGGCGAATAAATACGTGTTTTGATTTTGGATTTTAGATTTTGGATTTTGGATTGCCCGGAGTTTTCTCCGGGCTTTCTTTTGTTGCGTGCCGATTCGTGTTTTGTTGTTTTTAAGATTTTAGGAAAATTAAGGACTCAGCCCGAGCACCTCAGATACTATTTCGAATTTGAAATTTGAAATTTGAAATATAGGAGCCGAGAAACGATGAAATACTCCCAATTTGAAGAGCTTCCCGTGTGGAAGGCAGCGATTGAATTTGCATTGAAGGTTTTTGAATTTACCAACAAGGCTGACTTCCGCGGATTCGGAGATACGAAGAACCAATTGGAGCGGGCGACTGTGTCGATATCCAACAACATCGCCGAGGGTTTTGAGCGGGGCTCTAACACTGAACTCATTCAGTTCCTGTACATCTCGAAGGGCTCGGCCGGTGAGTGCCGGTCAATGCTACGACTGTGTGAGTTCTCTCCCCGCTTTTCAAATTTCAAATTTGAAATTTCAAATTTGATAGGCCGGACGACAGGTATCTCCAAGCAACTTCACGGCTGGCTTGAATCGCTCAAGAACTCAAAAATCAAGGGAACAAAATTCCTAACGAGCATGGAACGCGAAAGAATTGAACGAGATAAGGAATTCGCCGAGTTCGATATGCAAATGGCTGAGTTTCAGCGACAGCATTTAGAAATGCTGGAAAAGCGCCAACAGGATACGGCGAGAGCGGAGTTGGACGCGACTGTGTGCGGATGAAGGCTTCATTGACCTTCGCGGCCTCCTAACAAACACCTTGTCGCCGCAACGAAAATATCGTCGCCGTATTCGACCGAATATATGATCGCCGCTGGTATTCGATAATCAGGCGAGTAAAATGAACCTATGTCAGCAATACAGACACTGGGTGCATTACGAACAAGCGGGTATGCGTCGCGCTCCGTCAAGGACGAGATGCGCGCGAATTTGATCGCGAAGCTGCGAAACGGCGAGCGGCTTTTTCCAGGTATCCTCGGCTACGACGAATCGGTCGTTCCGCAGATCGTCAACGCGGTGCTCGCGAAACACAATTTCATACTGCTCGGGCTCCGCGGCCAGGCGAAGTCGCGGATCATTCGACAGCTAACCGATCTCCTCGACGAAGAGATTCCGATCATCGCCGTGTCCGAGGTAAATGATGATCCGTTCTCACCGCTGAGCGCTTACGGCCGTCAGCAAGTGGAATTGCACGGTGACGAAACGAAGATCGATTGGATAAATCGTGATAATCGCTTTGTCGAAAAACTTGCGACGCCGGATGTGACGATCGCCGACATCATCGGCGATGTGGATCCGATCAAGGCCGCGAAGGGCGGACATCTTTTGTCAGACGAGCTGACGATTCATTTCGGTCTGCTGCCGCGTGCGAATCGCGGGATATTCGCGATCAATGAGCTGCCGGATCTGGCCGGAAAGATCCAGGTCGGGCTATTCAACATCATGCAGGAGGGCGATGTGCAGATAAAGGGTTATCCCGTGCGCCTGCCTCTGGACGTGATGCTCGTGTTCAGCGCGAATCCGGAGGATTACACCGCACGCGGAAAGATCATCACACCGCTCAAGGACCGGATCGGAGCCGAGGTGCAGACACATTATCCGGCGAGTGTGCAGCTCAGCTCGGAGATAACAAAACAGGAGGCGTGGACGAAACGTGAGGGCTTCGAGACGTTCACGGTTGAGATTCCCGAATTCATTTCCGAGACGATAGAGCAGATCGCGTTCGAAGCTCGTGACGATCAGCGTGTCGATAAACGCAGCGGAGTGTCGCAGCGTTTTTCCATTACGGGGCTCGAATCGGCGGTGTCGAACGCCGAACGTCGAGCGCTAATTACCGGCGAAAACGACATCGTCCCGCGGATCTCCGATATCTATGCCGCGCTGCCGTCGATGACAGGAAAAATGGAACTGGAATACGAAGGTGAGCAGATCGGCGGAACCAGACTCGTTAAAGATCTGATAAAGCGCGCGTGCGGGGTCGTCTTTGAAGGTTTCTTTCTCGGGATCGATTTCACACCCGCCATCAAATGGTTCGACGAGGGAAATAAATTATTACTTTCGGACACGGCTTCGGCGAAGGAATGCGTCGTTCTGCTCGACAGTGTTCCGCAGCTGATCGCGTCGACTCTTGTCCCGCTCGAGTTTAGTAAGAAAGACAAAGCGAAACTCGTATCGGCTTGCGAGTTCGTGCTCGAAGGTTTGTATGCACAGAATAAGATCTCACGTAATGAAAGCGGCGGATACGAAGCAGTTACGAAAGCAAAACGCGACAGACGCGGAATGATCTACGAGGATTTTACGGATGTGGAGGGGTATAACTAGTTGACGGACGTATTTCGAAAATATCCTTTTTCTTCGATCGTCGGCATCTTCGCCGGAACCATCCTTTTGGTATTAGGCTTCAGCTATTTATTCGGTATCTGGCTGATCAACAATGCAACTTGCCCTCTATATCCCAATGATCCCTGCGACGCGGCGCCGATGCTGGTAATGGGGATATGGATGCTGTCGATTCCGGTCTCTATCGGCGCCGCATTTATATCGTTCGTCATTTATTATCTCTACATAAAAGAATAAGTCGCGATGTGTCTGGTGGCTCGCCGGGTAAGATTTCCTGCCAACCCGCGTAGCGGGCGTAAGCATAAAGCCCCGGGCGTAAGCCCATGTTGAAAGCGCGTAGATGTGATGAGCCGTCGTAGACGGCGACAGACCGTTACAATCTGTCGCTCGCATACGCGAGCTCTGTCGTTTCGAGGGATTTAACCCCGGGCTTACGCCCCGGGGCTTTATGCTGTCGCTCGCTACGCGAGCTGAAATCAGAAAGCAGAAAGCAGAAATCAGAAATTTGAAATCACTAGCGTTGCGTTAAAAGTCGAATAGTTGCAACTGTTTACCATATGGTTCTTTGAAAACTTGTAAATCAGACTGCTGGAACAGCGTATTTATGGGCGTTTTGTCGAAAATGTTGATACTCAATATTTGTAGAATTTCGT
>JBGTIQ010000006.1:0-32126 GCA_041745575.1 Pyrinomonadaceae bacterium
CCATATTGTCGTCGGTCCGATTTCAACCGCCCGCTACCTCAGGCGGTTCTGACCAGTTCACGCAGCGTGTCATTTCTCAAGGCGATTCAGCGTCCACTCGTCCAAAGCCGGCGGAACGGCCTGCGGTAGCAGGCGGTTGAATGTGGTTTTGGAAACCACTGAGTTTACTTCGATCTTCATCATCAGAGAGCAGGGCAACTTGTTATTCCATATTGTCGTCGGTCCGATTTCAACCGCCCGCTACCGCAGGCGGTTCTGACCAGTTCAGAGTGTCCCACCAATGCGACATTCAACCGCCCGCTACCGCAGGCGGTTCCGACACGCTCAGTGTCGTCTCCCAGAGGTTCGCTTCAATCTTCATCATCGGAAAGCGGCTCGCCCTGCTCATACCTGACGTAGGCGATTGCTGCGTCGAGCTGTTCCCCCGTCCAGAGTCGTCGCTTGCTTCCCTTATCCGCCCACGGCGATCCATCTTCTAACCAGATTCTCCGTTCTCGCATGATCCGCGTTCCATTTGCTTTAAAAGCATTTAACGCGATGTCGGGATTCTTGAGGCCGATATCTGCAACACAATGGACATGATTACTCCGGGCGTTCACCGCAAAAAGATTCCAGCCGCGCCTGTCGCAAGTTTCCCGAATTGCGTCGATTGCTGCTCGTCTACGCCCAGGGTTCAGTCGAACGGGCTTAACCTTCAAACGATTCTTATTCGTTCCAAGCCAACTCGCTTCTTCCGGAAGATATTTCGTTCCATACTTATTCCTATGTCGACTCACTGATCCACGCTTATCACCATGCAGCCATGTACCGCGGCCGCGAAATGTGAAGAAATACGCGAGTGGGATTTCCGTGTTATTCCACATCTGTCTTCGAATAGCGTCCAACCGCCCGCTACCGCAGGCGGTTCCGACTCATCAAAAGTTCTCATCTTGCAACATTCAACCGCCCGAGCCCCAAGAGCCGTTCTGACTCATACAAGGATCTCATCCTGCAACATTCAACCACCCGCTACCGCAGGCGGTTCTGCCTCATCCAACCCCTTCTCCGCTACTTCGACGTTTTTGTCGCCGAGCACATCCTGGATATAAACCATCTGCACCAACACCATGATCACCGCGAGCAGCGGCGTCGCTAATACTAGTCCGAGTCCACCGACGAGCACCGCGAGGGCGAGCTGAAACACGATCGTCAACGCCGGCGGTAGTTCCACCGTTTCGCGCTCGATCAAAGGCGTGACAATGTTCGATTCGACAAGCTGTACGCCGACGTAGAGTCCAAGCACATAAACCGCCGTGATCGGGCTCGCGATAAACGCAAGCAGAAGCGCCGGGAGGGCCGAGATGATCGGTCCGAAGTTTGGAATGAACGACAGCAAACCCGCGATCAGTCCGAGCGTCAGGGCGAGCGGTACGCCGAGGATCGAAAGGCCGATCCACGTCAGAACGCCGATAAAGATCATCGAGGCGAGTTTGCCGATCAGCCACCAGCGAAGTGTGTCGCCAACAGCCCTGATCACCTGCGTCGTGCGATGTCGAAGCCGCTTCGGAAAAAGTTGTGTGAATCCGCGGATGTATAACCGCGGCTCGCTGGCGAAATAGACCGCGAGAAGGATGACGATAAGAAAATTACCAACGGCTCCGACGGTTGTTGAGAATATGCCACCGACACCGCTCAGCAAGGTGGACGTGTTGACGCTCTGCCGGACATCTTCGAGACTGGGTAATTGAGCGATGAGTGTTCGGCCCCAGCCGAACTGCGACAAATAACTTCCCACCGCCTGAACCGATCGCGGAAGATCTTCGCGAAGGCGTTGCACCTGGTCAGCGACATCCGGAGCGAGAAAGCTGATCGCACCCGCGAGGACAGCGATCAACAGGGCCGAAACGATCAGCACCAGCCATCCTTCGCCGATGTTGAGAAAACGCCCGAGAATCTCCGCAAGTCCGCGCAGCAAGATCGCGAGAAGCGACGCCGCGAAGATCAACAGGATCACGTCGAAAGTAAAATAGAGGAGCAGGAGGAGCAGGAGGGTTAAAACGGCAAACCCGATGGTGATCAAAACTCGACCCGCAAATGTTTGATCTGATGTTGGCTCTGAATCCATCTAGATGATGCCTTTGTCGATGAGTAGCTCTGCGTTTAGGATCGCCGACCCCGCGGCGCCGCGAACAGTGTTATGACTCAGCGAGACAAAACGATAATCGAAAACATTGTCCGGAAATACGCGGCCGACAGTTATCGTCATCCCGTGGCCGTTGTCGCGATCGAGTCGCGGCTGCGGACGCGAAGGTTCGTCCAGCACTTCGATAAAACGTTCGGGCGAAGAGTGAAGCTTTAGCACCGGAAAATTCTTCATTGCATCGACAACGTCTTCGAGCGTAGAGGTCTGTTTCAGATTTACACGCACCGACGCGGTGTGCCCGTCGATGACGTCGACGCGAAAACATTGAGCCGAGACGCTGAAGTCTGCATTCGTGACAGAACCCTCAGCAAAGTCGCCGAGTATTTTCTGAGCTTCGGTCTCGACCTTCGGCTCCTCGCCGGCGATGTACGGAAGAACGTTGTCAGAAATGTCCATCGCCGAGACGCCTGGATAACCTGCACCCGAGATGGCCTGCATCGTCGTAACGACGGCTGACTTGACGCCAAACTTTCGATGAAGAGCCGCGAGCGGCGGAGCAAAACTCGCGACCGCACAGTTCGGATTAGTAACGATGAAACCCTTCCCAAACCCGCGCCGCTGTCGCTGCGTTTCGATCAGACCGACGTGCTCGTGATTGATCTCGGGAATAAGAAGCGGCACATCGTCATCCATCCGATAACAGGACGAATTGCTGATCACGGGAAAGCCGGCTCGTGCAAAAGCCTCTTCAGCTTCACGCGCGACTTTCGAAGGAAGACTCGAGAAGATGATGTCGCAATCCAGCGGCGGCTCGATCGGCTTGACTTCTATCGCGCGTACCGATTCCGGGATTACGCCGGAGAGTTTCCAGGCGCACGCTTCGACATAGGGCTTCCCGGCAGACCGGTCCGACGCCGCAAGGGCCGTGATCTCGAATTGCGGGTGTCCCTCGAGCAGCTGAACGAATCGCTGTCCGACAGTTCCGGTCGCTCCGAGGATTCCTACGCGGTATTTTTTCATACGTGCACAAGCCCGACCGTCAGGGAGGGCGATATACTCACGATGTTGGAACGTCGTGTCGGCCCTTGAAATCGCATATCGCCCTTGCTTACGCGCGGGCTTTTGCATCCTGTGGTCAGCCAGTCAGTCCGCTCTACATCGCCTGCTTCATTCTTCTTACACCTTCGGCCATCTGCTCTTCCGTATTGCAGAACGAGATGCGTAAAAATCCTTTTGCTTCTGTACCAAACGCAACACCTGGAACGGTGATCACGCGATTCTGCAGAAACTTTTCTGCGATCTCAACATCGTCGCCCAGGCTCCGTACGTCGAGCATCGTGTAGAACGCTCCTTCGGGCGATGTCGCATTCAAACCAACCTCGCTTTTGAAAAGATCGACGAGAAACTCGCCTCGTTTTTTATAGACATCCCGGGCGTGTGCTTTTGCCTTTTCGGCCTCATCCGTCCACGCGAGCAGTGACGCCTTTTGAGTGATCGTCGATGTACAAACTGTCGTGAATCCGTGGAGCACCTGAATGGCGTTGATCAACTCCGGATCTTTACACGCAGCCCACCCGAGGCGCCATCCCGTCATCGACAAGCTTTTCGAGAGGCCGCTGATGACGATCGTCTTGTCGTAAAATTCACTAGCCGAGAGCGGACGTTCACCGAAGTAGAGGTCGCTGTATATCTCGTCCGAGATAAGCCAGATTCCCGTTCCTTCGAGCGCGGTTGCAATCTGCTTCAGATCGTCCGGCGTCAGGATCTTACCGGTCGGATTTGACGGCGAGATAACGACGGCGAGCTTCGTCCTTTCAGTAATTCTCGATTTGAAATCTGAAATATCAAATTTGAAACCATCATCCGCCGGCATGCGATAGTAGACCGGTGTTCCCTGGGCGATTCTCGTGCATGCATCGTAAGCCGGGAAACTTGGATTCGGCAACAGCACCTCATCGCCGGCGTCGACCGTGCAAAGAAATGCGCCTGTCATAGCCTCTTGCGATCCGCATGTAACGACGACGCCGGTGCGGGGCAGATCAAGATGCGGATACTGCGCCGCGATCTTATCGCGCAAGGCCGGAATTCCCGGATGAGATGTATAGCCGTTTTGTTCGTCGCGTGCGACGCGTGCCGCCTCGTCCCGCATGAACTGCGGCGTCGGCAGATCTGGCTCGCCGAGTCCGAAGTTGATGCTATCCGGCAGTGCGCGTTCGAAAAACTGCCTGATCATCGTCGGCTGCAAGCCGCGAAGTCGCGCCGGAGGCCGGAAGCCGGTCGTCTCGATTTTCTCAACGCTGGTACTCATTCTTTGTTCGCCGGAGGTTCCGAGTTTTCGAGATCGTCTTCGAGGTCTTCCCTTACATCGCCAACCTCGACGTTGTATTCGCCTTCGGCCTGCGTGATCGGGTCGCCGGTCAGCACACCCCCGATAGTCTCGATCTTTCCAATTATCTTCTGTCCAAGACCGGTGACGTTATCCGCCAGGCCGCTCTCGTCACGATCGTCATTTTCCTGTTCGCTCATTGTTTTGGGTTCCCGGTTCTATTCTATGGGATTTTACTGAAGTTGTCAGAATGGTGAAGAGTGAGGAGTGATGAGTGAAGAGAGGAGATTCACTCATCACTCATCACTCATCACTCTTCACTCTTCACAAAATCCGCGCCCAGCCCAGTTCGGTCTTTTTGAACCGTTCCGTCGTCGCGAGGTGAAATCCGGATTCCGGCTGCGAACATTGAAAACGTTGGACGGAAAGCACAGGAAGATCGATCTCGAGAATATTAAACGAATTTTCTTCGCCGCGCTCGCGCGTCGAAGCGGCCGTACCCGCCTGTATGATAAGCGCAGAATAGCCATTGTCGAGACGGTAACGCCGTGCGGAGTGCACGATGTGACTGACGTGCAGATGGCCGGCGAGGAATACGTCCGCTCCGCGTCCGATGAGCCGAGGCATCACCGTTTTCGCACGTCCGACAATATCGTCCTCGTCAAAGCCCTCGGGGAGATCAAACGGGTGATGAGTTACGACGATCTTTACCGTGTGCTCTCCAGCCGGTTCGAGTTTCGCGATCGCATCTTCGACCTGCTCGTCGCTGACGCGTCCGCCTTTTATCGTCAGTGAACGCGCCGTATTCATTCCCACGACCGCGATCTCATCATCGACAAAATGCGGCGCGAGATCCCCTGTAATATATTTCCTGAACTTGGTCAGCGGATGGGCGAAGCGGTCGAAAAGGTTATAGAGAGGAACGTCGTGATTGCCGGGAACGATCAGTTGCGAAAACGGCAGGCGATCGAGAAACGCCCGCGCTTCGACGAACTGTTTCGTCCGGGCACGCTGGGTCAGATCGCCCGATATGACAACGAGATCCGGTTTAACTTCGACGATCTTTTCGACGAGGCGATCGACGACCGCGCCGTCAGCGTAGCCGAAGTGAATGTCGGAGATGTGTGCGATCGTTCTCATTTGTGATTTGTCCCTCGTCCTTTGTCCTTTGTCATTTGTCCTTAGTCCTTTGTCATTTGTCCTTTGTTACTTGTCATTGGAGCAACGGGCGAACCAGACGTTACCAGAAGGTCAAATGACAAAGGACAATTGACAAAGGACAAAGGACTAAGGACTAAGACCTCAGAACCACTTTCGGCACAATAACCTTCAACGCCTTTGGCAATATCCGGTAATTAAGCGGTGTTTCCATCCCGATCACCTCGCCGTCGAGAGCAACGAGGAGTTTTTTCCGTCGCGTTTGAATCGTGATCGAGTCCGTATTCACCTCTTCAAAATCATCCCATTGCTGCAATCGGCCAAAGAGCGTATGCAGTAATAGTAAAGCGACACCCCATCGTCCGCCTCGGTGGAGAAAATAAACGCTCAGTTCGCCCTGATCGAGCGCTTGCCGTCGGCCAATATTGTAAAGATCCATCTCGTACTCATTGTTGCCGACAAAAACGAACGACGTCTTTCGCAGAAGGCTTTTTCCATCGAGCTCGATCCGAACCTTTAGAAACGGCGAAAACCGGACCATCTGAAGCGTGGCCCAGAAAGCGGAGCTCCATTTCCCACGACCCAGGCGCTGTTGCGCGTCGCGACGAAGCACGATCCGCGGATACAAACCGATGCTCGAATTATTGATAAAAGTGCGGCCGTTGATCTCGGCAAGATCGATTACCTTCACCGTGCCGGTCGCGATCGTATTTACGGCGTCTGAAATATCCTGTGGAATTGCGAGGTCCTTCGAGAAATTGTTGAGCGTGCCGAGCGGCAGAACACCAAGCGTCTTTCCGGCCTTCGCGACTTTGGCAGCGATGGCACTGATCGTACCGTCGCCTCCGCCTGCGACGACGATGTCAGCAGTCCTTGCCGCGTTACTTGCGATCCGCCCAAGGTCGGCAGCGTCTCGAACAAGACGCACATTCACGCGCAGATCGTGCTCGCGAAAGCGTTCGGAAATGCTTTCAGCCGTCTCTTCACCGAGCACACTACCCGACCCGGAGTTGATGATGATCTCGATCGGAGATGTCATGCGAGTATTGTCTCAGATAATCTTCCTCAGCGGTCGTCGCGTGTCTTTCGCCGCCCAGCGGTAATTGCTCTATTCGCTCCCGGAAATCATTGATTTGAATTGCGGTTCGTATTATTATTCGGGACAAAGTAATCACCAGGTTTGCTGTTCCAAGCCAAGCCAATCCATCGACCCGACCGCACGGAATGTTTATGCGATATTTACCATTCACCGCCCGCCTTTTGGTTGTTTTCCTTACCGCGTTCGCGATTGACGTTTCTGCCCAGACACTATCGCAACCAACCAATGCTTCTCTTTCGGCGGTACTCAACTCCGACGGCTCGGTCAGACCGAACATTAGCGGAAGCTTCGACCCAAGCGGTTACCGGTTAAGTCAAGGCCCTAACGGCAAGCCACTATTTGTTCGTGAGGCCCGATCGGCCCAAGGCGGCTGCAGCGACGCTTGGGACACAAACTTCACGCTGAATGGCGCGAACAGTACCGTCCAGGCCGTAGTGGCGGACGGATTGGGCAACGTATATGTCGGTGGGAATTTCTCCGCGGTGAATAGTGTCGCCGCGTCCCGCGTCGCGAAATGGAACGGAACAACGTGGTCAGCTCTCGGAGCCGGTCTCGGGGGCGGAAACGTGGAGGCCATCGCGATCTCGGGTAGCGATGTTTACGTCGGGGGCGGTTTTACGACCGCGGGTGGCGTGCCGGCCAATCACATCGCAAAGTGGGATGGCAACGCGTGGTCGGCGATGGGAGCTGGCCTGGGCGCTCTCGGCAACAACTTCGTTACGTCGATTGCAGTCTCCGGAACGAATGTCTTTGCGGGCGGCAATTTCATGGACGCCGGATCTCTGAATTACATTGCGCGTTGGAACGGAACATCCTGGGTCAGTCTGGGAACCGGCATGGATCAGCGCGTGGACTCCCTTGCCGTCTCAGGTACGGAGGTGTACGCGGGTGGAGTATTCAGCACCGCCGGTGGCGTTTCGGTACCTCGCGTCGCGAGGTGGGACGGTGCGTCATGGTCTGCAATGGGAACCGGAGTCGGCGGGGCGACCGTCTCTGCGCTCACGTTGTCAGGCGCTGATATATATGCTGGAACTTCGGTCGGCATTCTCGCCAAGTGGAACGGCACAAGCTGGGATTCCATCGGGACTGCACTAGGCGGAACATTTCGCGCCATTCGCGCTATCGCGATCTCGGGCACGGATATTTATGTGGGGGGCGAGTTCACAACCGCTGGCGGTTCGCCTGCAAACCGTATCGCGCGATGGAACGGCACCCAGTGGAGTCCGTTAGGTGTCGGAGTTGGAGATTCGATCTTAAACGGAGTTAACGAGATAGCCGTTTTGGGAGACACCCTGATGGTAGGCGGCAGCTTTCCTACTGCCGGCGGGACGGTCGCAAAGAATATAGCGACCTGGAGCACCTCAGCCTGGACGGCTTTCAATGGGACTGGCCTAGACAGTAGCGTCGGGGTGATCGCGGTTTCCGGAACCGATGTCTATGTCGCCGGGAGTTTTTTCCAGGCGGGATCACTCGCTGTAAACCGGATTGCCAAGTGGGACGGAACAAATTGGTCGGCGCTCGGATCCGGTCTCCCTGGTGACAATGTTTCGATCAGCGCCCTCGTGGTGGCCGGAAACAAAGTGTACGCAGGAGGGTTCTTCACGAATATCGGCGGAGTCTCCGCAAACTACATCGCGGTCTGGAACGGTGCCAACTGGGCACCACTCGGTTCGGGTGTTAACAACTCTGTCACCGCGATCGTTGTACGGGGCGAGGACGTCTTTGTCGGGGGAAACTTCACAACTGCGGGCGGTGTCTCAGCCAACAAAATCGCGAAATGGAACGGCACATCGTGGTCCGGGCTCAATTCCGGCGTCATCCCGACAACCGTGACGGGAATCGCTGTGTCTGGCAGCGACCTTTATGTCAGTACGACTACAACCACGACCGACAATCCGAACTATTTCCTGAAATACGACAGCACAAGCTGGACCGGACTTGGCGGCGGAATGGGCGGACACGGTGTAACTTCGATCGCCGTGGCGGGGGACGGCTACGTTTACATTTCCGGGGCTTTTCAGACAGTCCAGGGGATTCCCGCGGTCCGAGTCGCCAGATGGAACGGATCGTCATGGTCGGCGCTCGGTGCTGGATTACCGGGAAACAGCAGCGGTGTCAAACTTGCGGCTCTCGGAAGCGATCTGGTTGCGATCGGTGATTTCACCCTGGCAGCGGGAGGCCCAGGAGACCGCGTAGCCAAGTGGAATGGCACCACGTGGTCTGCTTTCGGCGCTGGCTTAGGCGGCGGGAATCCTACCGCAGTCACGGTCGCGGGCGGCGATCTTTGGGTCGGCGGGGCCTTCGTATCTGCCGGCTGCAATCTTTCGGCGTATCTTGCTCGATGGAGAGAAACGGTTTGGACCGGCATGATCAGCACAGATTGGCACACCGTATCGAATTGGGGTTCGGGATCCGTCCCGCTACCCTATGCCAGCGCCACGATATCCTCGACCAACGCTTCAATCACCTCTGCCGATGTCACCGTGACCAATTTAATCATCACAGGTGGCCGCACTTTGACGATCGGCGCCGGCCGTACCTTGACGGTCAACGGCCATCTCGATATTCGCAATGGTACGGTGACCGGGCCAGGACAGCTGGCCGTGAACGATCTCAGTCTAAACGGCGGCGACCTCACGAACCTCGCCTCCGTGTCAATCGATGGAAGTTTGTATCTTAACGGGGGCAAGATCACCGGTTTCGGACCGGTTTCTGTCCAGTCATGCAGCGCGGGCGCTATTGCAGGTGGTAGCAACACGTCATTCGTATCGTCACCCCTTAGGCGCTGCGTAAATTCATCTGGAGCTTTCCGATTCCCTGTCGGAACGGGTTCGACATACGCGCCGGTGGAGCTGAGGAATATTCTCGGAACCGCTTACTTTACCATCGAGCCGAAGTCCGGAGCCTACTCCGATCCAGCAACGGGGCTGCCCGCCAATCGCCTCCAGCGGTGGTGGAAATTCACCCATGCCGGCATCGGCACGCAGGTCGACGCTGTTTTCTCTTACGCTGACTCCGACATTATTCAAACGGAAGGTCGATACCGCGTGTACCGGATCAGTGGCGGCGCCGCGACTCAACTGCCGTCGTCCATCGACACAGTTTTGAATCGCGCAGACGCCTCTGCTCTCTCGGAGTTTTCATCCTTTACACTGGCCGAGGGGACACCCGCCCCGAGGACTTTTGCGGGCAGACTGACGACCCCGAACGGCCGCGGAGCAAGCGGGGTTATCACGCTGACAGATGACCAGAATAACGTTAGGTACGCGGTGACCAACCCATTTGGATATTATCGATTCGCAGACGTATTAACGTTTCGAACTTACACCGTTCAGATCAGATCAAAGAAGTTTACCTTCGCGGTGCCGTCACGTGTTGTCGACTTTGACGAATTCACTGCCTCGGTCAACTTCGTGTCTTCCGACAACTAACGGAGATAGAATTCAAATTGGGTCGAGGCATTAGTCTTTTTCGGTCGCGGTATTTAACGATGATCGGTCGTTTTCCTGTCCGAAATCATTTGTCACCGCACGCGAGCCCTGCACGACAACAGCACTGGCGGGAATTTTGACGAAGCCTCCTCGGCCATTTATCATTGATTTGACTTCCGATTCGGTAGTAATATTCGGAACTAAGCAATAGTTGGCTGTCGGCTTCCAGACCAGTCTTTGACTCCTCAGCACTTGATTATTATGCGTTATTTATCTTCCGTCGCGATTGCCCTTTTATTTGTATTCGTTTCTCTCACGACGAAGGGCGTACCGGCTCAGATACCTTCTCTACCGTCCGCCGCGGGTGTCGCGTCGGTCTCAACTATCCTCAACCCGGATGGTTCGGTCATGCCTAACATTTCCGGCAGCTTCGATCCCCGCGGTTACCGAATGGCATACGGCCCCGGTGGCGAGCCCCGTTTTGTCACCGATGCGGAGTCGAACCCGCTCGGCTGCGGAGACGCATGGGACACAACATTCATCCCCAACGGCGCGAGCAACAAGGTCAACGCCATTGTTTCGGACGGCGCCGGAAATTTGTACTTCGCGGGCAGCTTCACCTCAGTACAGGGTGTACCGGCAAACGGAATTGCAAAATGGGACGGGATGGCCTGGACGGCACTAGGTAGCGGGCTTAACGGTACGGTGAATTCGATCGGTATTTTGGGGAACGACGTATATGTCGGTGGGGCGTTCGGACTAGCCGGCGGCAATGCTGCCAAAAACGTGGCTAAATGGAACGGCAGTTCGTGGTCGGCCCTGGGTGCCGGTTTGGGGGGCGGAACACACGTGGTCGAGGCAGTGGTGGCATTCGGCGGTAATGTTTATTTCGGTGGTAACTTCAATATCGCGGACGGGTCCCCGGCAAACGGTTTCGTAGGCTGGGACGGTTCATCGTACTTCACCCTCGGACCGGGACTATCTGGACAGGTTTATACGATGGCCGTTTCCGGTGGCAACCTCTATGCGGGCGGATTTGTCGGGATAGTCGGGGATCTTACGACGGGGGGCCTCCTTAAATGGGACGGCGTGTCCTGGTCAGGATTTGGTTTGACGGCCAGTAATACAACCGTTCGCTCGATCGGTTTCCGAGGAACGGAGATATTTGTCGGTGGAACAATCAGCGCTCCAGGTGTAGGCGGACATATCGCTAGGTATAACGGCGCCACGTGGACGTCTCTCGGATCTTTTTCCAATAACCCGATCGTGCGTGCGATCGCCTTTTTGGGGACGGATATTTATGCCGGGGGAACATTCGAACGCACCGGCGGAGTCGGTATCGGGAACGGCATCCTAAAACATGACGGCAGTCAGTGGAGCGCGCTGGGTTCCGGAACTGAATTGGGAAACCATGCGGTCAATGCCATCTATGTTTCGGGTAACACGCTTTACTTAGGTGGCGACTTTCAACTCGCCGGCGGGATCGGGGCGCGGAATCTCGCAACACTCACGAACGGAACAACTTGGGCTGCAGCCTTTCCAGGAACGGGTCTCGACGCCGCCGCCAACGCGATCGCCGTTTCCGGTACGGATGTTTACGTGGGGGGCACCTTTATATCGGCTGGTCCAGTGACGGCCAACCGCATCGCCAGATGGAATGGCATAACGAACACCTGGTCGCCACTCGGCATCGGAATATCGGGTTCCATCAGCGCGATCGCCGTGGCCGGCGGCAAGGTCTATGCAGGCGGAAATTTTTCAACGATCGGCGGGATCTCGGCCAGCAACATCGCCGTCTGGAATGGCACTAACTGGTCAGCCCTTGGAACGGGCGTAAACGCCACGGTTTCCGTGATCATTGCTCAGGGCGATGATATCTACGTCGGCGGCTCATTCACCACAGCCGGAGGTGTGCCGGCCAATCGCGTTGCAAAGTGGAACGGTACGTCGTGGAGCGGTCTGAATTCTTCGATCCTTCCTACGACCGTCACTGGCATGGCCTTCATGGGCACCGACCTGTATGTTGGGACCGGCACCACGACCGCCGCCAACCCGGCTTACTTCTCCAAATATGATGGCACCAACTGGACCGCGCTGGGTGCGGATCTGGGCGACCGTGGAGTCAGTTCCTTGGCGGTGGTGGGATCGGATGTTTATGTCGCGGGCGGCTTCACGTCGGCCGGAGCGATCACCGTCAACCGCGTCGCTAAATGGAACGGCTCGTCGTGGTCGGCCCTCGGCGGCGGGCTTCCCAGCGCCACAGGGCAGCCCGGATTTATCAAATTAGCCGTCTCCGGACCGGACTTGATAGCGATCGGTGACTTCACGGTTGCGGGTGGCGGCCCGGCAGACCGCATTGCAAAGTGGAACGGTTCGTCGTGGGCCGGACTCGGAACCGGATTGAACGCAAATGGGAGTTCGGTTACGTCTGCAGGCGGCGACATTTTCGTCGGCGGAAGCTTTACGATGGCGGGGTGTAATGCATCGCCATATTTTGCTCGGTGGCGAGAGACCCTATGGACTGGCTCCGCCAACACCGACTGGCACACGGCGGCGAACTGGGGAAACTCTTCCGTACCGCCGGCTAACGCAAGTGTTACCATCCTCTCTGGTGACTCGTCGATCACGTCCGCTGACGTCACCGCGAACACTTTGATCGTCACAGGTGGCCGAACTTTGACCGTCGGCGCGGGACGAACGCTTACTGTGACCGGTTATCTCGATCTCAGCAATGGCTTCCTGGCGGGCCCTGGAACATTAGTCGTCAATGATCTCCGCCTTAATACCGGGAGCGTCACCGGTCTGGCCTCGATAACCGTCGGCGGGAACCTCTATTTGAACGGCGGAAACATTTCGAGCGCCGGCCCCGTGACCGTCACTGCCTGTCGGCCTGGAGCCCTGGTCGGCGGATCCGGCGCGTCGTTTGTCCAGGCTTCGCTAACTCGCTGTGTCAACTCTTCAGGACTGTACAGATTCCCTGTCGGAACAGGGGCGATATACGCACCTATCGAGTTGTCGGCTGTGGTTGGCAGTTCCACATTCACGGTTGAACCAAAATCGGGTCCGTACTCGGGACCCGCCAGTGGACTTCCGGCCAATCGTCTTCAGCGATGGTGGCAGCTCACAAATGGCGGGATCACTCAGGCCGATCTTGTTTTCAATTACTCGGATGCAGAGGTGGTGGGTACGGAAAGTCGATACCGCGCGTACCGCATCGGTGGAGGCCCGGTAGCGCAATTGCCGTCGACCATTAATACCGCGACTAATCGAGTGACGGTAGCAGGTGTTTCGGCGTTCTCCCCGTGGACCCTTGCCGAAGGCACGCCTGTTCCGCTTACGATGAGCGGTCGGGCGACAGGAGCGAGCGGGCGAGGAGCTCCGCGCGTTATCGTTACCCTGACCGACGACCAGGGTAATACCGTGTACACCGTGACAAATCCGTTCGGCTACTATCGCTTCATGAATGTGCTGACGTTCAGGCTGTACACCGTTCGCGTTAACTCAAAGAAGCACACGTTTCCAGTTCCCGAGAGGTTGGTCGAATTTGACGAGTTCTCGCCGAGCGTCAACTTTACGTCGACCGATCACTAGCGGAGATAGTCTTCGAGTTTTGTCGAGGCGTCGGTCTTTTCGTCACGGTACTTGACGATGATCGGGCAATAGATCGAGAGGCCATTTTCCTTTCCGAAGCCGGTCGAGACAGCTCGTGAACCCTGGACGACAACGGCACCGGCGGGAATCTCGAGCGAACCGCCATCAACCGCCTTAATCACTTTCTGATTCGGCAGATCGAAAACCGGAGTCGAACGTGTCAGGATCACACCACTCGCTAGCACCGCGCGTTCGCGAACGATCGTTCCCTCGTAAACTCCCGTATTACCGCCAACTAATACATCGTCTTCGATAACGACCGGCGTCGCATTCACCGGTTCGAGTACGCCGCCGATCTGTGCCGCGGCCGACAGATGAACTCGCTTCCCGATCTGCGCACACGACCCGACAAGCGCGTGCGAATCGATCATCGTCCCTTCATCGACGTACGCACCGACGTTCACGTAAGCAGGCGGAATTACGACAACGCCCGGAGCAATATACGAACCGTCGCGGATCGTCGAGCCGCCGACGACGATCCGAACATTGTCTTCGAGCGACATCGGTCGCAGTGGAAACGTGTCCTTGTCAAAGAACTGAAATGTCTCGGTCGGTTTGGATATCTCGACCATCTTGCCCATCCGAAACCCGAGCAAGATCCCCTGCTTGACCCACGTGTTTGCGTGCCAGGTCCCGTTCGCGTCCTTCACCGCGGAACGAATTTCTCCACTCCGCAACGCGAGGCGGAATTCTTCGAACGCATCCCGGTCGGCGGCACCGAACGTCCCGTCCCGAGCATTGAATAGCTCTTCAATTTTCGTCTGTAGGATCACTTGTTTCTTTTTCCTTTCTTATTACTCTGATGTCCTAACCAGTCTCCAGTAAACAGTATCCAGTAGCCAGTCTGGTAACTCGGTACTGACAACTGGCGACTGGAGATTAATCCTATTTAGCTACGCTGATGTCATAACCAGTCTCCAGTACACAGTATCCAGTAAACAGTCTGGTAACTCGGTACTGACAACTGGCGACTGACAACTGGCGACTGTCGCGTAATCCTATTTACTCAATCCGACTTCCTTCATCACAGCCCGCAACTTCGCCTGCGTTTCCTTCGTCACGGAGACGAGTGGGAGCCTGAGGTTCTCTTCAAGCAAACCCATTTCCTTCATAACGAATTTGCACGGAGCGGGCGATGACTCGATAAAGTTCGCTTCCATCAGATCGAGAATCTTAAAATGGATCTTCCTCGCGAAATGGTAGGATCCCGCGAGAGCGTATTCGACCATCTTCGCAGTTTCTTTCGGGATCTCGTTCGCACAGACGGAAACCAGCCCATCGCCGCCGAGTGAAATAAATGGTAGCGCCGTCGCGTCGTCTCCGGAAAATACTTTGAAATTCTTTGGACGATTTTTCAGGATCTCCATGACCTGCGAGAAATTTCCGGACGCCTCTTTGGTCGCGACGATGTTCTCGAATTTCTCGGCGAGTTTCAGTGTCGTTTCAGCGGAGATGTTCGAGGCCGTTCGGCCCGGCACGTTGTAGAGCATGATCGGAAAGTCACGAACCGAACGGGCGATCTCGGAAAAATGCGCGAGCATTCCGGCCTGCGTCGGTTTGTTGTAATACGGTGCGACGACTAGTGCCGCGTCCGCCCCGGCCTCACGCGCTTTTCGTGTGAAATCGATCGTCGCTGCGGTGTTGTTGCTGCCGGTTCCCGCAATGACTTGCGCCTTTGTTCCCTTCGCCACCGCGACCGTCATGCGGATGATGTGCAGCCGCTCGAGATCGGACATCGTTACGCTCTCGCCCGTCGTCCCGCACGGGACAAGCAAATTGACGCCGCCTTTGATCTGACGTTTCACGAGCGATCGGAAACATTCGTCGTCGATCGACCCGTCCGTCCTGAACGGAGTAACAAGCGCCGTCGCACATCCGCTCATCCAATCGTTTCGTGTTGTCATAATCCTAAACTCCCCTCCTTGTTTAGGAGGGGTGGCAGCCGCTTCGGCTGACGGGGTGGTAGTTAGAAAAGGGTTCCTCGCCCAACCAACCGATCTGATTCTTCTAAACTACCACCCCGCCTCGCAAGGCCTCGGCACCCCTCCTAAACAAGGAGGGGAGTTTTATTTCGCGGCTCACACAATCTCGTCGATCACATCCGTAAATTCGTAAAAGCCTTTCTTCCCAATGATCCACTCTGCCGCGAGCAAAGCTCCGGCGGCAAAAGCTTCGCGCGATCGCGCGGTGTGCTCGAGCAGGATCTGATCTGCCGGGCCGTCAAATCCGACGCGATGCGTGCCCGGAATATTTCCGGCCCGCGTTGCCGATACGCCGAATTCCTTTTCGATGTGCCGCTCGACGATGTCCTTCAATTTCAAAGCGGTTCCGCTCGGCGCATCCTTCTTTCTCGAATGATGCTGCTCTTCGATAAATGCTTCGTACTCAGGAAATTTCGCTAATAACTCCGATGCAAAATCGACGACGCGATAAAACAGGTTCACACCGATCGAAAAGTTCGCACCGAAAACAAATGCGCCGTTCGCGTCACCGACTATCCTTTCAATTTCATCCCGCTGCGAATTCCATCCGGTCGTGCCTTCAACGATCGGGATCCCGGCGAGCATACACGCCTCGACATTCCTCCGAACGGCGTTCGCGGATGAGAAATCGATCGCGACGGCAGCACCTTTCAGTTTCGGCTCAATGTCGGTAGCCGAAAGCCCTGCATCCGACTCATCAACGATCGCAGCAATGGTGTGTCCTTTTTCTGTCGCCAATAGCTCGATGAGCCTCCCCATCGCTCCGTAACCGATAAGTGTAATTTTCATTTAAATGGCTCACCTTCGTTCAGAAGTATGTTCTCAAAAAGCGCGTAAGCTGCCGCCCCATCTTTATAAACCCCTCCGTGATATTCACCAAAGTCGCCCTCAACCGAAAACAGATGGCATTGATAGCAGATGATGACCTCGACAGTCTTGCCTTTGTGGGTAGCTTTTAGTCCGTGTCTTGGAATAAAACAAGAAGCCGAGGGATTTGGGCCGGCGGACGCGTCAAAGAAGAATGACTTCAGAAGTTCAGACCGCTCACGTCCTATTCTCAACTCCGCTCGTACGTCCGGATACCATCCGATTCCTGCCTTATCTTCAGAACTAAGGCCGAGGACGTGAAGAACTTCTGCCCGTTCCAGAACTTCGCGGATTTTCGGCGGCAGGGTTGCGTCGAGTTCTTTCTCTTGCGCTGAGGTTAGTGGCGTAACGGGTTTAGGATCTATCTGGATCGGACTCTCTTCGGGCCGAGGAGTCGGTGTCGACTCGGAATCGAAGATTTTCACGCCTTTTACAACCGTCGAATCGGTTCGCAGTCCGCAAGCACTGACCATCAACACCAAAATCATCAGGACACAAACGGGCAACATATTCTCTTCACGATAATAGACGCTTTGCCAGCGCAACATACAGCCGCACCGCCTCTTCCAAATCTTTCTTCAATACAAACTCATCCTTCGTATGCGCGACGAGGATCGAACCGGGGCCGAGCAATAGCGGCTGGCCCCAATTTGTAAGGTAAGGAATATCGGTCGTGAAGCGAACCGTCTTCTGTTTGAAGCCATCGACCTCGAGCATCTTCACGGGCTCGCTGCACGACAGGACCTCGATCTCGCCTCGATCGCGGACGACATTTCGAAGAGCTTCTTCGATCGGCTCCCGCGGTGTCGTCAGTCGGATCAGCAGACCGGCCTCGGCACGCGGCGGGATGACATTCAGTGCAACACCGCCTTCGATCGTCCCGATATTCACCGTCGTCTCGCCAAAGAACTCGCCGTGCGGAAATTTTGTATGACGAACGTCGTCTAATATCTCTAACAGCTTTTCGATCGCTGAATCACCGATCTCAGGATATGCGGAGTGAGCCGCTTTTCCCGTCGTCTTGATCTTGATACGAAACGAACCCTTCGAACCGATGGCGAGATCGTTGTCGGTCGGCTCGCCGTTGATCATGTACTCACACTTCGCGGCAAGCGGATGATCGTTCGCTGCACGCGCACCTGTCGAGGATCGTTCTTCTTCGACGGTGTAGAGCAAACCAATGTCCTCAATTCCTCCTCGCCTCAACTCCTGCGCCGCCGTGATCTGCGCAGCGATAATTCCCTTCGCGTCGCACGCCCCGCGGCCGTAGATCTTTTCGTCGTCCTCGGTCGGCGGAGTAAACGGCGGAACGGTGTCGATATGCGTCGAGAACCAAACACGCGGCGTGTTATTCAGCGACGCGATGACATTATTCTGATTCTCGGACACTTTCTGCAGCTCGACAGTCCAGCCGAGTGATTCGAGATGATCGCGCAGCCAGAATCCGACCGCTTCCTCTTCGCCCGAAGTGGACGGGATGTTCATGAGAGATTTGGTTAGTTCGAATATGTTCATTGGTGTACGGGATTGATGTAAAACAAATTACCCTTCTTTTCTTTCATCGATTCGTATATTTCTGAAATACTCTCTCGCTCGTCTTCAGGAGGCAGCATCAAAGCCCAGCAAAGTATTGAAACATCATCCGGCTCTAGCTTTTCCTGAAGCAGCAGGTTCGGATCTTTCACTTCGCAAACATAGACATCCAACGGCAACTCGTAAAGATCTTTCAAACTGTAACCTTGATGCCTGGACGCGAGCAGAACAAATCTATTCTCGCTGTCGATACCATTGAAACTTCCGTCGAGTGACTTAACCCACTCGGCCCAATAGAAATCAACGCGCCTGCCTACCGTCGCAGCTTTAACGAGAGACAGATGGTTCGGCTTGAATGATCCCGGCGGTTCCGACGCAATTAATTTGTAGTAAATTTCACCAGTCATTTCGTTTGCTCAGCGAGCCACTCAAACAATCCCGGCTCAGCAAAAGCCTTGCCGAAAATCATATGTCCTTCGCCAGGATACTCGGTGTACCGGATATTCTTGCTGCCATTCTCCTGCAGTGCCTTTACGATGGTACGCGAGAACTCGACGGGGACCGATTCGTCCGCATCGCCGTGAAAAACCCAAACGGGAGTTTGCCCTATCGCCTTCGCAACTTCCTTGTAAGGTTCTGCCGAATCCAGCATCTCGCCGACGGACGGAATGATCGCCGCCCGGTCCCTGGGGTCGATTGGCCGCTCGCCAATGACTCCACCTGAAACGGGAACAAGTGCTGCAAACTTTCCAGGATTCACCGCCGCGATCTGCCACGTGCCATAGCCGCCTAGTGAGAACCCTGCAAGATACAGACGTTCCGAATCACCGTGGAATTCACTGACGGTCGCATCCAGCGCCGCCAATACGTAGTCCGCCATTTCCTTTGCCGCCCAAAACGTGTTTTCCCGACACTGTGGCAAGACCATGATGACATCAACACTGTCTCTTACGCCCTTTGTCGCGGAGGCAAACGCGTCAGCCTGAGCAACATTATCCTGACCGCGAACGCCCGAGCCGTGAAGATAGAGCATGACGGGAAGCTTCGTGTTCGGATCGCGATCTTTGGGAACGAAAACTCGATACTGATATGTCTGTCCGCTGACTGTTACGCTCCGCGCGAGGAAATCGTTGGGAACATTGGCGCGGCTCGAGCATGCAGCGAGCAGTCCGATTACGAATAAGGTCAGAACCGCGAGCGGTAGCGACCGGGTAACCCGTCCACGGACTCGATATTGATTTTGAACAGATTCCACGATGTTTGTCGGCCGACGAGACACCCGGTCGCTACCGCTCCCGGTTCTGACTCGTGTAACGTCGCCCTTAAAAAAACTCGCCATGCAATTTCTTTATAACATCGGCGACAAGAGTCTCCTTAACAACGAACGTCAGATTTACCGCCGATGCTCCGTGGGAGACCAGTGCGATATTCACATCCTCGATCGTCGAAAAGATCTTGGACGCAAGGCCCGTCGAGGCACGCAGGCCCTCGCCGACGACGCAGATGACGGCGTAGCCATGCTCGACCTCGACCTCGCCGAGACGCTTCAGTTCCTCGACTATCTTTTCGATACCGGCATTGTTGTCGAGCGTAAGCGCGACGGACACCTCGGATGTCGAAATAACATCTATCACCGTTCGGTGTCGGTCAAACACCTGGAACAGCGCGCTCATAAATCCGTAGCTGCCGAGCATCCGTGCCGACGTGATTCGCAGAACAGTGATGTTCTTTTTGTGTGCGATCGACTTGATCTTGTTCGGGGCCTCGCCGGATTCGTCCAGGATCATCGTCCCGGTTTGATTCGGTTCGAATGTGTTACAAACGCGGACGGGGATGCCGTTGTCGACTGCCGGCTTGATCGTTTTCGGATGAAGAACTTTTGCACCAAAGTACGCAAGCTCGGCGGCTTCTTCGTAGCTGAGTCTCGGAATCGTCCGCGCCTCGCCGCAGATGCGCGGATCGCATGTCATAACGCCGGTCACATCGGTCCAGATCTGCAGCTCGTTTGCATCGAGCGCCGCCGCTACGAGTGCTGCGGAGTAATCCGATCCACCGCGGCCAAGAGTAGTCGTCTCACCGCCGCGGCTCGCTGCAATAAAGCCGCCAAGTATCGGAACCTCGCCCGCGGCGATCAGCGGTTCGAGCTCGAGCTTTACGAGCTCGTTCGTCTCATCGACGATCGGTGTTGCTGCTCCGTACTCATCGTCCGTGACGATCAATCGCCGCGAATCGACCTGCCGAGCATTCACACCCTTCGATTTCAAAACCTCAGCTAGTAGACGCGACGATAACTGTTCACCATACGAGACTATTGCGTCCTTGAGCATCTGCAGCGGAAGACTGCGACGGGACGTGCGCATCAGTAGATCGGAAAGTTCGCCACGTGCGAATTCAAGTTCGCCGCTGAACGCGTCGGGTTTACCGACCGGCATGAAATGTCGGGAGACCTCGATGTGTCTTTCGAAGTGCGATTCGAGCGACCCAAACGCTTCATCAAAATCACCCTTCTTCGAAATCTCAAAGGCAGCCAGAAGAGCATCGGTGACTTTCGTCATCGCCGATACGACAACTACCGGATGCCGTTCGACCTGTGTCGAAACGATATGAAGCACGCGCTCGAAAGCGGCCACGTCGCCGACCGACGTTCCGCCAAATTTCATTACAGTTGGACGCGTAATTTCGCTCAAAATCACGTATGAGTTCAACCGTTTGTTGTTGCTTTGTCAAGCTAGGCGTGCCTGCGTTGGACTAGTTTCGAGTGGTCGAGAAATTTAACCGCGGATGACGCAGATCGAACGGATCAAAGCGGATCTGAAGCCATTTTGAGGAAGCTCGTTCGGGATCAATCGATTCAAAAAAGATCCGCGTCATCTGTGTTATCCGCGGTTAAATCGCGCGAACCATCCCAAGATTATCCACACAGGACGGAGCCGCCATTAATATTGACGATCTCGCCCGTGATGTGACGCGACCAGTCGGACAACAAGAAGCAGATCGAAAGCGCGACATCATCGGTCGTGGCGATGCGATTGAGGGGTATTCCCTTGATCACACTCTGATAATATTCGTCGTCCTCAAACGACGGTCTCACCATCGCCGTTTCGATCCATCCCGGTGCGACGGCATTAACGCGGATCTTTGGACAGAGCTCGGTCGCGAGGGCTTTTGTGAATGAGATCATTCCGCCTTTGGACGCCGAGTAATTTGAATAGCCGGCTTCCCCGCGTTGGCCGGAAGTAGATGAAACCATAACGATCGAACCCGACGGTTGTTTCTTGAGCGACGGAACGCAAGCCTTTGTCGTCGCCCATGCGGATTTGAGATTGGTGTTTATGACCTTATTCCAGATGTCCTCCGACATATCCTCGATCGCTGCGCCTTCCCATACACCGGCGTTGCACACGACGAGATCGATATGGCCGAATCGCTCAACGGCCTGTTTCGCAAGCTTCTGAGCATCGACCATGTCCGACACGTCGGCCTGAACAGCGATCGCCTCGACGCCTTTGTTCTGGCAGAGGCGAACGGTCTCGAGCGCCTCAACCTCATTGCTGAGGAAGTTGACGACAATATTCGCTCCGCCCTCGGCGAGACGTATCGCTGTTGCCCGGCCGACACCACGTGACGCTCCGGTGACGACGGCAGTCTTGCTCTGGAACAGGTTGTTTGGAAGATGGATGGCGACGGGTTCTTCGTTCATTGTTTCGTAAATAGTAAATCGTGAATAGCATTGTTCGGCAAGGGCCAGTAAACAAAATTCCTTATCGGCAGTGGATGAGTAGCACTATTCACTATTCACGATTTACTATTTACTAGAATGCACGACAGAAACCTCCTCGAAGACCAGCCCATCGCCTGGACGCCTACGCCCGATGTGATCGAGCGCGCGCAACTGACGAAGTTCATGCGGCAGGTCGGAGTGAAAACTTGGGACGAGCTTTACGAATTCTCGATCCGGGACGTCGCGAAGTTTACAGAGGAGGTGTTGAAATTCCTCGACATCAAATTCGACCCGCCTTACGAAAGGCTGCTCGATACGACGGACGGGGTTGAATTTCCGAAATGGTTTTCAAGAGGAGAGTTCCCGCAAAGCCGCAAAGTCGCAAAGCAGGAGTCAGAACCGGGAGCGGTAGCGACCGGGGGGCGGAGACAAGGGACGGGAGACGGGAGACGGGAGTTAGTACCGAGAGCGGTAGCGACCGGGGATGTTTCTTCTCATTCACCACTCACCACTCACCATTCACCACTAACTGCCGGTCTCAACATCACGACAATGTGTCTCGACCGGTGGCAGACGGAGGAGATGAAAGACCAACCGGCGGTGATCTGGGAAGACGAGGACGAAATTTTTAACGATGAATTGAGCTACGAAGAACTTTGGTATGACGTTGACAGTGTTGCCAACGGTCTTCGTAGGGACGGCTTGTCAAAGGGTGACGCCATCGGTATCCATTTGCCAATGATGGTGGAGACCGTCATTGCACTTCTGGCAATTGGCCGAATTGGAGCCATCGCAGTTCCTATTTTCTCGGGATACGGAGTCGAGGCAATTGCCAGCCGATTAAACGCAGTAGGAGCGAAGTCCTTAATTACTTGCACTCACTTTTCTCGCCGAGGAAAGAAGTTCGATTCGTTGAATGTTGCAAACGCCGCGATCGCCCACTGCCCGACGATTTCCAAAGCGTACATTGTGAGTCGTAGGGTGATTGAAGATATCGATTGGACAGGTTTGGATGAGCGGTTCGAAGACTTTTTCGCACTTAGCGGCAATGTGCCGCTCCCTCGAAGCGTAGCTCCCACCGCAGCCGAAGATCCGCTCATCATCCTCTACACATCCGGCACGACGGGGAAACCAAAAGGAATCGCACATACCCACGCTAGTTTTCCGATCAAGGCGGCGCAGGACATGGCGTTCGGGACCGATGTCGGACGCGGCACGCGCATAAGCTGGTACACGGACATCGGCTGGATGATGGGCCCGTGGTTGATCTATGGAGCGCTCATCAATGGGGCAACGATCTGCATCTACGACGGAGCACCGGATTACCCGACGCCCGATCGCATGTGGGAATTTTGCGCGAAGCATAAGGTAGAGGTGCTGGGAATCTCGCCGACACTGGTACGTGCGCTTGCAGCGAGTGAGGAGAAGATTGGCGAATCGGGCGCGACTGGAACGCAGGCATCCTGCCTGCATGAGGCCGAAGGCCGAAAAGGCGAAAAAGATTCGACGACTGAACCGTTGACATCGCCTGGCGGCGATGTTGCAGGCAAGATGCCTGCGGTCCAGTCTGTTGACGAGACGCGTGCGGTCCAGTCCGCGCCTCACGAACGCCACGACCTGAGCAACCTGAGAATGTTCGCGTCGACCGGCGAGCCTTGGAATCCCGCACCGTGGTGGTGGTTGTTCGAAAAGGTTGGTAATTCGAAACGCCCGATCATCAATTACTCAGGCGGAACCGAGATCGCCGGCGGGATCCTGATGGGGAATCCGCTGCTCCCGATCAAGCCGTGCTCGTTTCCCGCTCCGTGTCCCGGAATGGACGTCGATATTCTCGATGACGAAGGAAAGCCTGTCGGCTCGAACGAGGTCGGCGAGCTCGTCATTAAGCAGCCATGGATCGGAATGGCCCGCGGCTTCTGGCAGGAGAAGGAACGTTATCTAGATACTTACTGGCGGCGCTTCAAAGACATCTGGGTCCACGGCGATTGGGCGATGCGCGATAAGGACGGTCATTGGTTCATCCTGGGCCGCTCAGATGACACGCTAAAGGTCGCCGGAAAACGCGTCGGCCCGGCCGAAGTCGAAAGCATCCTCATCGCTCATCCCGACGTCGTCGAGGCGGCCGTGATCGGCGTCCCCGACGAAGCGAAGGGGACGGCCATGGTCGCGTTCTGTGTCTTAGGGAACGCCGGCATCCTGCCGGCAGAAGAAGCCGCCAGGATGGCGGCGTTCCAATCGGAGCTGAAATCTCTCGTCGCCCGTGACATGGGCAAACCGCTTTCCCCATCGAAGATCCATTTCGTCTCAGCGCTCCCGAAAACACGCAATGCAAAAGTGATGCGACGCGTTCTCCGTTCGGCTTACCTAGGAGAAGATCCCGGCGACCTTTCGGCGCTCGAAGATCCGCAGACAGTCGATGAGATCCGAAACATTCCGCGTACGTAACATTTCAGCGTCATAGCAGGCCCGCATTTCTTTGCTATTTCGGCAAAATTCTCTATAGTCTTGGTGCACGTAAATTCCCATCCAGTCTCCTCGATCCTATTTTTGGCCCTTGTTCGTTCGGGTTCGTCACAAGGAGAGATTCATGAAAGCAGCGTCTAATGTCGTCGTCGGTTTAGCACTCCTCATTGCATTGTTCGCGTCGGATGGCTCCGCACAGGAATTTACTCTGACGACGACACCCGCGAATACGGTGTCCTCCAAGTCCTCGATCGACATGCCCGGGTTAACCGGCAATCCGCTTGCGATCATCGTCGCTACGCCGATCGGCGACACCGAGCTGCTGAATCCGCACCCGATCGGAGCCTGGTACTATTCCGGCAAATGGAACATCTTCAATTCCGATCATGCAGTGATGCCGATCGGATCGAAATACAAGGTCAAATTCTTTCAGCGTCCCGGGCCGAACCAGTTTCTGCATCTTGTCACGAAGGAAAATTCGGGCGCCGAAGGTTCGTACATCGACAATCCGGCACTCAATAATAATCCGGGCGCCCAGGTCAGAATTCTGCAGAACCACTCCCCAGATGTTCGGACACCATACAACCTGAATCCGAACCACGCGAAGGCGGAGTACAGCACGGCGGCCGGACGTTGGTATATCGCCAACCTCAACGGCCAGCCGCTTGGTCGCGGTTCGGCCTACAACGTTGTGGTCGGGAGCGGTCAAGTGGCCGGACCGATTGCCAATCCGAATCCGAGCGGAAATCCGGCAAGCCCGGCTCCGCCACGCGGCGGAGAGATCGTTGGCAACAATCCCGTGTTCACCCCAAAGTTAGACCCGCCGATTGCGTCAACGCCGACGTCCATTCCGGGCCCGGGCCCTATTTCCAATCAGGGCCCGGCGACGCCCCGCACCCCGATACCGGGGCCGCCGGTGACACCTGTTGCTCCCAATACGGCCGTCCGGTTGAACGGCTTCGTCGATCTGCACACTCACCCGATGAGCCATCTCGGCTTCGGTAAGAAGCTTTTGCACGGTGTGCCCGACCCCGGATCGCTCATCCCCGCGGGAACGAGATTCTGTAATCCGACAGATGTTCGCGCACAGAACATACATGACGCGCTTGGGAATTGCAGCTCAACGCACGGTGGCTGGGGCTTGGGTGTTAACGAATGCGGAGATGCGGTCCGGTCGACCGTGATAAGCGAGCTTTTTGACAGTGACTTTAAGTTCAAACTAAAGAACGACCTTTTTAATGGCGGCAACCTGATCGGTGACCACCGCCATGAGGGGATCGACAGCGTACCGCAGCAGTTTCTCTACTGGCCGCACCAAAGTTCAAAGGTGCATCAGCAAATGTGGTGGGAATGGATCAAGCGCGCAAAGGAAGACGGCAATCTTCGCGTCATGGTGGCTCTCGCCGTCAATAGTGAACTGCTCGCCGAGATCATCAACGGAAATCAACCTCGAGACGATCGGACTTCGGCGGATCAGCAGATAGATGAGCTGAAACTATTTGTCGGCCGGCACTCGACCTGGATGGAGATAGCCTACTCGTCCGCCGATGTCAGGCGGATCGTCGGAGCTAACAAGCTTGCGGTTATCCTGGGCGTCGAAGTAGACAACATCGGCAATTTCAATAAACAAAACACGCCGCCTTTTGGATATGCTCAATCGCTTCCAACGGAAGCGGCCGTTCGCAGCGAGATCCATGGGCTATATGCAAGAGGTGTGAGGTACGCGTTTCCGATCCATCTGCTCGACAATAAGTTTGGGGGCACGGCTGTCTACGAGGACCTCTTCAATTTTGCCAATAAATACACGTCGGGAAACTTCTATGGCGTGCGTCAGTCGGACGCAGTCGGTTTTAAGCTTGGAGAGATGTCGGAGATCGGCGTTTCTCTTTCCGCGAGCAAGGGCATCGGACGAATTCTCGATGGACTAGCTTTGGTTCCCTATAAACCGGCCTTCAACGCCAACCCGCTGGACCCGCGCTTCTGTGTAAATGCTCTCCCGTTCCACGGAAGTATAGGCTGCTGGTCGACCTTCCGGACGATACGCGGGCTGTTGACGCCTCCCGGTGAATGGCAGAATTATGCTTCGATCCCCGGGGGACACGTGAACAATAAGGGGCTTACAAGCGCCGGCAAGGTGGCGATCAAGGAAATGATGAAGCTGGGGATGTTGATCGATATCGATCACATGTCAGACCTGTCACAAGACGACACGCTAGCGATCGCGGAACAGTTCCAGTATCCGGTGAATATCGGGCATAACGGGATTCGCCACCCCGGCACTGTCGAACGGCACGCATCGGTTAGCTCGGCTCAGCGTGTTGCGGCTCTTGGCGGCCTCTTCGGAGTCGGAACGGCTGACTCGGAAGAGCACCATACGGACGCGGTCACCTTCATACAAAGCTTCAATGAAGTGTGGGGCGTAATGTCGGCTAAGGGCAGTAGCCCGCGGATCGCCATCGGCACGGATGTGAACGGAATGGAGCGCCTTCCGAGGGCCTCGGCAGGTTTGAATCCGGCAACCTTCTATTCATCAAGCTTTTTTGACGATATCCCCGACGCGCAGGAGCCAACGTTCCCGATGTCCAGCACGGGTACCCGCCTGTGGGACTACACGAAGGACGGTGTCGCTCATTACGGCCTGATTGCCGATTTTATGAGGGACGTCCGGAAACGAGATGTGTCCGTGCAGCAGAAGTTGATGGACTCGGCTGAGTATTTCGCGCTGATGTGGGAAAAAGCTGAAATGCAAAAAGGAAGCGTTCACTAAAGGCAAAATAATGTATACATCCGACCGACGACGAACCACGATCATCAGATCAACCGCCCTCATCATTCTGTTGGCGGCCGCACCCGCGCTGATGTCCCAGACCGAAAAACTGGGCATCGTAGAATTCACGCCACCTGCCGGGATGGCAAGGCAAACAAAAGATAACGTGGTCGTGTTCAGCGAGCTGAATCAGGCGACCGGCAAATACTGCATCATTACTCTTTATGGCGCGACACCGGGCACCGGAACTGCTCATGGTGATTTTTCGCGCGAGTGGAATAATCTTGTCGTCAGGCAGATGAAAGCGGATGCAAATCCGACGACCGAAACGACGCGCGCGGACGGTTGGACGGTGATCGCCGGCGGCTCGGCGGTCGAGACAGAAGTCGGAAAAGCCGCAGCCTTTCTGACCGTCATCACCGGCTTTGGAAAGACGGTCAGTATTCTCGCCGTATTCAATGATCCTGCCTACGTGAAACAAGTGGATGCGTTCATTAGCGCCATCGATCTGGATAAAGCCACCGCACCTGCGATCAATACGGCAGCGGCCGTCGCGCCGACACTCGATCAATGGGGCAACCTTTTCATCCCGCCACCTACGCGCCAGCTCACGATCGCCGATCTTGTCGGCAACTGGGGTGACAATCCAGGGCGGATCTCAACTCAGTATGTCTATCGCGACACGGGTTCACACGCCGGAACCGACTCACTGCATTTCACAAGCAAGTGGACGATAGACGGAGATGGAAGGTACGTCAATGATTTCTTCGAGGTGAGAAACGGTAAGAAGCTCCGGGATATCACAACCGGTACGATCACGATCGTCGGCCGGCTTCTGACGATCAAACATAAAGGCACTGCGAAATACGTCATTCGCGGCTGGCTGGAACTCCCCGACATGACAATTCTGAAGGTCGCCGGCCCATGGTTCGATGACCAGGAAATTCCCGACAGGACATTCACCGACCCGCCGGATAGTTACATGACTACTTCGAAATGGGTCAGGAAGAAATAATGTTCATCTTTTCTACACTGAAATCGAGATCGCTAATTCTAATGGGCCTGATGGTGGTCTCGATCGTCACCGTGAATGCGCAAACGAAAGCGGGGCGTCCCGCGCTGCCAAGTAATTTGGCGAGGTACGTGGGCGAATATCCGGTTGAGCTGATGAAGGTCCGGGCGGTGAAGAGTCGACTCAGAACGTTGATTGGCCGACGTTATTCCGATTTCGCGACCTCGATATCCGTCCAGCACCAGATCACAAAAGAAGGCGACTTTCTGTTCGCGTCCGGATGCATGGCACACGCATGTACGATCAAGGAGGCCGCGTTTGTCATCGACCTGAAAAATAACCGGATCCACGCGGTCATCTACGAACAGGGTTCCGTTCCCCGGTTTTTTAATGAAGACCGAACTGCGACGCCCAAGATCCTGCTCGAGTGGGTTAGGGAATTCGGCGATACATAACAGAACAGGCAACACACGTAAGGAGAGACCAATGAGATCGTTAACTAACAGCACCGGAGTCATTCTTGGTTCGTTTGTCATGCTGACGTTTTGTTTGTTCGCTCCTCCGACGGTTTCGGGTCAGACAGAAAAATTAGGCGCGGTCGCCTATACCCCGGTCAAAGGATGGAAGAAAACGGCCAAAGAAAATATCGTGACCTTTAGCGAGATCGACGCGGCCGCCGGTAAATTTTGCACGATCACGTTGTACGGCTCGACGGCCGGGACAGGAAAAGCCGAGAGCGATTTTGTACGGGAGTGGAATAATCTTGTCGTGAAACCATTCGGCGCAGCGGCCGTTCCAAAAACGGAAACTGAGATGGCAGACGGATGGACACTGACCGCAGGCGGGGCCGCCGTAGATTTCAACGGCACCAATGCTGTCGCGTTTCTGACGGTAATGAGCAGCGGACTAAGGACGGTGAGCATTCTCGGCGTTTTTAATCACGAGTCCTATATGACAGAACTCGCTGCCTTTGGCGGAAGCATCGATATAGAGAAGGCCGCTGCGCAAATCCCGGCGCCGCGCGAAGCACCACTACCGCCCGCTGCATCGGCCGCCGCGACTACAATGAACGCCGGCTCACTCGTCAGGGAATTTGAGGTTAACGAGATTCGAGCTGGCCAGACCTACATCGGGAAAGTCGTGCGGATCTCCGGGACAATTAACACCATCCTCGTCGGCAGCGATGGGCGTATCGCCATAACGTTCAAATCTACACTGGGCGCCTACGGAAATGCTCGATGCTATTTCAACTCGTCGCAGAGTTCACGAGTCGCAGCCCTTTCCGCTCACACTGAGGCCACCGTTCAGGGGACCGTTCGGGGATGGGAAGGGGGCTATAGCGGCGCGAAAGTATTCGTGTTTCTGGATGACTGCATCGTCCCGTAGCAATCCATGTATACGAGCGCAGTCTGGAATCCAGTACTCTGCGGCGCGGGGTACACGACGATGTGATCCCCGCCGGGATCTTTAGCAATTCCGCTGAGGACGCGAACTCAAACAGGAAGTGGGCGCCGACGAACTACTCCCGATGGATATTTATGGAGCGGGACTGGTGCCGAAATTATTGCCGGCCAGGGATCGCAATTTATCCGAGTTCGAGCACAGCTGAACGCCGCTGACCCGAGCCCCTGTAACATTTACGCTCTTGCTTCCCGCAGAGTTTTCAAGCTGCCTTCGAAATGACTCGGTTTTTCTTTGGACTACCTCTCCGCAATAGTGATCCTAACCCGAACATCACTAAACGCCGCGTTACCGGTTAACTCATCGAGTTCCAATTCATCCGTCAGATCGTTGATCGATACGCCAGGATGAGCAGAGGCGATGGAAACGTCCGTCCCGTCGCGGCCGTGGCCGTAGCCGTGTGGAATGGAAACAACGCCGCGGGCGATGTTGTCCGAAATCTCGCATGGGAGCTCCACCGATCCAGCTCGGGATGAGACTTTCACCGTTTGTGAGTTCGCGACCCCAAGCTCGACGGCGTCGGCGTCGTTGATCATTACGGTGCAGCGATTCTTCCCTTTCACGAGAACCTCGTAGTTGTGCATCCATGAATTGCAGTCGCGGAGATGTCGGCGTCCGATCAGACGGAACGGAAACTCAGCATTGTCGTCGCCATTCGGCGCCATCAAGCGGTCAACATCCGCAACGAGAATTTGCGGCGCGAGTTCGATGCGCTTGGTCGGAGTCTGCAATCGTTCGGGGAGGCGCGACTGCAATTCGCCGAGATCGATCCCGTGCGGATTTTCTTTCAACTGGTCGAGCGATAATCCACTACCGCCAAACATCAGCCCCATCCCGAGTTTTGTTTCCGGCGGCTCAGGTTTGAGATCGCCATCTGCGCCATTGAGTCGATGCACAAGCTCCTGGAAAATTTCCCAGTCATATTTTGCGTCCGCGTCCTTCTCAAAAAGGGGCGGTGAATACTTGGCTGTGTTCCGGACTGCAAACGTATTGAAGACGATGTCGTAGTGCGAACTCTCGAGATTAGTTACAGGCGGCAGAATAATGTCAGCATGCCGCGTCGTTTCGTTTACGTAGAAATCGATCGAAACCATGAACTCGAGTTTCTCGAGCGCGTCATCCAATTGCCGTCCGTTCGGCGTCGAAAGAACCGGATTACCGCAGCTCGTGACGAGAGCTTTTATCTGGCCATCGCCCTCGGTTAAAATCTCTTCGGCCAACACCGCGACGGGAAGCTCGCCCATGAATTCAGGCAAATCGCGAACGCGACTCCGCCAACGATCATGTATCTCGCCACCCTTAGCCGCCATCAACAGATCGAACGCCGGCGTCGTAAACATCGCACCTCCCGCCCGATCGAAATTACCGGTCAGGATATTGATGGCGTTGATCAGCCATTGACAGAGCCCACCAAACCGCTGCGTCGAAAGGCCGATCCGTCCGTAGCAAACTGCCGATTCGGATGCCGCAAACTCACGGGCAATGCGCCTGATCTGATCCGCCTGAATGCCCGTTCTTTTTTCAGCGTCCTCAGGCGAGCAACGTCTCGAAACTTCCCGGAGAATATCAGCGCCGTCGATGAAGTCGCCGAGTCTGCCTGTATTGCTCAGCCCTTCCGCGAACAATACATTCATGAACGCGAGCAGTAAGTACGCGTCAGACCCGGGCCGGATAAACAAATGTTCGTCCGCGACCCGAGCTGTCTCGGTTCGGCGCGGATCGATGAGGACAATCTTTCCACCGCGTTCTTTGATCGAGTTGAGTCGATTGATTATGTCCGGCGATGTCATCAGGCTCCCGTTCGATGCGAGCGGGTTCGCCCCGAGGATAAGGAAAAACTTTGTGCGATCGATATCCGGAACAGGTATCAGAAACGGATGCCCGAACATCGCCCACGAAGCAAAATGATGGGGAAGTTGATCGACCGAGGTCGCCGAGAAATTGTTTCGCGTCTTGAGAGTTTTCAGCAGTTCCCTGCTGTTGAGCATCGTCCCGAGATTGTGAACCGATGGATTACCTTGATATACGCCGACGGCATCCCGTCCACATCGTTGCTGGATCTCGCGCAAACGCGACGCTACTTCATCGAACGCCTCGTCCCATGAAATCTCCTGCCACTCCCCGTCCACCTTACGCACCGGACGCCTCAGCCGATCGTCGTCCTCATAGATGTCTTTGAGCGCTACAGCCTTCGGACAAATGTGTCCGCGGGAGAACGGATCGAGTTTGTCACCGACGATCGATAGTATCTTCCCGTCGTCATGCGTGATCTCCACGCCGCAGATCGCCTCACACAAGTTGCAGTTTCGAAAATGTTTCTCGGGCATAGTCTGTCGAGTCTGTCGAGTCTGTCGAGTCTATCGAGTCTGTCGAACTCGCCGCTGGTTTCGACAAACCCCCGGTTGTTGAGAAATCAGACTCGACAGACGCGATAGACTCGACAGACTCGATAGACTCAACCGACTCGACAGACTCGCCAGACCCCACAGAACGATATGATCGAAAGAAGAATCGGCATTATTACAACACTCTT
>JBGTIQ010000007.1:0-20225 GCA_041745575.1 Pyrinomonadaceae bacterium
GTGGTCGCTGACCGTGCCTGAGCATCGGTGATCGTCGAAAGAAAACTCCGGCTGCCGTTCGTCTGATTTGCGGGTACGGTAACCAGATACGAAAACACATTGTCGCCGGCGGTCGTGTCGCCGTTTGTACCGTCGTCAAAAAGCGGCTGAGCGGCGGCAAGCCCGATCGTCGTTAAGTCAGTCACGACGCCGATGCCTGTGCTCGGCGGATTTGAACCCGGTGTCACGGACACAGTTAAAAGAGCATTCTGCCCGGGGGCGACCTGATCCGGGTTAGCGAGACCGGTACCGGATAAAACGGTATTTCCGCCGCCCGTACCGGTAATGTTTATGTCATCGACCCCGACCCATTCGTCGTTGCCGACGGCGTTGGTCGTCATGATCCGTACCTGCACCAGCGGCTGGTTTTCGCACTCGACCGGAAGCGGTACGCTGACAGGCGTGACGAGCGTCGCCTCCTTCGGACCTGTTGTTGCATCCGCAACGAAACCGGCCGGAAGATTCGTGTAGTTGCCCGTGTTCCCTACCCGATAGTGCAGTGCATAAGGCTGGATCGAATTGTCGGCCGAACTGTCGAGATCGCGGAGATTGTAGGCGACGTTGATCGCTGTCGTTCCGCTAGTGCTGAGATTGATCACAAGGTGCGGTGCATCCGCAGTACCGGAACCGTTGAGTGCGACCACTGGGTTAGGGATACCGTCGAATTCCGCCACACCTCCTGAAAAAAATCCGTTCGGGTCGGCGAGATTCGCATTCACATCCAGGGGTGTCAGCGAGCCGTCGACAAGGACCGTTTGAGGATCGATGCCCGTCGCACTTACCAGTTCATCGCCTCGATAGCCGACGATCCCGGGCACGGCACCCCAGTCGTCGTCCACCGTGATCAGGCCGGTGTTCGTCCAGTTCTGAGCGAATGGGATCGGCTGGGCCACAAGATTGGCCTCGGCGACCGGCGTCCGGAATGTCAGAAAGGTTCCGCCAAGCAGGGTCAAAAGGCAGAGAAGCGCGATAGATTTCTTGGTCAATGTTCGAATCATAAGTCAGAGTTGAGTGCCGGGAGAGCACTTTGAGTCTCGGCAAGCGTGTAGCAACCATCCTATCAAAGAAATACAGAACACTTCAAAATTGTTTAGAAAAGTTCAGTTGGATTTAGGTTGACACTGGGAAAGGTCCTCAGCGTCGTGAGGTTCGACGCGAGCTAAACGCAGGTTCGAGTGCGGATAGGAGTTTTACGATGTTTACTTTAACAGGCGGCGTAACCGCATAAATGTTTTGCGATCGTACGGACAAAGCTTCAGCTACGCGGATCTTTCTCTTTTAAATTGTCACTAGCTTTAGCTAGTGGATGGTGGCTCAGAAAATATGTCGGGCCTCAGCCCGGTGTGGAAAAAAGCGCTTCCCTAAGTTCATTTTGGGCTAAAGCCAAGCGGATTTTTTCGAATAGGTTCGGCTAAAGCCTGTTGTGTGTTACTGCTTTCCTCCACTTGAAAGTGGAGGCAATTTAAACAGCCAACTCCCAGTTTTGACACGGACTCTAAAGCTGGAGGCAGTTTAAAGAGGCCATCCTTTCAGATGGCCTCTCTTAACAAAGTGAATTATCCCTGCGATCTACCCGATAAACAGTTCGTCTTCCATGTAGGCCCGGTCGATCGGCTTTGGTGCCGGAGCAAAGAGAACCTCGAGGCCTCTCTTCACGCCTGCCATTATCGCCGCGATCTCTCGAGCCGGCTCAACGATCTTTCGCTGAACGAACTCCGTCGTATCGACAACCTGATCATGCGTCCGGTCAATGGTCTGGCTAACCATCGCGACCTTATCTTTCGCCGTGACGGCGGTTTCGCCGACCAGCAGCCGGAGCTCGGCAACTTCTTCCTTGATCAACTCGGTCGATTCCGCAAGGTGCCGGGTCGCTGTAGAAAGATTTGCGGAGACCTCGTTAAAATGCACCGAGATCTCTCTACCCTGCACGCTCATCGCGTTCACCTTATCGATCAACGGATCAAAGCGTTCTTCCAAACGGCCAACGGTTTTCACCACGCGGCGAACGGTCATAGCGATCGCGATGAGCGCGATCGCCATCACGATAAAGCACACCGCGGTCACGATCGATGAGATCATCATCCAAAATTGCGGGTCGTTCGCGTTCATACGCTAGCTATTTTCTTTGTTCTCGACCGGGTAACTGGGACGCCCTTCGGTGATCGACTTTGATTCGTTGCGTCGTTTCTCCGCAACGTATGCGTCCTTTCCTGCTTCCACGGCGGCCGAGAACGGATTTGCGGTTCGTGCCGCCGCGCCCTTGGCTTTCTCGGTCAACTCGCCGGCCTTTTCCTGAGCAGTCTGGTAAAGCTCGCTCGCTCGTTCGCGGCCGACTTCGTAGTACTCGCCCGCACGTTCCTGAAGCTGACCTGCTGTTTCCTTGCTCTTTTCGATGCCCTTGCGGGTAACATCGGCGATATCACCGCGAAGCTCCTGTCCCGATTTGGGAGCGAAAAGCAGGGCGATAACCGCACCGATCCCGCCACCGATCAACAGGTACGTAAGTTTGGTAGTTACGCTTGAATCATCTCGTTCGTAATCGTATTTCATAATCGTGCTCCTTAAGATAAAAAGCTCAATAAACTCTTATCCCGTGTGAATTACAAATATAGCAGAGATGATCGTATTAGGGCAATAATCATTGACCTTCACCTCGCTAAAAACGCACGACATGAAGCCTCAGTGGTATCTGGCGGCGATCGGCTAACCTAATTCTGCGAGCGCCTTTCTGGCGACTTCGGTCTGGAGCAGGTCAAACGCAGGGTTTAATTTCAGAGCCGCTCCCAACAGACGTTTTGCCTCGGCGCGGTCACCTGAAACCTTTGCGATCATTCCAGCATGGAACAGCATCCGGGCATCGTTGGTCTTGAGCCTCATCGCCTCCCGGATGTACTTCCGGGCCTCGTCTGCCCTGCCAGACCTGAAAAGGCTCCATGCGAGAAGCTCTGCCGAGTGAATGCTCTTTTCGGCCGCATACTCACTCGTCGCCATTGCTAAAGCTTGATCAAGCTTGCCGCGATCGGCCCAGGACATAACAAGACGTCGATGATCCGCCGCATCGCCGAGACTTTCCTGGATAGCGTCGAACTGCGCATACAGGCGCTGGGCTTTTTCGCTATCCCCTTTCAGCATGCTGATGTCGCCGAGGATGTGGATCGCGTTCGCGTTGGGTGTTCGTGCCTGACTCTCGTTGAGGAGTTGCTCAGCACCCGCAAGATCTCCCGCCGCCGCACGCGCAAATCCCTTTGCAACCAAAGCGAGGAAGTATCCGGGATAATTCTGCAGAGCTTCGTCGTACACTTTCTCCGCCTCGGTCGATCTTCCGTTCTTCCAGTATTCGTCGCCGAGTTGCACTAGACACCAACTCTGCGTTTCTTTGTCATTCGGATCAGAGGCTCGAGCGGCCTGCTCGTACATCTCTACGGCGCCTTTGTGATCACCGTGCAGCGAACGCAGTTGTGCGACGCGAGAATATGAAGCCGTTCCGGGTTTCAGATCAACCATCCTCTGCGCGGACGCAATGGCTTTCTCGTACTCTCCGACTTCGATATAAGCGTCGGTCAGAACGCCGTAGATGAATGAATCGGACGGCACTTCGGTTTTTAGCTTTTCTGCCGCAGCGACCGCCTCGGAAAATCGATGATGAGCGAGATGAAGCGACGCTTCAATTTTGCGCGCAGAGAAATCGACAGGACTGATCTCGAGGGCGCGTTCGACCGCTTCGGCCGCCTTAAGATTAAACGAGAAATCCCCGGTTTTCCGCGCTTCCTTCATGTAGAGCACCGCGAGATTTACGTACCCGTGCGGTTGGTCCGGCTTCCTGTCGATGTCTGCCTGTGCTTGCTGGAAAATGGGATCCGGTAATTCCATTTTTTGGATGGGATCGGCAATGAGACTCTCATCGCGGACTGTGCAGGACATCGCGACCGATGCCGTCAATATTAAACCGATCACTGAACGTCGTAGGTTCTTCATAAAGGTCTCCAAAGTCTTTTCGGGCTTCGCCGCCCGACTTCCAGTGGTATGCAAGTGCGGCTGTGCCGCCCGATGAGCGGAAAGGCTTTGCCTTTCCGGAGGACTACTCCTAATCCTGGAGGCTACGCCTCCACAGGGCGGCGTAGCCGCGGTCGCTCTAGCAGACCTCCGGAAAGGCGAAGCCTTTCCGCTCATCGGGCGGCACAGCCGCTTTCTGCGTATCAGCGGAGGTCGGGCCGCTAAGCGACACTCAATCGACCAAACCCCCGCGAAACGGTTAGCTGCTAGTACTTCAGCAAGCCGTTGTTATCCACCGTCGGAATGCGCTTGGTATCCCATTCGCGCTCCGTGATCTGCTGATTAGACGACCGGGGCTGATTGCCCTGATTTGGCGGAAGCAGGTACGGGAATCGCGTAAGAAGCGGTCCTTCGGGGTTCATGCTGACTCCGTCACCGAGAGTGTTGTTCGGCGCCGTATTCGTCGCCGGTGTGAACGGAGTTCCACCCGCCATTGCGCGGAGAGCGATATCCGTCACGTCGTCGTGCACACGTCGTCCGTTCGGAAATCCGGCTACGTCACCGCCCAGCAATCCAAGACGGTTAATGCTCGCGATCGGCGTGATCGGTATCGCGACGTTAAGGCGAAGATATTCATGCGCGACTCCGTCCGAAAGAAATGTTGTGTAGTTCGGTCCCGTGACGGCATTTACCGGAATTCCGGTTGCGAAGATCGCCACTAGATCATCGCGGGGCGCAGGTGGAACCGTGATTCCAAACACGGCAGCCATTAGCTGCGCAAGTTCGGGGTTCGTAACTGCCTGAACGACCTGCGGTATCGTCCCGTCGAGTTGCGGCGAGAGACTATTGAACGCGTCCTTGAGACCGAGCGGAATAACGACCTCATTCACTAGCGGATTGCCGAGCCGCGAGATCTGCTGCCACGCACCCGCGGTCGTTCTGCCGCCATCGTTCCTGATCACCGTCGTTGTGCGACGGCTTGCGATCGCCCAGACACCAACGACCGCGTCGGAAGCCGTCGGCCCGGCTGGGATCGCTCGTGAACGCGTAAGATCCGCGATCGGAACTTCGATCGCGATCGTGCTGACGTTATAACCTTTCGTCGTATCGATACCGCCTGACATTCCGACCGATCTGAGATTGAGCGCATCGAAGACACCGAGATCGATATAGAAATATTCGTCGCGATTTCCGGCAAATACCTTTCCGCCACCCGGCAGATCGTAAACCGCCGGCTGACCGAGGTTGGTTTCGTAATTTGGAGTTACACGATCGCCGATGTTCGCCGGCGGCGTGCGCATTCCGCTCGCGATCAGACGACCGCGTCGGCCTGTCGAGCTATCGACGCGGCGGACAGAGTAAGTCTGCGGCATGTTGTAATCGACATCGTTGAGATTTGAGATCACGCCGTTCTCATTCACCGTTGACTGCCCGAGCACGGTATTCGAGTTCACCGTCTGAGTGCTGAACTGAAACTGGTATGTGATGTCCTCGACGCCGTCACCGGTGTTGTCGATCTTTATCTCGTAGAGAACAGCATCGTCGAATCGGAACCACTGCGGTCCACCGGATGGCTCCTGCAAGGGAATGTAGTTCGCGATCAAAGTCACGAAATTTTCGCGGCCGGCTTCGACGCTGCGGAACGCGTATGTGTCCGTGTTGTCGGCAAAGCGGTCCATGCTGATGAGCGGCGCTTCGCCGTGGCTCGACGCAAGCGTAGGTATCATTGACAGCGTAAAGATCAGCAGTCCGCCGGCAAATTTTTCTATTAGCTTCTTCATATCGGTCTCCCTATTTGTTATTGCAAGTGATAGCGGGCGGCCCCGGTTTATAGGTTCGCCCGCTGTTTTCTAGTGTGTGTCGTAGTTGGCAACAGGCATGTCGCCGTTCATTCCGAACGGATACTCTACGGTCGTCGCGGGCGATCCCGAACGAAGTACATAGAAGAAACCGTTTAGCGGATTCCACGTCGATAGATCGGTCTTCCCGTCACCGTCGTAATCACCCTGAGTGGTGAAGTGCGGTTTCGTACCGAACTCATTAGCGAGAAGCGAGCCGTCGGAGCTACGCAGGATGTACCACGTAAAAGGCGAACCTGCGCGGACCACTGCGAAATCAGTCTTGCCGTCGCCGTCATAATCGCCGGGCACGACCAGATCGCCGCCGAGTCCCCATCGAGTGACCGACGATCCGGCTGTACTTGCCTGAACGAAAAAGCTCGCCGGCTCTCCGTTCTCTCCGCGATGGACCGCGAGATCGTAGCGTCCGTCACCGTCGTAATCGCCCGGTGCCGCAAAGTCAGTGCTGACACCGAACTGTTCGATCCGGACGGAGCCGTTCGAACTGTTGGTGATGTACCAAACTAGCGATCCGCCTTGAGCCCGAACCACGGCAAAATCGGTCTTACCATCTCCGTCGTAATCGCGCGGAAGCGGTTCGTCACCCGGTATTCCCCACTGGAACGTCGTGAGCCCGCCATCCGAGCTTCGGAGTACGTAGAAAGTCCCGTTCGTCGTTCGCCATGCGGCGATGTCGGTGCGACCATCGCCGTCGTAGTCGCCCGGGGTCAGAACGTCTGACGCGGTGAGGCCGAAGGGCGTTGAGAAGAAGGAATTGTTTGAGCTTCGGTTTACGAACCAGGTGTTCGTGCTCGTGCGGAATACCGAGTAGTCGGTTCGTCCGTCACCATCGAAATCAACCGTGGCAGTTGCCGATCCGCTCGCCGTACTGCGGCCGATCGCGATGTCGCGAACAACGACGCCGGCGCCGATCGGTCCGATCGCGGCCGCCGAACCGGTAATCAGGTTCACACTAAAAAGCGACGATGATGTCGTTCCCGTTACCTGAAATGCCGCGAGCGCAGTGTTGTTGCCTGGTGTGATATCAAATCCGGCTTCGCCAGACACATTCACACCGAGCGGTCCTACGGTGTTGAGCGTTCCGCTATTTGGGGGAACCTGGGTGACGAGCACGTCCAGATTCGAGTCGATATCGTAGAGAGTTGTCGTCGTTGTGCCGGAGAAACTGTTTGTATATCCCGACGCGACAATGTTCGGATCCTGGCCCGCGTTCGGGTCGCCCACTGCATAGGCGAGTGTTCCATCGGTAGCCGTCAGCGTACCGTCATTCGGATTGAGTCTGAGATTTTGATTCGCGTCGGATGTGACGCGGATCCGATCGGGAACCGGGTTAAAATCGAAGCCGAAGTCCGTACCGCTCAGCGTAAACGCACCCGCCGTGCCCACCTGTGTGGCCGCGCCAGTCACGGTGTTGATGCGATAGATCCGGTTGCTGCTGCCGAGACCGAATAGCTCTCCGGTCGCCGGGCGAAAATCGATACCGAGAACATTCTCACCGCCCTGCAGACCGGTGATCGGTGTGTTGCCGAGGATCGTGCCGGGCCGGGTGCTGTTAAAGCGGAGCAGATTGTTCGCCGTCGTAACACCGTAGACGGTGAAATTCGAGGTTGACCCGATCTCGATCGCGAAGCCGACATAGTTCGTAAGTCCGTTGCCGATCGTGCCGAGGCTCGTCGCAGTACCGGACGTTAGGTTGATTGAATAAAGGCTCGTCAAAGGAGCCATTACCGTACTCAACGCCGCAAATGCAGAACCGTCGCTCGACGAGATATCGAATCCGTTTACGTCAGTCACATTGACGCCGAGGCCGACGCCGACAGGAACGAGCGTACCGGCATTTGGCGGATTCTGTACGTAGAGTGTGTCCGTCGTCGCCGATATGTCGAAAAGCGTCGTCGCTGTTGCTCCGCTGAAACTGTTCGTGTATCCCGCAGCATCGACGCTCGTCGTTCCACCGTTAAGTACACCGTCGACTATCGCGACGCCGTTGGTTGGATTGACACGCAAATTCTGACCGGTATTTGAAACTATCCGCAGTCGATCAACCGTCGGGTTGAAATCCACGCCGAACGCGGATCCGGAAAGCGGGGTCGACAGAGTTGCGACCTGTGTCGCGGCGGCCGTCGTCCGGTTGATAATGTAGAGCCGGCTTGTACTGCCGAGCCCGTACAACTGGCCGGTAGCCGGACGGAAATCGATCCCGAGAATACTCTCGCCGGCTTGCAAGTTGGTGATCGGCCCGACGGTGATCACAGTGCCGGGTGTTGAAGTGTTAAAGCGAACGAGCTGGTTCGTCGACGTTACGGCGTAAGCATTTGCTGAAGCTTGTCCGAACACCGTCGTTCCGGCGAGTGCCGTAATAAACAAAAAAAGCACGGAAAAAAAGCCGCGCCTTTGCAGAGAAATTTTCATAAGACCCTCCCAGGTTTGAAAAACGGCGTTGTCGCCAAACGAGAAAAAACTACTAGATGGTGTCGGCGGTCCGACCGGCAATGACCAAGTATTGGTAATTGAGTGTGGTTTCGCCTCGGTGTGCGATACAGATTCAACCTGGTTGCCGTAAATCTCTTAGCGGCGGGTTAGTCGAAGTCCACGGTGCGTAATGGCAGGCGTTTTGGTATCGTTAGAGTTCGCTTTTTGTACGATGCAGCCTGAAAACATCAGAAATTTTTCGATCATCGCCCACATCGACCACGGTAAGTCGACACTGGCCGACCGCATTCTCCAGCTCACGGGTGCGGTTGCAGACCGTGACATGGAAGCCCAGATGCTCGATGACATGGACCTCGAGCGTGAGCGTGGTATCACGATCAAAGCACACGCCGTGCGCTTGGATTACAAGGCAAAGGACGGAAAGCAGTATGTCCTGAATCTGATCGACACACCTGGTCACGTTGATTTCAGTTACGAAGTTTCGCGATCGCTCTCGGCGTGTGAAGGCGCGTTGCTGGTCGTGGACGCGTCGCAGGGTGTCGAGGCACAGACGCTCGCGAACACGTATCTCGCGATCGAGAACGATCTCGAACTGATCCCGGTCCTGAATAAGATCGATCTTCCATCGGCCGAACCTGATCGCATAAAAGAGCAGATCGAAAGCATCATCGGTCTCGACGCCAGCCAGGCGGTGATGACGTCGGCGAAAACGGGGCTCGGTGTTGACGAGGTGCTCGAAGCGATCGTCGCTAAAGTTCCGCCGCCGAAAGGTGACCGAAACGCGCCGCTGAAAGCTCTGATCTTCGACAGTTGGTACGACAGCTATCGCGGCGTGATCGTTTTGTTCCGCGTCATCGACGGTGTCATCAAGAAAGGTACAAAGATAAAATTCTTTAACGCCGGACGCGAGTATCTGGTCGAGACGGTGGGCGTGAATCGTCCACGGCCGACGCCGATCGGCGAGCTAGGTCCGGGTGAGGTCGGCTTTATTACGGCGTCGATCAAGACCGTTGCCGATGTGCAGATCGGTGACACGATCACCGAAGCAGCGCGCCCGGTCGATGAGCCGCTGCCTGGTTTTCAGGAAGTAAAGCCCATGGTTTTCGCCGGACTTTATCCGATCGACTCGGCGCAGTACGAAGATCTCCGCGACGCGATGGAAAAACTGCGTCTGAATGACGCGTCGTTCTTCTTCGAACCTGAATCGTCGACGGCGCTCGGTTTCGGATTCCGATGCGGCTTTCTAGGTCTGCTGCACATGGAGATCATTCAGGAGCGGCTCGAGCGCGAATTCAACCTCGAGTTGATCACGACCGCCCCGGGTGTGCGGTATAGAGTAACGACCACAGACGGCGAGGTCGCCGAGATCGATTCGCCATCGAAGATGCCGGACGTCGGCCGAATAACAAAGATCGAAGAGCCGTTCATCGTTGCGACTATCCTGACAAACGATGAATTTCTCGGTGGAATACTTCCGCTGCTCGACGAAAAGCGCGGCGTGCAGAAAAAGTTTGAGTACGTGACAAAAGATCGCGTGATGCTTGTCTACGATCTGCCGCTGAATGAGATCGTGCTGGATTTTTATGACCGCTTGAAATCAGTTTCGCGTGGCTACGCATCGCTCGATTACCATCTGTCCGGTTATCAGGCGAGCAAGCTGGTAAAGCTCGACATCCTCGTCTCGGGCGAGCCGGTCGACGCGCTCTCGCTGATCCTCCACACTGATACCGCCGTCGCGAAGGGCCGCCTACTGACCACAAAGATGAAAGAGCTCATCCCGCGGCAAATGTTCGAAGTCGCCATCCAAGCCGCCATCGGCAGCAAAGTCATCGCCCGCGAAACCGTCAAAGCGATGGGCAAAAACGTCATCGCCAAATGCTACGGCGGCGACATCTCGCGCAAGCGCAAGCTGCTCGAGAAACAGAAAGAAGGTAAGAAGCGGATGAAGAAAGTCGGAAGAGTAGAGATCCCGCAGGAAGCATTTTTGGCGGTGTTGAAGGTTAATGAGAGTTAGCTCTTCCCGGCTTCGCCGCCCGGTAAACGGGTAGGCACTACCCTTCCGTTGTTATCAACTTTCGTGCGGCTCCACCGCCCGATGAGCGGAAAGGCTGAGCGTACTCCGAAAGTTTCTCCCGAAGATAAAGGAGGCTCCGCCTCTCTTCCCGGCTCCGCCGCCTGATAAGCGGAAATGCCACGCTTGCTCCGAAATTTTCTCCCGAAGATAAAGGAGGCTCCGCCTCTCTTCCCGGCTCCGCCGCCCGATGAGCGGAAATGCCACGCTTGCTCCGGAATTTTCTCCCGAAGATAAAGGAGGCTGCGCCTCTCTTCCCGGCTCCGCCGCCCGATGAGCGGAAAGGCTATGCCTTTCCGTCGAGTCCCTAAAAATCCAAGGAGGCTGCGCCTCCGAATTCAGAACAATTAAGGACTTCCGCACTTCGCCAGGAATAAAATCTTCGGGTGCGAATTTCAATAGACACTCCCTTCTATTACTTCACCGCGGTAACGCATGACCGCCTGCCGATCTTCCAAACAGACAAACTCAAAAAGATAATGGCGAATGCTCTCGATGAAGCGCGAGATCGGGAAACTTTTTGATCTTCGTTTACGTGATTATGCTCGACCACTATCACATCCTCACCGACAGCAGCCGTGAGCCTTCCGACACACTGAGGTTCCTGAACGGAATTTCGGCAAAAAGGATTTTGGATCATTTGAAAGTGAATTCTGTCGCGTCGCTTGAGAAGCTGAAGATGTTTGAGAAGAAGCGCGGCTACAAGTATTCGGTGTGGGAGCATCACTCAGATACCTTTTTGGTGACAAGCGAATCAATGTTGATGCAGAAAGTTAATTATATTTATCTCAATCCAGTGAAGGCTGGGATGGTAGAACAACCAGATGACTATCTTTATTCAAGTTCGAGGATTTGGAACAGACGGCCGAGGGAAGATGAGCCACTGAGGATGGATATTGAGAAAATAGAGTGGAGGCGGAGCCTCCAGTAATCTCTAGGGCTTGACGGAAAGGCATAGCCTTTCCGCTCATCGGGCGGCGGAGCCGGGAAGAGAGGCGCAGCCTCTTTCATGTTTTAACGCTTACGGAAAGGCAAGCCTTTCCGCTCATCGGGCAGCGGAGCCGGGAAGAGAGGCGCAGCCTCTTTCATGTTTTAACGCTTACGGAAAGGCAAGCCTTTCCGCTCATCGGGCGGCGGAGCCGGGAAGAGAGGCGGAGCCTGATTCATGTTTTGAGGCTTAGGGACAGGATAGCCTTTCCGATCACCGGCCGGCGAAGCCCGGAGGGGGAGGCCTAGCCTCCTTCATTTTTTTAAGCTTACGGAAAGGCAAAGCCTTTCCGCTCATCGGGCGGCGGAGCCGTGAAAGAGAGGCGGAGCCTTCTAATCCTTTAAAGCTATCGGAAGGTAACCCTTCCGCTCATCGGGCGCGAAGTCGGTTGCCCCGCCGTCACCGCGTCACCGCGTCGCCCCGTCTCCCCTTCTCCCCTTCTCCCCGTCCCTCTACTCGTTCTCTCTCCGATAACAGGTCTCAGCGCTGCCGTCGTTCAAGCAGAGAAGCTGATTGCCGTACTCGTCGTTCTTCACAACATACTCGAGCGACTTCCTGGTCGGGGTTTTCGTCGTTTCCTTATTTCCACTCGCCGCGCACGAGTTGGTGTTCTTCCAGAAATCGCGCGTTGGGTTCAGGTGGATCGTGGATCCGGAAACGGTGTAACGTCCCTTGATGTCGTTGAAGAGAGTCGTCGTACAGTTGTACATCGTCACCTCCATGTAGCCGACAAACTCGTAGTTTCCGTTCGGCAGGAACTTGTACCAGAACATGCTTCCGCGACCCGGTTTCGTCGAGCCGGTGACGCGATTCTGATATGAGATCGTACCGACGCTGCCGTTCTTCCAATAACCCGAAATGTCGTTGCTTTGGCCCAAGGCAGTGAAAGCCTGAGCAGCGATGAAGATAGCGAGAATTCCTAGTATAAGTGCTGTTTTTTTCATGATCGAACTCCATTCGGCAAGTGTGCCGTCGATCAATAACGCGGAGTTCGGAGATGAAATGTATCGGGAAAGGTACGACGGACTTTTAGTCCGTCCACCGGTGAGTGTCGAATCTTGAGCGTGCCAACGGGGATGATCAACAGTCCGTCCTACGCGGCGATCAATTCGTTGACCTTCATTTCCACTGTAGCCCTGATCCGATTCAGGTTCTCTTCCGTCTCCGCTTCGAATCTCAGCACGAGTATCGCCTGCGTGTTCGACGCTCGCACCAATCCCCAGCCGTTCTCGAAAAGGATCCGCGCACCGTCGATGGTTATGACTTCGTTCGTCGCCGCGAAATGTTTTGCGATCGACGCTACGATCTCGAATTTGCTTTCGTCAGAGCAGTCGACGCGAAGCTCAGGGGTCGAAAATGTCGGTGGGATGTCGGACAACAATTCCGAAAGTGGCTTATCGGTTTTTGAAAGTATCTCGAGCACGCGTGCACCGGCGTAGGTGGCGTCGTCGAACCCGTAGAAGCGGTCGGCGAAGAAGATGTGTCCGCTCATCTCGCCTGCAAGTGCGGCGTTCGTCTCCTTCATCTTCGCCTTGATCAACGAGTGGCCGGCCTTCCACATCACGGCTGTGCCGCCGTGCTTTTCGATGTCGTCAAAAAGATTCTGTGAGCATTTCACCTCGGCGATGATCGTCGCTCCGGGTTTTGATTCGAGGATCGAGCGAGAAAGAAGAATCATCAGCTCGTCGCCCCAGATGATCCTTCCCGTTTCATCGACGACTCCGATGCGGTCACCGTCGCCGTCAAAGGCGAGACCGATGTCAGCCTTGTGTGATAGAACGGCGGCGATCGTGTCCTGCAGATTTTCGGTGACTGTCGGATCGGGATGATGGTTCGGGAAGTTGGAATCGGGTTCGATGAAAAGTTTCACAAGCTCGACGCCGAGCGCCTCGTAAACCGGTACCGCCGTGACACCGCCCATTCCGTTGCCGGCGTCGACGACTGCTTTGAGTCGGCGAGGTGGAATGGACACACTTCCTACCGGTCGCGTCTCTGCCTGTGGGAAATCGATCTTCGAGATAATGTCACGACAGTAATCGTCGAGAACTTCTATCGTCTCGACAGAGCCCGTTCCTTCGGCAAACATTCCGGACAGCGCGATGTCCTTGATCTCCTGGATCTGCGAACCGAACAGCGTCGATGTGCCGAGACAGATCTTGAATCCGTTATGGTCCGGCGGATTGTGCGATCCGGTGATCATGACACCGCCGTCGACCTCTTTCGTGAACACGGCGTGATAGAGCACCGGCGTCGGCACCATGCCGATGAGCACGACGTCGCATCCCGATCCGTTAAATCCCCGCGTCAGCAGATCGCAAAAACCGGGCGAACTCTTTCGTGCGTCGTATCCGATCGCGATCCGCTTCGCCCCGTTCTGTGCAAAAAACGTCCCGATCGCCTTACCGAGTGTCGCCACCGTCTCGTCGGTCAACTGCTCCCCGACGATGCCGCGGATATCGTATTCTCTGAAGATGTTCGTATTCACTTCTGAAAGGATAAAGGATAACGGATAAAGGAGAAAGTCCTTGGTCCGTGCGCTGTTGGCCCTTTTCTTTCCTCTTTCACGACCGGTTTCGAGTGCTCACTTCTCCCGACATCCCCTTTATCCTTTCCCCTTTATGCTTTATCCTTAACGTTCCTGCGGGCAACAATCACCCGGTCCGGGGCATCGAAAACTTTGCGTCGTTGGATAATCCCTCTTCAAGTTATGAAAAGCTTTTTCCGTGCTAATTATTTACCTATCGCGTTGATCGTGCTCGTCTTGGCAGGCGTCTCGTCTGCTCAGACCCCGCAGGCGACGCCGCCGCCACCAGATGAGCAGGGCGGACAGGTCAAGACATTTGAGGTCCGGCTGCCGGTAACGGTCACGCTGAAGAAGGATCTGGTGACCGGGCTGACGCAAAGGGATTTCGCGGTTTTCGAGGATGGCGTTCAGCAGGAGCTGACATTTTTCACCGACGAAAAGACCAACCCGCCGGTTTATGTGGGCGTCCTGATGGATACATCGCCCTCGGCGGCCGGAAAGCTCGCGTTCTCGAAAGAGGCGGCAATGAATTTTATGCACACCGTGCTTCGTCTTCGAAAGGACCGTGCGGCGTTCATGACGTTCGATAACGAGGTATTGCTCAGGCAGGATTTCACCGACAAACTTGATCTGCTGCAAAAGGCGGTCACGAACGTGAAGAAGCCCGGATCGCAGACCGCCATGTACGACGCCGTCTGGGAATTCTCCGACGAAAAGCTTCGCAGTGTTCCGGGGCGCCGCGTGATCGTTATCATCACGGACGGCGACGACACGTTCAGCCGTGCCCAGCTAAAGGACGCGATCGACATCGCCCAGCGGACCGAGACGACGATCTTCGGTATCTCGACCAAAGCAGGATTTCTTGGAACTGTCCCGGGCGTCGAGGCCGGTACTGTAAAAGACAAGGGTGACAAATTCTTGACGCGACTTTGCGAAGAGACAGGCGGCCAGGCATTTTTTACCGGTGACATGCTCGAGCTCGAGAGAGCATTCAAAAAGATCTCCGAAGAGCTACGGTCGCAGTACATCATTACGTATCGACCGGCGAACCAGAATTACGACGAGAGAGAGAGAAAGATCGAGGTCAGGTTTACCGATCCGTCAAAGACGGACAAATACAAGCTGCGCACTAAATCGAGTTATCGTGCGGTTCGCGACAGCTTGCGATAGCACGAGGGAGTTTTTCAGATGTTCAAGAGAAGCGGGATCTTTGTTTTATTGGCTGCGTTAGCTTTCGTAGCGTTCGGCGTCTTTATCGGCGAGCGCGCCAGTGCACAGCAGACGAAATCTGATTCCGCGGCGGCGAGCCCAACACCGCCGATCGAGGAAGAGACCGAGATCGTAAAGGTCGACACCGAATCGGTAAACGTGTTATTTACAGCTCAGGATAGGAACCGAAAGCTCCTTCTCAACCTCAAGCCTGAAGACATTAGCATCCTGGAAAACGGACAGGTCCAGACAATTTCCGCATTCTCGAGACAGGTCGATCTACCGTTGAGCCTCGCGATTTTGATCGATACCAGCGCGTCTCAGGAACGCACGCTTCCTGAAGAAAAATCCGCGGCGATCTCGTTTATCGAATCGGTCATCCGTCCGTCAAAGGACGAGGTTTCGGTGATCTCCTTTACCGGCGAATCTACCCTCGAGCAGGGAATGACGAACAACTTGAACAGGCTGCGTCGAGCGATCGAACGTGTCCAGTTCGTACCTCCGTCCGGATATCTTGGCGCCGGCGTTGTCGTCAACAGCGGTCGAACGCCGGGCACTCCGCCGATCTCGGGTACCAATCAGCAGATTCAGGGCTCGACAGCGATCTGGGATTCGATCTGGATCACGTCCGCGGACATCCTTGGCGCCGCACCTGAGCGGACGCGTCGGGCGATAATACTCCTCTCGGACGGTTACGACACGTTCAGTAAGAAGAAATTGGACGAAGCTGTACTCGCCGCGCAGCGGGCCGAGGCGGTCATTTACTCGATCGGTATCGGTGACAATTTCTTTGACGGCGTCGACGAAGGTTCATTGAAGAAGATATCCGAGCGAACTGGCGGACGTGCTTATTTTCCGCGGGATGAGAATGAGTTAAGACAGGCGTTTCGTCAGATCCAGGACGAGATGCGTTCGCAGTACCTGATCGCATACGAGCCGAGTAACAGAGCATTGGATGGATCGTACCGCAAGATCGAGATCAAGCTAACAAATTCTGAGCTCGAAAAACAGAAAGTCAGGCTGACGCATCGCGAAGGATATTTCGCGAAAACTTCAAAATAACGGTAAGTGGTAAACGGTAAGTGGTAAGTGGTAAGAAAATTCCGATACTTACCGTTTACCACTTACCGCTTACCACTACTACGCTGGGTTGTTCAACCACCACTGGTTTCCCCACTTGTCGAGAAAACCTGCGGCTCTTCCGTAGCCACGATCGCCTGGTTCCTGGATCGTTGTTGCGCCGTTTGCGAGTCCTTTCTCGTAAAGACCGTCTACATCCTCCACGACCACGAACATCCCGCACGGTGACGATTTCCATTCGCCGCCGGACTGGCCGAACATGATCGTTCCACCGTTGATGCTGTACTCGCAGTGCATCACGGAGCCGTCGTCCGTGTTCACACGAAGCTTCTCCTCTGCACCAAAGACTGTCGTGATAAATTCGATGAACGCCACACCGTCGCTGACGATGATGTAAGGCATCACTGGTGAGTAGTGTTCAGGCATTTTCATTTGCGCATGTCTCCTTCATAAAATTTTGATCGACGGAGGTGATATGGCTGAGTACGCACAGCCATTTGCCATCTCGCTTTACTAATACATCCGAGGTCCATTCGTCGGCGTCGAATTGCTGACCGCCAAAATGAGCTGTGTTCGTGACGCGTATCGTCATGACCGCCGTATCGCCATACTGCCTGACGCGTGCATCGCTCGCCATTTCGAATGCGCTGTGCGTCAACGCACCCGATTCGACGAACGATAGAAATTGCTGCTTGGTGGACACGCCCCGCTCGGACACGATCACCCAATCATCGGCCATAAAGCTCCCGATCCGGACCGCGTCATTCGCGACCATCGCTTCGGCCCACCGTGCACCGAAGTCGATCAGCTCTTGTTCTATAGATTCTTGTTGAATAGTTGAGTTCTCCATAATTAGTTAACCGCAAGCAATATACCGCGCCGGATCGCGGGTTGATTGGAAAAAAGCGACATCGCAAATAATCGATGATGAACTACTTTGCGGACTTTGCGTGAAAAAAATACGGCCTGATCTTTGTTTCACGCAAAGCTCGCCAAGCACGCAAAGAAGAGCTGACAGCCAGCCCAAGTCCTCCTCCGCGATCTCCGCGATAAAAATCGCGCCCATAGTCGTGCATCCAGTATGGTTTCGGGGGGTTCGTGTTCGTGTCTTTTTCGTGTGATTCGTGATGTTATGAAAAAGGACTCCTCCGGACGCGAGTTTGAGTAAACTCGTATTTGACAAAAAAGAAACATGGTTTCTCGTCAGGAGGAATCCAGATGACATTATATATCGGAGTGGATTTTCATCCACATCAGCAGACGGTCGCAAGTTGCGACACGAATGATGGAGAGATCAGGTTTCTTACTTTCAAGCATTCCGACAAGTCAGCGATCGAGAAGTTTTATCGAGGGCTCAAAGAGCCCGCGGTGATCGGGGTCGAGGCGACAGGGGGGCTTGATTGGTTCGAGGAGATGATCTTTGAAAATGGGCATAAATTGCTGGTCGGAAATCCGCAGAAGATAAGGCGGAGAGCTCTTAGCCGGCACAAATCCGACAGGCGAGACGCGGAGACGATACTGGATCTGTTGATTCATAATGAGTTTCCCGAGGTCTGGCGGAGAGACCGGGAGAGTCGAACAGCCCTCGAGATGTTGCGGTTCCGGCAGAACCTTGTGAAGCAGCGAACGAGCGTGGCGAACCAGCTCCAGGCATTAGCGAGAAAGAGAGGGGTTCAACGGTTTGCGACGAGCACGAAGAAGGGACGAACTCTTTTTTTGGGTATCGACCTTTCTGAATCGGACAGTTACCTGAGGGACAGCCTCTACAAACTTTACGACGATGTGAGCGAGCAGATCAGGGCGGTCGACAGTCGGCTCCAACAGATCGCCTGCGGAAACGAAGAGGCAAAACGGTTGATGACGCACTCCGGGGTCGGGTTCCGGACCGCGGTGGCCGTCACCGCGACACTCGGAGACGTGAGTCGGTTCAACAACATCCGTCAGGTCAGTGCCTTTGTCGGACTCGACCCGCTCAACGACTCAACGGGCGAACGGGTGCGGATCGGGCGGATCAGCAAACGCGGTTCGAGAGTATGTCGCTTCCTGCTAGGCCAGGCTGCTGCCCGAAGCAGTGACCCGAGATTGAGAGCGAGTTACAGAAGGATAAGTTCGCGCCGGTCGACGGCGGTCGCCAAGGTGGCTGCCGCACGTCGGCTCCTCATTAATTGCTACATCATGTCACGTGACCGTATCGATTACGCGGAGTTCACCCGGCGGGGCGAAGTTGGCTTGCACGAAAACACACAAGCATCGAAGTGAAGTTTACCTCGATTGCTCTTTCGTGATGGTTGCGGCCAACCATTCGGGACAAGCCCGAATGTGCGTAGCAAATTTCATGTAGCGTGAAACTTTTCACTGCTCGAATAGATGATTGAGTCGCCTAATGCTTCTCAATTGAAATTACAGACGAACGGGTTCCATGTTTCTTTTTTGTCAAAACCGAAAACTACTCTGCTTGAAGGAAACTTCGGGTGTGGGCATTTCTTTGTCTTGACGCCGGAGCCTTTTTCATAGATGTGCTTAGTGTGGTTAGTGGTTATGCTTTCAAAGCCGAACCACGGAACCCACGGAGCACACGAATGAAATCCAAAATCCAGAATCCAAAATCCGAAATCGAAAGCGGCTTCCGCTGACGGGGTGGTTCTCTCGATGAGTATCTGGATATTCAGCCGAACCTTACAGCCTTAACTTCGAGAGCCTTACATCGTAGGTCGCCAAAGTATTTTCTAACACGGATTGGACGGATTGGGCGGATCAAAGCGGATCTGAAAACTTCTTATCCGCTTTCATCCGCCGGATCCGCGTTGAAAAATACTGTTGTGGAAAGTCCGTGTCGGGTAATCTTTAAAACCGAACCACGAAGTACACGAAAGACACGAACAAGAACACGAAACGAGATGCTCCTCTCCTCCCACGGAGGTGTAGCGGTTCTGTTTCGTGCTGTTTCGTGTGATTAGTGTGGTTTGTGATTATGCCTTCCAAGCTAAACCACGAGGCTTCCGCCAACGGAGTGGTCCACCACCCCGTTCTCAGAAATATCCGGTGATCTCAATATCGTCGCCGTGCCGCACAATGGAAATGTCCGTCAGTCGAGCGGCCTCGCTAATGTCGGATACGCCAGTCCCGCCGAATGCGACCGGGGCGACCGATCCACCGATCACGATCGGCGCGATCATAAGCGTCAGCTTATCGACGAGACCACTGTCACGAAAGGCTCCCGCGACTCCAGTCCCGCCTTCGACCAGAACACTTTGAATTTCCCGACCCCGCAATGCATCCAGAACCTTGTTCAGATCGCGTGCGTCGGCGGAGATAACATCGACACCAAAGTCGATCAACGCTTGAACTTTCTCTTTATCGACTGAACTAGTAACAACGATCGTCGGGATGTCCCGTGCGGTAACGACGAGTTTGCTATCGAGCGGAAGCTGAAGCCTGTTATCGAGGATCACACGAACAAGCGGTCGCCTTCGTTCTCGCCCGCTTCGATCCGTCAGATTCGGATCGTCAACGAACGCAGTGTTCCCCCCGATCAGGATGGCATCATGCTCGTGACGGAATTCCTGAACCCGCGTCGCCGCGGCTTCGCTCGAGAGCGCCGTAGAAACACTGTTGTTAAGCGAGATCCGGCCATCGAGCGACATCGCCAGTTTGACGTGGACGAACGGCCGGCCTTTCTTGTGCCAGCAGATAAACTTTTCATTCAGTCTCGCGGCTTCGTCAGCCAGGATTCCGGTGACTACTGCAATGCCTTTATCGCGCAACTGTTGAAACCCCTTCCCCGAGACAAGCGGATTTGGGTCCTGGATCGGCGCGACAACGCGCGTGATGCCCGCATTTATCAGAGCGTCCGTACACGGCGGAGTCTTTCCATGGTGAGCATGAGGTTCAAGCGAAACGTATGCCGTTCCGCCGCGCGCACGTTCACCGGCTTTTGCGAGGGCAACCAGCTCAGCATGCGTCACGTGTGCGTAGGAGTAACACCCTTCGCCCACGATCTCTCCCGAGGCCGAAACGATTACACAGCCA
>JBGTIQ010000008.1:0-40758 GCA_041745575.1 Pyrinomonadaceae bacterium
CCGCGAGCGGTAGCGACCGGGTCACCCGTGAGTACGGAGCCAACGAGGGGAAACCCGGTCGCTACCGCTCGCGGTTCTGACAAGACCGTCGCGCCCTCCGAATTCATCAAACAAAATCGAGTCGCGTTCCAGATCTTATTCGCAAAATTTCGAAACGAATCCACACGTTCGTCGCGCCATGCAAAATCGACGCCCGTCGCCGACCCGGCGAGCGTCATACGCGTCGCGTCAACACCGTACTTCTCGAACACGACTAGCGGATCGATGCCGTTATTCTTTGTCTTCGACATCCGCTGACCGTTCTTGTCGAGCACAGTGCCGTGGATGATCACGTCATCGAATGGGCGCTCGCCCATAAATTTCATTCCCGTCATCACCATTCGCGACACCCATAAAAAGATAATGTCACGCCCGGTAACCAGAACGTCGGTCGGATAAAACACGTCCAGGTCCCAAGTCCCAAGTCCCAGAGTCCCAGAGTTTTCCGAGTCTTGAGACTTGGGACCAGGGACTTGGGACTCTGCTCCGTTCCATCCGAGTGTCGAGAAAGGCCAGAGCGCGGATGAGAACCACGTATCGAGAACGTCTTCGTCCTGAGTCAGATCATTCGTGCCGGCCTGTTCGACTGCTTCTTCTTTCGTTCGCGCGACGTAGATGTTTCCGTCCGCGTCATACCAAGCCGGGATCTGATGTCCCCACCAAAGCTGCCGAGAGATCGTCCAGTCTCTCAGATTTTCGAGCCACGTTGTGTAGACCTTCTTGTGAGGAACCTCGGGAAAGAATCGCGGCGAATTTTCGTCGCGCATGAGCTTTAGCGCTAAGTCGCGCATTTCGTCCATTTTCACGAACCATTGTTCGGAAAGCAGCGGCTCGATGATCGTCTTGCACCGCTCACAGTGCGGTAGAGTCAGATCGTAGTCCTCGACTTTCTCAAGCAATCCAAGTTTCTCGAACTCTTCAACGACCTTTTCACGAGCCGCGAATCGGTCAAGTCCAGCGAACGCTTCGCCTGCGGCGGCGTTCATCGTCGCGTCATCGTTCATGACGATGAGTTTCTCCAACCCGTGACGCTCGCCGATCTCCCAGTCATTCGCATCGTGCGCCGGAGTGATCTTCACCGCCCCGGTTCCGAACTCGGATTCGACATACTCATCGGCAATGATCGGGATCTCTCGCCCCGTGATCGGCAACGCGATCGTCTTCCCGATCAGAGCTTTGTAACGCTCGTCATCCGGGCTCACCGCGACCGCTGTGTCGCCGAGCATTGTCTCGGGACGAGTGGTGGCGACTATTACGTAGTCAGAACCGCCTGCGGTAGCGGGCGGTTGAACGTGACCCGTCTCTGCAGCGCCATCGTGATCAGAACTTAAACCGCCCGCTACCGCAGGCGGTTCTGACAGAACGGGATACTTCAAGTAATACAGCTTCCCGTCCTTCGCTTTTTCTTCTTTTACCTCAAGATCGGACAGCACGGTCTTGTCTTTCGGACACCAGTTTACGATCCGTGTTCCGCGATAGATCCAGCCTTCCTCATACAACCGGACGAAAACTTCACGAACAGCTCGAGAAAGATTCTCTTCCATCGTGAACCTCTCTCGGGTCCAATCGACAGACAAACCTTCGCGACGGATCTGGCCTGTGATCTCGCCACCGTACTTGTTCTTCCATTCCCAGACTTTCTCGGTGAATGCTTCACGGCCGATGTCGCGCGGAGTCTTGTGCTCGTCTTTCTTTAGCTGACGGGTGACCATCAACTGGGTCGAAATGCCGGCATGATCGACACCGACCAGGAATAAGGTGCGATACCCCAGCATTCTCTTCCAACGGGTAAGCACATCCATCAGCGTATGCTGAAGGGCGTGGCCCATATGCAAGGTCCCGGTGACGTTGGGCGGGGGGATGACGATCGAAAACGCCTCGGCGTGCGGATCTTGGTTGATCTCCGGAGCAAAAAAACCGCTCGCTTCCCAGCGGGCGTAATGATGTTCTTCGGCCTGGCTCGAATCGTAAGCCTTTGGTATTTCCATATGTCGGGAAAAACTAAATGATAAAACAAAAATGGCCAGCTTTCACCTTAGGATGAAAACTGGTCACGTTCGTGACGCGGGAAACCTACCGCGGCGTTAATATTTTTCAGAGAGTTTCTCGACGACCTTTCGCACGATCATGTCTATTAGTTCTGGCGAAAGGCTCACTACCTGTTTACCACCTTCAGCCATCGATCGTTGCGTCGTTGTAAACTCGAGTGTTTTACCGTTTTCGATCGGAGGCAATTCAAGCAGCTCCATATCGTCGAATCCAGACGCATTTTCTGACGACGGAGTCGATTCAAGGGTCGGGGTGGTTCGCGAGAATTCATCGAACTCCGAGGACGGGTCGTCTACCGCGATCGCGGCAGTAACGATCTCACCGCTATCATCCGCCAGCGTCTCGAATGCCCCCACATCTTCGACGGCTCCTGGTGCCGGATAAGTTTGAGGAACGTCGGCCGGTGCTTCAAAGGCCCGAAAGCCGGCATCACCATCCGTCGACACCTCTGAGGCCGATGGGGGTGCATTATCGTCCATGAGGTCGGCGAAACTAGTCTCGATCATTTCATCGTCCATTCCCGCGTCAACGTATCGGGGTGCAGCACTTGCTTCCCCTTCGCCCACGCTCGCTGGCTGTTCGCTGAAGCTCTGGTGATAAAGGGATTCTATGTCTTGCGTCTCAGGAATATCGTCGTCAACCGGTTCCCCTTCCGCCATGACCGGTTCCGGGCTGCTCGCCGGTGAAACATCCATAAGGTCGGTAACCTGAGAAACCAACTGTCTGATCGATTGAAATGGCTTGGTGAGATATGCATTCGCTCCGACTCGAGCAGCTTCGCTTTCGTCAAATGGCTCGAATGAACCGACGAGCAGAATAACAGGCGTATGTTTTGTCGCCGGATTCTCTCGAAGTATTTCACAGATCTGGTAGCCGCTGAGCCCCGGCATATGCACGTCCGCTAAAACAACATCGGGCGACATTACCGAGATCTTTTCCATTGCCGAATCGCCGTCACCGACCGTGATGACGTCGATTCCTTCGTCTGCGAATGTTAAGTTAACAACCTTTTGGATGGTTACAGAGTCGTCTGCCAGTAAAAGCGTTCGTTTTGACACGGGTGAGCAAGCTCCTTATAAATGAATCGTGGAATGATTTTTGAAACTAACATTAGTCTCGCCGCAGGTCAAGAAACTAGGGTTTCACGATTGATCGATCGACCCAAGCCCCGGGTACCGCTCGTCCGACGGATGCGGTATCGATCCGATGCGAGTATGCACCGACAAAAGATCTCTGCGCACGTAGCGAGTGAGGCGACAGGTTTAGGTCGGTTATCGCTGTCCTCCCTGGGCCTTCTGAGTAAACGTCCTCAGCATAGTCCGGAGCTGCGTATTCGTGAAGGGCTTCGGGAGGAATGCGACGGCGCCTGCGGCAAAACTCTTTGACGGAAGTTTAGGGCTCTGTTCCGCCGTCATTATGATCACGGGAATTTTCTTAAATCGCTCGTCCGACTGCATGAATCTAACAAGCTCGGTGCCCTGAATATAAGGCATCATGATATCGACGACCGCCGCGATGATCCTCGGCTCAGATTTTAGAATGCGATAAGCCTCTTTTCCGTCCATCGCACTCGCCACTGAGAATCCCTCGCCCTCGACCAAGGATCGAACGAGCAATAGGATCGCGGGATCATCATCCGCGATCAAAATAACGCTCTTTTTTCCGTTCTCAGCCTCGACCATGGTTACCTGCCGATTGTCCTCCGGCCGCGAGTTCTGCCGCGAGTGCCACTGCCGCGATCATACTCGACGGGTCGGCAATATTTTTTCCTGCAATATCAACGGCCGTCCCATGATCGACCGATGTCCTTATCAGTGGCAGCCCGAGCGTGACGTTTACAGCGGAACCGAAGGAAAGGGCCTTTACGGCGATCGTCGCCTGGTCGTGATAACACGCGATGACGGCGTCGAACTCGCCTCGGAAACCGCGTAGAAAAATAGTATCGGGTGAGTATGGGCCGGAAACATCGACGCCAAGTTTCGTACGGCAGTGCTCGATCGCCGGTGCGATCTCGTCGGCTTCCTGCAATCCGAACATTCCGCCTTCGGAAGCGTGCGGATTTAATCCGGCGACCGCGATCCGCACTTCCTTCTTCAAAAGCGCGGCGAGTTGCCGATTAGAAAAGTCGATCAGGCTAATGAGGTTGTCTCTTCTGACGAAGTCTATCGCTTCAGTAAGCGGTAAATGAGTGGAAAGCAAAACGACGCGAAGTTGCTCAGCAAAAAAGCTCATTGCGAACTCGCGTGTGTCGGTTAGGGCCGCTAAAAACTCGGTGTGCCCGGGGAAATCATAGCCGCCGGCGTTGAGCGCCTTCTTACTGATCGGTGCGGTTGCAATAGCGTCGATCGCTCCGGTTCGCCACAGTTCAACGGCTTTCTCGATGTATTGGCCCGATGCCCGTCCGGTTTCAGCCGATTCCTCGCCCGCCCGGACCTCGTGAGGCAAATTCTTCAGGTCAATTATCTCAACCGAATCGAGAGTCTCCGGATCTATATCGAGAGCTGCTGCGTGCGAACGCAAAAAGGCCTCGTCACAAATGACGATCGGCGCATAGGATTCGCGGGCGCTCTTGTTTGTTAGGGTTTTGAGAACGATCTCCGGTCCGATTCCGGCGGCGTCTCCGACCGTGATTCCGATTCTGGGAAAGGTTTTGAGAGATTGTTTGTTAGCCGACATCCGCCACGACAGGCGGCCGCTGCTCGTCCAGGTCTTCCGCCTTGAACATGTATTTTATACTATGCTTCGGCAAAAGAATATTTGGTGCGTCCTTTCGATTTATCTTGAGAGCATCGAGATCGTACCACTCGATCGTACCCCTGATCTGCTCGCCATCCTGCAACACGATCACCATTTCGATCCGCGCGTCGATCTGCTTTCGATAGTAAAAAACCTCTGCGAGTGTTTCGACCGGGGGAGGCTTCCTGCGTGGTTCGGTTGTTGATTGCTTACGGGGAAAGTTAGCCATAATTCGATTTTAGATTTTGGATTTTGGATTTTGGATTTGGCTTCCTCGTTATCCCTTTGCTTGTGTCGCCGCGGCTTCGGCACTCCGCACTCCGCACTCCGCACTCCGCACTTCGCACTTCGCACTCCGCACTCCCCACTCCGCAATCCGCACTCCGCAATCCGCAATCCGAATTCCGAAATCCGCAATCGCTTAGTCCGCCTGTCGTCGGATAAATGTCGGGACTTCGAGGTCCTCTTCTTTGGCACCGTCCTGAGCCGGAAAATGCATCGACTGCGGACCGCCGTTAGCAACGGCTTCGAGAACGCGCGGCTGAGGCAGCTTTGACTGCACAGCACTGTCGAACCCCGTCGCAATGACCGTGACCTTGATCTCGTCATTCATCCCGGTCTTGATAACATTTCCCCAGATGATGTCCGCGTTGTCGTCGGCCTCGCCTTCGATCATCCCGATCGCGTCCTCGATCTCTCCAAGCGGCATGCTTTCTCCGCCGGTGACGTTGATCAAAGCAGCCTTGGCTCCAGTGATCGAGTTCTCTTCCAAAAGCTTATAATCGAGAGCCGCACGCATCGCCTTCGATGCTGCATCTTCACCGCTCGCGGTACCGATCCCCATCAATGCGACGCCGCCGCCGCGCATGACGGTCGTCACGTCGGCAAAGTCGAGATTAATGATCCCGGGTGTAGTGATGAGGTCGGTAATGCCCTGCACCGCCTGGAGCAGTATGTCGTCCGCCCGGCGAAATGCATCCATCAACGTAATTTTCTCTTCGACTTCGCGAAGTTTCGAGTTCGGAATAGTGATGATCGTGTCGACACATCCGCGAAGCTCGGCCAAACCGTATTCCGCCTGAGCCATTCGCTTTTTGCCTTCGACACTAAACGGCTTCGTGACCACCGCGACGGTGAGGGCCCCCAATTCGATCGCCAGCGACGCGACGACCGGTGCCGCGCCCGTGCCGGTCCCGCCGCCAAGTCCGGCTGTTACAAAGACCATGTCGGAGCCTTCAAGAACGTCAAGCAGTTTCTCGTGATCCTCGAGCGCCGCTTCGCGTCCGACTTCCGGATTTGATCCGGCACCGAGTCCGCGTGTCGATTTACTGCCGAGCTGTATCTTGAGTGGCGCCTTCGAGGCATTGAGAGCCTGGAGATCGGTGTTCGCCACGATGAACTCGACGCCCTTGATGTTTGCCTCGATCATCCGATTGACCGCGTTGCCGCCGCCGCCGCCGACACCGATCACTTTGATCCGAGCTCCCGTGATCGGAGGCTCGTCTATGAACATTTTGATTCCGCTGTTTTTCATGTCAGACCTTACCTGTCAAATAAAGTTCCCCGCCATAGGGAAGGTGTTTTGGATTTAAGGTGAAGTTTCGCAGCGACAGATGAGCCGGCAACAATATCTTGTGCTGTTGGCGACAGAGAATACATCATTTGCCACAAAACTCCAACCTCTCGATAACATTTTTATCGAAATTTTTATCGAAATTTTTCTCGAAAATTTTCAAACCACTCGGCGACCTTTCGTGTCGGCGATTTTCCGCCCGCGTTCATCGCCCGAACTTGCGATCTCATGGACGATAACGCGAGTCCGCAGGCGACCGCCCATTCCGGAGTTTGAACCTCGCCGGCAAGGCCGCCGAAAAATTCTTGCTCCAAAAATCCGAGTCGCGTCGGTGCGTCGAATACCTGTTCTGCGATGTCCACCATTCCACGTGCCATAGATCCGCCGCCAGTCAGGATCACACCGCTCGATATCTGGGCTCCGGTGCGTGTTGTTTCCTTCGCAATGTGCTGCAGCAACTCGACAGCCCGCGGTTGCATTATGTCGCAGAGAATCTCTTTCGAGAGGCCGCGCGTTTCGCTTCGTCCAACGGGAACTATTTCGATAACTTCCTGACGCTCGTCATCGTTCATCAGGAACGACGCGACGCAACCGAAGCTGTGTTTGATCTTGTTTGCCTCCTGGATCGAAACACGCAATCCCATTGCAATGTCCTTTGTGAAGTGCATGCTGCCGAACGGAAACACGGCGGTGTGCTGCACCGCACCGCGGCCGAAGATCATCAGGCTCGTGATCTCTGCACCAATGTTGACGAGTGCGCAGCCATACTCCTTGTCATCGTCGGTTAGTGAGCTCTCGGCCGCCGAGAGGGGTTCGAGCATCATCCGCTCAACGTCGAGTCCTGCTCGCCGCACGGCCTTTTCCAAATTTTGACGTCCCGCACTCGGCCCGGTGACGATATGAACCAAACATTCAAGCCGAGCGCCGCTCATTCCGACCGGCTCTGTAATTCCATCCTGCCCGTCAACGATAAATTCCTGCGGCAGACGGCTGAAGATCTCCCAGCCGGGTGGCAAAGGCATCGCACTCGCGGATTCGATCGCGCGTTCCACGTCTTCTTCGCTGATCTCGCGGCCGGCACCTGCGACGGCGACGACACCGTTCTTGTTCTCTCCGCGAAAGTGTTCGCCCGAGAGGTTTACGACCGCTGACATGATGTCCAGACCGCTGACGCGCTCGGCCTCGCCAACAGCTCGCCGGACGGATTCCGAGACCGCTTCGGCTCCAGTCACGATTCCTCTCCGCAATCCCTTCGACTCTGCCTGGCCGATCCCGACGATGTTCATTCTGCCGTTGTCAGAGGCTTCACCGACGACACACCTCACCTTGCTAGTGCCGATATCCAATCCGATTGCTTTTATGTCTCGATTCATAAATAAGCCGCTTTGAGTTCCTACTTGAGGCCCTTTTTTCCCACTGACCTAACCACAGATAAACGCGGAAGACGCGGAAAAGAATTTTTGCTCAGCTTTTATATCAGCGTTATCTGCGTCATCCGCGGTTAAACACGCTGACAAGCGACGTGCGTTTAGTCCTTTGTGTTCTTCCGCGGAGCCAGGATCATGTTCTGGCCGACCAGGTTCACTGCTTCGAACATCTCGCCTTTTCCGACGATCGCATTGATACCTCGCTTAAGGTACTCACCAAACTTGTCGCGGCCGAGCGCGATCGAAACTACATTTCCCGAGTCTTCGATCACCGCCCGCGGTTCGCGAATATCTTCGAGGTTGACCGACAACACGCGTGCCGAAAGGCTGAACTCTTTCCACTCGGTCAACATTTTTTGGTATATCTTTACCCGTTCAAGATTTTCCTTGCCGGCGGCCTCGCTTTTCAATTGGTTCCACCCCGTCATCACAAATGGAAAGTCTGCTTCCTTCTCACGAGCAGGAGCGATCACGACAGCCTCGCCATCGACTAAAAAGTTTCCCTCGACAGTTCGAATCATGCCCTGGGGCTGGCGCTCGAATATTTGGATCCGAATCCCGTTCGGCAATACTCTCGATACGGCTGCTGATTTTACCCACGGGGACTTCTCCAGCTTTTCCTTTATCCCCGGCAGATCTGCGTTCCATACCCCCGTCTTCTCAGTCTGCATTTCTACCGTCCGCCTGATATCAGCTCCGGACGAGCGATCAGTTCCTCGAATATCTATCTTCGCGACTGAAAAGAAATCTGACGCTGTCACGGTCTGATATCCGAGAAAACCGAGAGCCCCGAGGCACACGAGAATGCAGAAACTCAAAAACAACGGAAGCCCCACGGCGCGAAAGCGGCTCGCACTCGAATGCTCGCTTCGGCGCGTCGCCGAGGTCCGACGACGACTGAGTGGCCGCTTTACTTTCACACGTGCTGAGTTCCGGGTCTTTTTTCGTATGGTATTAGCCATTGATAAATTATCCTCTCAATTGGTCCAAGATCTCGTCGGAGAGCTTCGTCACGCTGCCGGCTCCGAGCGTGATGACAAGATCACCCGGTTGTAGTTTCGAGACAACCTTTGGTGCCGCAGTATCGACGTCACCGATGTAGTTAGCATTTTTATGTCCGTACTTGCGAATATTCTCCGTCAATACCTCCGCCGTAATTCCCTCGATCGGAGTTTCGCTGGCGGCGTAAATATCGAGTACGTAAAGAACGTCCGCATTATTAAAGGCCAGGGCGAACTCGTCCATTAGCTCTTGAGTGCGGCTATAACGGTGCGGCTGAAAGACGATCACCGTCCGACGGCCTCCCGAACTATTCTTCGCGGCTGAAAGCGTCGCGAGGATCTCCGTCGGGTGATGCCCGTAATCATCGACGACCGTAATATCATTTTCCTCACCCTTAAACTGGAAACGCCTGTTTGCATTCTTGAAAGTCGCGAACGCCTCAGCGATCTTAACGAAGGGAATTTCGAGCTCAAGCGCTACCGCGGTTGCTGCGAGCGCGTTGTAGACATTGTGTTTGCCCGGAACCGGCAGCGAGATCTCACCCAGTATTTCGGCTCCGCGCCAAACCGTGAACGTCGATCCGAACGAGTCGTTGTAGCGAATATCGTGAGCAGAAATATCCGCCTGGGCCGTCAATCCGTAAGTTACACGCCGACGTTTGATGTTTGGAATTATCAACTGAACGTTTGGATCGTCGAGGCAGATTATCGCGGCTCCAAAAAACGGGACCTTATTTACGAAATCCGTAAAACATTGAACGACATCGGCCATGCCCTTGTACGACTCCATGTGTTCCTTGTCGATGTTGGTGACCACGGCGATCGTCGGATAAAGCATCAAAAAACTGCGGTCACTCTCGTCGGCTTCAGTTACAAACCATTCCGACGCGCCGAGTTTTGCGTTCGACCCGAGCGTGTCGACCACACCGCCGACGACCGTCGTCGGATCGACGCCGGCGTGAACCAGCACCGTCGCGACCATAGAAGTAGTCGATGTTTTGCCGTGCGTTCCCGCGATGGCAACCGCATATGGCTTCAATGTCATCAACTCGGCGAGCATCTCAGCCCGTGGAATGACCGGAATTCCTTTTTCCTTCGCCAACACAACCTCCGGATTGTCCGGTTTTACAGCTGACGAATAGACGACGACCTGCGCGTCACCGACATTCTCCGCGGCATGGCTCGCACTGATCTTCATTCCCATCGCCTCGAGCCGATCGGTGTTCTTCGATTTCTTAATATCCGAACCGGTCACAACGAAACCGAGATTGCCCAGCACCTCCGCGATGCCGCTCATGCCGATGCCGCCGATGCCGATGAAATGAATTCTTTTTACGTGTCTGAACATCCTGGTTCGTTGATCGTCGTTTGTTGATCGTGGATCGTTGATCGTTGATCGTTGATCGTGGATCGTGGATCGTTGATCGTTGTCCGGGGCTGAGATTTGGTTTTGTGGGTCTAGGTCTCAGGTTCGGGTTTCGAGGTCAACTCCCCTTCTCCCCTTCTCCCCTTCTCCCTTCTCCCCTTCTCCTTTCTCCCCTTTTCCTACCCCGTATTTCGCGCAAGTTCCTCTATCAATTCTACCGTCTCTTCCGCGGCGTCGCTCCGAGCCATTGTTTTCGCTGAACTCTCCATCTGCGCAATCGCATCCGGTGACGCCGCCAGATCCGAAATTTCATTCGCGAGACTTTCGCCGCTCAAATCCCGCTGCAATATCATCCTTGCAGCTCCGGCATTCTGCATCGCCTCTGCATTTTTCCTCTGGTGATCGTCCGCCGCCGTTGGCAACGGCACCATGATCGAAGCTTTGCCGGCGGCGGCAAGCTCGGCACAGGTCGTCGCACCCGCCCTGCAAATTATCAAATCGGCCTTCGCAAATTCCGACACCATGTCGAAAATGTATCGCCGCACATCGGCGCCTTGCCAACCCGCCCGGTTGTAACTCTCACGCACGACTTCAAAACCAAAGTCACCCGTTTGGTGGGTGATCTCCAAACTTTCGCGATTGATCCTCAACTTCGATAACGCATCTACCATTGCATTATTTATCGCCCGTGAGCCCTGCGATCCGCCAAAGATAAGTAACCGCACTTTGTTACTGGATTCGGGTTCGGCGATTTCGAAAAACTCCTTCCGAACCGGATTCCCCGTCACGACACCTTTTTTTCCAAAGAACGGCAAAGCTTCTGGGAACATTAGAGCTGCTTTGTCGACGAACATCGCAAGCCGACGGTTTGTGAAGCCGGGCAGAGCGTTCGACTCCATGACCAGGGTCGGAACCCGCATCAAGCTCGCCATCATCAAAACTGGACCTGAAACATATCCGCCTGCTCCTACGACGACGTCAGGTTTAAACTCCCGGATCAACTGTCGAGCCTCCAGAAAGCTCCTCGGAAGAACCGCAAGCCCCTTTATCTTCCCGACGAGTCCGACGTTTTTCAATCCGGCACTATTTATCAAAGAAAGCTGAAAACCGTTCTCGGGAACTATCCGTGTTTCAAGCCCACGTGCCGTACCGACAAATAACACTTCCGAAGAATTGTCCCGCCGCATTATCTCTTTGGCGACTGCGATCCCGGGATAAATATGTCCGCCCGTTCCGCCTGCGGCAATTAGTACTTTCATCACTTACGTAAAATCCTTCACCTGAACAAGACAGCGGAAATTCATACTGTGAATCACCAGTTATAGCGCACCATCAACCAACCCGATCTCGTTCACCGTTGACTTCTGTTCTTCTTCCGATGCACGACCAAGTCGTCATGAGAGTCGATCGGTGCACTCGATCGCTGCGAAATGTTCAGCAGCACACCGACCGCCGTCATGGTTACGATCACTGACGAACCGCCGTAGGAAATGAACGGCAGCGGAATTCCTTTCGCCGGCAGAATCGAAATGACAACACTGATATTAAAAAGCGCCTGCACAATTATCCCGGTGATCAGCCCGATCCCAAGCAACGTTCCGAACCTATCCGGGGCCAATAGCGCCGCACGACTTCCCCGCCATAGCAACAGTCCGAACGCGAGCACGACCGCGAGAGTGCCCACCAGACCAAATTCTTCACCAACGACCGAAAAGATAAAATCGGAATATGGATACGGCAAATAGAAAAGCTTTTGCGTGCCTTTCGCAAATCCCTCGCCGAGGATCCCGCCGGATCCGATCGCGTAGAGCGACTGGACCACCTGATAGCCGGCGTCGTCCGAATGCTTGAACGGATCGAGAAACGCCATCAATCGCTCGACCCGCCACGGTGCAAGAAGGATCGCCCCGGCTCCGGCGATCACCATCAGCGCCGCGACCGATGCGATATGAACGATCTTTGCACCTGCGGCAAAATAGACGGCGGAAAAGATCGCGCATAAGACAAGAGCCGTTCCGAGATCTGGTTCGAGAAATACCAAACCCCCGAGCAGGACAAGAGCACCGATGCATGGCACGACAGTCGATCGCAATTCGCCGACCGACGTTTCGTTTTTCGTCAGAAAGTACGCGAGAAACAATGGCAACGTTATCTTTGCCATCTCGGAGGGCTGAAACGAGAATCCGCCAACCCTTATCCAGCGGCTCGCACCGTTGATCTCCGGAAAGAGAAATACGGCGACAAGACAAACGACGGTAAAGGCCAGAGCACCGTACACGACCCACGGGGCCTGGTATCGGCGGTAATCGATCCGGCTCGCGACGAACATTGCGGCCAAGCCTATCGCGGTAAATGCGAACTGCTTGTAAAAGTATGTAAACTGGCTTGCGCCGCCGGTTTCGCGATGAGCGATCATCGCCGAGGCGCTGTAAACCATCATCGTGCCGAACAGGGCAAGCCCCGCCGCGATGGCAAACATAAACCAGTCCATGCGAATTCGAGTCGTCATTCTTTCTAATGCGGAACGCGGAACGCGGGGTGCGGAATTCGTATCTTCATATTCTTTCTATTACGCAGGATTGTTTTCGTTCTGCACCCCGAGCGCGCCATTCCGCATTCCGCCTTCCGCACTCCGCATTCCGAGCACCGCTTTCTTAAAAATCTCCCCGCGTTCTTCAAAGCTCTTGAACATATCAAAACTTGCACAGGCCGGAGCCAGAAGCACGAAATCGCCGGACAGGGCATTTTCAAAACCCTTCGCTACCGCCTCATCCATCGACGCGGCGCGGATCATATCCGCATACCCACGAAGCTGATCTTCGATATTTTCTGCATCCTCACCCATCACGACGATCGCACGAACGGAGCTTTCGATAAGATCCACAAGCGGCGCATACGGAGCGTTCTTTCCGCGACCGCCGAGAATCAAAACCGTTTTGCCATCGCCCTCCGTCATTGCTTCGAGGGCTTTCAGAGTCGCATCGACGGATGTCGCTTTCGAATCGTTGTAAAACTTTACCCCGCCGATCTCTGCGACAAACTCGATCCTATGCTCAACGCCCTTGAAATTCGCAACCGTTTCGCTCATCGACTCAGGATCGGCTCCACACGCGAGGCCGGCGGCAAGGCTCGCCAGAACATTCTCGACATTGTGCAGTCCGCGAAGGAAAATTTCGTCACGAGTTGTCAATACCTTCTCTTTGGCGTTTGCCCGGCAGATGAGCTCACGTCCGCGGAGGAACAAGCCTTCATCTAGTTCGCGCCTTACGCTGAAGAAAACAACATTTGCCCTCAACCCACTTGCCCACGTCGACGTGATCTCGTCGTCCGCATTCAGCACGGCAACGTCGTCAGCAGTTTGATTGAGAAAGATCCGATGTTTCGCGGCGGCGTAGTCGGCAAATGAGTCGTATCGGTCGAGATGATTTGGCGTGACGTTGAGACAGATCGCAACATTCGCCCGAAAATCTTTGATCGTCTCAAGCTGAAAGCTCGAAAGCTCCGCCACCGTCCAAGTTTCGTCGGTCGAGCCTGTCGCCAGGCTGAGCAGCGGCGTCCCGATGTTGCCTCCAACCTGGGTTTCGATCCCCGCATTTTTCAAAAGCTCACCGATCAGCGTCGTCGTGGTCGTTTTGCCGTTCGATCCGGTGATACCGACGATCCGGCCTTTCATAAATCGATATGCGAGCTCGATCTCGCCGATGACCTCACCATCCTTCCTGTCGACATAACGTGCCGGAACCGTGTTCGTCGGAACACCCGGCGAAATCACGACGAGGTCGATCTGGTCCAAAAGCCAGGACGGAAGAGCGCCGGATATGAGTCCAACATTGTGCGGCTCTTTCAAAGATCTTGCAGCGTCACTCCAGTCTTCGACCGGTTTCTGATCATGGATAACGACGACAGCACCACGTTCAGCGAGGAACTTCGCAGATGCGACGCCGGACTTCCCGGCACCGAGGACAAGAGATTTTTTTCCGGCAACTTCCACAGTTCTTCAACTGACTGGAACGCAGGCATCCTGCCTGCATGAGTGCGAAGCACGAAAAGCTTCTCGAGTTTCGAGCCGTGACTGTTTTACGCCCTTTCGCGACGTTGCAGGCAGGATGCCTGCGTTCCAGTCACGCTACCTCAATTTCAATGTCGACAAACTCAACAGAGCGAACAACACGGCGACGATCAAAAACCTGAAGACGATCTTCGGTTCCTTCCACCCCGTCATTTCGAAGTGGTGGTGCAGAGGTGTCATCTTAAAGATACGCCGCCCCGGTTGGCCGCCTCGCTTCGTCAGCTTGAAGACTGAAACCTGCAACACGACCGACATCACCTCGAGAATGAACACGCCGCCGATGAACGGCAATAGAAACTCCTGCTTTGTCAGAATAGCAACGGTTCCGAGCGCACCGCCGATGGCGAGCGAGCCGACATCTCCCATGAAAACTTCCGCCGGCGGCGAGTTATACCAAAGGAAGCCGAGACTTGCTCCAACCATCGCCCCGCAAAAAACCGTTAACTCGGCGGACGCGGGGTTAAATGTGATGTCAAGGTACTCGGCCCAACGCTTGTCGCTCGCGACGTAGGTCAATGCAGTTAGGGCCGCCATCGCCACGAACGTGACACTCGTCGCCAACCCGTCGAGGCCGTCGGTCAGGTTCACAGCATTCGACGAACCGAGCAGAACAAAAATAACAAACCCAAGATACACGAACGGTCCGACATAACTAACGCTTGTTACCGGATTCGCGTCGGCGGTCGCCTTCAGAAACGGAATGCTGAGGTTCCACGAATAATTTGTCAAAAAATAAAGGACCGCCCAAACGGCGACCGCGGTGACGAGCTGACCTGCGAGCTTTTGCTTCCCTGTTAGGCCGAGACTGCGCTTCTTGACGATCTTTATGTAGTCGTCGGCAAATCCTACGGCGGCAAACAGCATCGTTGCTCCAAGTGCAAGCCAAAGGAACAAATTATCGAGCCGGGACCAAAGCACTGTCGAAACAAAGACCGCGCCGATTATCAAGATCCCGCCCATAGTCGGCGTGCCGCGTTTTTCCTGATGCGATGCAGGCCCCTCTTCACGAATCTCCTGACCAAATTTCAGTTCCGCCAATTTGCGGATGACCCGCTTGCCAAAGAACAACGTGATTAAAAGCGCGGTGATGGTCGCCCACGCAGTCCGGAACGTCACATACTGAAAAACATTCAGGCCCTTAAAGAGGTACGAATCGCTGGACCCAGCACCGTACTCCCGAAATATCAATTGATAAAGGAAGTAATAAAGCATCGTGTTTTGAGTCCCGCCTTTAGGCGGATCTCATTGCCTTAGAACGCCGCCTGAATGCGGGACTCAAAGCTCCTACCCCTCCAGTTCGAATTCCTTTAGTAATTTCTCAACCACCTTTTCGGTCCGTACGCCGCGCGAACCCTTCACAAGTACTACGTCGCCATCCTTGATCTCCGCGGCGAGCAACTCGGCGGCCTCATCCGAATCTGCGACAAAATGCACATTCGATAATCCCTGTGTTTCTGCACCGCGCACCAGATCGTCGGCGAGACCGCGTACACCGATCAACATGTCGATGTTCATTGCCGCGATCGTCTCGCCGGTTTGCCGGTGAATAAAATGCGCGTCGTCTCCGAGCTCGAGCATTTCTCCCGCAACGACGATCTTGCGTTTCGCAGCCGTCGCTCCGTCGACGAGAGTTTGAACCATCGAGATCAAAGCCGCGGGATTGGAGTTGTAAGAATCATTAATGACGGTAAAGCCGTTTGCGAATCTCAATATTTCACCGCGTTGTGGCGGAGCAGTCACACTCGAAAGACTCGATGCGATCGCCGACGCCGACATTCCGAACGTATGCCCAACGGCAGCCGCGGCCAGCGCATTGAGGATGTTGTGGCGGCCGTTCAGCGGAAACGCGGTCTCGGCCCGTCCCTCCGGCGTAGTCAAAACAAATCGTGTGCTTCCGAAATTCTCGAAGACGATGTCGGATGCAGTGACATCGGCGGCGGAATCGATACCGTAGGTGATCGACGAACCGCGACTCAATTCCCGCATCTCCAACACACGTGGATCGTCCGCGTTTAGCACCGCAGTGCCGCTCTCTTTCATCCCTTCGACGAGTTCGGCTTTGGCCTTCGCGACATTCTCTATCGATCCAAGATGTTCGACGTGAACCGGCAATACGTTGAGCTCGACGGCGATATCCGGCGGCGTGATCCGGCATAGTCGCTGAATCTCATTCATCGGTGTCGACATTCCCATCTCGAGGACCGCGACGTCATAGGCCGAATCCGCGGCGAGATTCAAAACCGTCAGCGGATGGCCGAGTCCGTTATTGTAATTCTTGATGTTGCGGAGAACCTTCCGCCCGCTCGATTGCAAGACGTGAGCAGTCAATTCTCTCGCCGTCGTCTTGCCGGCGCTTCCAGTGATCGCGACGACCGGCCCGTTCCATTCGAGATAAACACCGTGAGCAAGGTCCTGAAGGGCTCGAATCGCGTCGTCGACAAAGATCAATCGATCTTCATATTCCGCGAGGATTCCGCGATGTTCTTCAAATCGATCGCCGCGAACGACACACGCTACCGCGCCTTTTTCGAAAGCGGACGGAACGAACGGTGTGGCGTCGTCGAAATCTCCGTTGAAGCCGTTGTTCCTGTAATCGGGTTGCGAGAGCGCAAAAAAGACATCGCCCGCCTTGACGTCGCGAGAGTCGATTGCGAAATTCGCTATCTCACGTTCCGGCAGGGCGGGTCTCATTTTCGGCGCCGCGGCGTTCATATATTCAATTACGGTCGAAAGCTTCAAGTTCTATATTCCATCCTCGCCGACGACGACTTGTTCTTTATTTGTTTAGTTGGAGACTCGGTCATCTTTTCCTTTTGTTTGGGAGCCGCGTCTCTAACTTTATTCGCTCGCCCCGGCACCGCTAATTTTTCCTTCGGTCTAATGATGACGTCCGCTTTAGGGAGTGCGGCTCTTGGGCGTTCGACCGCATCTTCATTTATTTTAGGCCCGCCGGATTGCGGAGTTACGGTTGCCGCATTTACGTCTCCAGCGTCCGGACTCTCTGGAATCTCCTCAGCTTCCGCGACCGTTGCCGTGCTGACCAAATCGCGAGGAACATTCAATTCGGGAAGAACAGTTTGCGCGATCTCGCGGAAGGCCGGAGCCGCCGCTCCTCCACCGTCACGTCCGCCCAACTTCGGCTCGTCCATAACCACTGCGATCGTGATCGCCGGATTCTCGGCCGGGGCATACCCGATGAACGACGAAACATATTTCGAACGATTGATCCCCTTGATTGCTGGATCGAACTTCCATGCGGTACCCGTCTTTCCAGCGGACGAATATCCGTCGAGCTGCGCACGCCGGCCCGTCCCGGCAAGGACAACTTCGCGCAGCATTGTCCGCAAACTTCGCGCGGTTTCCGTACTAACAACTTGCGTTCGTTCGGGTACGGGAAGCGGAACCGTGGTTTCATCCGATTGTCGTATTTCTTTGACGATATGTGGTCGAATTCTGACGCCGTCATTCGCTATCGTCGCAAAAGCAGTTGCCATTTGCAACGCGGATACGCCAATTTCATAACCGATCGCCATCGAAGCAAGCGAGTCTCCGTTCCAGCGTTCGGGGGCTCGAACAATTCCACCCGTTTCCGCCGGAAGCTCGATCCCTGTCGGCGTCCCGAATCCAAACTTTTGAATGTAATTGTGGAAGCTTTCCTTGCCGACAAGCATGCTCGTTTTGATCGCGCAAACATTACTGGAATGAGCGAGGGCTTTCTTATACGAAACGCGCCCAATTGCATGGGAGTCCGTGAACTTGTGCCTCGCGATCTCGATCGTGCCGTTGCCGCTGTCAATCTCACCATCAGGCGTTATCAGCTTCTTGTCTAGCGCCGAGCTATAAGTGACAAGCTTAAAGACGGAGCCGGGCGAGTAGATGCTTTGAATTGCACCATTGGCGAGATTTTCGGGACGGATGTCATTAAGCCTATTCGGATCGAAAGCCGGATAGTTCGACAGCGCAAGAATCGCTCCGGTCTTGTTATCGATGACAACAGCCATTCCGGACTTTGAGCCACTTTCTTTGACACGCCGCTCGAGAGCCTGGTCGGTCGCGTACTGGATCGGCACATCGATCGTCAGCACGATATCCTTCGGCGGCTCTTTTTCGGTAACCGTCTCGTCGTACACACGTCCGAGCCGGTCGCGCTCCTGCAGCTTTTTGATCACGGCGCCGTAGAGTTCGCCGTTCATTGACTGCTCGATTCCAGCCTGGCCGTTGCCTTCGGCATTGCTAAAGCCAATCACATGAGCGGCGAGCGTTTCGTACGGATAGCTCCGCTTTTGATCTTCGCGCCAGTGCAGACCCACAAACTTGGGCCGATCCGCCTTTACTACCTTGGGATCTTCGAGAAGGTCGTTAACACGCTCGGCGGCTTCTGCGTCCAGTCCCTTTGCGATCGGAACAAACTTGCGTTCATCCGCTTTAGCTTGGCTGAGCTGTTGCGCGAGTTTCGTCTCGTTGATTCCCAGGGCCTTTGCGATCGACTTTGCAGCCGCCTTAACGTCCGTGATCGCGGTGGCATCGGCGAAGAGCGTTTTGACTTTCACACTGATCGCCAATGTCCGCCCGTTGCGGTCAAAGATCGTTCCGCGGAGAAACTTAGTGCTCTTTTTATCTGTCCGGTTGTCTTTGGCTTTTTCTGTTAACCACTCGCTCTGCTTAACCTGGAGATGAACCAGCCGAGCGCTGATCCCGCCTATCCATAAGACAAAAACGGCAATAATCAGCATGAATCGCGTAAACGCGGTCTGTTTTAGGTTTATCTTTTTCTTCCGTTTTGCGGGTTGGCGCATTTTGTTCTTATCTGAGTTTTAGAAGCGCGGCGATTTCGGTCTTTTCTTTCTTGTCCTTCGACGGCTCAGCGATTCGACCACGCGTTTCGCCTGCGGTCCTGGAGTGTACCGGTGCCGATAGTACCGTTCTCACGACCGCACGTGCATCCGCGGATGTCGCCACCACCGGTTTCGCCAACTCGATCGACGGAGAATTATTTTTGTTGGTGGCCCTATTATTCGTGAGCTGGACGGCGGCCGTTTCCGTGACCTCGCGCATTCCTATTGCATCCGCAGCCTTCCGAATCGCCATCGGCGAGAGAGCAACTTCGCGGGCTAGAATCAGTCGACGCTTCTCCGTTTCAAGGTTCTGGAGCTGTTCACGGAGATTGGAATTTTTTATCCCGAAATCCATCGACGTAAAATGCTGGCGGGCCGCGAAAAAAAAGCCTACGGCAACGACGCCTGCACACATGACGACAAGAAGTATAAAACTCCAGGAAAGCTCGCGTGCCGGCACTGCCACGGTCCTCGATCTAGTTCTGATTGCGTTTGAGTTCTGCATTGGGTGCTCCGTTAAACTGCAACTACTCTGCTTCTAATTTTTTTATCGCCCTTAGCTTTGCACTTCGGGATCGTGGGTTTTCTTCTATTTCGTCGGCACTTGGAATCACCGGTTTGCGAGTCAGAATCTCGACTGTTTTTTTTGCGCCGCACCTGCATTGAGGTATCCGAGGCGGACAAAAACATTTGCCGGACAACTTTTGAAAGGTCTGCTTGACAATCCTGTCCTCCAACGAGTGAAACGTGATCATCACTAGCCTTCCATCGATTTTCAAAAGATCTGCTGCGTCGGTAATAAATTGCTCAAGGATCTCAGTCTCACAATTGACCGCGATTCTCAGTGCCTGAAAAGTTCGGGTTGCCGGATGTATCTTGTCCTTGGGACTTCGCTTCACAGTCCGTTCGAGCAGCGCGGCCAACTCCCTCGTACTCTTGATCGGCGTGCCAGCTTCCCTTCTTTCAACTATCCGTCTTGCGATGCGTCGCGATGCACGCTCCTCGCCAAAGTTATATATAAGGTTGGCGATCTCGCTTTCGGACAGAGTAGCCAACAGGTCACTGGCCGTAGGTTCGTTAGACTCTGCGTCCATCCGCATGTCGAGGGGAGCATCGAAACGGAAGCTAAAACCTCGCTCCTGACTATCTAGTTGTAGTGACGAGACACCGAGATCAGCCAAAATACCATCGACCTTATCAATCTGCAGTGCTCCCAGCACCGTTCTTAACCGTGAGAAATTTGAATGCGAGAATCGAACACGATCCCCGTACGCTGCCAGCCGGTCTTTCGCGATCCCGATCGCTTCCTGATCCTGATCCAAAGCAATGACGAGATTTGTTTCCGCCGCATTCAGGATGGATTCCGCGTGCCCTCCGAGCCCGACCGTCGCATCGACGAATGTCCCACCGTTGGCTGCGTTCAAAAGCTCAACCGTTTCCTCGGGCAAAACGGGCAAGTGAATGTTTGCAGCTTTGTTTTCAGGCATCTTCAAAGAACAGGAGACACACCTTCACCGCGACGGCATAATACCGCTTTGTTGATTTCAACCAGATTGTTAGGGATTCAGATCGTGAGAATTTTCAACCGTCAACAAACTTACTGTCTGAAAATCATCAGAAACTTCCGGTTCGAATGTCTGGGTTGAAGGTCGCACAGTGCTTAAATTCTTAAACACTTACATTATTTTGAACGGCCCCGAATCGCATCCCGTCTTAGCGGGGCTGAACACTGATAAGCATCTTACGTCCATCTCAGAATCCTTGTCAAGAGATAATTTTCCAAATTCTGTTAATCACGTGTTTAAGTTCTCGCCGCACGTCCGGAACCGATAATGTCGCGCCTTTCCACTTTTGAACCGCATAAGCTAAAGTTTAGAATTCCTTTCGTCAATATGGAATTCGTATCCTTTCAACTCCTGCTATTTGGTGTATTCGCTGCGTTGGGAACGGTTCTCGGCGGTCTCACGCTCTTTCCCGGAAAACTACATACCCGATACAAGAAGAGTTTGAAATACCTGCTCGCCCTCGGAGCAGGATTTATGCTTGCCGTTACGTTCTTCGAGATCATTCCGAAGACGATATTGATCTGGCAGAAAAATGAAGGGGCGGACGATAATCTCTATCTTCCGATGTTGCTCCTGTTGGTCGGTTATCTCTTAACCCAGTTTTTCGAACATACGATCGCTCCGCACTTTCATCTGGGTGAAGAAACGCAAGCCGAAAACACGCTTTCGACATCTTCGGCGTATACCGGGGTGGGTGGCCTGCTTGTTCATTCGTTCTTCGACGGCGTCTCGATCGCCGCGGCGTCGCAGATCGACGTCCGAATCGGTTTTCTCGTCTTCATCGCAGTTTTCCTTCATAAATTTCCCGAGGGCTTGACGATCGGGTCGATGCTCCTCGCCGCGGGGAAAGGATTCCGCGAAGTCGTGATCGCAACATCAGTCATCGGCGCTGCGACAACGTTCGGCGTCCTACTCTTCTCGTTCATAGGGGCTCAATTCGAGTCCTCAATAGCTTATGCCCTTCCGCTCGCAAGTGGCGTGACACTTTACGTCGCCGCGACCGATCTTATCCCTGAGGTCAATCATCACGGAGGCAAACGTCCTCTCGTGTCTATTTCCGTCTTCGCCGGCGTCGCTCTGTTTTTCGCGATCCATCTCCTTGTTCACCAGATTTTCGGTGAACTCTAGTTCCCACACCTGTTCAAGACTTTTTTTTTGCAACAAACCCTTTGCCGTCATCGTTATTAACTAGCGGAGGTGATTTTGAACAATGCGTGAACCTTTAGTAGCAGGAACACTGAGCCTTTTGATTCCGGGCGTTGGACAGATCTACAACGGCAGAATCCTGATCGGTATTATCTGGCTGGTTATAACAGGCGTTTCGTGGATCGGATCGGCGGGCCTGCTCGGCTGGGTAGTTCATCTGATCTCCGCATGGTGTGCGTACAGTTACGCAAAAGACAATCCGACAAGAAGCTAGAGTTTCTTCATACAATCCTCCTTTCGCCCGATGTTCGACAACATCGGGCTTTTTTCGTGTTTCGCAAATGGGTCGTTTTCACGTAATATAGCCTGAGTCGCCGGATGTTGGATGCTGGTTTTCACTGACCTCCAGTATCCCACTCCGGTTTTCTTTTATGGTTAAAGAGGGATTTCCGTTTGTTATCGTTCCGGCGATAATCGCTCTGATTCTTGCGTTTCTGGGTTTCTGGATCGCGGCGGCCATGTTTGTGGTGGTCGTGCTCTTCATGGCTTATTTTTTTCGCGACCCTGCTCGAAGGGTACCTGACACTGACAACATTATCGTTTCAGCAGCCGACGGCCGCGTGACAAGGGTTGAAGAAAATGACAATGGAAAATTAGTGAGCGTCTTCTTGTCGCCCCTAGACGTGCATATCAATCGAGCCCCTATAGCCGGCATTATCACTAAAGTCGATTACATTCGGGGTAAAAAGATCCCAGCGACAAGCGATGAAGCGAGCCTGGTGAACGAGCGCAATTCAATCACCATCACGGGCGAGAGGATGACCGTGGTGTGTACACAGATAGCCGGCATCGTAGCTCGGCGAATTGTTTGCTGGAACAAAGAAGGTGACGAACTGGAAATAGGCCAGAAATATGGCCTCATCAAGTTTAGCTCGCGGACAGATCTGCTGATGCCGAACGAGGTTGAGGTCAAGGTCTCAGTCGGCGACCGAGTCACCGGAGGCGAAACCATCATCGCAGCATTGCCTTAACCTATGGAAACGGAAGAAAGAAAAACGGTCCATCGGGGAATCAAGAAAGGCCTCTACGTCATCCCTACCGCCTTTACCGCCGCTAATGTCGCGATGGGATTTCTCGCGGTCCTCTATTCGATTCGCGGCTTTCAGCTTGTTATCACGGACCCGGAAGCCGCGGCAGGATATTTCGATTACGCCGCGGTCGCGATCGGTCTCGCAATTCTGTTTGATACTCTCGACGGTCGCATCGCCCGGATGACAAAGACCGCCACGGAGATCGGTGTCCAGTTCGATTCGCTGGCGGACGTGCTCACGTTCGGGATCGCCCCCATTGCTTTGATTTATAGTTGGGCGATCGGTGCATCCTTTAACGAGAACAGTTCGGAACACGCCCTGGGTGTCTTTCTGCTATTCATGTACTTGATGTGCGGCGCATTTCGCCTGGCTCGTTTCAATCTTCAGGCAACAAGGCCGAGGGTTCTGCAGGAAGGTACTCCAAAGGTCGATAAGAAAAATTTCGTCGGACTACCGATACCGCCCGCCGCCGGACTGCTCGCGTCATTTGTACATTTTTCTCCGCTTCCCCTGAATTTTCACGGCGAGAGTTTGGCTCGATTTTATACGTACCTCGTAATGATCCTCATCGCGATTCTCGGCGTACTCATGGTCAGCACTATTCGTTATTCGAGTATGAAAACGGTTGGTACGGGCCGACGGAATTTATACCTCTTACTCGTCATCGCGGCGATGGGTATGCTCATCTGGCTTTACTCCAGATATGTTCTACTGATCATTTCGGGGGGCTACGTCGCACACGGCATCGTCTGGTACCTTCTAACCTCGCTCCAATCGCGTGGCACTCGGCGAACCGACGACCCGGTCGCAGAGTAACCTCACAAGATCAAGATTGAATTAGCTGCGGCTGCGTTTGCGTCCGGAAGATATCGACGCGATTCGGCCTGACGAGTTTGTAACGGACCGCTCATGCGGTACGTCCTCCACATCGTCCGCGTAAGAACCTCGACATGCGATCAGCAGAGAGGTAAGCACCAAAAACATGACCGAGACAGCGGTCGTATGTAAGACAAAATCGAAAATGCTGTGCACGAGGATCGCAAATATGCCGGCCAGAGCGCCGTACGCAATTCCCCGACGGTAGGTATTTCTTATCTTGGTTGCTGCGCGGCCGGACACAAAGATCCGATAGAGAAAGAATCCGCCAATCAGTAGCCCGACCAGCCCGGCGTCCGCGAGGACCTGCAGATAGTCATTATGAGCCTGTTCGACCCGTTCGAGGCCGCTCATTGCGTCGTGCGGCGTGTATGCGACGCCAAACGCTCCGAGACCCGCACCGAAAGGAAGATTGGCCTTAATAACCTCGACCGTAACACTCCAGATGTTGCTTCGCCCCGACGTCAAATCTCCCGTCGCGGCCGTTTCAGCGACCCGCGTGAGAGACGTCTCGCCACCGACAAAGATCGCTCCGCCAACGACAGCGACAAAAAGCAAAACCGCGAGGGAAAGTTTGAGAGCGAGATTCGAACGGCTCTTCGTACCGGTCGTTAGAAGGACGATGAAAATCACTTCGGCAAGGAACGCGACCAGACCGCCGCGCGAACCGCTCAAGAGCAGCGAAACGCCCATCAATGCGACCGCGGTAATGTAGAGCAATCTCTTATCCTTGCTGATCGCTCCCGTGAAGATAAGCCCAAGCGGGACGGCTAGCACCATCTCCATATACGCGGCAAAATTATGACGGTTAACGAACGAACCGAACGGCGACAGGGCTTCGTAAATGCCGTAGATCTTCAAAGGACTGAGAACGGATTGCAGGATCGCAAAAAAAGCATACACAAATCCGAAGACCGTGATGATAATGCCGAGCCGCCTGATTCGAGTTGCGGAATCGAGAAGGACCAGCAGGACAGCCATCAGGAAAAATAGCGCGACGAAGTGTGCTGCTGAAACTTCTGTGGCGAACGGATCGAGCGAGATCGTTCTGGATATCGACGAAACGCCGGCGACGTCAGCAAATGTACCGAACGGAATAACCTGAATAAAGCCGTATATGCCGGCGGCGAGAAGTGTCAGTTGCACCGGATCTGAATTGAATCTTACCGCTCCGGTTAGGAATCCGTCCCCTGCCCAGAGCAATGTTGTGAAAACGACGAGAAGATAAAACGCCGCGAGGATCGGCTGATGGACCGTTCCATAAGCGACCGTCGTAAAGACGATGATCACGGCGATCAAAAAGAATGCGATCTTGTTTGCCCAGGTCATAGCTTGGTAATGCGGAAGTCGTCGTACCAGATCGTCCCCGATATCGGGCATTCTTCGCCGCAAGAGATTCTCCCCGTTCGGATCAATACGCTGTCAAAATCGTCTGGAGCGGTAAACTCGACCGTCACCGGTTTCCAATCTGCCGAGCCGGCGGCGAACGGTTCCGACGTCGCTATGCCCTTGTTCTCGAGACCGCTGATGATCTGCAGGACCGGGGGGCCACCGCTTCGAAGATTGTCCGTTCGAACCATGAACGAAAGCCGATATCGGGCACCGGGCTGGACGGCAACCGATTGAACAACATTATGCAGATCGACCTTTGAATAGCCCTTGAAGCTGACCTTCAGGCTTCGGGTGCCTTCGAATTTCACGCTGGAATCGGGCAGAGCATCGATCTTCGGATCATTCTTGTAAACCCGCCATCCGAATAGTGTGTCGTCAGGCGGGCCGATATATTTTTCGAATCCACCGTTAGTTACCGTTTCAAACTGTGCTTCGGGATCGATCCCGGTCTGACGTGAAAACTCAAGCGATTCGCGAAAGCGCTGTTTCTCGAATAAGCCTCGAGCGATGCGCTTGGCGGTGTCGATATAGTTAGGTTTTTGCTCATCGCTCAGAGTGTTCCATATTCGAAGTGCATTGTCGGCACTCCCACGAGCCGCGTAAAAAAGTGCCAGTGTAGATCGCACATCGGGCGTGTCCGCCGCGAGGGCTTCCACCTTCTGAGGATCTTTATCGAAATAATCCCACGCAAGCGAAAAGACCTGTTCGCGATATACGATACTTCGCTCCGTCGTTTTTTTCAGCTCGGCGAATGCTTCCTCACTACGATTCTGCCTTAGATAAAAGTTACCGAACTGCCAATGCGGGAAGGTATAGGTCGGAGCAAGTTCGACGGCACGAGCTAGAGCCATCTCCGCCCTCTCGGGTTGCTCGGCCTGCTCATATGCACGACCGAGTTCGATCCAGTAGCGAAAATCATTTGGCGACAACCGGACCACCTGTTCGAACATTCCGACGGACTTTTCCAGGCTCTCCGGTGAAAAGTTATCTTTTTCCCGCGCCGCACTGAGCCACATTGGTAGTGCATCAGCGGGAGCATAATTTCTCGCAAGTTCCGCGATCTCGTCCGCATTCGGCTGATTTGGTTGAGTCAGCGACGCGAGCATATTTCCGAGCTGCCATCGCACGGAAAACCAGCCGAACAGAATCGCGCCCAAGATTGCGGCGATAAGCGTCAGCTTTCCGATGGTGCTTTTAAAATCCAGAACGATCAAAGGTATCTTCACGCGTTTTCGATGAACTCTCCGATTTTCTTGACTACAAATTCCTGCTGCTCAATTTTAAGCTCCGGAAAAATTGGTAAAGCGAGTGATTCGCGAGCGGCACGCTCCGATTCGGGAAACTGCCCTTCACGGTAACCAAGATACTCGAAACACTCCTGCATGTGGAGCGGTACTGGATAATAGATGTCGGTCCCGATGTCCGCCTCAGTCAGGAAAGTGCGCAACTCGTCTCGAGCTCCCGGCACTCGGATGACGAATTGATTGTAAATATGGCGGCAGTTCTCACGTTCGGAGGGTAGTTCGATCTGCTCGGTCAATCCTGCATCTGTAAAAAGCTCGCGATAGCTATCGGCATTTTCTTTTCGTTTGTTGGACCATGAATCCAAATGCGGAAGCTTCACGCGCAGGACCGCTCCCTGAAATCCATCCAGCCGCGAGTTGAGTCCGACCCATTTATGGTGATACCGCTCCTCCGAACCGTGAACCCGCAGCGCAAAAAGCTTTCGGGCGATCTCGGCGTCGTTAGTTGTCATGAAACCGCCGTCACCCATACCGCCAAGATTCTTAGATGGATAAAAACTAAAACACCCGACGTCGCTCATCGCCCCGGAACGAACTCCGTTCTCTTCGGCACCGATCGCCTGGGCCGCATCCTCGACGATCGGGATCTGATATTTTTTCATCAGCGGATTCAGCGCCGTCATGTCGGCGCACTGGCCGTACAGATGTACGGGTTGGATCGCCTTTGTGCGTTCCGTTATTGCCGCCTCGACCTGCGACACATCAAGGTTGTAAGTAGCCGGATCGATATCGACAAACACAGGCCTCGCGCCGAGACGTGCGATCGCACTCACCGTTGCGAAAAAACTGTACGGCGTCGTAATGACTTCGTCCCCGGCACCCACACCGACGGCCATCAAGGCAAGCAATAGAGCGTCACTTCCCGACGCGCACCCGATCGCGTACTTTGTGCCGCAATACTCGGCCAACTCTTCTTCAAGGGCCTTTACTTCCCCACCCAGAATAAAAGCATTCGTGTCCAGCACGCGACCAAGCGCGGATTCTATCTCAGGTCGTAGGGCGGTATTTTGTTGGGTGAGGTCGAGTAAAGGAACTTTCATGTACTTGCCACAGAGCACCCAGAGACGATATGAAAAAAGTCTCTGTGTGCTCGGTGGCTAAATTCTAACCAAATCCACGAGTATTTGCATTTTCGGCGCTTCTTTTTTAGCCTCAGTTAAATGATCCGCAGCAAAGCCGCCCGCACTCTCGAGATAATCAAACGGCTTAAAAAAGCCTATCCGACAGCCCACTGCGCACTAAATCATACGAGCTCGTTCGAACTGCTCGTCGCGACGATCCTCTCCGCCCAATGCACGGATGAACGCGTCAATATCGTGACAGCGAATCTGTTTCGCAAATATCGCGGCCCACGCGATTTCGCGGCCGCGTCTCAGGAGGAATTGGAGCGTGACGTTCACTCAACCGGATTCTTTAGAAATAAAGCTAAGAACATCCGCTCCGCGTCGCAGCGAATTCTCGACGAATTCGGCGGCGAAGTACCGCGAACGATGCCCGAGATACTTTCACTCGCCGGAGTCGCGAGAAAAACTGCGAACGTCGTTCTTGGAAATGCCTTTGGCATAGCGTCCGGTGTCGTCGTCGACACACATGTTTCGAGGTTGTCGCAGCGCCTCGGGCTTACAAAAGAAAAAACGCCTGAAAAGATCGAGCTGGATCTTCAGGCCCTCGTTCCAAAAAAGCACTGGGTTATTTTTTCACACTGGCTGATATTCCACGGCCGACAGATCTGCCAGGCGAGAAAACCAAATTGCACCGAATGCGTTCTTGCCGACCTGTGCCCGTCTTTTAAGCTGTTTGTGAAAGACCTCCGGGAATGACTGGGAACTGGAGACTGGAGACTGAAAACTGGAGACACGCCCCTCCTGTCTCCTGTCTCCTGTCTCCTGTCTCCTGTCTCCTGTCTCCTGTCTTCTAGTTCCCCGCCGGTGCTGCCGGCATCTCGCCGGCCTTAAATCTCGGCAGCATTTCGTCACGCATCGCTAACTGATAAACGGCGGCCGCCACGATGATAGCCGACCTCTTCACGTCGTCTTCGATGATCCGTTCGTAGGTGTCAAGGTTCGTGTGCCATGTGTGAGTGAAGTACTCGATCGGGTCCTGATTGACGCTAATTCCCGGCAGCCCGGCATTATTAAAAGATGTATGATCGGATCCGCCGAGGCCACGGCTCCGCGTCGCGGTCGCACCGAAAAATCCGATGTCAGCAAATGGTTCGCCGATCCCCTTCAAGATGTCGGCAGCTCCCTGCGGACCGAAAACGCTGAATCTCCGAGCTTGTCCGGTGCCCATGTCGATGTTGAAGTAGCCGGCAAACTTACCGAAATCCGCGGTCGGAGCTTCCGCCGAACCGAAATGCTTCTTCACATACGCCTGCGATCCGAGCAGGCCTTGCTCTTCACCGCTCCACAGAGCAACCCGTATCGTTCGGCGCGGATTAACTCCCACCGCTTTGAGAATGCGTGCGGCCTCCATCATTACGGCACATCCGATCGCATTATCGGTAGCACCGGTCGCGGCGTGCCACGAATCGAGATGGCCCCCAAGCATTACAACTTCGTCCTTCTTGTCCGTACCCGGAATTTCCGCAACTACGTTATAAGAAGTGACCCCTTCCGGAAAGAAACGATTTCGAATATCGAATTCCAGTGTGACGGGCGTTCCCGCCTTGAGGAGCCTGGCAATCCGGCCGAAGTCTTCGTTTCGAAGGATGACTGTCGGAAGCGTCGCCTTGGGATCGGCATTACGGTTGCCGAATGCACGGATCTGACCATGTTCGCGGCCGGCGTCATTTATCCGGATCAACGCTCCGCTGGTAGCGAGAAAGGCACCCAATTGCGTTGCGATCTCGCCATTGCTCAAGGCTCCTTGTTTAGCCGGGGGGGCGGGCAAAGGAGTCGAAGCCAGCGTCGGAGTGGGAGTCGGAGACGGAGACGGAGACGGATTAGGATCGATCCGCATCAGCGGATGACTAAAATTTACCGGTACTAACGCCGGGTTTCCGACGAGTACCATCCTTCCCTTTACTTGCTCCCGAATGCTATTAAAGTACGATGTCAACTCCGCCAGGGTGGGCCGCTCCGGCAAAATTATTTGGAAAGCTTCCGCCGTCACTGCTCGATCGGTACTCGGTGTCCATGCGAGCACCTCAAATACAAGAGAGTCGCGTACGGGTGACGTAATGAACCCCGACGCTCGATCACTGACCCAGCCGGGGCTTCCGAAATCCCAGGGTTCGAGCGCCGCGTTTGCGAATCCCCATGACGTCATTTCCTTTGCCGCCCATTCGGCAGCGGCCTTGTGGTTCGGAGATCCCGTCAGTCGCGGGCCGTAGACATCGCTAAGATAATGCATGGTACGCATTATCTTCGAGTTCTCCATTCCTTCCCGTCGGATCTGAGCATTTACGTCCGCCGTCTGGCCGAATAAGGCGATCGGCAAAACGATCGTCTGCAGTAAAAATAGCGCAATAAAGCTTGTGGATCTTTTCATCTTATTTCTCAAAAACTCGTGACTGCCTCTCAAGGTTTCTTACCGCCAGCCGTTGGCGCTCTGTTCATCTTATATAATAGGGACACATCTTTTCGTTCAACAAAAGTGATGAAACGACAGAGAAGCGGGACAGCTGCTATTGTCGATCCTTCATATTCCCCCGCGGGCTTTTTTTCTTCTACCCGCCTTGAACCGAAAAAAACCCCAGGCCATCCCGGGGTCTGCATCTTTTTTAACCTTGCCCAGCTAGAACTCCAACTTTCCGTCCGGCGTCAGCATTTTCCCGATCTTAAATTCAAGGACCTTAGGTATCAGTTTGCTGTACGCGCTTGTGTTGTCGCGGAGTTCGTTCCCGAACATCAACCGAACCTCCTTATCCGAGGCTGAAAAGAAAGGCACTCCTTTTTCATCAGTGCGTTTGAAGAACAATACGGCGGAGTCTGTCGCGTTCTTGGGCGGAGTAAACTCCGTTAGCTCCAGGCGCTCGTCCTTATCATTGGAGAGCCAGACTTTGCCCTTCAGGTCGTCGAGAGAAAATGAGTGAAACATCCCGTCGGTGATCCCGACCGTCGAAGTGTCCCGCCATTTCGTGAGTGTCACGACATAAAAATCCCGACAGATCGCACAGCTGAGAAATTTCGCCGTCGACTCATCGAATTTTGCTTTGTCGACCGCCGTCATCTTGTCGTAACCGGCAGTAATCTGCTGCAAGCGGACCATCGCCTGACGGACCGGAAGACCGGAGTGCAAACGAATAATAATAGGAACCGGAACATCGGGCCGAGTCTGCTTGCCTCTATCAGATCCCGACAGGCGAGTATCCGACTGTTCGCGTCTTTGCTGCTGAATGGCGGCTTCGTCCAATCCGCGCTCGGATTGGTACTGAGTCGTCCATGGTGAATCCGAGACGATCTTGAGAGCTTCCTCCCGACTCCACTCTTTGTAAGATTTTTGCAGAAACTTCTGACCGTAGATCGGCGATCCGATCAATGCGAGTAGAAAAGTGATTAGTGGAATGTATTTCATAAGGCTGAATTCTATTGGTATGCCGCCTCGGGGCCGGTTATCCGTCCAATAAGATCGTAATCCAATGCTTCCGTGATCTCAACATTATATAGGGCTCCGACACGCGGATCGAAATCCTCGGGCATGTCGTTGATAAGAATATGCCCGTCGATCTCCTGAGTCTGGCCTTCGAGTCGGCCTTGAAATAAGAGGTCGGATTCTTGCGACAGGCCTTCGAACAACACCTTGTACGTCTTGCCGACCTTTGATTTGTTAAGCTGCTTGCTTATCTTCGCCTGCTCTTTCATCAGCCGGCTGCGTCTTTGCTTCGCGATCTTCGCATCGACCTTATTCGGGAGATCGTACGCTGGCGTTCCCTCTTCGTCGGAGTAGGTAAATACTCCGAGATTGTCGAACCGGCAATTTCGAACGAAGGCCATCAGCTCTTCAAAATCCTCATCCGTTTCGCCGGGGAAACCTGTGATGAAAGTTGTCCGGATAGCGATGCCGGGAACTTTTTCGCGCACGCGTCTGATCAACTTTTCAAGCGACTCGCGCGTGCCGCCCCGTTTCATCAATTTCAGCACACTTCGTGAGGCATGCTGGAGAGGCATGTCGAGATACTTCACTGCCTTTGGCGTTTCGGCGATCGCAGCGAGAAACGCGTCGGAGATATGCGTCGGATACGCGTACATCACGCGGACCCATTCGATGTCATCGATCTCGCCGAGTGCGCGGATCAACGCCGCGAGGGCATCTACCTCGCCAAGATCCTCGCCGTACCGCGACGAATCCTGCGCGATCAAAACAATTTCCTTGACGCCCTGCTTCGCGAGGTTCCGAGCTTCTTCGATGATCGAACCGAATCTTCTAGACCTGAACGACCCGCGCATGCCGGGGATCGAGCAGAAAGCACACGGGCGATCGCAACCTTCGGCGATCTTGATGAACGCGGTGTGCGATTCGGTCGCTCGATAACGCGGCGTGTCGAAATCGTAAAGATAAGTGGCTGTCTTATTCCCAATCGGAGCGAGTGTTAATTGCGTTGCGTCGAATCGATCATCGGCCGCTTTTAGAATTTCGCCGACCTGCGACGTTCCGATGAATGCGTCGACGTTCGGCAGCTCTTTCATCAGATCGTCTCGATAGCGTTCGACAAGGCAGCCGGCGACGATGACGCGCTTGGTCACGCCATTCTCCTTGGAGCGCGTGGCATCGAGGATCGCGTCAATCGACTCCTGCTTCGCCGTCTCGATGAAACCACACGTATTGACGACTACGGTGTCGGCTTCTTCGGCGTTATTCGTTATCTCGTAGCCCGCCTGCTGGAGCGTACCCATCATGACCTCGCTGTCGACGAGATTCTTCGGGCACCCAAGGCTGACAAATCCAACTTTTTTCATGACAAGAACAAACGCTAATTATAGACGAATACCGGCGAATACCGGCAGGGCGAAAGTGGTTTGTTTCGTAAACCTACGAATACGTTGCGTGAAATGTGGTGAGGCCGGAGCAACAGGCAGAAACACGACCGGTAGGGAGTGTGTAAAAGCTTCAGAATATTGCGCGCGGACACACTCGCTACAGCTCGTGTTTCTGCCTCTTGCACCCGGACAGGCGACGTGAAACCTTCTTATCCGAGGGTCACGCAATCAACCTCGTTCTGACAACTCGAATCGCCTCGTCCGGCGACTCAACGAAGTGAATCATATCGCCGCCAATGCCCTTGAAAGATTCTTTCACTGCCTCGCTCGCCCCAACAAGTATTACGCTTGCCGTTCTTAATCGCCAACGATGTTTCGAACGGACCCCACAATTGCGATGACCGGTTTTCTGTTAATAAGCGTATCTCGCGGGTCGGAGCATGACTCTATAATAAGTCAGCGATGACCTTTTCAGATCCAGAGCTCTTAGATCCGATGGTGCACTGCTTCGCGCGGTGCCACTGGTGCAAGAAGCTCGTCGCAATTAGGGAAGACGAAGATGGTGCCTTGGTCCTTACTGAACGAGAATGCGCGAACTGTGGTGCCGACCTTACAGAGCAGCATATACGCGACAGTTTGTTTGAGAATCTTTTCCATACTTGGGCGGTTACGTCGGCGAACAAGTTTATCTCCTTCGACCTCGCGATTATCCCGTTCATGGGAGTAAGCATCCTCATAACCTTCATGGAGTTTCCTCTTTGGATCAGGATCCTGAACTTGCTCATTTATCATATGCCGATCATTCTTTGCCTGCAGTGGTTCTATAAGTACTGGTATTACGTGCGATTCACCGACGAAGAATATTCCGACGCGGTTGGTCGAATGAGGAGGCTGCTAGTCCTTTGGACTGGTGCGAACCTGGTCAACTGGATCTTCATCCTGGCCCAGACATTCCATTTCTAGCAAAAAAACCCGCTCATTTCTGAACGGGCTTTTCGTCATGGATAAACCGCAGGTTACTGCACGTTGGCGCAAACGGCGTAGGCCGTCAGCACAAGGCTGCGGTTGCCGCCGCCGGATGCGGCGTTGGTGCCGGTCACGCTCCACAGCGACAGCAATGTGTCGTAGAACGAGTTGTGCACCTGCATATACACCGGCAAAGCAGAACTGCCGGACGGGACCGAGGTTGTGAAACCACCCGCGATCACGCTCTTTCCTGCCGGGCAGCCGGCAGTCGTGGTGCCGGACGTGCTCTTCAGGATCGTCAGGGGTGTTCCTGTGACGAATTCAAGGCCGGACATTCCCGGAATTCCCTGCGGACCTTGAGGACCGGCTGGCCCCTGCGGGCCGGTTGCGCCAGTCGCACCGGTCGCACCCGTTGGACCCGTTGCGCCCGTTGGACCCGTTGCACCCGTTGCTCCTGTTGCTCCCGTGGGCCCGGCTGGCCCCGCTGGTCCCTGAGCGCCTGTTTCACCTTGCGGTCCTTGAGGTCCGGCTGGCCCTTGAGCACCTGTTTCACCTTGCGGTCCTGCGGGTCCGGTTGGTCCCGCTGGTCCCGCGGGGCCGGCGGGTCCGGCGGGGCCTTGTGGTCCTGGAGGTCCCTGCGCCTGAGGCGTAAACGCAATGACGCTTGCGACTGATCCTTGATTGGCTCCGCAGTCGTATTGCTGATATCCGCCGGCGACATAAATCGTTCCATTCAGCGCCGCTCCTCCAAAGTAGCTGCGTGGTGTCGGCGTAGATATGCCCGTTGACCAGACGTTCGATACTGGATCGTAGATCTCAACAGCGGTGAGACCGGCACAAGTCGGCTGGCCCCCGATCGCGTAGATATTTCCATTCGTCGCAATCGCGCCAAGAGCATTGCGCGCGGTAGGCATTGATGCTTTTGTGGTCCACGAGTTAGTAGCAGGATTGTAGGCCTCGACAGTGTTCACAGGCGCGCTGTTGTTGCTGCCCCCGATCACGTAGATGATATCGTTGACGACCGCGACGGCGGCGGAGTATCGCGCGGTTGGCATCGGCGCTCGTTCCGTCCAGGTGTTCGTCCCAGGATCGTATTCCGTATTAAGTGAAACAGGGCCGCCGCCGTTAGTTCCACCGATCGCGTAAAGCTTTCCATTTGCTACGGCGACGGAATGCGCGATGCGAGGCGCGGATAACGAACCCTTGGCTGTCCAGGTATTGGCCACGGGATCGTAGGCCTCTACGCTTGAAATATGAGCCCCGCAGCCGACCGATCCTCCAACCGCGTACAAGAGGCCATTAAGAACGCCGACATCATGATTTCCTCGAGCCGTGAGCATCGGCGCCCGCGGGGTCCAGGAATCCGTAACAGGGTCATAGGCTTCATTTGTAGAATACGGAGTGCAAACATTCCAACCTCCGACGTTGTAAATTACGCCGTTTAGTACGGCGGCGCGGTTCTGGTAACGCGCGGACGTTATCGGCGTCTTCGTGGTCCAACTTCCGCTTGCCGAGGCTGGCGGTCCCGGAGGACCCTGGGGCCCGGTCGCTCCGGTTGCGCCCATTGGCCCTTGCGGTCCGGCTGGCCCTTGCGGTCCAGCAGGTCCCGCGGGACCTGCAGGACCTGCGGGCCCGCACGGATTCACACCGAAGCCCGGGAAGTCGGACGTCGCCACACCCGTATTGTCGCCTGTCCCCATTGCTCCGGTACCGCAAGACATATCGAAGAATTGGTTCCCAGACATAGCGACTCCCGCTTGCAGTACAACCGTGGCCAGCGCCTGGACTCGAACGCCGTGGTTGGCGTTGCCGGTAATTGTCGTGTTTCGAATGCGCAGCGATGCGTTGTTCACACCGATCAACCCGAAGCCAGGATTATTGATGACCCGAATATCATTTGGCGCGAGGCCGTTCAACTGAAAGTGCCCGCCCTGGATCTGCATCGCTATCCCGCTGTCCGCTCCGTTATCGGTTATCAACACCCGATCCGTCACCACCACCGTCCCGCCAAACTGGCGGATCGCGAACACCGCGTTACCCGATATCTCCAAAGGTCCGCGAAGGTCGGCGCTCGCCGTCATTCTGACGAGGAGGCCCGTCTCATTGTTTATTAGCTTCTTGGTACCGCCGTCGCCGCAACAAAATTTTATTGTCCCCCCGTCTCCATTAATTCCCGTGACGTTGTTCTGGATGATTCCCGCTCCATGCCACACAAAGTTTCCACTACGCGCGAGCACACCGTTGCCATTATTCTGGACAATTGAAGTTCCGGCTGAGAACGGCGCACTGTTCAGGGCGACTTCGGATGAGTGATCGACTCGAATTCCATTCCCGTTGTTTTCGATAGTCGAGTCGTTAATATTCACGCCGATCGAACCTGCGAAGAAAAAGCCGGAGGCGTTATTATCGACGGTCACACGAGTAAACGTAACGGAAGTGCTGTAGAAAACGAGAAACCCGTCGGAGTTGTTAAGGCCCGAGAGACGCAGATCGCTGAAGTCGATCAGCTTCGAATTTGTAACAGCGAAGACCGCGCTCGATCCGGGCTGAACGATAGTTGTCGGACCACCTCCAACAAATCTTAAGCCGGTCCTGTTGTTAACCTGAACGGCTCCCGCAAACGTGCCCGCCCCGATACTGACAGTATCGCCGTCGGCGGCTTTGTTCACTGCCGCCTGTATCGTTGCACACGGCATTGCGGGTGAATTGCAGGCGTTCGCATCGTTTCCCGCAGTTGACACAAAGATCGTCGCACCGAACGCCGCGGGCACACCGATGACTATCATTGAAAGAACAAGGGTCAGCATGTTTTTCATTTTCAATTCCTCCTAATCGAGTTGCACCAGGGCAAAACGCGATAAGTCGCGGATGCCGACGATACCTTCGAAATTGTCTTGAATGGGTGTTTCTATCTGCTATAGCGAGAAAAATCGCTCAGTGGTATCATCGCCCTGAACTTTCTCCCTCCCGAAACCACGAATCTAAAATATGGCCACGATTCCGAAGGAGATTACTGGGCTTCTGCTCCAATGGAGTGAAGGCGACGGCGCCGCGCTCGATCAGTTGATCCCGCTGGTTTATCCGGAACTGCGTCGAATGGCACGGCGCTATATGGGCCGAGAAAATTCCGAACACACGCTGCAGACTTCCGCGCTTATCAATGAGGCCTACCTGCGGCTGGTCGATCAGCAGGCCGTCGAATGGAAGGACCGCGCACACTTCTTCGCCGTGTCGGCGCAAGTTATGCGGCACATCTTGGTCGATCACGCCCGCCGGCATCGCTCCGGCAAGCGCGGTGCCGGAGCAACGCATATCGCTCTGGATGACGGGGCAGTTATTATCCAGGAACGGGCGGCAGAGTTCGTCGCACTTGACTGTGCTCTTGACCGGCTCGCTGAGGTCGATGCGCGCAAGAGCAGGATCGTTGAATTGAGATTCTTCGGCGGGCTGACCGTCGAGGAGACGGCTAAGGTAATGAAGCTCTCACCCATCACGATCAAGCGTGAGTGGCGTTCGGCAAGGGCGTGGCTGATTCGCGAGATCAGCGGAGAAACGGACTGAGTCGCTAAATAGTCTGATCCACCGAGTCCGAATTTCTCGCTACATACGAGTAGAGGATCGAGAAACAAACAGGGACTGTTCGGAGGATCGTCGTTGTCCTATGAACGTTGAGGGTTGGCGCCAGGTAGATGAATTGTTTCAGGCCGCGGTTGAGATCGAATCAGAGCGCCGCGCGGCTTATCTCGACAGCATCTGCTTGGGAAATCCTACGCTACGAAGTGAGGTCGAGTCCCTCCTGACCGCTGATTCCAGTCAGTGGAATTTTCTCGACACGTCGGCCCTCGAATCCGCGGCCCTTCTGCTCGAAGACGAACAGACGCGACTCACTGCGGGCGAGGAAGTGGGCCATTACGAGATCCTGAAACTTATCGGCAAGGGCGGGATGGGCGAAGTCTATCTCGCGCGGGACCGAATATTGAAGCGTAATATTGCGCTCAAGCTGCTTCCCTTTTATTACACGCAGAACGAAGGCCGACTGCGACGCTTTCAGCGGGAAGCCCAAGCCGCGTCAGCCTTAAATCACCCAAATATCATTACTATCTACGAACTCGGGAGCGTGAACGACCAGCAGTTCATCGCCACCGAGCTTATCGAAGGCGGGACGCTACGCGAACAGATCGCGCGCGGGCCGATGCCAATAACAAAGGCGGTCGATATCGCCATCCAGACGGCCCGAGCACTCGCCGCGGCGCATAGTGCGGGAATAGTTCATCGCGACATCAAGCCGGAGAACATGATGCTGCGGCCCGACGGATACGTGAAGATTCTGGACTTCGGCCTTGCAAAACTTGCGGAAGAATCCGGCACGCATTCGGGGCGTGAGCTTAGCACCGAACACGTCGACGTCTCGTCCGGAATCATGATGGGAACGCTCCGATATATGTCGCCCGAACAAGCGGGGGGCATGAGGGTAGACGCTCGCAGCGACATTTTTAGTCTGGGCGTAGTGCTTTACGAAATGCTTGCGGCACGGCGTCCTTTTGACAACGAAGATCGCAAGACACTTGTGGAGTGTATTTTGAAATTCGATCCGCCCGCTTTGGGAATATTTGTCCACGGGTTACCGTACAGGCTCGCCGCGGTCGTCGCGAAGATGCTGAGCAAGGATCCGGAACGCCGCTTCCAAAACGCGGACGATCTGATCACAGCCCTCGAGCTTGTCAAAGTGGAACTCGCACCCAAGGCGAAAAGCTCGGTAGTCGCGAAGTTCGGTCTGCGGCGGGCGGTCGCGTTTATGATCGTGCTGGCCCTCGCCTCACTGATCGGCTATGCGTCGTTTAAGTTTTTTCGCGGCTCTACTGCGGGCGCTCAAGACGAAGCGGGAACGTGGTCGACAAAAGCGCCGATTTCATCCCCCCGCTGGCAGGCTGCGCCGGTAGTTCTGGACGAAGTTCTTTATGTCGCCGGCGGCTGGAATGTCTGCACGCCCTTCGCGGACTTGGAAGCATACGACCCGGCAACCGATACATGGACGCAGCGTGCGCCCATGCAGACAGCTCGAGGCGCTCACGGTGTCGGGGTTTTGGCTGGAAAACTCTACGCGGTCGGCGGCTCTACGGACTGCGGAAATGAGATCGCAAATGTCGAAGCGTACGACCCGCCAACGAACACGTGGACACCAAAGGCATCGCTTCCGACGGCTCGTCTTGGTCACGTTGTCGCGGTATCTAATGGCAAGCTTTACGCAATCGGTGGAAGGTCATCGGGCACGCAATATTACAACTTGAACACTGAATATGATCCCCAAGGGGATACCTGGACCGAGCGGGCTCCGATGCCAACCGCACGCTCGGGAGCAGCCGTCGCAGTTGTGAATGGAATTATTTATGTGATCGGAGGCGGTGACGACTCTCGAGCGCTTGCGACCGTCGAAGCTTATGACCCGAGTACCGATTCCTGGACACGCAGGCAGTCATTGCTCGCGCCACGCATAGGTCTGGCCGCTGCTGAACTCAACGGAATTATCTACGCATTTGCAGGAAACGGGAATATCGGCCGAGTCGAAGCTTACGATCCAGGGAACGATGCGTGGGCGGTCGTCGCAAGAATGCCATTTCCGCGGTCTAACGCTCATGCCGCCGCGTTAGGCGGAGCAATTTATTTTGTCGGGGGCTCAGATCAAGATCTCTATACCTCAAGCGTAATCGCCTTCACCCCTAGATTACTGGCCACCAGGTCGGGCATGGAAACATGCCCCACTTTGCACATCACTGCAAAGCCTCCAATAGATCCTGCGCGATGCTGTGCGGCGGCCGGTGAGATCGGCGGGGTAATTTATGTCGCGGGCGGTTACGGTGACACCACGGAGAGGTTTCTGGCATCAACCGAAGCCTATGATCCGACCGCGGATACATGGACCACAAAAGCTCCGATGCCTGTGGTTCGTGAGATGAGAGGCTCGAACAATGCGGTCGTAGATAGACTGCTCTATGCGATCGGCGGCAGCTCAAAGGGTCATTGCTCAAATTTGAACCAGGCGTATAACCCGAAGACCGATTCGTGGTCGACAAGGGCACCGATGCCAACGCCAAGATGCCATCTCGCGGTCGTCGCGCTCGATGGTTTGATATACGCAATCGGTGGGACGAATACTAACGGCTCCATCAAGTTCGCCACGGTAGAGGTCTACGATCCGTCAACTGATATCTGGACTAGGGCTGCGGCAATGCCGACGGGACGGCAGGATCTTGCAGCGGTCGCTCTGAATGGCATTGTCTACGCTATCGGCGGATGGGATCCAGCTTCGAGTTCCGGGGTGCTTGATGTCGTAGAGTCCTACGATCCGGTCAGCAAGATGTGGACGACAAGGGCGCCAATGCCAACCCCGCGGAGCGGACTGGTCGTCGGAGTCCTGAACGGGCTGCTCATTGCGATGGGTGGCGGGGACAACGAAAAGGTTTTGACAACGGTGGAATCCTACGACCCGGTGAGCGACAAGTGGGCGATTTTACCGGACTTGTCGACACCCTTGGCTTTTTCCTCCGCCGTTACCATGAACAATACGCTCTATACGGTAGGGGGCAGAGATACCAGTGATAATCACGGCCACATAGAAACGACCACCGCCTTCAGCCTGACGCCCTGTTCCAATCAAAAGTAGAGGCACTAAGATTTCCGGCACTCAAATCAGACGACGTAAATATCGTGAGAAAAGCGCAAAAAAGCCCACTCATTTCTGAGCAGGCTTTCTTAAATAATCCCGGCGACTACCTACTTTCCCACAACTGAAAGCTGCAGTATCATCGGCTCAAGCAGGCTTAACTACCGTGTTCGGGATGGGAACGGGTGTGACCCTGCCGATACAATCACCGGAAAAGTGATCAATGGTGAATGGTGAACTAGGAACGATGAGTGGCCGATCGGCCAGCTATCGAAGTTCTACCTTCAACATCGGAACGGTCTCGGCAATTTCATTCACCAATTACCGTTCATAACTTGTCAAAATCTTGATATCTGAAAACTGAATACATGTAGGTATTTCCACGAGCTGCTTTATATAAATTTGCTAGTCAACAAATTTTATGGTCAAGCCTTGGGACAATTAGTACTGGTCAACTAAGTACATTACTGCACTTACATCTCCAGCCTATCAACCTGGTGGTCTTCCAGGAGTCTCACGGGCAGAAATAATCTTAGGTCTGGCTTCACGCTTAGATGCATTCAGCGTTTATCCATGCTCCACTTAGCTACCGAGCGGTACCGCTGGCGCGATAACTCGTACACTAGAGGTGGATCCATCCCGGTCCTCTCGTACTAAGGACAGATTCCTTCAATTCTGCTACGCCCACACCAGATAGGGACCGAACTGTCTCGCGACGTTCTGAACCCAGCTCACGTACCA
>JBGTIQ010000009.1:0-13457 GCA_041745575.1 Pyrinomonadaceae bacterium
ACGGACTGCGTCAGGAGAAATTTCTTTTGCATTTGAAAGAGTGCGAGTATAGGTTCAATCACCGCCGTGACAACCTGTACCAAACACTCTTGTCATTGCTGAGATTTCATCCGTTATGATTCTTAAGTACTCTAGACCCTAAATAATTGTGACGCCGACGCGATCTCATTTGGTAGCCATTGTACACCTGGATACCGCGGCTATTACGAGATTTCGCCGCGGCAGCGGCAGGCGTCGGCGGGCGCATTTTGGGACGCGGCTGTCCTGGGGTAATCTCTTACTTATTGTGAAGTTATCCAGCACCCGATCGCCCAGAGCCAAAATCGTCTCGTCGAACTTCCGCATCAAGCTGTGCTCGTTGCTAAGTGTTGCAGCTTTGATCGCTTGTGTATGTTCCTTCTCATCGTCGGTAACCGCGCAGGGGCCGGTAATTATCCAGCCCGGTGCGCCGGGCGAAGCGTCGCGAATTCTACCATCCTCGACACGGGCGAAACTTCCCCCGTCTTCACGAAAAGATGTCGAGTTCATGCAGGGCATGATCCATCATCACGCACAGGCGGTTGAAATGACGGCTATGATCGAGTCGCGAACCGGGAACAAGGATCTTCGCCTTCTCGGCGCGCGGATAAGCCATTCGCAATCCGACGAGATCAATTTTATGCGACGCTGGCTCGCGGCCCGGGGCGAACCATTTTCCGCTCCGATGAAGGGAATGGAAGGAATGGATATGGCGAGCCACCATCACCACATGCTGATGCCCGGGATGCTTACACCAAAACAGATGGACGCCCTCGCTAAAGCAGATGGCGCAGAGTTCGATAAACTATTTTTGAAAGGAATGATCCAGCACCACACCGGTGCTTTGGTCATGGTAAAAGATCTGTACGATACGGCCGGCGCCGGTCAGGATGCCGAGCTGTTCAATTTTGCGACCGACATCGACAGCGGCCAACGGGCCGAGATCAGAGTCATGGAAACCATGCTCGCTGAAAAACCGTAAAAAGAATCATCATGAAAAGAGTTAACACTACCGCCCTTCGTCTATTGGCTGCTTCCCTTCTTCTTTGCTCGTCTTTTGTGATCGGAGCAATGGCGCAGGCGGCTCCGACCGAAACACCGAAGACGCTTCCGCCGGGCATGACCGGTTCTAATGCGAACGACCCGCGTTCCAAACTGACGCCCGGGTTGTACGATGCCGGCGAACTGGCCTTTGGCATGAAGCACATCACGCTGCTCAGGAAACCCGAGACGTTTCAGCTTGGCACCGACAGTGCGGATGATCCGAGGGTGAAGGCGACCTTAAACAGCATTGGTATGGGCGATGCTCCGTTGCCGAAGGCATTTCAGGTGATGCTCGCGCAACTTGCATTTTCAAACTCGGACCTTGCGTTCCAGGGTAATCACGTGTTCATGGGGAACTTTTACGGGATGAACATCTACGACATTTCCGATCCGGCAAAGGCAGCTCTGGTGACGTCGATCGTGTGCCCAGGCGGGCAGGGTGACCCCTCGGTTTATAAGAACCTTCTCTTTATGTCGGTCGAGATGGCGAATGGCCGCCTCGATTGCGGCACGCAGGGTTTCCCCGCTGCACCCGCTCCTGCTGAGGGGCAACAGCCGTCTGCTCCCGCCGCTGAGAAAGATCGGTTTCGAGGCGTGCGGATCTTCGATATTAGCGACATTAGGAATCCGAAACAGGTCGCCGCCGTTCAAACCTGTCGCGGTTCGCATACACATACGCTGGTGACGGATCCGAAGGACAAGGACAACATCTACATTTATGTTTCGGGGACTTCCGGTGTCCGCCCAAGCGAAGAATTGGCAGGGTGCTCGGATGGGGCTCCGGATAAGGATCCGAATACGGCGCGCTTTCGCATCGATGTGATCAAGGTCCCGCTGGCGGCGCCGCAAGATGCAAAGATCGTATCGCGGCCGCGAATTTTCGGAGATGCGACGACGGGTGCGATAAACGCACTCACAAACGGCGGCTCGCACGACGGTGACGGACAGCCGGCCGAAACCGATCAGTGCCACGATATTACCGTCTATCCTGAGATCGGCCTTGCGGCCGGCGCATGTTCGGGTAACGGCATCCTGCTCGACATAAGAGACCCGGCGAATCCGAAACGTCTGGATGCCGTGAACGACAAGAACTATGCGTACTGGCACTCGGCGTCGTTCTCGAACGACGGAAAGAAAGTAGTGTTCACAGACGAGTGGGGCGGCGGGATGAGCCCGAGATGCCGGGCCACCGATCCGAACGTGTGGGGAGCGAATGCGCTTTTCAATCTGGCAGGCAATAAACTGACTTTCGTGAATTATTACAAGCTGCCGGCCGCACAGGGTGAGACCGAGAACTGCGTCGCGCACAACGGCTCTTTGATCCCGGTTCCGGGCCGAGACATCAAGGCACAGGCCTGGTATCAGGGCGGGATCTCGGTTATGGACTTTACCGATCCCGCAAGACCGGTGGAGATCGCGTATTTCGATCGCGGACCGCTCGATGCGAAGGTAGCCGGCATGGGCGGATTTTGGTCGGCTTACTGGTACAACGGTCGCATCTACGCGTCTGAGATGGCGCGCGGCCTTGATATCTTTGAGCTGACACCGACGGATCACCTCTCGCAGAACGAGATCGATGCGGCGAAAACAGTGCGCCTGGATGAACTAAATGTACAGAACCAGCGGAGGATTGAGTGGCCGAATCGGCTGGTTGTAGGTAGCGCGTACGTCGATCAGCTGGAGCGATCGAAAGCGTTGCCGGCTGACGAGATCGAAAATCTTCGGCAGGCTATCCAGAAGGCAGCGGGTTCCAGAAAGGATCTCGGGAAACTCAAGAAGCTAGCTCCGTCGTTGGAGAAAAACGCCGCTATGGCGAAGAGCTCGGGAGATGCGGCACGCATGCGAGCTTTGGCTGAGATCCTGAAGCGGCCGTCGGCGTGAAGTAAGGTTACTTGAGAAAATTCGAGTACGTCAGCGGTTCCTTCTTCTAAAGAGACTCCCGTGACGGATCCATCTTTACCTTTTTTCGAAGTGTTATCTTCGGAGCGCATACTTCAGCATCTTTCCGACTAGCTCACCGAGATAAGTCAAATAACTCAGAGATGCTTGGAGACGTGTTGGAGCCGATTCCCATCGTGCAATGAACTGACGTTGAAGATTCAGAGGGTGACGCTTGTTAACAAACAGAACGCGAAAGATTTCAGCGGTTTTAAGAAGATGTAACGGAGTCGGATTTGTGTTGGGCTCGCACCAAACGTAAGCCTTCGGTTCGATGAACAGATGCCAGCCGGCCTTTCGCATTCGCCTCAGCCATTGTGCGTCGCCCCAACCATGCGGAAACTTTTTCTCGTCCATGAGCCCGCACTCCTTTATGGCGTCCGTAGGAAATAGCACACAATTCCCGACAATTGCCTCAACGGCAAACGCGGTCTGCGGGACGTTAAAAGCGGTCCAGTCCTCCGGCATCTGCCAACCGCCTTTCCACGTATTCCAAACCGGCCCGACCTGGAAGACCTTATGCGGTTCGTTCCAGAGTAGCAGGAGCGCGCCAACGATGGAGTGTGGATGCCGTCGTGCGGTGTCTATCATCCGCCTAAGAAATTGTTCGTGAAAAACAGAATCGTCGTTCATCGTCGCGACGTAGTCCGGTTCCCATTCGAGAGCGGCCGTGATCCCCCGGTTCGTGCCGGCGGCGTAGTGGAGATTTCCGTCGCCTTGGATCAGACGCACATCGGGAAACTGTAAACGGATCGCGTCGCTCGTGCCGTCGGTCGAACCGTCGTCAACGACATAGACACGGACATCGAGCCCGGTCTTGTCGATCCGGGAAAGACTCTTTAACGCTTGGAGAGTTGTGTCGCGGCGATTGTGGACGGGAATGACCAGCGCGACTTTAGTGAGGATTTCGCTCATCGACGCCGAACCTATTTTGCGGTCTGCGACGATTTGATTTCGTTCTGCTGCAACGCCAGTTGAACCTGCTCCTCGATCCATGAATATGTCTTAGCAAGCCCGTCCTCGAGGCTAGTCTGCGGTTCCCAGTTCAAGACCTCGCGGAGCATTGTGTTGTCCGAGTTTCGTCCGCGAACACCTTGCGGGCCATCGACGTGTTTCTTTGTTATTGAGAAGTTCGCTGTCGCAGCAACGATGTCCGCAAGTTGGTTGATCGTCACCATCCGATCCTGCCCGAGATTGATCGGCTCATGATGATCGGAACGCATCAGCCGATAGATACCTTCTAGACAATCGTCGATATAGCAAAAGGACCGGGTCTGCTCCCCGTCACCCCAGATCTCGATCTCTGGATCGCTCGTCAACTTTGCCAACGCGATCTTCCGGCACATCGCCGCAGGAGCTTTCTCGCGTCCACCTTCCCAAGTGCCCTTCTCACCAAAAATGTTATGAAATCGAACCGTTCGAGTTTCGATCCCGTAGTCTTCGCGATAGTGCATGCAGAGACGTTCGGAGACAAGCTTTTCCCAACCGTACGCATCCTGCGGCATTGCCGGATAGGCATCGCCCTCTTTGAGCGGAGTGACGTTCGCGTCTTCCTGAAGAAACTCCGGATAGATACAGGCCGAGCTGGTGTAGAGATATCGTTTGACGCCGTTCGTCTTCGCGGCCTCAAGCGTATGGAGATTGATCAGCGAGTTGTTATGGAGGATCTGCGCGTGATGAGCGGAGATGAAACCCATTCCCCCCATGTCAGCCGCGAGTGCATAAACTTCATCGACGTCAAGCGTCGCCTGAAGGCATGCTTCCCAGCGTCGGAGGTCGAGGATCTCAAATTCGTCCGCGTCCGTTTTAGCGAACTCGGGATATTCAAGATCGACGCCGCGCACCCAATAACCCTTGTTTTTCAAGTACGTAACTAAATGGCTTCCGATAAATCCGCCTGCACCGGTAACCAGAACTCTGGTCTGATCTTTCATAAATTATCCTTTGACGTGGGTAAGTTCCTAACTGGAAAAAGTTTATCACATCGACGTTGGAACGTAGAGGCCTGTGTGGCTGAGTGGTAATGTGGGCGCAGTTGGGCGCCGGGTTCATGCCGCCGCTTATGGCCTTATTCCTGTTTTGTTCCGAGCAGGTAAATAAGCCAACTCACCATGCCTCGCAAATGCCGCCCGGAAGCTGGAAATTCGAACGCGTGGTGCGGGTCATCAAATTCAAATCTTCCTTTCCGTGGAAAAAGTATCTATTATTACAGAGGGGTTTTCAGACCCCGCTCTTTCTTTAATCCATCCGAAAAATATGACTGCTCTTTCTTCTTCGTTCGAAGCGATCACCGGTATGCCTGAATCCGTAGCGTATGTCTTCGTTTTCATTTTCGGTGCAATCGTTGGCAGTTTTCTGAATGTCGTCATCCATCGGGTTCCCAACGAAGAGTCGATCGTCTTTCCGAATTCGGCGTGTCCGAAGTGTCAGACACCGATCAAGGCGTATGACAACATACCGGTACTGAGCTGGCTGATCCTCGGCGGAAAATGCCGCGGCTGCGATTCGCCGATCTCGTCGCGATATCCGGCGGTCGAGCTTCTTACGGCGCTCGTTTATCTACTCGTCTACTGCCAAGTCGGATTGACGCCGATGCTGCCCGTCTATCTCGCGTTCGTGTCGGCGATGATCGCGCTCATATTTATCGACGCCGAACACATGATCCTGCCGAACGTAATTACGTATCCGTTGCTGGTCATCGCTCTGCTGGTTCGGATCATTTTTCCGCTCATATTTGGCGAAAATTATTTCAGTGACACGGCTTATGCTCCGGCCACATATCTTGCCGGACAACCCGCGTGGCTCATTTCCCTTTTTGGTGCGGTCGTCGGGGCACTCGTGGGCGGAGGCTCGTTGTGGTTTGTCGGTGCGGTCTGGAAGAAGCTTCGCGGCGTCGATGCGATGGGTCTCGGCGATGTAAAGATGATGCTTGGTGTGGGAGCTCTGATCGGCTGGCGGCTCGCTTTTCTTTCGATCTTTCTCGGTGCCTTTGCCGGTGCCCTTATTGGAATTGTTCTGATCTCGAGACAAAAAGATAAGGACCTTCAAACCCAGATCCCGTTCGGGATCTTTCTCGGCATGGGATCGATTCTATCTATTCTTTATGGCGAGCAATTGATCGACTGGTACTTCAGGACATTCGTCCCCTGAGAAATCTCAGCGCGCAGTAACCGCGGTTTCGAGACACGTTGATGAACAATAGAAAGTTCCACCCCGAAGTTTGATCGCCCGCTGCTCGGGCACCCAGGTTCCGCACTTGGCACAATTTACTAAGGGCCCCGCCGAAGTTGCATCCTCTGGCCGAACCTGTTTTTCCTTCATCTGCCCGCGCATCGCCTTGAGCGATCGCCAGATATGCAGCATCGCGGCTATCTGACGGCGGTAACGAATAGCCGTCAGCGCAAGGATAACCCCGATTACGATTAGTATGAAGACAACTTCTTTCATCCGGCAGGTTGCGCTCTTGTAAGCAAGGATGTCAGCTCGCCGATCGATTCGTTCCCTGGATTAACGGCACGAAGGCGTTCGAGATACTCAGACGCTTCTACCGATTTATTCTGTTTGATCAGCGTCTGAACCATGAACTGGAGTGTCTTTTCGTGTTGCGGATTTTTATCTAACGCTTTTCGAAACTCAACGGCGGAGCGATCGAGATCCGGGGGCGTCTGAAGGAAGTAGGTCAGGCCGAGATCAGTTCGGATATCCACATTCTCAGGTTTGACCGCTAGTGCCTTCTCATAGAGGTTGCGGGCGCTCGCTAACGAATCGTTATCTTTGCTGAAGTATCCGACGTCGAAATTTGCGTTCGCGAGGCTAAGAATGACATCGAAATCGTCGGGGCGAAGGCTCACCGCTCGATCGAGGATCCGAACTGACTGACGGATCAGCTTCTCGTCCTGCTTCATCGCACCATATCGATAGATCGCGACCCCTACGTTTCTCTGCGTGTCGAAATCTTTCGGACTCTGGTCCGCTTTGGCGATCGTTGCGTTTATTTCATCGTCGCTCAGGCCGGATTTGCCATCTTGCGTGGAGAACTGCGCGCCCTGGTTCTTGAAACGCTCGTTTTCGGCCCTGAGCGTCGTAAGCTCGTTCCGATTTATCGAGTTTGCCAACACAAATCCAGCCGCCACACCGGCGACCGCCGCGATCAAAGCTATCCAACCCGTTCTTCCGCTCATCGAACTGAATCTTAGCAAACAAGAAGTCCCAAACAAAAAATGCGCCGTCACCCAGAAGGGCAAACGACGCTCTTACGGATCAGGTCATATCAGGCGATCCGTTACTTCTTTTTTTCCTCGCTTGGGATAAAAGGAAGATCCTCAGCGCGGCGGCGAATCGGAGGATCGGTCGAGCGGCGGCGCGGGATGGTCGAACCCGTGTCACGGCGATCGACGCTTCCAGCTGGCAAACCCTTTCCATGAACGGCCTCAACCAGGATTCGTGTTATTTCCTGTGAAAGAGTTCGGTGCTCGGCGGCGGCCCGACGCCGAAGCGATTCTTTCAACTCGTTCGGAACATACGCGCCAATAAACACACCTTTTCGGTTTGCCATACTGGATCCTCCAATTTTTGAGTTTAGGGCTGATGTGCCTATTGCAATGGAGCGGCCTGTAAGCCGAATTTTGTAATCGCCGTTACGACGATGGCAATCATTCATCTAGGCGATCCGTTACCGAACCGCTCAAGCGACCTACCCGGAAACGCTGCCGGCTTTCGCCAACGTTGAGCGAGCAGCTCAAAACGCGTTCCCCTATTTGGTCTTGCACCACGAGGAGTTTACCTGGCCGCAACTGTTACCAGCCACGCCGGTGAGCTCTTACCTCACCTTTTCACCCATCGCCTTCGGATATTTCAAATCTGAAATTTCAAATTTGAAATTCTAATGGCAGGTCTATTCTCTGTTGCACTTGTCGTCATCCCGATAAATCGGGACGCCCGGATGTTATCCGGCTCGTTGCCCTATGGTGTTCGGACTTTCCTCTTCCCTTTCGAGAAGCGACTGCCCAGCCTGCTCCATTGCGAGGCCGAAACAGTATAGCAAAGAATGTTCAACGTTTGGAAACCGATATAGCCGTGGTCCAGCTTAGATCCGCGGCCGGATCCGGCGCTCGGGCTGGATCAGATGGGCCCACTTTTCGGCAATGTGGCGTTCAATCAGTGCTTCGACCTCGTCAGCCGTCCGGCAATTTGCGGCTTCCTTCGCGAGAACGGCAGTTTCCTGATATGCAACACCGGAGATAACCTTTCGGACTCGCAGGATGGAATTCACATTCATGCTCAACTCCGTAGCCCCCATGCCGATCAGAAGAGGTAGATAGAACGGCGAGCCGGCCATCTCCCCACAGATCGTTAGTTGCATTGAGGCTTTCGAGCACGCTTTGATTACAGAGCTGACGGCTCGAATCACAGCCGGATGAAGCGTCCGGAACCAACTTGACACCGATTCGTTGTCACGATCGACGGCGAGCAGATACTGAACCAGATCGTTGGTTCCGAGGCACACAAAGTCTGTTTCACGAATGATCTCGTCAATGAGAAGTACGGCCGAGGGGACCTCGATCATTGCACCGATGCGGGGATCGCCGCAGCGAATCCCCTTGGCGGTCAATACCTCTTTTTCTCGCTTCACAAGTTCGCGAACCTCGACTATCTCATCGATCCCGGAAACCATCGGAATTACTACGTCGATGTTCTGCTCATACGCCGCTCGGACGATGGCCCTTAACTGAGTTCGTAAATGACGAGGGTTCGCCAGCCCGAGCCTGATCGCGCGAAGTCCGAGCGCGGGGTTCTTCTCACGCCCATGCGATTGCTCGTAGAGCTGCTCGGCACCAACATCGAAGGTGCGAATTTTTACACCGTCCTCGCCGGCAAACTCGGCGATCTCGCGGTAGGCTTCGTATTGCTGGCTTTCGGTCGGAAAACCCTTAAATCGATTGAAAAGAAATTCGGAGCGATAAAGACCGATACCCCGGGCACCGATTCGTTTTGCTCGCTTGTAGATCTCCGGAAGATCGACGTTTACGCGCACCGTCATCTGCCGGCCGTCGAGAGTCTTTGTCTCGCTCTCTGAAACCGTGACGTCGTTGTAATTTATCTGCTGAAACTGAGCCGCCGATAGACGATATCTGTCGAGCGTCTCCGGGCTCGGATTCAGGACGACACGCCCGTTATAGCCGTCCACGATCGCCGTATCTCCGGTACTGACCCGCCGCAGAATGTTACGAACACCTGTTACCGCGGGAAGGTTAAGCTCGCGCGCCAGAATGAATGTGTGCGACGTCCATCCACCGTGCTCTGTAATAATCGCGGTGGGATGGCTGCCAGTCTGCTCGGCAAGTGTCGACGGCATCAACTCCTGCGCAACGATGATGGAATCCTTCTCGAGCGACGCGCTTCGCTCACCACCGCCCAGTGCGCTCAAGAGGCGCTCGGCGACATCTTCAACGTCGATGTACCGGTCTCGCAGATGCTCGTCCGTTATCGCCTTGTATTTTGCGACATAACTGTCAGTGACGACTTTTACAGCCCATTCCGCATTTATTTTTTGCCCGGTTATCGCAGCTTCCACTTTCTCAAGGAGAGACGAATCCTCGATCATCGCGCGTTGGGCGTCGAGGATGGCAGGAACAGAACCGAGGCCGGATTGGGTTCGAAGCTTATCTAGCTGGCGCCGCGCAAGTCGGAATGCCGCCTGCGCCCGGCGAGTTTCATGTTCGACCGCCGACTCTCGAATGTGAATCCTAAAAAACTGGCGTGTGTTGCCGTGAAGGCAGACGACGCGCCCGATGGAGACGCCCCGCGACATGGGGCGAGCCTTAAAAAGGATCTCCGGGCCTCTGCTATTAATTATCGAGGAATTGTTCGGCTCCAGCACTTCCATGACAAGACCGTGAGATGGCGGGGTTCAGCTCCCAAAGCCGCCGCTGCTCCCGCTTTGGGACGGGAAGAACGGTCGAAGGAGACCCGCAAACGCCGCAAGATTACGCGTCTGTATCAAGATCTCCCCGGGGCCGCTGAACTCGGCCACCATACCTTCACCGCTCAAAAAACTTCGTAAGAAACCGCTTTTAGCTGCCTTGCGCAGATTGTATTGCATGTCGCCTTCCCACGCGACAAGGTGGCCGGTATCGATGACATACTTTTCGCCAACCGCCAACGTCTTTCGATGTATCGATCCGAATGACGAAACAAGCAACAGCCCGGTTCCGCTCACCTGCAGAACAAATAAGCCTTCACCGCCAAAGAAAGATTTTGCGCCGCCGAATTTCGTATCGACGACCAGCGACTTATCGCCAGCGAGGTACGAGCTCGACTGGACCATGAACGTCTGTCCTCGCATTTCGATCCCCGCCACATCGCCCGGCGTTCCCGGAGCGAATGTCACTTCGCCTGGTCCGCCCTGGGCGGTAAAAGTCGAAACGAATGCCGACTCGCCCCCCACAGCGCGCTTGAGTGCGCCAAAGACACCGCCTTTCATCTCTGAATGAAGATCTACGTTGGCCGACATTGAAACCATGGCCCCAGCCTCGGCGTGAATCGCCTGATCCGGTTGCAGCTTTACAACCGCGAGCGCAAATGCACCCTGATGCAATATCTCCCAAGTATAGCCGCGGCCCTCGCCGCGGCCATCGGCATCGAACTGGAAAGCTCCGCCGGATGTCTCTTTCTGAGCAAGCGGCGTTGCAACACGTGCGGTGGGCGGAGGATTGGAAGCGCCGGGTTGGAGTGTCAAGCCGCACGATCCGCAGAATTTTGCGTCCGGCATCAATACCGCATTACATTTAGGGCATTTCATGATCTCAAATGTTCTGGACGACAACCCCTTTCGATTTCTCGACAATGATATTCACCGCGTCCTCTGCGTTGTTAGCGAAGTCGAGGTACGCGAGATCTTCATCTGAAACGACAAGATGTTTCTTCCACGCGTCAACGACATCGCGCCAGCAATCGCCGACAAGCACGATCGGTCGTCGATCGAGAACACGAGTTGTTAGCTTGTTCCAGACGAGGGAAACTTCGGTCACGGTCCCCATGCCGCCGCGAAGGGCGATAAAACCGACCGAGCGTGTGATCAGATTTTGCAGACGTTCGTAAAAGTGATTCGTCGCGACCTTATCGGTAAGATAGCGGTTCGGCTCAGACTTGAATTGGTTCATGACGATGCCGAAAACCCGCCCGCCTGACTCTCGCGCACCGCGAGACGCCGCTTCCATTACCCCGAGATATCCGCCGGTACAGATCGTAAAGCCCGACTTTGCGAGCCGCGCTCCGATCTCTTGCGCCTCGTGATACTCATCCGATGCCGGCCCGCACTTCGAGCCGCCAAAAATTGTAACGATCCTGTCTTCAGAGTCTCCGATCACTTGATTTTATTTCACTCCGTAATGATCGCATTATAGCCGAGTCATACACTTTCTGCTTCCTCCGGCGTAAGGTTTCCGGCTTCGTGGATCGCTTTTGTCGTGTCAGTGAAAACGAGGATCAAACTGCCGACGATAAAGAAAACGATCAGGCCGAGGATCGCCTGGCGAAACGAACCCGTGGCACCGACGATGATCACGAACATCAATTGTCCCATCCACGAAGTACCTTTTTCGGAAATCTCGTACAAACCGAAGAATGACGATTCCCGGCCGGCCGGTATCATCTGAGAATATAGCGAACGCGATAGCGCCTGCGCGCTGCCAAGGACCAGCCCAATGCATGCTCCGAGTATGTAGGCGTGCGTCGCCGTGGCAAAAAAGCCATAAGCATAGATGACGATACCGCACCAGATGACGAGCGAAAGAATGATAGTTCGTTTTGCGCCGATGTACCGAGCGACCCGTTCGAAGATAATTGCCCCGGCAAAAGCAGAGATCTGCGCGATCCCGAAAATAATAATTAGAAATGCATTGTCGGCGGGCAGGCCCTTTGAAGTGAATAGCTCATACGACATAAATACGGAGGCCTGGAGAATGACTGTTTGAATGCCGTCGTTGTAGAAAAGATACGCGATCAAGAAGAGCATCGTATACCGCAGACGTCGAAGCTCTTTCAATGTCTGCCAGACCTCTCCGAAGCCTACGGTAACTATGTTTTTCTCATGGGGAATTTGTTTGTCTGTGCCGCGGGTCCTTACGAGCCGGAACGTGATCAACGCAAATAACCCCCACCAAAGCGACGCCGCGAGGAAAGAAATTCGCACGGCCATTCCCGTCGTGATGCCGAACCAGGGCTCGGCATATTTGAGGAAAACCAGATTCAAGACAAGGACGAGAAATCCGCTGAGATAACCCAGGCCGTAGCCGTAGCTGGAAACTTTATCGCGTTTGTCTTCAGTCGTGATGTCGATGAGAAATGCGTTGTAGAAAACGTTCGCCGCGGCAAACGTCATGTTCGCGACGATGAACAGGATGCTGCAGGCTATATAACTTTCCGTTACGAAAAACAGAAGGGCTCCGGCAATAACGCCCGCATAACAGAACGCCGCCATCATCGCTTTCTTTAGGTGGGTGTAATCCGCGATCGCGCCGAGAATCGGAAGGAAGATGACCATCGAGATAACCGCGACGGCTGTACAGAAGGCAGGGAGACCCTTGGGCGTGACGTTGAAGAATAGTAGATCGAGAATAACTCCATTCTCGCCAACAGCGTTCTGAGCAAGGTTTAGGAGATAAGGCCCGATGAGCACGCCAATAACAACGGTGAAAAAGGCGGAATTCGCCCAGTCATAGGCCATCCACCCGAAGATCTCTTTGCGGTCGTTGCGGGACAAGTTGCGTTGGTTCACGGGAAAAATCTTCGGTTGTCGACTATGCCATTGTCAACAGAGTCCTTGAAAAAACGTTTCTAATGCCATGGCCCGCTGTCCCAACGGAGACCGCCTCTACGTGCGTAAGTGGCGTGTGAACGAAGCTGGGTTCTGCACATTGATATAAGGATTGTTCTTGCGGAACCGGACAAACGGCGAAACCCATGCTTTTCCCAATTTCTTGACACGCCGAGACTCAACGTTATAAAGTGTTCATACTATTCCGTTTAGTTTCTGTATGAAATTTTTAGTTATGGAAATACGGTGTGATCGACATGAATCTGTTGATCCAGCTTTTCGCTTTTCCAGGAGGGAGAAATAATCTATGTTCTGGACCAAAAGTAAAGTGTCCTCACGAACGCTGACCCTGTCCACTGCCGCGCTGTGTCTTTTGGCGGCGGGATTGATCGTCGGCGCACAATATAATTCGATTGACGCCAGTACTTCCATGTCGGCGTCGAAGTCCTCATCTTTAACACTCGCGTCACAACCCGCTGCAACTTTTGCCGGGGCCAACCTCGGGGCAATTCCTGATGCGCCGAGCGGCAACTGCTGGGGCGCGTTTGTACCCACGCCGCGAAACGTTACTTTCAATGTTTCGGGCGTTTCGGGTCCGCCAACCAATGTAGAACTCAGTACGACGTTTGGCAGTCCGGTT
>JBGTIQ010000010.1:0-205752 GCA_041745575.1 Pyrinomonadaceae bacterium
GTCAGCCGTGCAGACGGTCAGGTTCGGCGGCGTGCCGCAGTTCTTTGGAAGCGTTGTCGTTGTCGGTTCGTGGAATGTCCGGTTGCCGTATCGATCGTAGCGGAATTCCTGCGTCCAGCTTTCCGGTGTGCCGGTGGTCGGTGTCAGAGTCTCGCTCGCTATCTGAATCCGATTGAGTGAATCATAATCGTAATTCTGAACAGCAGTGAAGCCCGGCGTCGCTCCAACACTCGCAACAGTGATCGTTTGCTTCGCGACGTTTCCGTTGTTAGTTCCCGCGAGAACCGTTCCGTCCCAGTCGAGGTCACCGTACTGATAGTCGAGCTGCAGAAGATCTGTAGCGTTTTGAGTTTTCCCGAGAGCGATCTGTGTCGGCTGAAGTCGGGAGTTAAAGGCCGTCCTCTCCCAGCGTCCATTACCAAGCTGTATTGACGTGACCGCTCCACCGGAGTTGTAGCTGAAATGATTCGCGTAATTCCAGAAGGCGTTGTTCTGGTTCTTCTTGCTCTGCACCGTCGCAAGATCGCCGTCGCTATCGAGGACGTTCTTCACAACACGACCGCTCGGATATTGCTGCTCGATCAATGCACCTGAGAGATTGTAGGTGTAAGTCATCAAGCTGTCGGTCGTACCGTTCCCGTAGGTGATCCCATCGGTCGTCTGCTTACTTCCGGTCACACGACCTAAGATGTCAAAGCCTGTGTATTCCGTTGTAGACACACTTGACGAGACCTTGATCAGTTTTCCTTTCGCATTCGCGACGAGGTCGTAGTAATACGAAACATTCGGAGTCTCGAAACCCGACGGCTCGTTCGAGTAAGTTCGCGTCTTAACTCGATTCAGCGAATCGTACGCATAGGTTGTGACTCTCAATCGTGCGTCGGTCTTCGTCTGAAGATTACTATTCAGATCGTACCCGTACAGGATCGTCCCGCTTTCAGGATTCGTTGCCTGCTTCAGCCTTGAAAGCGAATCGTATTCGAAGCTCCTCGTTTGCGAACATGTCGTCGTCGACGCTCCGCACTCTTCGTTGTTATCGCCCAGCTGCTGAACCTGCGTCAAGTTACTGAGAAGATCGTAAGTATAGAACGTTGCCTGGTTCGGAGCATCGATCGCACCAAGCACGCCCGCGTTGTTCGGCTCATCGACCCGCGTGAGTTGACCGAGGGCGTTAGTGATGCTTCGGCGCAATTTACCGGCCTGGTCTTTCACCGTGACCGCTGTACCGATATTCCCACCTGTTGTCGCCACGGAGTATGTGGTCTCGACATAGGCTCCATCGGGTGTGGTCGTCTTCCACGGACGTCCCGCAGTGTCGAAGGTGTTTTCTGTCCAATAGATGGTCTCGTTTGCACGATAGGGGTTAGTGGCGCGTGGTGTCTACCGATGTTGCATCGGACGCGGTCCCGAGGGACCGATCATTTCTCCGTCTGAACATACGTCTCCCTTCCCGGTTACCGGGCGAGTTATTTCTTAATTGCTTCGATTGACTCGGAAAGCTGGAGGGTCTCTAAAAGCGGGAAACTTTGGGAGTTTCGAGCGGTAGTCGGAACCTTTTACTTAACAGGCAAAGTAGAAAAGCCTTAAGTTGATCGAACACCAGCGGTGAATCCGCCCTTCATATTTTTGCGTTCGAAGTGAGTTGATACATGTCGCGCTGTATTGGTTGTCTGGCGAATATATATTAGTTTGAGCGGGTCTCGCATCAACAGGCAGAAACACGACCGGGTAGGGAGTGTGCCCGTCAATGGACAATTGATAGTTAACAATTGACAGTGCGTCGTGCCCAGCTTCTTCACTTTCAACTATCAATTATCAATTCTCAACTGAAGAGGCACACTCCCTACCGGTCGTGTTTCTGCCTACTGGTGTTATCTATGCAGCGAACAAAAACTTTCGCCTCAGTTCCCAGCGCAAAAAATTTAGGGTTTGGTTCGCGCCGGCGGATTCACTCGACCGAGACGAGCCAAACCCCAAACAGGAAACGGGCTCACCAAACCGTTTCGCTGTTAATTGACGGCGGACGACGAGATGATGTGCGTCTCATCGACCTCCAAGATCAAACCTTCCTCCGTCATTCCCGTGACGGTTGTGAACTCCGCTATTTCATCCGGCAGGGAATATAACGGACGAAGGGCCCTGTCATTCGAATCCATCGCGGCGCGCTTTCGATGGAAGCCTTTTGTCAGGTACATCGCTTTGTCAGCCGACACAATGATCTGATCGAACGTCTCTCCGTGTATCGGATAACACGCGGTTCCGACGCTTACGCCCACCTTCGCGACCGCGTCTTCCTCAACAAGCGAGAAATTACTGACCGCCTCTTCGATTCGCCGTGCGAGTTCCATAACGTCGGCACTGTCCGTGTCTGGAACGATCGCCACAAACTCGTCACCGCCATAACGTGAGAGAAAGTCGTACTCGCGTAACTGAGCCTTGATGATCGCGCCGATATCCTTCAGCATCCGGTCGCCGGCCTTATGACCGTGTGTGTCGTTAACTGACTTGAAGCCATCGAGATCCATCACGAGTAACTGGAAGCTGCCCTCACTCCGGCTTGCTCGCTTGACCTCCTTATCGAAATGGATCTGAAGGCTGCGAGCATTTGGCAGGCCGGTCATCGGATCTGTGAGAGCGTGATTTTCCGTGACGGCATGTTCGAGAGATCTGGCGATCGAGTCGGCGGCGATGTGCGAGACCGTTTCAAGCAACCTGAGATGCTCGTCCTGGTATCGGCTCAGACTGCTTGAATAGAGCGTGATCGCGCCAAGCATCTTTTCGTCGGCGATAAGCGGTATCGAAGCCATCGCCCGATACGCGGTCTGGAACTCGGTTTGAGAAGTTTCAAAATCTAAGGACGGATCAGGATTGTCGGCCGGAATCCGCTCTTCGAGCACGCGTCCTGTGGCTCCTTCGCCAACCTTCACTATCCTTCCGGTGAAAGCTGTTTTGTGCTTGCCTTCAACATATACCGCTGTAGCTGATTCGCTCTTCTCGTCAAGCAAATAAACCGCGGCGGTGTCGAACGGTATGAGTTCGCTGATCTTCTCGGTGAAAAGCGGCAGGATCTCGCCGAGGTCGAGCTCGGAGCTGAAATCCCTGGCGAGGGAGTAGAGCGCGAACACTTCGCGATTGGCCCGCTTGATCTGTTCTACATAGCTCGGGCTAGCCCCGGCGCCTATGAAGCTCGAAACGCTGACAGCGTCGAGATCGCTTTCGTAGACAAGCTGCTGCGCCTCGATCTCGGTCTCGAAGATTTTAAGGTTTCGCAAAAAGACGTCGACAAGGCGCGGATCGAATTGTGAGCCGGCTCGTGATCGCAGAAAGTTGCAAGCCTCTTCGCGCGGTACGGCCTGACGATATGGCCGGGCGACTCTTAACGTGTCGTAAGCGTCGGCGATCGTAAGGATACGAGCAGTGAGCGGAATGCTGGATCCGCGGAGCCCCTCGGGATAACCGCAGCCGTCCCAAAATTCATGATGGTATTTCACCGTCGGTACCACCGGATAGGGGAAGCCCACCTTTTCCAATATCGAAGCTCCGACGATCGAATGTGTTTTGATCTTTTCCATCTCAGCCGGCGTCAAGCGCCCTGGCTTGCTGAGAATGTGGTCGGGAACGGCGAGCTTGCCGATGTCATGAAGCAGCGCTCCGGTGCGCAGCGCGTTGATCTCATCCTCGCCGAGACCGAGTATGTTTCCGAGGCCTACAGAATATATCTGCGCTCGTCGAACGTGTCCGATACCCACCTGGTCACGTGCATCGATCGCCGTTGCAAGTGCCTCGACTGTCGCCAGATGAATTCGGCTGGCCTCGGTTATCTGCTTTGTTTTTTGTTCGAGGAGCCGGACGTGGATCTTGTATGAGAGATCGCCGAAGATCGCAAGTGGGAGGATAACGAGCCCGAATTCGATCCCGAAGTGATTAAAAACTATGAAGAAAAAGATCGTCGCAAAAAGGCTGATCAGTCCGTTCAGTCCCGGTATCACGAATAGGTTTTGCACCGTTGTTTTCCGGTGAGGTCTGTACTTACCGTTGCGCAGGAGATAGGTCAACGCCCTGCTTTGAGCAAAATGCGTAAGCGCCATGACGCACGATGCGAGAATTATGTCGTTCGCTACGGTAAGCTTGCCGACGAGTTGTAGGTGGCCGCCTCCGTTGAAGTAACCAAGAGTGAGATAAAAAGCGATCCCGGAAAAAAATGTGGACAGAATATTGATCGCTACGGCCGACGCCAGTCGTCGCCGATCTGGAGATGCTATGCCGCGATTCGCAGCGGAAGAACAGGCGGCGAGCAGTACGCCCCCCGGAATTCCCAGCCAGATCACGCCCCAGAATCCAAAAATCGTTTTCAGCGAAATGCGAACATCGGTTCCAGCGACGCGCGGCTCATACGGGCTGAGCAGGATCGCAACAAAGATCGAAGCCGCAATGACAGCAATGGACGAAACCGAAAAGGAAATCGCGACCACCTCGATGAGCGCAAAGCCAACAACGACGGCTGCGACTGAGAGCAGGCCGATCTGCATAATTTTCGACCGCCATGAATTGTGTTGCGAACTCGATCTTTCCATTCTTCGTTCAACCAGACGGCCGCTCGGGACTTCGTGTGGGCCGCGAACATTTTTGGCGGTAGCCGAGCTGAATCACGCCGCATCGAGGTATACAACCGATGTGCCAAAGTCTTATTATTGATATCGTTAGCTTTTCAGCGTTGAAGGATGATCGGCCGGTCGAGTCATCTTTCAGTTTGAGTTACCAAAATGACCGACTTCGAGCAGAATGACGAGCGGCCTTTTCGAGAATCCGTTTCACTTGCCGTGATTCTCTTTTTCACTCTTTTCGCGGCGATTCCGACCACGTCTCAGGAGGCGAATGAAGTCGTCCGCATCGAAACCGAACTCGTCTCATTTGAAGTGACCGTTACGGACAAGAACGGAAAGTTTGTCCCGAACCTTCGACGCGAGGATTTTCGGCTCTTCGAAGACGGGGTCGAGCGCCCGATAGATTTCTTTCAACCGCTCAAGAAGAGAGATGAAGGCCGGCCGCTGTCTGTCGTATTCGCGCTCGATGTGTCGGGAAGTATGACCGAAGCCGAGATCGGACGGCTGCGGTCCGCCATGCAGGCTTTTATCAGGCGCCTCGCCGACTATGATTCTTATTTTGCAGTCGTGAGTTTCGCGATGGACGTCCGCACGCTCCAGACATTCACGAATCGACGGGATAAACTGGAAAAGTCGTTCGACAAACTCGTTCGTGATCAAGACGGATTATCGACCCATGCCTATGACGCGGTCGACGATTCGATCAGGATAATTGCGAAGAAGTCTCCGAAAGTGATCCGTGGCCGTCATCCGAAGCGGGCGGTAATTTTGGTAAGCGACGGCTTTCCGGTCGGTGATGTAGTTTCGCCCGAGACCTTGATCGAACGCGCAAACCTGGCGGAGACAAGCGTGTATTCCGTAATACTGCCGTCGTATTCGCGGTTGCAGGGCGATAAGAAACCAGTGATCACGCCGCTCGAAGCCAGCGGTCTGATGGAAAGGACGGGTGGAAAGAGCTTCTACGCGACGGAGAAATCATTCGACGCGCTGTTTCAAGCCCTGGCCGAAGACATCACGGCCTCATATGCGATCGCGTTCTATCCCGGGGATGAAAATAAGATTGCGGACGGCACGACGCGGAAGGTGAGCATTCAGTCAAAGAGTGGATTTACGGTCAGACAGAACAGATCCGATTATAAAGTGAAGTAACAGAGGCCTAATACCGGCTGTCGTCGTAGTCATACGACTCAAGATCTCCGTCGTCCCTCTCTTCGGCTTCTGATTCTTCATACAGGTCCATTTCGATCGGATCCAGCCCGACAACGACCAGACGCGAACCGCACTCGTCACAGGCCACGCGGTCGCCCTGTTCAACCTCGGCGTCAACGTAAACTTTCTCATCGCATTCGGGGCAAATCGATGTCGGCATTTTCTTCTCTCCGAAAGCTAATAAATTAAATCGACCTTTGCTCCTACCTTTAACATACCGTTTTCCGGCAAACGTTCGCCAGGATTTTTAGTGGTGCCCTGAGATTCTATTGATTCTGATTTCGTTTTACAATTCAAACACATGCAGTTTCCGTTCACGTTAAAAAAAGAAGCAGATTTCGATGTTGTCGGCTTCGGAACCAACGCCGTCGATTTTCTTATTCAAGTTCCGCACTATCCCGAGTTCAATTCGAAGGTCGAGCTAACTGATTATCGTCAAGCCGCCGGCGGCGAGATCGCGACCGCGATGGTTGGCTTGCAGAGGCTCGGCTTGCGGACCTCGTACATCGGACGATTTGGGACCGATGACGCGGGTGAGATCGGGCTCAACTCGCTGCGGCACGAAGGAGTCGACCTAACGTACGCCCAGAAGATCGACGGCGCCCAAACGCAGATCGCGTTTATTGTGATCGACGAACGAAGCGGCGAGAGAACGGTGATATGGAAGCGCGATGCGAAGCTGCACTACGCCGAAACCGAGGTCCCGTTCGAAGCTGTAAAGAGTGCTAAGGTACTTCATTTTACGCCGCACGACGCCCGCGCTTGCATACAACTTGCCGAGGCCGCGCGTGCTGGCGGAACTATCGTGTCGATAGACATCGACAATATTTTTGAGGGTGTCGAGCAGCTTCTGGGTTCGGTCGATGTCATCATTGCCTCCGCCGATTTTCCCGCCAAATTATTCGGCGTCACGGAAATGCGCGAAGCTTTGCTCGAACTACAGCGACGGTATGGCGCAGGGGTCGTCGGCCTAACTCTAGGCGACTCAGGTTCGCTGCTTCTGTGCGGCGACGAGTTTATCGAAACGCCCGGATTTGAAGTCCCGGGCGGCTGCAAGGATACGACCGGGGCAGGCGATTCGTTTCGTGTCGGTCTTCTATACGGCTTGATCCGTGGAGAGTCAGTCGAGACCAGTGCGAGAATGGCAAATGCCGTAGCCGCCTTGAAATGCCGCGCTGTCGGTGCCCGCACTGGGCTCCCGACCCGAAAAGAGCTGGATTCCCTCTTGAAAAAAACGTAGACAGAGTCACGGCCCGTGTCATAAAATACTTAAGCCGCTTCTCACCGGGTTTTTCTCACCCACGTTTTCCGGGCACACTTCGATTCTTTCTTGCTCTCTCTACCTACCCCTCCACCAAACATGGATTCGAAAGTCGGCCTAATCATTCAACTCAATGGCGTGGTTCTAATTACCATCCTCTCGCTCTGTCTCCGGCGTTCACTTCACGTTACCGCGCTGAGGTACTGGACGATGGCGTGGCTGAGCCTCTCGTTCGCCCTTATTTGTCTTCGGCTCGGCTTCAGCTACGATGAATTTTCGTCCTTTCTCTTCACGTACTATTTTCTCGGCGAATATCTCTTCGGTTTCCTGCTCGTCGTCGGTTGCCGCAGCCTGGCCGGAGGGTTTGAATTAAAACCGCGGTCCGAACTATTTTTCATTCCGTTTGTGATCGCGTCCATCATCCTCCCGCACATGGCTACTGATTTCAACGATGTCTTCAATATTCATTCGTTTATCATGGCCGGATTTTTTGCGACCGCGTTCTACCATCTCGGACGGTCGAAAGAAACTACTTTCGGATGGCGCGTTATGTACGTATCGCTGGCGATGCTGGCCCTCGATTTTCTTGCATACGGCATCGTTTTCTCAACCCGGAACTTGGTGGCCTTTCGAACCGATATTCTTTCTTACAATTCGATCATCGACCTCGTTCTCCAGACCGCCCTCGGTTTCGGAATGGTCATCGTCTTGCTCGAAAGAGTTCTTAACGATTTCCGAGATACGAACGAGCAGTTAATGTCCACGCAGAAAAAGCTCGAGCAGCTTGTTCACACCGATCCGCTTACGGCCGCCTTCAATCGCCACGCATTTTACGGGTTCATGCGAAAACAGGGCGAGGACGGCTCGACATCGTCGGGCTGTGTCGGATTCTTCGATATCGACGACCTGAAGGCTATCAACGATTGCTTTGGCCACGCGGCGGGCGATCTCGTGATCAGATCTGTCGTCAAATCGATTCGGGAGATAATACGGGCAGAAGATCTTATTTATCGATGGGGCGGCGATGAGTTCTTCGTGGTCATGGTCAGCATGAACGCCGAAATGGCGGAGAATCGTATGGTGCGGCTGGAGTCGCTGATGGAGCACGTGCACATCGACGACCTGCCGGAACCGATTAAGGTCGGCGTCTCGTGGGGTTTTACGGATTACTCGAGCCCACTCGATCTTGAGAACGCGATCAGACTGGCCGACTCCGAAATGTACCGTCGAAAGCAGCTTCGCAAGCGAAGAAGAACTACCAGCTCCGATTTTATCAATTCGCTGCCGGGCGGCGGAATGCCAGAGTTTGCCCCTTAGGCCTCACAGTCTGTCGTTAAAAAACCCGGTCACAAGCGCCCACGCATCCCGTGCTGCCGTCTCGTCATAAACCTCCGGCCGCGTGTCGTTAAAAAATGCGTGGTCGGCTTCGTATTTTACTGAGTGGATCGGAAGCTCAAATTTCTCCGCCGCCTCTTCGAGCGCCGCTACCTTTTCTTTATTTATCCAAGCGTCGTTCGTGGCCGAGATAAAGATGGTCGGCGTTCTCAGTTTTTCAAGAATGTCTTCGGCGGGAATATCTCCATAAAACGGAGCGGCGGCGCTGAACCCTTCCAGCACACAGGCCGCACGAAGAGCGAATGTACCGCCCATACAAAAGCCTGTGATCCCGAAGTGCGAGAGTCCGTATTTTGAACGGGCCGCTTCGACCGAGTTCTTGATCGTATCGAGACCGTCGTCTATCTCGAGGGCCTGCATCATTCCACCAGCCTCTTCGCTGTTGGCGGCGATCCTGCCACGATAAAGATCAGGGGCAATTGCGATAAAGCCTTCGGCTGCATACCGGTCGGTAATGTCCTTTATGTGGTCATTAAGGCCCCACCATTCCTGAATGACGATGACAGCCTTTTGGCCCGGATTTTCAGGGGTCGCAACGTACGCAGTAGTCGCACCATTGCTCGTTTCGAAGGACAAAGTTTCACTTCCCATTCAAGATGATCCTCCAGTGAGATCGCTTTCGATAGAACGATTATAGACAAATCGCGGAGGGGATAATACTACTCGCAGACGCGCCGAGCTAAATCGTGAGACGAAAGTGCGCGTATTGAAAGTTTTGCAGGGTACCGACGGGTGTCGGGTGTTGCTCACGCAAGCTTTCGATCAGGTGGAAGCCTGGCACCACGGTATCGATCATCTTCTGCAGATCGTACCGTTCGACATCCAGTCCACTGCACTTCGGAGGACCGTCTTCGGCAAAGGTCGCGAGAATAAAATGTCCGTCTGGCTTTAGCGCGTGGCGAACTTTCCGCAAATAAAGTTCGCGATCGTTCTTGTTCGTTAAGAAGTGGAAAACCGCACGGTCGTGCCAGAGATCGTATTCATTTTCAGGAAACGCAAACTGCGTTACGTCGGCAGTAATTCAGCTCACGCCAGAAGCTCGGTCGCCCAAGCGTTCCCTTGTTCTTTCCAGCGCTCCGGACGAAATATCCATGACCGTGATATTCCCAAATCCGCGTTCCAGCAGGTCGTCGACCAGCGTTGAGGCCCCGCCTCCAACGTCGATGATCTTCGCCTCTGTATCCATATCGATGGCATCGATCAGTCTTAAGGAACTTTCAAGATGCGGCCGGAACCAGCTCACTTCGGTTGGCTGTTTTGTTTCATAGATATTCTCCCAATGCTCCTGCTTTTCAATTGTGTTCATCTCTTCTCACGCACCTCAAAGAAATATTGGAGTTTATTAAGTTGAATAACGCTTATTACTCTTAGCCCAGAACGCAGGCCAACGTGCAGAAACTAGGTGCTACAACCCGGGGGGTCGCAGCATGTTTCGCCGCGCAGAGCGGCGATGCCTTCGCGAGCGATGATCGGGATCATCACGAGCGCGGCGACAGGATCGGCCCACCACCAACCGAAGAAGGCATTCAATGTTAGACCGCCCAATAATATTGCCGAGAGATATGCGCAGATGTCGGTCTGCCGGGAGTCGGCATGCATCGCGCGGCTATTAAGGTGCGACGCAACGTTCCGCTTCGCACGGGCAAGCCATGGCATCACGACAAGCGAGAGTGCGGCCAATCCAATGCCGGTGTAACTCGCGTCCGGCGGTTCGACAAGCCAAAGAGATTTCACCGCGTCGAACCCCACATACGCAGCAAGCGCGAGGAAGCTCCATCCAACAAGCCTCAGTGCAAGCTGCTCTCGATGTTCGCCCGATACCAATCGCCAAAGGATGATCACACCGGACGAAACCTCGATAACCGAATCAACGCCGAAGCCAACGAGTGCAATGCTGCCCGCGAAAAGGCCTGCGCCGATGGCGATAATTGCCTCGAGCGAATTCCAAACGATAGTTACGTACTCAAGCCGTCGTCCGCGGCGCAAGCTCGCTGTCCGAAGATCTTGACCAAGGACTGCCAGGTTCATAACCGAAATCTACCTCTTCAATTCATCGTCGATCAATTGTCTCAAATCCGATTCGCCAAAACGAACGAGTTCGCGACCGTTTACAAAGAAAGTCGGGGTTCTTCGCACGCCGAGTGCCTGGCCGTCTTTCTTGTCGCGTTCGATCTTGGCGCCATAACGATTCTCCGCGACAGCCGCGGCCGCTTTGGCTAGATCCAACCCTAACTCTCTCGCATAGCCGTCGAACAGGACGTTGAAGTTTACAGGTGGTGCAGAAGCGGCTGCGGCGCCGTGTTTCTGACCCCATTCGTGCTGCCTTTGAAAAAGAAGTTCCTGAGCGTGCCAATATTTGCCCTGCTCGCCCGCGGCCTCGGTGAAAGTTGCGGCTGAGATCGAGTTCGGATGAAGCGGCATATAGCGTGTGACCAGCCGGACTTTGCCATCGTAATCCTTCATGATCTTTTTCACCGCCGGATGAAAGGCCGCGCACGATTCGCATTCGGGATCGTAAAACTCGACGATGGTGACCTTGGCGTCCGCCGGGCCGAGCGTCCAGCTGTCAGGACGGACAAGTTGTTCGGGATTGATCTTCGGCGCACCTGAATTATTATTCGACGTCACACGCTCGCTCTGAATCGAGTTTCGATAGTAGTTTGAACCGATGACGGCCCCCACAATAACGACCGCCAAAATCGCGCCCAGTATCCAAATTTCCTTTCGCATATTTTATTGTTCCTCTTGTTTATAAAGTAGTAGGCAAATGGCGATGCCCATAAAGGCCGCAAAGCCCATTAACGGGATCGTGATAAATCCGAGCCACTCTATCTGAACCGCGTTGCACGGGACACCATCGGTGCACGGCGTAATGCTCTCTGGAATAAATCCGTAATAGAGCAGGTTGTGATAGACAGAGATCGCCAGCCCGATCAACGCAAACGGCAACGCATAGAATTTCATTCGCGCATCGCGGAGGATGATCCCGATTCCAATGATCAAAACGAGCGGGTACGTTGCGATGCGCTGATACCAGCATAGAACGCACGGCGGTAGCTGCATCACTTCGCTGAAAAAAAGGCTGCCCGCTGTCGCTACCAAGGCGATGATCCAGGCGATATATGGCAGGAGTTCGTTTAGAAGGTCACTCGGGTATCCCGCGTTTTTCGTTTCTTTTTTCTCCATTCCTACAAATGCGTCTCGTGACATGCGAATCCGACGCGCTCGGTCTGCGTGGTTACGTGTGAGATCTTGAATTCCATCGTGCAGCAATCATGAACCCGCTCGAGAACATCGTCGTGCTCCCCGTCATCAGCAAGCACTGCGCGGACGCCCTTCGGCTTTACTGTAATAAGTCCGGTCCGTCGCGTTTTGCGTGAACACGGTATTAGCGGTCAGAACGATCGCCAGAGACAGAAACAATTTGTACATAGATTCCAAAACTCAAACTAAACAAGGATTCAAAGCTATCGCCACCTACGAGGGCGTAACGACACAAAAAAGGCGCATTGATACTGTCTAGTTAAGCTTTTGGCGGTAGCCAAATTGGGTCTATGTAAGCTGTGGTGTTGGGACTCTTATATTCCGTGGGTGCTTTAACCATCCGCTCGACGTCTAATTCTGCGGTATCCACCAGAACTTCGGACGAATGATATGCAACAGCGAGGCTACAGCATGAACAAATACAAAGCGGCGAGCATTCGTCTTGCGAACTGGATTGAGGGTCGTTATCGCGTTGCCGGGAGGACGCATTCCTCAATGCCGTACTGTCTACAACCGAGACAGTATCCTGACACGGCTGTGTCAAGAGCACGCCAAGGTAAAGAATGAAAATGAAACTAGATACTCTCACGGATGAATAGGGTCATTTCATTCTCGCCTCATTTCAACATTTTCTGCAAGTCGTCGGGAATCGGCATCCGCTGAAAAAACCAAACATTCGAGCCGCCAGTGTTGCCGGACGGATAAATACCAAGGGGGTTTTAGTGGCCGCACTTACCATCCGAATCAGTTGGCCGAACATTTCGCGCCAATTCCGCTTCCTCCAGCCGATCTCGGGCATGCGCCAATGAACACGCGCGTGTTCAGAGGTGGTCCCCTGAGCAAGAACATGAGCCGGCTCCAGATGGCGATACGCTGTCGCCAAGTCGTCCGCGTTCCGGGCGCGGTTGGCATGTTCGAATTTGTACCGGAGGCGGTCGCGATAAAGCCTTCGGTCGTATACCGGTTGGTGATGTCCTTAATGTGGTCATTGAGGCCCCACCATTCGTGAATGACGATGACGGCCTTGTGGCCCGGATTTTCAGGGGTCGCGACGTACGCGCTAGTCGCACCATTGCTCGTTGCGAAGGATAATGTTTCGGTACTCATCGAATAATTTCTCCTGCTCGGGCCATTATAAGCGACGGGCGAGTAGCCCGCACGTAAGCAAAGACGTCAAGTCCCCTCTCGCTAGACCTCAGGCTACCCCCAAAGAAACACCCACCGCCTAGAAGAACCGCACCGTATAGCCGAACCGTATCCCGCGGCCGATCTCCGGAACGAGTTCCTTGATGAACGACACGTGATTGCGGTAGAGCCGGTCGGTCAGGTTGTACGCGTTGAAGGTGAAGATGTGGGCGGAATGTTTACGCCCGATCGTGTATGAGCCGGCGATGTTGAAGACGCCGTAGCCTGCCGTGCGGGTTTCGAGCGGAAAGATATTTTCCTGATCGGCGGCGAATATCGCCTCGGGCCGAACGCTCAGGTCCTTGTGGCGGATGTCGAGCCCTACGCGGGCGCGACCGGGCGGGATCCGAGGCAGATCGAGGCCTTCGTCGACGAGTAGCGCTCGGACAAAGTCGAGACTGACAAAGCCGCCGAGATATTTGCTGAAAGTCATCTCGGCATTCAATTCGGCGCCCGCATAGGTCGCGTCGGCCTGTTCGTAGCGGGCGACTGGCAGGCCGTTCATGGTGTCGATCTGCCCGTCTCCGTCGGCATCCTGCGGGGCGAGGAAAACGAAGTCGCCGATGCGGTAATAAAAGACGTCACCGGAGAATCGGATCCGTCTTGACTGGTGTCGCAGGGAGAGATCTATGCCGTTCGAACGCTCGCTCCGGAGATCGTTGTTGCCTATCTCAAACGTCACGTTCCCGATGTGCGGGCCGTTGTTGTAAAGTTCTTCGAGTGCGGGAGCGCGGAACGAGTGCGAAAAGTTCGCGATGAAAGCGCCGCCGTTCCATAGAGCGAAGTTTACGCCGGCACCGCCCGAAAAACCTGTGAAGCTCCGCCCGCGAAGATCGACACTCTCCGGACGGTAGCGGTTGCTCTCGACACGGCCGCCGAATTGAAATTTCACACGCTCAAAATTCAATTCTTCAAGGCCAAATACCGAGACGGCATTATGCTTGACCTTTCCCTGGATCAACTGCTCGGCGCCGTTCACCTCATAGCTGCGATCGAAACCTTCAAATCCAAAGCGTCCGGTCAAACGCCCGCGCTTAGTCTGCTCGAAAAGCGAGCGATAGGAAAACGTCTTGTTATCGAAAACGGTGCCGACCTCGTCAATGCCGCCTGCCGTCTCGATCTCTTTGTGCCGGTAATCGGTGTAATCGAGACTGTATTGAACGCCGCTCAGGAACGAGTTTGCCAGGTCGCGAACCCCCCCGGTCACGCGCGTATTATACCGACGCGAGCGAATATCGATCTCGTCATCGACGACCGGCAACCCGCCTCCCATCTCCGGCGATCCTGCCTCTTCGAAAAGCGCGGCGAACGGAATTCCATAACGGCGCACGTCGGCGCCGTATGAGCCGCTGAGGTAAGCCTTGTCGCCGTAATAGCCAAGGCCGAATGAGCCGCTGTTCGAACGCGATGCCGAATTGGGCACCCGCCCCAGCGGAGTATTGACGTCACCGGCGCGCTGAGCGCTCAGGTTTCCCCGCACGAGCCAGCTCCGAACGCCGTACTCGACTCCGCCGGCGGCACCCCGTTGCCGGTCGGCCGTGCCGCCTACACCCGTGAAAAATCCGCGAAAACCGTTCTGTGCTTCGTTCTCGTGGTGGCCGATCACGTTCACCACGCCCCCGAGCGCGTTGCTGCCGTAGAGCAGCGTGCCGGGGCCCTTCACAATCTCGATCCGCTCGGCGCTCAGCGGATCGACGGTCTCGCCGTGGTCGCCCGACTGCGAACCGACCGAACCGCTGCGAACACCGTCTTCCAACACGAGTACCCGGTCCCCGTCGAACCCGCGTATCACCGGCCGCGATGATCCCGGGCCGAAACTCCGTTTTGCAACCCCAGTTTCATTTTCAAGCACCTCGCCCAGCGACGTGGCGGCACGTTCCGCGATCCGCGTCGAGCCGACGGAGTTCACCGTCTGGAACGAATCAAACACCGACTGTTGGATCCCCGACGCGGTCACGGTAACTTGTTCCTGCAACGAAGCGATCTGCAGACGGAAGTCGACCGTTAGGTTCGCTCCCGTAGCGACGGTCACGACCTGCGAAGCATCGGCAAAGCCTTCGAGATGCGCAAGGATCGTGTATCGGCCGGGCGTCACGCCGGTTATCTCATATCGCCCATTCTGGTCGGTCTGCGTAGTGTGAGTGGTTTGGACGACGCTTACCCGAGCGTCATGAAGAAAGGTGTCGGTTCCGAACTTAACTACGCCTGAGATGGAACCTGTCTGCGCAAACTGGGAAATACTGCTAAAGAATATGATTACAAAAACTCCCGTGATCCTGAACATTTTTAACCTCCAAAAAATTCTCGCTGCCTGGCGCGTGAGATATGCGCCTAATGGTGTGCAATAACGACCGCTCGTTCGCCCCGCATCACTGCGTGCATCGGATCGACGTCGAAAAACTCTGCTCTCACGAGAATTCTGGAGGATGGAAAGGTGGACTTATTGGCCGGAAAAGGCTGGTCACGCGCTCGCGCCCGACGAGTAGCGGTTTCAGGACACGGCTGACGAAACGCGATTCGGAAAGACCGTCAAGAAACGTGTTGTGCGGATTGTCATAACGAAGGTTGGGCGGATCTTGCTGTTTGCCGTCCGTGCAGCGGATAAGCGTTTTGCACGGGTCGTCATGACCGGTATCGCTGGAATGTATCGCCGCACCGCCAGCAAATGCGTTATGCGAAAAGGCGAGACTGTGCGACCCCCACTCAACGAGAAGAAAAATGAGGAACATCGCCGCCACAAGGCTGCGTAATGTCTGATCGATCCGATGTAACGAACGAATTTCTCTCGCCACAATTTTCAGAGTTTAGCAACTTACCTCTCGAACCGGCAAGAGGCAAACCCTTCGCCGCCTTCGTGGCGGGCCAACCTCGGGCAATTGTGCATGAAACTGCCGGGGCAGGCTATAGGACGTTCAGCGTGGCCGAAATTATGTGATCTCACGAAAGCACTATGCGAATATTTTTTCCGTGAACACCTTTAACTTAAACAACAAGCTGTACTTCAATCACATTTCCTTTATAAAAGATATTTCGCCGGAGATCGGCCGCGGGGTGAGGGCAAGTTATACGATACGGTTCTTTTGAAGCTTGGTCGGAGACCTAATTTGCGACTTCCCGCGGCGGATTTACGCGCAGCTTGTCGCGATAGATGGCCGTATGGCCGACGGCAATAACCCCTTCCAGATTTCCTTTCAATGCCGCATCAAGGAGCGTATCGTAATCTTCGCGGCTCAGCGTCTGGTAAAACGGATCGTACGGGTCTTCCTTTACCATCAACGATTCAAGGATGTCGTTCAGTGTTCTTTCCGGTTTGTTCGAATTATCCAGCATAATAATTGCACCTTCCTAAAACAGTAACGTAATGAGACAGTCTACGTGTCAGCAAGTCCGGTGCCACGGCTGGTGCTCGCTTTAAGAGCTTTTGACCACAGTAGATAACCCCGGTTTTCACTCATATTTATGAGTTAGGGCGAGATTAGTTCCGCCCGCGCTGTCTGTCAATCGTGCACGTCGAGTCCGTAACATAAATGCAAGGTCGACGGGGGGACAGTGGGTCTTTTTGAAATTTGAGGCGGTTCTTTGTTTGAGCCTGGCCAAGTGATTCAGTACGTGGCAAGGGTCTACTGAGACAATTGATGTCCTTTTGACATTGACCTTGTCGAATTTCAAAATAACCCTGTAGCCTACAAAGCTGGTTCTCTTCTGATTGGCGAAAGCTCATGAAAACACTTTACGTTTTGAGACATGCGAAATCGAGCTGGGAAGACCGCGATCTCGCCGACTTTGACCGCCCCCTGAACGAGCGCGGAAAAAGCGCCGCACCGTTTATGGGCGAGGTTCTCAGGAGCAGCGAATTAGCTCCGGAGCTTATTCTCTCGTCCCCGGCGTTGCGCGCTTGCGAGACCGCGAGACTCGTCAAAGCAGCGGCGGGCCTCGATGCAGAGATCAAACAGAATGAGCATATTTATGAGGCCAGCCCGCAGACGCTTCATCAAGTTGCTTCATCGATCGACGATCGCTTCGCGTCGGCGATGATCGTCGGGCACAATCCTGGAATGGAAGGCTTTGTACGACTTCTAACAGGAAAGCTCGAGCAAATGCCGACCGCGACCCTTGCCATCATCGATCTCGATATTGTCGGTTGGGAAGATATCTCAAAAGGCCGCGGCGAACTTCGGCGAATTATCCGCCCGAGGGATGAAATGAAGGCGTCCAAGAAATCGAATCAGTCGGCGCCGAGGGAATGACGAATTAACGTTTCTGTAACAAAGCGTTCATTCGCCCTTAATCTAATCTAGCTAAACTGTCGGCAACACAACTCATATGCAGCAAAGTATTCTCATCGTCGAAGATGAAGCCGACATTGCAGAAAGCCTTCATTACAACCTCAAGCGCGAAGGCTTTCGGCCGACGATCGCCGAATCCGGCGAGAAAGGACTTCGCATCGCCCTCGACGAAAAAACTACTCCGTCATTAGTGATCCTGGATCTGATGCTACCCGGAATGAGCGGCATGGAGCTGTGCCGACGGCTGAGACGCGAATCCATGACTCAAGATACGCCCATAATTATGCTGACGGCCAAGGCGGCTGAGTCTGAAAAGATCGCTGGACTCGAAGTCGGGGCCGACGACTATATCATCAAGCCATTCTCGGTAAAGGAAGTGACAGCTCGGGTCCGCGCGGTACTCCGCAGAGTTGAAAAAGAACCGGATCCTACGTACAAGGATCCGCGGGTCACGGTGGATTTCAACGATATGCGCGTGGTGTGCGATGACCAAAGCGTAAAACTGACGCGCAAGGAGTTTACGCTGCTCGAATATCTGATCAAGAACACCGGCCGCGTCGCGACAAGACAGCAATTGCTGGATAACGTTTGGGGATATACATATTTTGGTGATACGCGAACACTCGATGTTCATATCCGCCGCCTGCGACAGAAAATGGACGGGTGCGGCTCGAGTATCGAAACCGTCGTGGGCGTCGGTTACCGCTTTAATAAATTCAAGTAGCCTATGGCCGTCTCGACGCCACAACGAAAGCTGACAAGCTTTGACGTTTCGCAAAATGTCCTGCAGGGAATTCTCAATGCGTCGCGCGAAGGCATTCTGGTCGTCGATCCGTCGATGCGGATCAAGGCTGCGAACGGTCCGGCTCACGACGTATTCATGCGACCGAAAGAATCGCTCCATGATAAACGTCTGACCGAAATCCTCCGCGATGTCGGCCTTCACGAGGGTTTCCGGCAAACTTTGAAAAATGATCAGCCGGTCGATCTGAGGATCGAAATTAACGGCATCGAGAAACGAACCTATGACGTTCATATCGCACCGCTCGAGCTCGATGGAGTGCGTCACGCGAGCGGCGTTTTCTACGAAACGACGCAGATCGAACGGCTAGAAAAGGTTCGCCAGGAGTTCCTTTCGAATATTTCGCACGAGCTGCGAACTCCCCTGACCTCGATCATCGCGTATGTTGAGACGCTCCAGGACGGCGCGATCGAAGATCCCGAAAACAACCGGCGATTTCTTAACATCATTCGTCGAAACGCCGAGCGCATGAATGACCTGATCGCCGATATCGCTGAGCTGTCGCTGATCGAGACCGGCAATATTTCGCTTGAGCTGCGAGAGATAAAATTGTCGCAAGTGATCGACGAAATATTTGCCACTTTGTCGTCCAAAGCCGCCGATCGAAACGTGTCCCTGGTAAATGGAGTCGGACCCGACGCATTCCTCCGTGCGGACCCGAGGCGCCTTGAACAAATGCTGACGAATCTCGTCGATAACGCGATAAAGTTCAATCGTGAAAACGGGACCGTTAGCGTGATGTTCGCGGAATCTGCGGACAAGTGTTTGATTCTTGTTGAAGACACGGGCGAAGGGATCGTACCCGAAAACTTGCAGCGGATCTTCGAACGTTTTTATCGTATTGACCGCGGTCGCGCTCGCGAGATCGGCGGTACCGGACTCGGCCTTGCGATAGTCAAACATCTGGCCCGGCTCCACGGTGGCGAGGTCTTTGTCGCCTCGACCCTCGGCCAAGGCACGACCTTTTCCGTCGAATTCCCTCTTTAACACTGCTTTTCCGCCTCATTCAAGAATTGTTGGGTTACTCAGGTACCCGCGTGTTATAATCAAACCCATACTTGATGACAATTGAATGACCCGGATCAATCGGGTTCGGGTTTGTTCAGACGGGCTTTCCTTTCGTTATCAAAGGGGGCAAAACACTATGGAGCTGAACATCGGACAGAAAGTTGCGTATCCAAGCCAGGGTGTTTGTCTGGTCGAACATATCGCCAGAAAGATGATTGGCGAGACTTCGATGAAGTTTTATTCGCTGCGGGTCTTGAGTGATAACTCGACGATCCTGGTTCCGATGGACAATGCGGAAAGCGTCGGAATACGTCCCATCATCAGCCCCATCCAGTGCGATAACTTGATCGAAAAGCTTTCGACTGATTTCGAGGCAGTTTCGTGCGATTGGAAATCACGTTCGCGAGGATTCACCGAGCAGCTTCAATCAGGTGATGTGTTTGAGGCCGCAGACGTTCTAAAGAAACTTACTTTCCTGAGTCACGAAAAGAAGCTCTCGTTCCGCGAACAGACTCTACTCGACAAATCAAAGTTCCTCATCGTTTCCGAGATAATCAATTCGAACGCCGCCGACGAGAGTGCGTTGCGCGATGAGATCGATCGTCTCGTTGAGCTCGCGTGCACGAAACATCTGAGATCGCAACCCCGCGTGATGTCGGCTGCGGTGCATTGACCGCGGGAATAAGCAATAAGCAGTAGGCAGTAGGCAATAAGCAATAAGTGTCTGCGGACACTCGTCTTTACTGCTTATTGCTTACTGCTTACTGCTTACTGCTTACTGCTTACTGCTCACTGCTCACTGCTCACTGCTTACTGCTTCGAATAACTCGCCCGGACGACAGTCTTAATGTTCCCGCGCACATGAAAATCGCCCTCGAGCTCGACCCTCAACGGATCGCAGGCTTTCACAAAATCTTCAAGGATGATGTTGATCACATGCTCGTGAAAGATCTTGATCTCGCGAAATGAATTGATATAAAGCTTGAGGCTTTTGAGCTCGATACAACGCTCATTCGGAACATACTTCAATCTGATCACCGCAAAATCCGGAAAATCCGAGAACGGGCAGATCGCCGTGAATTCCGGCATTTCAAACTCGATCCAGATCTCTCGGCCCGCAAACTCGTACGCGAACGTATCGAGCTCAAACAGATTCATTTCCTCACGCGGCGTCGGCTTGATATCGAGGTTCTGCAAATTCTCCGGCTGTAACTTCACTTGGTCTGACATATTTCTTCTTCAAACTGAGCTCCCGTGCGCCGCCCAGATCGCGCACACCGCACGTTTCGAGTTGAGTGAGCAGGTTTATAAAAATTCGAGCCGTCGCGTAAGCGTCCTCGTTAGCACGATGATGATTAACAAGGGCGACGCTGAAATGTTCGGCGAGCGTTTTGAGCTTATGATTTTCGATGTCGGGCAAAAGCTTTCGCGAAAGCTGTACCGTGCACAGTGAAGGGTTTCCGAGGCGGTAATCTTCATAAAGACGACCGACCTCATGATTCAGAAATCGCATGTCGAATCCGGCGTTGTGGGCGACGAGGACCGAATCGCCAATGAACCTAAGAAACGCATCGGCGACATCGGCGAACTTCGGCGCGTCTTTGACCATATCGTCCGTGATCCCCGTAAGAATTGAGATAAACATTGGTATCGGCGTCTCCGGGTTAACGAGACTGTGAAACTCCTCGACGATCTCGCCTCGGCAGACGCGATAGGCTCCGATCTCGGTCACACGACACGGCGGGGTTTTCGCACCTGTCGTCTCGAGGTCGAAAACGACGAAACCGGCTTCGCACAACTCGATCGCGTCATGATTGACCTCGACCAACGTAACGTCGTCTCCATTCAGAGAAAGCCGCGCATCGCGTGCAACAAGATCAGAAACAAGCAGCCGAGCAAGTGGCGGATTCGCATTCCGTATGCTCATCACGTAGTCGACAACCGCGACCGCGGATGCGTTGCCACCGATCGAAATAAGAAAATCGATCGTCGTATTTATCAGGAGTGATTCGGAAATAAGATTTGGGTGAGGCTGCATTCTGCCAATATTCTAGCTGTATTATCTTGACGCGTAAACGACTCGGTGTCGCACAACCGATACTTTTTTGGCATAATCTCATTTCGATCACCAGCCGATGGACGACATCCTTGAACATTTCAGGCGAACCGATGCATTACTTGAGGGTCATTTTACCCTGTCCAGCGGATTGCACTCGCCGAACTATTTGCAATGCGCACTTGCCCTCCGGCATCCGACGGACGCAAATCGTTTCGGGCGGGCGATCGCAGATCGAGTGCGAGGACCGGGTATAGAAACCGTTGCATCCCCCGCGATCGGCGGGCTTGTTATCGGGTATGCGGTGGCTCAAGCTCTGGATGTTCGGTTCATTTGGACCGAGCGTCAAAATGGAGCCATGACGTTGCGGCGTGGCTTCTCGCTTCGCCGCGGTGAAAAGATACTTGTCGTGGAAGATGTCATCACCACCGGCGGCTCGACACGCGAGTGCATCGCTGCTCTCGAAGACAACGGGGGTACGGTTGTCTCTGCGGCTTCGATCATCGATCGCTCAAATGGAATGGCGGATGTCGGCGTGCCACGCATTTCGCTCGTCGAAATGGACGTCGCGACTTACGATCCGGAACACTGCCCGCTATGTGCGGACGGCGGGACCGCGTCTAAACCCGGAAGCCGCCAATGAGAGCTGATTCCATCGACCTATTTTGGGACGAGTTTTGCGCCGTCGACCCTTCAGTTCATCCGGGTACGCCTTATCAGATCTGGTTTTTCGGCAACACACGAGAAATGGCGTCTGAATTGGCGGGTTTGGTGCTGGCGGGAAAAAAGACCGCGACGGCGAGCCTCATCGCGATCAACGAATTGAATCCCGACGATGCTCCGCGGCCAGAAGGGTTCAGTGTTGTGACCGATTTCGACGGCGACCCAGTGTGCGTTATACAGACAAGCGAGATCCGTCATCTGCCGTTTGAAGAAGTTGACGAACAGTTCGCGGCGGATGAGGGTGAGGGCGACCTTTCGATTATTTACTGGCGACGCATTCACTGGGACTACTTTTCCAAGGAAGCCAGAACTAATGGTTTAGAGTTCGACACCCGATCGATTGTCTGCTGCGAGAGATTCCGGTTGCTATTTCCCCGATGAATTACAAACTTCTAATACAATACGACGGCACCGATTTCCACGGCTGGCAGGTGCAGGAAAACGATCGCACTATCCAGGGTGAGCTCGAGCGCGTGATCGGAATGCTTGAGGATTCGAAGGTGAACGTTGCCGGCTCTGGCCGGACCGACGCCGGCGTCCATGCCGAGGGTCAGGTCGCAAATGTGATGATCAATCGGAGCTTCACTCCGGACAAGCTGCGCTCCGCGATAAATGGAAATCTCTGGCGCGACATCCGCATTCTAAAAGCCGAAAAAGTCCCGGACGAATTTCACGCCCGGTTCTCCGCAGAAAGGAAAACATACGTTTACCGCATCGTGAACGCGCCGGTCATGTCGCCGTTCTGGCGACGTTTCGCTCACCACGAATTCAAGCCGCTGGATGTCGCGCGTATGACAGAGGCCGCCCGCTTTTTTCTCGGTGAGCATGACTGGACGGCGTTCGCGTCGGCGCATTCTGACGGCGAGTCGCGGATCCGTACCATTATCGATTTCGCGATCGAGTCGCGGTGGGACAGCCGTGCATCGGCGAACATCCTCGAGTTCCGGATCAGCGCAAATGGCTTTCTTCGCTATATGGTGAGGTCCATAATCGGCACACTGATCGAGGTCGGGCGGGGCGAAAAAGATTTTGATACAATTCAGACGGCGATCGTATCAGGGGATCGAAGTCTTGCCGGCAAAACCGCACCGGCGCACGGGTTGACCCTTCTAAAGGTCGATTACGAATAGGATTCTGAATGTTCATCTATCATGTTGCATTGCCCGGCGTTTGGGACCGATTCAAAACCAGGCCGTCCTACCAGCCCGATAGTTTAGCGACCGAAGGATTTATTCACTGTAGTTATCCCGATCAACTTGAAGGGGTTTTAAAGCGGTACTACAGTGGCGTCGAGCGGGTCCTAATCCTGAAGATCGACACCGACAAGCTACTCTCGAAACTCGTCAAGGAGCCGTCAACCAATAATGAACTCTATCCGCACATCTACGGTCGGCTCAATCGCAATGCGATCGTCGATGTTCAGGAGCGCGTGTTGTCGGACGGCGATTCGGACCTGACCTTTTCCTGATCCCGTCTAATGTTCGAGCACTTTGCCGAAATATTGAAGCCGAATTCCGCCGATGCGAACCTCCTCGCATTGATAGATTCCGATCGCTTGCCGCAACACATCGCTGTGATAATGGACGGCAACGGACGCTGGGCGAAGAAACGCGGTAAGCCGCGCATTTTTGGCCATAAAGCGGGCGCCGATTCAGTTAAGGCGATCGTCGACACATGCACGCGGCTCGAAACCAAAGCCGTAACTCTGTACGCTTTTTCGACCGAGAATTGGAAACGGCCAAAGGCCGAGGTCTCGGGATTGATGTCGATGCTAAAGCGTTACCTCCGGAGCGAGCTTGAAGACGTGCATGCGCACAACATTCGCTTTCAGGCGATCGGTCAGATCGAAGGCTTGAGCGACGATGTGCAGAAAGAGATCGCTTTCGCGATGGACAAGACGTCCGGCAATACGGGGACGGTTTTGAGCGTCGCGCTGAATTACGGAGGGCGCGCCGAGATCGTTGAGGCGTGCCGGAAAGCCATGCGGGCGATCGCGGCACAAGGCGGATCGCCCGACGATCTTCGCGAAGTCGACATCGAGCGCAACCTTTACACACACGGCCTACCGGACGTCGATCTTCTGATCCGAACGAGCGGCGAGATGCGGATATCGAACTTTTTGCTTTGGCAGCTCGCGTACAGTGAGATCTACGTCACACCGACGCTGTTTCCAGATTTTCGCCGTGCCGAGATCTTCAAAGCGATCATCGATTATCAAAAGCGCGAGCGGCGCTTTGGAGATGTGAAGAGTAAACTGCGGCAGTAGTCACTACGCAGTGGCAACAGGTCAGTACCACCTGCGTTAGCGGGTGGTCGAAAGTCGGGAGAGAGAAAAGTTGATCTTAGCCAGGCGCTGCACGCAGGTGGTACTGACCTGTAGACTGCATCGTCTACTGATTATGAAAACCAGAATCCTAACGGCCGCGGTTGCACTCCCGATCCTCATCGCGTCGATCGTCTTGCCTTCGTACGTACCGGAAACGGTGTGGATATTTGTTGCGATTGCCGTGCTCGCTCTCGCCGCCGGCCTGTTTGAATTTTATTCGCTGACTAAGAAGCTCGAGCTAAAGGCGGATGCTGCGATCGGGTATCTCGGTGCTACGGCATTGACCGTCGCATTTATTTTCGATGCCCCGGCCACTGAACCTACACTCCTGCTGATGACACTGGCCGGTTTCGTCATCTTGGTCCTTATCACCCAGACATTTCGCTTTCAGAAAGACTTTTCAAAGATGCTCGGCGGTGCGGGCGTCACGATCCTCGGAGTCTTGTATCTCGCGTTTCTTGGTGGATTCCTGATCGCAACGCGCGTCGGTTTCGAAGGCACGCCATATCTTTCAACACACTTGCTCGGCTTCTTTTTCCTCGTGCTGATGGGTTCGGATACGGGCGCGTATTTTGCCGGTCGTGCGTTTGGCAAACACAAGCTTGCACCAGGAATTTCGCCGGGCAAGACGGTCGAGGGTTTGATCGGCGGTCTCGTTGCGGCTGCCGCGTTCGCGGCGCTGGCGACATTCTGGTTCTTTCCCGAGCTGCCCTATCAGTTCTCGATCCCGCTCGCGATCGTAATGGCGGCCGTCGGCGTACTTGGCGATCTTGCCGAAAGCGCAATGAAACGGGGCTCGAAAACAAAAGATGCGGCGAGCATACTTCCCGGCCACGGCGGGTTGCTGGATAGATTGGACAGTTTGCTCCTTAATGCACCGATTCTCTATTACTTTGCGAAGCTCTATTTTTAGCCCGAAGGTTGCGAACACTCGCACACGTCCTGTAATATCTCAGTTGCTTTTATGAACGCCATTTTGAGAGTTGACGATAATAATACGTGATGCGAGAGCGTTTATCCTTTGACGTTCCGCCTTTCGTTTGTCGCACACTCGAAAGGCGTTTTTCTTTTTGTATGATGAACCGACAGGGATGAAGGGGATAAAGGGGATCTCTGGGATCTCGATTTTGCTTTCTTATCCCTTTCATCCCCTTCATCCCTGTAGGGGTCTTTGGAAATATGCTAGACACGTTAGGAAATCTGGAACGCACACATACCTGCGGCGAGTTGCGCGAATCGAACGTCGGCGAGCAGGTTGTATTGATGGGCTGGGTCGCGAAGAAGCGCGACTTTGGCGTTTTCACCTTTATCGATCTTCGCGATCGCGAGGGCGTGACACAGATCGTCCTCAGCTCGGAAACATTTCCGGAGGCGCACTCCAAGGCCAAGAATATCCGTGGCGAGTTTGTGATCGCCGCGAAGGGCGAAGTTGTTTCGCGTGCTGAAGGCACGCATAACGCGAAGCTCGTCACTGGTGATATTGAGATAAAAGTAAGCGAGCTTTTGATCTTAAACGACGCAAAGGTTCCGCCGTTCCAGCTCGAGGTCGCGGGATCTGAGAATCTCGCCGCCGAGGACACGCGTCTTAAATATCGTTACCTGGATCTGCGCCGCCCGCAGCTGCAAAACAACATCCGTATGCGTGCGAAAGCAGTCGCGAAGATCCGTGAGTACTTCGACAACCGTGGATTCATCGAGATCGAGACGCCGATACTTTTGAAATCTACTCCGGAAGGCGCACGCGACTTTGTCGTCCCGTCGCGAATTCATAGCGGAAAGTTTTTCGCGCTGCCACAATCGCCGCAGATCCTGAAACAGATCACGATGATCGCCGGCTTCGACAAGTACTACCAGATCGCACGCTGCTTTCGCGATGAGGACCTGCGTGCAGATCGCCAGCCGGAATTCACGCAGCTCGACATGGAGATGTCGTTCGTCAATCGCGAGCAGGTCTATCGCGAGATGGAAGGCATGTTCGGGTCAGTGCTTAAATTGATCGATGTCGCTCTCCCGAAGGAATGGCTGCGCATGACGTATGCCGAAGCGATGCGTCGATACGGTTCGGACAAACCCGATCTGCGATTTGAAATGGAACTACAAGATCTTTCGGCTGATATGAAGGACACGGACTTCGCGCCGTTCGCGGATGCTCTGACGAAAGGCGGCGAGATCAAATCCCTTGTCGTAAAAGGAAAAGCTGATTACTCCCGCAAGCAACTCGAAGGGTTGCAGGAATTTGTAAAACGCTACGGAGCCGGCGCGTTGGCGTGGATAAAGCTCGGAGACGAGATAACCTCTTCGCTTCTAAAAGTTTTCGGTGAAGCGAAGATCGCGGAGCTTGCATCCACTGCAAAGGCCGAGAAGGGCGATGCCGTGTTGATCGTCGCCGGAAGTAAATCTGTCGTCGCTGCGTCGCTAGGGGCCCTACGCAACGAGATCGCTCGTCGCGAGAATCTCATCGACCGCAGCCGTTACGAAGCTCTCATCGTCACCGAGTTTCCGATGTTCGAACACGACGAGCATACAGATCGTTATCTGGCCGCTCATCATCCGTTCACGTCGCCGATGGACGAGGATCTTGAGATGTTCAAACAGGCAGTTGAAAATGACGGCGATCATCACCTGCTCGGACAGGTGCGTGCAAAGGCATACGACGCGGTGATCAACGGATACGAATGTGCCGGCGGCTCGATCCGCATCCATCAAAAGGATATTCAGGCGCTAAATTTCAAAGCGCTCGGAATGTCACCCGAAGGCGCCCGGTCACAGTTTGGATTTTTTCTCGACGCGCTCGAATACGGACCGCCGCCGCACGGAGGTTTCGCTGCGGGAATCGAACGGACATGCATGATCCTCTGCGGCACCGAGAATATCCGGGACGTGATGGCGTTTCCGAAGACGGCTTCGGCTCAGGATCTTATGATGGACTCGCCGGGTGAAGTCGATGAAGGGCAGCTGAAGGAGTTGGGGATTTCAGTCGACTAGGACAATGGGTAAGTATTGCAATCCATTGGCTGAAAATCAGGTTTATTGAACAATCGACCACAAAATACCGTAAACTAGCTTCAACCATGCCGAAAAAGTTCGACACAAATCCGCTTGATCCTGATTTTCCGGAAAAGGCAAAGGCCGCGGCGGCCGCTGGTTACGAGGCTCCGCCGAGAACGCGATTCACCACTGCAGAATTCCCGAGCGCTCCGTCGAGCATTACCGAAGAAGAGACTCGCCGCTTCACCGAAGCGGATTTCAACGCATACGCCCAACCGCATCCGCAGCCCGTTGCTCTGTACGGAACGGCCGATCGTGGCGATATGAATCGAGCGTCCGAGCGCAAAGTTGCAAAGACAGGAGTTCCCGAAAAATGGTTGATCGGTCTGCCGTACATGCCGTTCTCGATCGGATTAGTCGCCGGATTGATCCTGCTGCTGTTGATGCCCAAGGAGGAAACGAAGGTTCGTTTTCACGCCGCACAGGGACTGGCCGCACACGTCGGCATACTAATCGTGACGTCGATCTTAGGTATTGTCGGTAATGTCACCGGCCTCGCCGAGCTTGGCAGCCTGATCTTTACCATCGTCACAACGATCATGCTGATCATCTTTGCGATCAAGGCGTGGAAGGGCAAGCCTGTCCACATCGAATCGGTAGATGATCTAACAAACTGGCTCGAGGAAAAGATCGGGCCGATCAAATCCTGAAAATATCAGGCCGCGAACCTTGGGTCCTCTTTCCCTAAAAACTTCCTTTAACATCCGACTCGCTAAAGAACATCCATCGGCGGTTGTGCAGGCTCAAACATTCTGCTCTTTATCCAGGCTGTGATAACCAAAAATATTGCAAGCACGATCAGCGCCAGTGACACGACTCCGTTCACCAATCTGATGTCCAGTCCGATCGCCGTTGAAAAGTTTCCATAAACCATCGCTCCGAGTGCCCACAGGGTGATCGTCAGAACAAACAGCATCGGGATCAGCGTGAAAGCGATACGCCGACGTGCCTTGTAGAGCCACGCGGTGATCGAGAGGAGAGTGAGCGCCGCGAGGAGCTGATTCGAAGCACCGAACAGTGTCCAGAACTCGACGTATGATCCGGGCGTCGCGAAGAAGATCAGCAGGAACGGAAGCGCGACAGTGACAAGCGTTCCAAGCAGCGCGCCTAGACGTCCGGGCATGCCGAACAGCTCCTGGAGTAAATAGCGCCCGAGCCGCATCGTGACATCGAGCGTGTCGAAGACAAACGTCGAAAATGCCATCGCTCCGAACGTGATCGCGAATGAGAGATTCTCTTTCCCGATCACAAGCGTAAGAAAATTCCCGATACCGTTGCCGTATATTTTCCCAGCTGATAGGTTCTTCCCATCCGGTCCGACCAGCGCGTCGCTCGTCGCGATCATCACCGTCACGAGGGCGATGAACGCAACGAAACCCTCTGCGAGCATTCCGCCGTATCCAACCGGTTGTGCATGCGTCTCTTTATCGATCTGTTTCGACGTCGTGCCCGAGCACACGAGTCCGTGAAAGCCTGAGCACGCGCCGCAGGCGATCGTCACAAAAAGAAACGGGAACATCATCCCCGTCATTCCGCCCACGTCGAAGGATGTGAACGCTGGCTGTTGGATCGAATATCCACCGAAAAATATTCCGATCACGCCGACGATGATCGCGGTATAGAGAACGAACCCGCCGAGATAGCCGCGCGGCTGCAAAAGCGCCCAGACCGGCAGCAACGAAGCGACAACGCAGTAGAGAAGGATGACGACGGCCCACGTTTGATGACCAAAGCTCAGGACGTGCGAATACTGCGTTCCGACGTACGAGAGCGCGAACGTCGCAGGTACGAAGATGATGGTCGCGAGCCACAGCGGCGGCTTTAGAAATCGCTCGACCACCCCAAGCAGGATCGATAATCCGAGATAAAGAACGCTTGCGAGCGCGACCGCTCCGCCGGGATTGAATCGCGTCTCGCCGGCAAGCGCTTCGTCGCCCGCGACAAATGTTCCCGCCGTGATGTCCGTGAATGCGACGGTGACATACACGAGTGCTATCCAGATGAACGCCATCATCGCGCGGCCGGCACTGAGACCGAGTTGGTCTCGAGTGATCTCGGCGACGCTTTTTGCGCTGTGACGAATCGAAGCTGTTAGTGTCGAGAAATCGTGAACAGCTCCGATGAGGACGACGCCGAGGGCGATCCACAAGAGGCATGGCAGCCAGCCAAATGCGAGACACGCGATTATCGGCCCCGCGATCGGCCCCGCCGCCGCGATCGCCGAAAAATGCTGTCCGAACAGATAGAACGGCCGTGTCGGTACATAGTCTTCGCTATCACTCAACTCGTGAGCGGGTGTCGGACGGTCGTCGTCAAGCACGAACTGTTTTGCGATCCAACGCCCGTAGCCAAAATAGCCAAGGACCAGCCAGGCGAGAAACGCGACAGCGATAATTGTCAGCATAAGTTTATCGGGGGGCACTCGGGCGAGATAAATTTACGACACTTTTAAGCCGGGCGGCAACCTTCTGGAAAAGTAAAAAGTAAAAGGAAACTCCAGGGTAAAAACCATTCTCTTCACTTTCTACTTTTCAGTTTTCAGTTTTCAGTTTCTCCGAAGGGAAAAAGCCGGTAGAATTTCTACAGATGAAATCGTTACAAGAAACCCACTCGCCGGACGGCATCTGTTTCGGCTGCGGTCCGAAGAATGAAAAAGGATTGCACATTCGAAGCTTTGTCGAGGGTGATGAGTTCGTCGCCGAATGGCGAGCTGAGCCGCATCATCAGGCGTTCCCCGGCGTACTGAACGGCGGCATCGTCGGAGCGCTGCTCGATTGTCATTCCAATTGGGCGGCAGCCTACCACCTGATGAAAAAACGTGGCGAAGATCGGACACCCTGCACAGTGACGGCGGATTTCCACGTCAAGCTTTTGCGTCCGACGCCGGTCGACGGTGTGATCACGTTGAAGGCGCGTGTAGTCGAATCAACCGACGATCGAGCGACCGTCGAGGCGGAGCTTATCGCCGGCGGAAAGGTTTGCGACACATGCCGCGGAACGTTTGTCGCCGTTAAAGAAGGCCACCCGGCGTATCACAGGTGGTGATGAATTGTGAGGTGTGAGCTGTGAACTGTGAACTGTGAGCTGTGAACTGTGAACTGTGAGCTGTGAACTGTGAACTGTGAACTGTGAGCTGTGAACTGTGAACTGTGAACTGTGAGCTGTGAACTGTGAACTGTGAACTATAAACTGTTGTTCGTTTCCGCTCACTGCTTCCTGCTTTCTGCTTACTGGTTACTGGTTACTGCTCATAGCTCATAGCTCATAGCTCATAGTTCATAGTTCATAGCTCATAGTTCACAGTTCATAGCTCACAGTTCACAGCTTACCGCTCACCGCTCGCGCATATTCCTCGCTAAGACCCAACTTCTCGAGCCACGCAGATTGCTCCCGCATCAATAACGGCAGATGGACCACGTCCGACAGCGCATATTCAACCAGCTCTTCGGTCCAGATCCCGTCCCACGCCTTGTTGAATTTAGATCGGTGAGATTTTTCAAGATCCACTGCGAAGTAGCGATAAAGTGTTTCGGCCAACGAAGCCGATTGATTCGCGCCCCGCGTCAAGACACGTTCGGCCAGCATCGTGTCGAAAACGTTCTTGACTTCAACGCCGACCGCGTTCAGAAAATCGAGATCGAACTTTGCGTTGTGAAAGATCTTGACGATCCGTTCGTCCCGCAAAACGTCGATGAGCCTTCCGAGAGCAACTCCTTCGCTCAGCGGGATGAGAACATTGAAGTCGCCGTCCGAAAATTGAACCGAGAAAAGTTTTCCGTATTTCGGATTCAGGGCGGACGTTTCCGTGTCGCAGCCAAGTATCTCGGCTCCGCAAAGGCGCGAATACGCGAGTTCGATCTCTTCGGTTGTGCGGGCGACGAGAATATTCATTGACAAGATATTAGCCGCTAAGACGGACTATTTCACCTCGGAGCACAGAGCAGACGGGGTTCATGCCCCGCCTTCGCCGGGTTTCTGCAAAGGTCAGAAAGTGTATTACTCTAATCGCGAACTTATGCTGGATCCAATTACCGATGTCGAAGCTCGCGTACTCGGCAGCCTCGTCGAGAAACAACTGACCACGCCGGAATACTATCCGCTCACGCTGAACGCGCTGACGGCCGCTTGCAATCAGAAAAGCAACCGCGATCCTGTTGTTGCGTACGACGAAACGACACTTATGGGGGCGGTCGATAGCCTACGGGACAAGAATCTCGTTTACCTTTATTACGGTACGGGTAGCCGCGCTGTGAAATACAAGCACATGATGCCGAGCGTCTATGAACTTGACGCGGCCGGCGTAGCGATCGTCGCGGTTCTATTGCTTCGCGGGCCGCAAACGATCGGTGAGCTGCGCGAGCGAACGGGAAGGCTGCACGAATTCGCGGGGCTTGGAGAAGTTCAGGAAACTCTGGACGTGTTGATCCGCCGTGACGACCCGTTGGTCGCAAAGCTTGAACGGCAGCCGGGACAGAAAGAAGCTCGCTACGCTCACTTGTTGAGCGGCGAAGTAAGTGGGCTGGCCTCGGCGACTGTTCGTGAAAGCCCTGTAGAGCCGTCGAGTGCTAAGAATGATCGAATCGAAACTCTGGAAGCCGATGTCGAAAAACTTCGAAGCGATTTCGCGTCGCTTCGTGAGACGTTCGAGGAATTTCGAAAACAGTTTGAGTAGGATTAATTCATGCGTGTGCGGCGTACCGGTCCAACATCTCCCTTAACTGCTCAGGCTGAACCGGCTTATATATCACATCGGCGCAACCCGCCTTCAACGCCTCTGCCTTTATGTCGCTGAACGCAGTAACCGCGATGATCGGAACGACGTGATTGGTTTTTTTGTCGTGAAGAAGTTGGGCGACGGACAATCCGTCCAGCAGCGGCATGCCGATGTCCATCAGGATAAGGTCAGGTAAGAACTCGGCTGCTTTGTCGATCGCCTCATACGGGCCCGAGGCCTCGATCACCGAGTAACCGAACTTCTCGATCATGAACTTCAATAAAACCCGAGTATCCTCGTAATCCTCGACGACCAGCACCATTTTTTTCATAACCCCTTGTCGAACCTCTTGGCTTTATTCTAGTCGACCCGAGCCCGGCTGAGCAAAGTGTTTAAACCAGATTTTACGGTAGGTGCCAAAAACACTTCGGTAGCTCACAAAGCCCGCCAGATTCTGTGAGGCTTTAACTATATTATTAAGAATTCTGAGCTTCCTAAGGTCGTGCGGGCCTTCGGATTAGAACCGTGTTGGTTTCTGCCACCTGGGCGACGATCACATACGAGCCGATGACAAATATTACAAACACAAAGCCAAACAGGCGAAAGGCTAAACTTTTCGACATAACCCGACCTCCGACAAGAATATTTTCTATATGCAAGTAAATGCGTTACAGAATGAGAACACCGGCGGAAATAAAATTGTGACAAGAACTTCTGAACGAGATCAGCGCATGGCGCTGATCAGGAAATAAGAGAAGCGAAGGAATTGTCGATGAATTTGAAGTGCCTTTCGGAATCGTCGCGGATGGCTCCGAGCTTTTCGTAGAATCTGACGGCGGGTGCGTTCCATTCCAGCACTTGGAAATCGATCCGCTCGAACCCACGCTGTTTGGCAAGCTTTGCGATGATCTTAACCATCGCTTCGCCGAGCCCGTTGCGGCGAAAATCTTCGGCGACAAAGATGTCTTCGAGATAATAGCCGCACTGTCCGCGGAAGCTTGCAAAGTATGGATAGAACATTGCATAAGCGACGGGCTCATTGTCGTGAAAAGCGACCAGTCCCTCGACGAACGCGTCGGCGCCGAACATCACGTCGAAGAGCCGCTGGTCGGTGATCTCGCAATAGTCGCCGAGTTTTTCGTATTCCGCAAAATCGCGCATTAGTCGTACGATGGCGGGAACTTCGTCCGGTGTCGATTTGCGTATTTGTATATCCATATAAAAGCCGTGCCTGGCACAAATTCTACCAAGCACGGCATGTGTTATCTAATTCAAACCCTGCTAGCTCTTCTTTCTCGGGGCAGCCGATTTCGTTGGCTGAGCTTTCAGTTTTTCTTCATTCTTCAAATACTCTACCGTATCCTTCACGCTCATCTTAAACTCCCGAACGGTCGGGCTATCGGTAGGAAGTATAGAAACAGTGTCGGCGTACTTTTGCATGTAGTTCAAGCCTTCCTGCAGCTGATCGCGGTTTTGCGGCGTAGAGGCAAAACCTTGAGCGACGAGCGTGAGTCCAAGCGACGCCATCACTTCCGTATTGTCCGGACTAGTCTCGAGGACGCCGCGATATGCGGCCGCAGCTTTGTCGAACTCGCTCGCCGAACGCATGATGTCGCCGAGTGTTGTCTGCATCTTGCTCTTCTTCGCCGCATCGGTTTCCAGTGCAAGGTATTCGTTTATTAAGGCTTCGGCCTCCGCTGTATGAGTCGTATCGACCTGTGATACCGCCATCAAACGATGAACTTCGATCGTGTTGGTGTAGAGGTCGATCATAATAGACTTCCGCAGCTGCTGATCCTTGGGATCCGTAGCTGCAGGAGCATTTTTCACAATATCGGCGGCCTGAGAAGAAGCTGCAATCGCCGCCAGAAATTCTTTCTTCGCCGCCTCGTATTTTTCCAGTTTTACGGAGGCCTCGGTCGCCGTCGCTCCTTTAACGTAAAAATCAAATCCGCGACCCTTTAAAGCGACTACCTTACCGGCCAGCAGGACGGGCGTGCTACCGATATAATCGGGCACAGCAGTTATACCCTCATCAAATTTCGAGATCGCCAGATCGTAATTTTTTGCATCGAGGGCGGCGCGGCCTTCCAGGTTTGCTCGGCGCGCCGTTTCGTCATCGCTTTGGATCTTCGTGTTCTTTTTAATTATCTCGGCGTTCTTTGCAGCAAGTTCGGCTTGGGCCTTTTTCTCGGCCTCGGACGAGCCCCCGGAGGCCGTCGCCGGAGCACTCGCTGCGCCTTTTGCTGCCTCTCGTGCTTCAACCTCGGTCAATCTGCGGCCGTCACCTTCGTTGACAATGAACTCGATGTTCTCCGAACCGGCTTTTACATCCGTCTGAATCCGCGGGCCGATACCCGGACCGCTAACCGAAAGCACGAATCTCTGACCAAGAGGAAATCCGACAAAACTAAACTCGCCTCTCTTATTCGTCTTCGCCTCGGGCATTTTTCCGCGGTCGATATCGGTCCTAAAGGCTTCGACGATCGCCCCGACTACAGGAACGACCGTTCCGTCGCCCTTTTGCAGCTTTACCGTGCCGCGAACGGGTGCGTTTTGAGCAAATGCCGCTGCCGTGCCACTAACAAGAAGCACGAGTACTGTTAGAAATGCCTTCAAATAATCTTTCCGAAACATTTTGTGGTCCCTCCGAGGACAGATAATAGGGTCAAAACCGATCCTGAGATGCTTTTATCGCCAGAAGCGTTTTATGGATTTTCAACATTCTAACCTGAAAAGCAATTAAATTTGAAGTGGCGCCACAGATCGAGGCTGGCGGCGAAGTGTATGCTAATTCACCTTCTTAGATCGGTGTGTTAACTTAACTTTTTCAGCTGACGCCTCTATTGTCGATAACTTAGAACGTGGATAGAAGTTACAACTTTAGTTCCGGCCCCGCCACCATGCCGTTGCCCGTGTTAGAGCGAGCACGGGAGGAACTCCTGTCGACGCGCGGAAGCGGTATGAGCGTAATGGAAATGAGCCATCGCTCAAGGCACTTTGCAGACATTCTGGCCGGAGCCGAACGCGGCCTGCGCGAACTGCTTTCCGTACCTGACAACTTCAGGATTTTGTTTCTTCAAGGCGGAGCGGCATTCCAGTTTTCGATGGTCCCGATGAACTTTTTGCAAGCCAGCGGAACCGCGGACTACATCGTGACGGGCTATTGGGGGAACAGGGCAGTCGCCGAGGCTGAGCGATGCGGCGGCGTTAGGATTTTATACTCAGGTGCGGAGAACGGATACCGCTCGGTGCCGGATCAGTCCGAGCTCCGGTTCTCTCCGGATGCAGCATATGTTCATTACACTTCAAACGAAACCATCGACGGCGTCGAATTCAAATATGAGCTCGACGCCGGCGGCATACCTGTTGTCTGCGACGCGTCTTCAAATATTCTCTCGAAACCATTCGATCTGGAAAAATATGGATTGGTTTATGCCGGAGCGCAAAAGAACATCGGCCCGAGCGGCGTAACCATCGTGATCATCCGAGACGACATGCTCGAGCGCGTTCCCGCGAATCAGCATGCGCTGCTAGATTATCGGAACATCGCGCAAAACGGTTCGCTCGCGAACACGCCCAACACCTGGGGGATCTATATGATCGGGCTTGTCTGTGATTGGATTGTCGAACAGGGCGGCATTCCCGCAATGCAGATACGAAACGAGGAAAAGGCGGCCATACTCTACAAATATATTGATTCAAGTGACGGATTCTATGAGGGACGCGCCGAAAAAAACTGCCGATCGTTGATGAATGTTACTTTTCGTCTGCCGTCTGAAGAACTCGATGAAAAATTCTGCGCCGAGGCTGAAAAGATCGGACTCGATGGACTACGCGGACATCGATCCGTCGGAGGGATTCGCGCCTCGATCTACAATGCGTTTCCGCGGGACGGGGTCGATGCGCTTGTCGACTTCATGGCCGACTTCGCGGCGCGGAATGGATGATCAGCCAAGTGCCGCAACCATTACTTCTATCAACCAGTCCTCTTCACTCCCTTGAACGGTTCTCAGATCGATCAATACCGCATCATCCTCGATCCGAGCGATGACCGGCGTTTCGGACATTCTTAATTTTCTCTCGATCTCGGACGCCGATACAGCATTGTGTCTTATCGCTAATAAAACCGTCTCCTGCCTTGTATCGGGAGCTGAGCCGCCGCCGACAACTGACTCGCCCGAGATGATTACGAGGGAAACGCCGGTCGCTTTGCCAAGCCGTTCGTGAAGTCGTCGGACCAGGTCCTGCGTCCGCGTTTCGAGCTCCTCCTTTCGCAAACTTAGCATCCTCAGCACCGGGACTGACTGCTCGGCATCTTCGCGAAGATACGATGTGATCGTCGCTTCGAGCGCGGCGTATATGAGCTTGCTGACTCGCAGAGCCCGATACAGCGGATGCTTTCGGATCTGTTCGACAAGGTGCTTGCGGCCGACTATGATTCCTGCTTGCGCTCCCCCGAGAAGCTTATCTCCGCTGAACGTAACAATGTCCGCACCGTCATCGAGCGACCGGCTGATCAGCGGCTCATCCGTAAGCCCGAACCTTCGGAAATCAACCAGCGCTCCCGAACCAGCGTCCTCGTAAAGCAGAATTCCTTTTTTTCGAGCAAGTTGAGCCAACTCGGCGAGGGAAGGTTTTTCGGTAAAGCCGACTATCTTGTAATTGGAAGGATGGACCCGCACCAGGATCTTCGTATTTTCACCTATCGCCTTCTCGTAGTCGGAAATTTTCGTCCGGTTCGTTGTGCCAACTTCTTTCAGCGTCGCGCCGGACTGAACCAACACATCCGGCACGCGAAAATCGCCGCCGATCTCGACCAGTTCCCCGCGCGAAACGACGGCCTCGCCACCTTTTGCAAACACCGTTAGAACCAGGTACGCGGCCGCCGCGCAATTATTGACAACAACCGCCGCTTCGGCCCCCGTCATTTCCCGCACGAGGCGTTCCAGAGACTCACCGCGTTTTCCACGTTTGCCGCTCGAAAGATCGTATTCGAGGGTACAGTAGCCGCCGGCCTCTTTGATCGCCTCTATTGCATTCTCCGACAGCGGCGCTCGCCCTAGATTCGTGTGGATCACGACACCTGTCGCATTGATGACCCGGCGAAGACGTGAGTTCAGGTGCTCTTTCCGACTCTGCTCAAACCGCTCCGCCGCTGCCGCCAGCAAACTTTCTTTTGAATAAGCTTCAACCCGGCCAGGCCGCGTTGCCATTTCGGCCGCTAGTTCGGTACGCAGTTGTTCGATCGCAGTTCGCACGATCGTGGTCGCTCGGATGCGGCCAATCTCGGGAATCAGCCGCTGTACCGCCGGGGACGACAGCACTTCATCTGTCGACGGCAGCATTCTCAGTACGGATTTCAATTCCGCCACTTTTGGATTTCCCATTTCGGTAGTTTACATAAAAGTGGCTAAAAAAGTGCTAACTCAGTGTCCGATTCCTGTTATACTCTTGGCGGGCCTCTTGCCCATCCCGCCATCTAGTTCAACATGCCGCCAAAATCTAACAATTTATACAGGCAGACACCGGGCCGTCTTGAAGAAGCCGCGGCGCTCGACCAACAACTTGGAAAACTAGAGGACGACGTTCGTCGGCTGAAGATCGAGTTCGATATCTTTTTTAACGGAGCCGCAAAGCGGGCCCCGCTCGAGGCGCGTGCTCGTCTCGAGTCTCAAATAAAGAGAATGCTCGACAATCGCGCCCTTAGCTACGCTCAGCGGTATAAGCTCAATAGTTTGGTCTCGCGCTTTACTTCGTATCGTGAATTGTGGCGCCGGACGCTCCGCGCGAAGGGCGAAGAAATGTTTTAGATGACGCGGTTTTGGTCAAAGAAAAAGCGAACTGGGAAAAATCTCAGTTCGCTTTTTCTTTGTGCTAAATATCTGAAGCGATCCGGCGGATCGATAACAAATTCTAGGCGGCGACCTTCATGACGTTTTCGGCCTGGGGGCCTTTCGGGCCGTTGGTCACTTCGAATTCAACTTCCTGACCCTGGATCAGGGTCTTATATCCATCGCCGGATATCGAGCTGTAATGCACAAAAATATCCTGTTCGCCAGGCTGCTCGATAAATCCATAACCTTTGGCGTTGTTGAACCATTTGACCATACCGACTGTTTTAGACATTGTTTCTAATTCCTCCTAAGAACATCAAGACACTAACAATTTTTTAGACCGGGCAAGCCCGACTAATACAAAAAAACCACTCCGTGCTCGGCATGCGAGAGCGTACACGAATGTGGCAAAAAATCTTGTGTGGACGCGTGTATTTGCAAACAAATAACAAATCTTAAACAGCAAGATTTTCCCTTTTCGATTTGGGTTTTATTGATTGACGAAACAGAATTTACCCATATTTGTAACGTCTGTCAAGATGTTTCTTTGATTTTAACGGAAGAAATTTCGAAATTGACACGGGCGTCGCCATGCCTGAAGATTAGGCTTGATTTTATCGGTCTATCTGAACGCTTTTGATGGCACACGAATACGGTAAAGGCTCTCCGCTTTCCTACAACAAATATTTAAAAGTTCCCGAGCTGCTAGAGCTTCAGGGAACCTTGTCCGACCCCGCAAGCCACGACGAGCTGCTCTTCATAATCATCCACCAGACCTACGAGCTCTGGTTCAAGCAAATACTTCATGAGATCGACGCTACGATCGCGTGGATGAACGAAGGGCGTTCGTTTCGAGCGAATCACAGCCTCCGCGCCGTGGTCGGGATCGAGAAGGTCCTTGTAACGCAGATCCACTTGCTTGAAACGATGGCGCAGATCGGCTTTCTCGAATTTCGTGACAAGCTGAACCCGGCAAGCGGGTTTCAGTCGATGCAGTTTCGTGAGCTTGAATTTGTTTCGGGGCAAAAGAACGAAAAGATCCTCGCCGTGTTCAAAGACGATGAATTCGCGCACACGCGGCTTAGTAAACGATTTGCTGAGCCCGGTCTCGACGACGCATTCTGGTCGATGCTTGGTCGCGCCGGGTTCGCGGTTGGAACCAGCGAGGAGAGGATCGAGAGTATCGTCAAGATACTTGCTCACCCGGAAAAATATGCCGACTATTTCATCATGCAGGACCTGCTCGTCGATCACGATGAAAACATCGCACTCTGGCGATATCACCATGTACTAATGGTCGAGAGGATGCTTGGAATGAAACCCGGAACCGGCGGCTCGGAAGGCGTAGGTTATTTGATGACGACGCTCACAAAGAAATTCTTTCCGGAGATCTGGGAAGCCAGAACGCACTTAAAGGTTAGCGGACTTGAAGAACCGCCAACTGGGGACGCCTAAAAGAACACTCATACAAACGCTGCAAAAACTTCGTTCGAAAAAACCATTCCTTTCCGCGTCAGATATAGGTGGCGATCGGAAATTTTAACCAGCCCATCGCTTTCAAATCGCTTGATGTCCCGTCCGAATTTGTCCAGCAGATCGAAGCCGAAATTCGTTTCATAACTCGTCAGATCGACCCCCTCATTCAAACGCAATCCGAGAAACGTAAACTCGGAGGCTGCGTCAATTGTTTCTCGCGAGACTTCCGCCGTTCCGGACCTTTCAACGCTGGTCACATACTTTGCGGTGTCGCGTTCATTCGCGTATCGCTCGACGCCATCGAACGAATGCGCCGAGACGCCAAAGCCATACACGGGTTCGAGCCGCCAGTATTTTGAGTTGTGACGCGATTCGTAACCGGGCATCGAGAAGTTCGATATCTCGTACTGTTCGTAACCCGCATCCACTATCTTGTCCAGCATAAGCTCGTACATTTCAGCGGCGAGTTCGTCGTCGGGCACAGGCTGCCGCCCCGAACGGATCTGCTCGGCGAGTGGGGTAGCTTCGTGGATCTCAAGAAGATAAAGCGAGAGGTGCTCAGGCCGCATGGCGAGCGCCTCTTCCAAATTGTGTTCCCAATCGGCGATTGTCTGACCCGGCAGTCCGGCAATCAGATCGAAACTGATATTGTCGAATCCGGCATCCCGCAATAGCCGAAACGTATCTCGAGCGTCGTTCGCGTCATGGCCGCGGGCGAGGAGTTTTAACGCCTGATCGTTGAACGTCTGTACGCCAAAGCTCGCGCGATTCACTCCGAGCGATCTGTAACCTGCGAGAGTCTCAGATGTCACGGTCGCCGGATTCATCTCCATTGTGATCTCGGCAGACTGATCCACGCGAAACTTGTCACGGACCGCGTTCAATATGCTGATGACTTGCTCTGGCTTTAACAGCGAAGGAGTGCCGCCGCCGAAATAGACCGTATCAACTGATTGCGGATTTCGGATTTCGGATTTTGGATTTACTTGCTGGAATCTGTCGATCTCGGAGCAAAGCGCGGAAACATACCGTTCCACCGCGTCGGTGGTGCGATAAATATCCGTCGCGAAATCGCAGTACGAACATCGAGACTTGCAGAACGGGATGTGAAGATAAACTCCGGCAGACATAGCGAGATAAACTAACAATACGGCTTTCCCGCGCGGCAAGAGTTACCGTCAGGTCGTTTAAGCCGTGCCCGCCGTCTTTCCGGTCTCAAGCCGCCTTTCAAGCGCTGTTTCCCAAATCACCTCGAGATCGGGAATGGGCGACGAGATAACCTCGCTGCCGTCGATCGATATGTGCAATACGTCGTCGCCGACGTTGCCGATAACCGCGAATGGACAATCGGCGACAAGAGTCTTTACCGCGTCCAAATTCTCAGCAGCGAAGCTAACCACGATCCGCGAGGGTGATTCACCGAAGAGCAATGCTTCGTTCGAAAGACCGTTGGCTTCAAGATCGATCTTCGCTCCGATCATGTCGCGACCGAGCGATGAAAAGCAGCTTTCGGCAATCGCAACTGCGAGGCCGCCGTCCGAGCAATCGTGCGCGGAATAAAGCAGGCCGGCGACAGCAAGTTTCAAACATGCGTCCTGGACGCGCTTCTCGAGGGAAAGGTCGATCTGCGGAACCCTTCCGGATGTTTTCATGTCCTCGATCGTCTTGCCGAGAATGGTCTGCGCATATTCGCTGACGGACAGATCGTTTTGACTCACGCCAAGCAATGCAATGACGTCGCCATCCTTCTTAAATCCGTGCGCCACGATCCTTCGAGTATCTTCGATCAAACCGACCATCCCGATCGTCGGTGTTGGCAAAATACCGCGGCCATCGGTTTCGTTATAAAACGAAACGTTCCCCGATACGACCGGTGTTTCGAACATCTCGCACGCATCTTTCAGCCCGTCGATAACATCCGAAAACGCCCGCATGACTTCGGGCCTTTCAGGCGAAGCAAAGTTCAGGCAATTCGTAACGGCGATCGGCTTTGCCCCGACGCAGACGACATTTCGCGCAGCTTCGGCAACCGCCAGCTTCGTACCTTCGTAAGCGTTGATCGCGACATATCGACCGGGCCCGTCGAGGCACATTGCGATCGCCCGACGAGTCTCCTTCACGCGTATCACAGCGGCATCGGCTCCAGGCAGTACTGCAGTGTTCGTCCGAACCATCGTGTCGTACTGCTGATACACCCATTGTTTCGAGCAGATGTTTGGCGAAGCGAGCAGTTTTTTTAGCGACTCGGAGAGTGAGAGACGCGGTGACACGGAGATGTTGTCGCCCCGTCGCTCTGCTTCCCCGCGTCCCTGTGTCTCCCCTTCTCCGTGTCGCGTGTCTTTATCGCGTCGCGATGGAGCGAGCGGCCGCTCATATTTCGGAGCTTCGTCGGTGAGTGCTTTTACCGGCAGGTCTGCTTTGAGCTTCCCGTTAAGTACTATTCGCAGGCGGTCGCCTTCGACGACCTTGCCGATCACGACAGCATCGAGGTCCCACTTATTGAAGATCTCGACGACTTCTTTCTCGCGGCCCGTACGTGCGACGATCAGCATTCGCTCCTGCGATTCCGACAAAAGCATCTCGTACGCCGTCATCCCCGTTTCGCGTTGCGGAACGAGTGTCAGGTCAAGCTCGAGACCCGTACCGGCTCGTGCAGCCATTTCGACTGACGAACTTGTTAGTCCGGCAGCACCCATATCCTGGATGCCGGCGATCGCACCGGTTCGCATCGCCTCGAGACAAGCTTCGAGTAGAAGTTTTTCGAGAAACGGATCGCCGACCTGTACAGTCGGCCGTTTCTCGAGCGCTTCGTCGTCGAACTCGGCGGACGCCATCGTCGCCCCGTGAATTCCGTCGCGTCCTGTTTTCGCACCAGCGTATAAGACTGGGTTGCCGATCCCTTCTGCTTTTCCAAAAAAGATCTGATCCTTTTTTACTATGCCCAGTGCGAACGCGTTTACGAGCGGGTTAAGATTGTAGGCCTCGTCGAAAACAACTTCGCCACCGACGGTCGGCACACCGAAGCAATTGCCATAATGGCCGATCCCTTCGACACAGCCTTTCAAGATCGATTTATTTCGATTCCCGTGCTTTGGATCGTCGAGCGGCCCGAAACGCAAACTGTTCATCGCGGCGACCGGGCGCGCACCCATCGTAAAAACATCTCGAAGGATTCCGCCGACGCCTGTCGCGGCTCCCTGAAACGGCTCGATAAAGCTCGGGTGATTGTGCGATTCGACCTTGAACGCAACGCACCAGTCGTCACCGATATCGACGACGCCGGCGTTCTCGCCCGGCGGCACGATCACGCGCGGTCCGGTTACCGGAAGACGCTTCAGATGAACACGCGAGGATTTGTATGAGCAGTGTTCGGACCACATCACGCTGAAATCGCCGAGCTCGGTGAAGTTCGGCTCGCGTCCCATGATCGTTTTGATCTTTTCGTATTCTTCGGGTGTGAGATTGTGCTGTGCGACTATTTCGGGCGTGATTTCCGTCATGTAAATTCTGGGTTCAGAGCACTGCGTGTTCAGAGTTAAGGGTTCAGCGTTCAGAATATGGATTCCCCAGACTAAAACTCCCCACCTTGAAACACGAGCTCAAAAGCTCCCCCTGCAAAACAAAAGAGTTTATGCGGTAGAGGCAATTTTTTCAAATTGCGGCCGATAAACTCTTATTCGCCAAATCCTGGATCGTCTGGTTACGGCATCGCGGGGGCTCCCATGGCGGCCCATTCTTCTTTCGCCGGTCCGTAGACACCCGGTACACGCAAGCCTGCCTGCCGCATCAGCACCGTCATCTGGCCCCGATGATGCGCCTGGTGAGCGATCAGTGCAAACAGCGTAACACCCCGTGCCCAGGTCTCGCCGTACATGGCGTCGGTCTGAAGTAATGTGTCGTCGTTCCAATTTGCCGTGACTTCCTGCGTAACTGACTTCGCGGCTTTTTCGTATGCCGCTGCGATCTCGGATGCGGCAGCCGGGCATTCTTGATCATGACTCGGCCCGTCTATTTTCAACCCAACGTTGCCCAGCATCTCGGGCAGCGTCTGCGTAAGGTGCCAGGCGATAAAGCCGAGGCTGCGGCCGTCAGGCATGACCTTTTGTGACAGAGATTCGTCCGTCAACGCATTGAGTATCTTATTTGTCGCATCCGCTTCATAGGTCCAGTCTTTTCGAAAATCGTTGATCGTTCTTAACATGAGACCTTAACTCCTATCGAGAAAGTAAATCAGTTGGCCGGGGTCAAGAGCTTGTCGAGTTCGGCGCGGACCGTCTCCAGCTTAACCTTGCCCTGGCGGTAATAGATCTGCTTGCCTGCAGGATCATAGAGGATAGTCAGAGGAAGTGCCCCGGCCCAGTCCTTCGATACAAACGCGATCGCTGCATCGTCGTCCTTCGCCTTTAGAAGGTAAGCCGGCATTTGCGCTTTCATTTGCGTCAGAAATTTCGGCACGTCGCGATTGATCTCTGACAGCTCGTCCAGCGAGATCGTGATGAAGTCGATCTTGCCCTTGTACTCGGCGTCCAGCTTTACAAGATCGGGAAACTCTTCACGGCACGGATCGCACCACGTCGCCCAGAAATTCACAAGCAGAGGTTTGTCCGACGGCGTGAGCGCTTTTCGCAGGCCGACGATGTCGATCTGTTTCACTGAGACCGCCGCCGGAGCGGCGGGTATCGCCGAAGCAATCGAGGCGCTGTTTCCCTGGCCGACAGTCGAGAGCGAGAGGCACAAGGTGATAATAATGCCGCCTAATGCGGCCTTAAAGGTGTGAAACATAAAATGCATTCACCGACTATTCGCCAACGCGCTTGATAGAACAGCCAAACGCGTTCGCCTTGGTTCGTGCAATCGTTTTGCCGGAAAGCGACGAGTCGAACGCAGTGCGCAGATAATTTTCGGTGATCGCTTTCCCACTTCGATCGTTGTCGATCGCGCCGTGATAGAGAAGGGTGTTTTTCGAGTCAAGATAATAGATCTCCGGCGTAACGGTCGCGCCCAGCTTATCCGCCCAAACGTTTCCCTTGTCAATCAGGACCGGGAATTTGTACGTCTCCGCGGCATGTGACTTTACCCAATCAGGCGACTCGGTATGATTCGAGTTGATCCCGATGAAGTTGATGCCTTTCGATTCATAGTCCGCGGCAAGTTGATTGATGCGTTCATCGTAAAGCTTGACGACCGGGCACTGGGCTGAGAGGAAAATGACGACCGCTCCGTTCTTGCCTTTCAGGTCGTTTAGCGATTGCACCTTGCCGTTCGTATCCGGAAGAGAAAAATTCTCAACCGAGCCTCCGACCGGGAGATCGCCGGCGGCCTCGGTGGTCGGACTCAGAACAAAGGCGAAAAGGGTCAAAATCGCGAATAAAACTGCGCTTTTTCGGAACATGATAGATACTCCTTATTGTTTGAGATCGGGCTTGTATTCTAGCACAAGCGAAATTCCGTGGGACAGATGTTACTGTTTACGCAATGCCTGTCTGCATTGTTTTACTAAATTCTCGCGCCACTCTATGCGCCGCGGACGCAGAATGTGTCGGAACGCATGGCCTAATTGACTAGTGGTATAATTTTCGGGTTTTTCCGTGTCAAAAATCGGCCTTCAATTTTCACAATATCGGATCATCTCGCTGCTCGGTTCCGGCGGTATGGGTGAAGTCTATCTAGCCGAACATGAGCAGCTGCAAAGAAAGGCCGCACTCAAATTTCTCGCGACGGACCTAAATGCCAACCCCGACCATCTCGCGCGTTTTCTTCGCGAAGCTCGCGCCGCATCGGCGCTAAATCATCCGAACATCTGCACGATATACGAGATTCACGCCCAAGGTGAGACGCCGTTCATCGCGATGGAGTTCATCGAAGGCGAGACCGTCTCGGCAATGATACGGCGGAGGCGGAGAAACGTACGTCAGACGCTGGAGATCGCCGCCCAGGTAAGCGCCGCGCTTGCCGAGGCCCACGCGGCCGGCATCGTCCATCGCGATATCAAACCCGCAAACATCATCGTCACAAAACGTGATCAGGCAAAGATCCTCGATTTCGGCCTTGCCAAATTGGTCGAGACCGAGAATATAGGGGTCGGCTCGAATCAGTTCCTGACAAAGGCCGGAATGATCGTCGGAACCGCATCGTACATGTCGCCCGAGCAGGCGCGTGGGCTCGATGTCGACGGCCGTACCGATGTTTGGAGCCTCGGCGTTGTGCTTTATGAAATGCTCACCGGTACGCTCCCGTTTACCGGTGAAACGTCAACTGATACCCTTGCCGCAATTCTCACGAAGACACCGGTCCCTCCGTCGCAATTGGCCGCAGAAATTCCTCCTGAGCTGGAAAGAATTGTCCTAAAGGCGCTGAACGCAACCCGCGACGAGCGGTACGATTCAGCGGACACGTTGCTAAAGGATTTGCGTAATCTGATTCGGAGGCTAGAGTTCGACGCAGAATTCCGAAACTCGACGCCGGGTCGAACCGCCGAAGAGGATACGTTTATCTTCGATACCGCGCCGACCGAGGTCGTCGTTCGCAACACCGCGCCCGTGGAAGCCGGCAACTCCTGGCGGCGCTCAAGTAATCTCCGTTCATACTTCGCTCCGATCATCGGTAGACGAAGCGAGATCTCCGACATCACACAACTGCTTCGGGACGAACGGGTGCGTTTAGTAACGCTGACCGGCATCGGCGGAACCGGAAAAACGCGTCTTGCTCATGCCGTGGCTGAAACCCTGTTGCCGGAATTCGCTGACGGCGTCTTTATGATCGAGCTGTCTTCCGTCGCGCTGCCCGAGTTAGTTCCGGCTAGCATTGCACAGCCACTCGGAGTCAAAGATGCCGGCGGACGCCCCCTGCTCGACATCCTAAAAGATCATCTTTGGGACAAGAAGATGTTGCTGGTGCTCGACAACTTCGAACAGATAGTTGACGCGGCAGAGGTAATCGCCGATATGCTCGCCGGCGCGGACGGTTTGAAGATCCTCGTCACAAGCCGCTTTCTACTTCACATAACGGCCGAGCGTGAATTCATCGTTCCACCGCTATCTCCACCGTCGGGTGCGCTGCTGTCATCTTTTGAAACGATCCAGCGGAACGACGCCGTACAGCTTTTCACCGAACGTGCCCAAGCGGTGGATCCCGCATTCAAACTCACGGCCGATAATGGTCGAAGCGTCGCCGAAATCTGCGGGCGACTCGAGGGCTTGCCTCTCGCCATCGAGCTTGCGGCGGCGAGAACGAGAATTCTTGCTCCCTCAGCAATTTTATCTAAGCTTGAAAGCAGGCTTAAGTTTCTTACCGGCGGGCCGCGCGATCTGCCGGAACGACAGCGAACGATGCAGGGTGCGATCGACTGGAGCTACGACCTGCTCGACGAACGTGAGAAGTCGGTCTTTCGACGTCTCTCGGTCTTTGCGGGAAGCTTTTCCGTCGAAGCCGCGGAGTCCGTGTGTGGCCTTGCGGAATCAAGAAATGCGGTGGACGTTGTCGATACGATCACCTCGCTGCTCGACAAAAGCCTCCTCATCAGAGTCGAAGGTAAAGGTGGCGAGCATCGTTTCGGCATGCTCGAGGTCGTTCGCGAATATGCCGAACAAGAACTTCGATCAGTAGGTGAAGACGAAGCGGCGACGCGCGATCATGCCGAATATTTTGTCTCGCTTGGCGAAAAAGCGGAGCCATTTCTGCAGGCGGCTCAATCAGCGGAGTGGCTCGACCGGCTCGAAGACGAGCACGACAATTTGCGGGCCGCGATGCAATGGGCTTTGACGAATGATCCGCCGATCGCGGTCCGACTCGCCGTATCGGTCCGAAACTTTTGGCTGCTGCACAGTCATCTTAGCGAAGGCTATAAATGGTTAAAGGCCGCTCTCGAACGTGGCGGCGAGCCCCCCGCTACGCTCCGCTTCAAACTGATGAACGGACTTGGACTCGCGGCCCGATTTGGTGGTGATTACGAAACGGCAAGGAAAGCTTACGCTGACGGTCTTGCCGCGGGAAAAGAAGCAGGCGATAAGCAAGGTGTCGCGCTTTCAAGCCGCGGCCTTGGCCTTGTCGCAATGCAGCAAGGGGAAACCGCAGCGGCACGCGGATTTTTCGAATCCGGACTCGCCATCAGCCGCGAGCTTGGCGACAAATTCGGGATCGCGATCAGCCTTAGCTTTCTCGGTGACCTGGCGAGGACCGAAAACAACTTCTCACGCGCTCGTCCGCTTTTCGAAGAATCGCTGGCGCTGTTTCGTGACCTCGACAACAAGAGTGCCGTTAGCGACGCCCTGAACAATCTCGGGGCCGCGTGCTTCGGCGAGGGCGAGTTGCCCGTTTCCAAGAAGCATTTTGCGGAGGCCGCAAACCTTGCTTTCGACCTCGGGAACAAGATGACGATTTCCTACTCCATCGATGGTTTTGCTGCACTCGCGGTGGCGAGCAACGACCTGCAGCGGGCCGCAGAACTTTGCGGAGCGGCGGAAGCTCTCCGTGAATCCATCGGGTACAAGATCGAACCCGCTGAAGAAGTCTTCCGAAATGCCTATCTCGAAAAGCTTCGGGGCCGACTGGACGATGCTCAATTCAGCGACGCGTTCGAACGCGGTCGAGCAATCACACCCGAAAAAGCGATCGCGCTTGCTTTCGACCCGAAGGTTGATCCAGTGCCCGTTACGCCGGGGTCAAGCGAAAGCGATAACTCCGACGAGAGAAACCGTTAATGAAATGTGGACGACATCGTCTGGACGAGTATCATGCCCGATTAGCTTCCCGCTCAAACGCTAGCCGAACAACCGCGGCAATCTCCTCTGTAGATTTTTTGGCAGCAAAATCTCCATTGCGTCATCCACGGTAACGATTCCAGCAATATCACCTTCATCGTCGATAACAGGAAGCGCAAGCAGATTGTATTCGGCAATAGTCTGAGCAACTTCTTCGGCCGAATCCGCCGGGTGTGCGGCGCGAAATTCTATACGCATAACTTCAGACAACGGCCGCGTAGGGTCTGCGAGGATCAAGCTGCGGAGACTGATCAGACCACACAACTTCCACGAGCCTTCTTCTTCGACAACGTAGAGGTAGTAGATCATCCCCGGCGTTTCCGCCATTTCACGAAGACGAGCGATCGCTTCGCCTGCGGTAAGTATCTTTGGAAAGACGATGAACTCTGTGGTCATCAATCCGCCGGCCGTGTCGTGTTCGAAATGCATAAGCTCGGCAACATCAGCCTTCTCGTCGTCTTCCATGAGATCGAAAAGCTCCTGCGCCTTTCCTTCGTCCATTTCATCCAGCACATCGACGGCGTCATCGGGTGACATCTCTTCGAGAATGTCCGCGGCGCGTTCTTCGTCCATTTCCTCAAGTATGCGCGCCTGCGCTTCGGTGGACATCTCCTCAAGCGTGTCGGCGGCGGTTTCGTTATCGAGGCTCTCGACGACTTCGGTGCGATGTATCGGAGAAAGTGTCTCGGCAAGCTGTGCGATCTCGACCGGATGAAGCCGCGAGAGTTTGTCCTTGGAGGATTTCAGCTGCACCGTCACCGTCGCGGTATCGGTCGCGAGATAACCAACGTCCGCCCAGTCGAGCACTTCCACCGGACGGCCACTTCCGTAGAATCCCTTGGGCAACAGACGGCGGACAAAACCCTGCAGGCTTACGTCGGCTCCGGTCACCCGCCAGAAGTCGCCGACATCGATGAGCTGCACGTCGTTGACACGCACGACACGTTTGCCATCAACGTCGATGAGTTGATTGTCGAGCACGTCTTTCGCAAGCAGCACTTCGCCCTCCCGTCGTTCGAATGGCGTGAGGTCGAGCTTCGCCGAGCTCATCCGGGCCCCGTGCTCGTTTAGTTCAGCGATGCTTTGTCGCGGAATGAAGAAATTTCGACGGCGAAGGCGGGCGACGACCCCGATCACCGGAGGGTAATCGTCTTTGCCATATCGGACCAAAACGTCGTAAATCGAGGCGATCTTATCGTTCCGGGCATCGAATATCGGCTGGCCGATCATTTGCGAAACGTAGAGCATTACGCCCTAAGATAAACCAGAAATGCGGAATGCGGAATGCGGAATGTGGATTCGAGTAGTCAGCTGTCAAGTTTTTGGGCTCTCCGCCCATCAATTAAGCGGCGACGCCACGAATTCCGCCTTCCGCTTTCCGCATTCCGCATTTGGGAAAATTCCCTTTACGAACTCATTCTTAGAATGCTATCCTGTTTACCCGCTGTGTAAAACAGTGTTGGGCTCCTGCCAAACATCGGAAACGGTCTCGCTTTAGTCGTTTTTTAGATATAGGCAGCCGGTATTCAGGCCGGGATTGGCTGAGAAACACCCTCATAGAATCTACAGTAACGAATACTGGAAAGCGTTGGTCGAACGCGTTTCAGATTGCTTCACCCGATGAAGAAATTATTTCTGTTTGTATTAGCTTCGTTTTGCCTTGCCGCATCCGCGTCCAGCCAGAAGTCCGGCCCGAGAACTTTTGACAATTTCGACCGGTCGCAAGGTGTTCAGGTTCATACGACTCCTGTTGCTACCGTGGCGACGGCCCCTTCGAAAAAAGGCAAGCGCGGCCGCCGAACAAAGTACCAGGTAGTTGTCGAAGATAAACTGGTTAAGAAAACCGCGCAGACGGGCTGGACGGTTTCGGTGACCGACGGCCTCGCGCAGAGCGAAACAATAACGACCTTTGGCGGAGCCCACGTGGCCATGGGCTCCAGCTCCAGCCTTAAAGGATTTACGACCGGAAATGCGGTTCATGATTCCTACATTGTCGACTCGAGCCGACGGTACAACATCGATCCCCTGCTTATCTATTCGCAGATGCATCAGGAATCGTCATTCAAGATCCGCGCAACTTCAAACAAGGGGGCGAGCGGTCTGATGCAGCTCATGCCAGGGACCGCCAGGCGCTTTGGTGTGACGAGCATTTACGATCCAAAACAAAATATCGACGCCGGAGTTCGATACATGCGCTGGCTGCTTGATACCTTCAAAGGCGACGTTGTTCTCGCCCTCGCTGGTTATAACGCCGGCGAAGGAGCCGTTATGAAATACGGATGGAACGTTCCGCCTTATCGCGAGACGCAGGAATATGTTCGCCGAATCACATCGCGGTACGGTGCGATCACAGATGGTCGGTTCATTCACAGTGCGCGGCCGATCGGCAGCCAGTCAGCGAAGCTTATCCAAAAAGAATCGCGTCCTCTGGCGGTTTATGAGCCCGGGGTTCTTACGGTGCGAACGGCGGATGGCAAGATGATGCTGATGAATCAATAATTTTTTTTGAAATGCTGGAGTGAGTTCTCTGTCTCTAGTTTTCTTTTCAAACATGCGGCCGGGCAAACCGGCCGCTTTTTTGTTTGACGCAGCTGTTCCTGTATCATTGGCGGAGACCTATATGTTTTGCAGCAAATGCGGAAAAGAGAACTCCGATGACGCGGTTTATTGTCAAAAATGCGGACGTCAGCTCGAGTCGGAAGAAGAGACGCGCGTTGCGACGCGAAAGAACGTGCCGGTCGAAGTTCGCTCCTCGCACTCCGACGACTCGGAGAAGATCTTTTCGATAACTCCGACACTGAAATTCGTGTACGTCGGGTACATCGCGGCGCTCCTTGCATCCTTCGTCGCGGCTGTAGTGGTCGGCAGTCTTATTGGTGTGACACCCACCGGAACGGTTGTCATAGGGATCATCATAGTTATCGCAGCGATGTTGGTTCCCGCCTATTTCCATCTTAAGAAAAAGATGGTCCGCTATACGCTAACCGATACGACCGTTGAGATAGATCGCGGCCTGATCTCGCGAACGACGCAGAATATTCCCCTGCGCAGGATCCAGGACGTCACCGTTTCTGCAACCATGACACAACGGATGCTCGGTTTCGGCGATGTCATTATCGACAACGCAAGCGAAGACGCCGGGAAGATCGTTTTGGACGACATTGACTCGCCCAAGAAATATGCTGAGCTTATGCTGCGGCAAATGCGGCAGCTTGAAAAGTGAAAAGGTGAAAGAGTGAAAAGGGAATGGGTGAAGAGTGAATGCGCGAAGAGTGAAACAGTTAAGGCGTACATGAGTCATGGTCCCTTTTCACCTTTTCACTTTTTCACCTTTTCACCTTTTCACCTTTTTACTTTAGTAGATTATGAGGACAATTTTCGTAACCGGCGGTGCCGGATTTATCGGCTCGGCGTTTGTCAGGCTGGTTCTGGAAGGGACCGCCGATGTTGAGATCGTCGATTTCGACGCACTTACTTATGCCGGAAATCTTGAAAATCTTTCGGGTGTGGATGATAGCCGCCACACATTCATCAAAGGCGACATCTGTGACCGCGATGCCGTTCTAAACGCGATCCCCGACGGGTGTGACGCGATATTCAATTTTGCCGCTGAATCCCACGTCGACCGAAGCATTCACTCAGCCGACGAATTCCTGAGAACCAACATTATCGGAACTCAAGTCTTGCTTGACGGAGCACGCGCGAAAGGCGTCCGCCGGTTCGTTCAGATCTCGACGGACGAGGTGATGGGAAGCTTGCCCGACGAAAGTGAAGAGTACTTTACTGAAGATTCACCGCTCCGACCGAACTCTCCCTATGCCGCTTCGAAAGCTGCCGCGGAATTCGTTGTACGCGCGGCTCGCGAAACTTTTGGCATCGATACAGTCGTTACGCGATGCGGCAACAATTATGGCCCGCGTCAATTTCCCGAAAAGCTAATTCCGCTGATGATCGCCAACGCAATGAATGATGATCCGTTGCCTGTTTACGGCGACGGCAAGAACGTTCGCGACTGGATCTTTGTCGACGATCATTGCCGAGCGATCTGGAAGGCGTACGAGAAAGGGCGGTCGGGCGAGGCTTACAATATTGGCTCGCGAAATGAAAAGTACAATATCGATGTCGTGAGATCGCTGCTCGACGCTCTGAACAAACCACAGAGTCTGATCACGTATGTCACGGACCGGCTCGGCCATGACAGGCGTTACGCTATCGACCCTACGAAAAGTGAAACGGAATTGGGATGGAAACCGCTCGTCACATGGGATGAGGGATTAAAGATCACGATCGACTGGTATCGCGATAATGCGGCCTGGGTCGATCAGATCCGGAACGGCGAGTATCGAAATTACTACAAAGCGATGTACGGGAGCGGGCTCAAGTAAGTGTGAGGTATGAACTGTGAGCTGTGAGTTGTGAGCTGCGGGATGTGAACTATGAACTATGAACTGTGAACTATGAACTATCAAGGATAGTTGCCTTTTCCGGACAGATATCACAATTTTAAAACCAGTGCACAGTTCCCAGTTCACACCTCACAGTTCATAGTTCATAATTCATAGTTCATAGTTCATAGTTCATAATTCATAGTTCACAGTTCACAGTTCACAGTTCACAGTTAAATGAAGATCCTCATAACCGGAGCAAACGGAATGGTCGCACGAGCGGCCGCAGAGCATTGTCGGCAAAATGGTGATGAAGTTGTCGCTCTCACTCGACAGCATTTAGACATTGCGGACAAAGACGGTATTTTCGCCTGTTTTGAATCTCACCGTCCGGACGCTGTTCTGAACTGCGCGGCATTCACCGACGTGGATGGAGCCGAATCGAAGCCGGATGCGGCGCGCGACGCAAATGTGCGTGGTGTGAGCAACCTTGCCGAAGCCTCGAAGCAAATCGGCGCGCGATTTGTGACGATCTCAACCAGTTATGTTTTCGACGGTGCGAAGACAGGTTTTTATGATGAGACCGACGCCGCAAATCCGCGCGGCGTTTACGCCGAAACCAAATACGAGGGCGAACTCGCCACGGCCAGAATCAATGAAGATTCGATAATCGTCAGGGCCGGCTGGATCTACGGGCACGGCGGAACGAATTTCCTGAGCGTGATGCACCGACTGCTTGCCGAAGGAAAGCATATTAAGGCCATCTCGGATGCCTACGGCATACCGACATTCGCTAACGATCTGGCGAGCCGGCTTAGAGAACTTGCCACTAAGAATGTGCCGGGCATATTTCATGTTACGAACTCCGGACCCGGTACGAGCTATCTTGGTTTTGCCGAAAAGGTCTGCGAGATCGGAGGATTTGATAACGAATTGATCGAGCGTGTCTCAAATGACGATCTGAAACGTCCGGCCCCGCGGCCGGTCAGCTCAAAGCTTGCAAGTGTGAGAATTGAACAGTTAGGTCTTGCTCCGCTTCCCGATTGGGAAAATGCGTTGGGCGAGTTTCTGGCGACGGAACTTAGTAAGCAGTAAGCGGAAGGCAGAAAGCAGAGAAGGCAGAAAGCAGAAAGCAGAAAGCAGAAAAGGCAGAAAGGTCGCATGTGCCTTCTGCCTTCTACTTTCCGCTTTCTGCCTTCTGCCTTCAAAAACTAAGGTTCCGTTCGATGTACCGAAGGGACATCCTCCATGATCGGCGTCGACGTATCTGCGTCGCCCTTCTCGTAATACTCGTAATAACCCGAACCGTAGTAGTCGTACTCCATCGAACCGGCCTTGATGCCATTAAGCACCACACCATAAATTCTGGCTCCGATGTTGCCGAGGCGATGCTTGAATCTTCGCATCAGATGGATCGAGCTCTTGCCGGCCATCGCAACGATCACAACTCCGTCCACTAATGTCGACAGGATCGCAGCGTCGGTGAACGAGATTGCCGGCGGCGAATCGATGATGATGTGTTTGTAGCGCCCGCGCAGAAATTGCAAGAGATTCTTCATCTCGTTCGAGCTCAAAAGTTCTGCCGGATTAGGTGGAATCGGGCCGCTGGTGATGACTTTCAGACGCGGAAGTTCGCGGCACGTCTTGATGAGATGCTCGGTATTCCGCTCACCCGAAAGATAGTTCGTCAGGCCCTGAGTATTTTCGAGATCGAAATAGCTGTGCAAACGCGGGCGTCGCAGATCGCAATCGACGATCACGACATCGGCGTCAGCCTGGGCTAGCGTAACCGCTGTATTGATCGCGGTTGTCGTTTTGCCTTCGGATGGCTGCGACGAAGTGACAAGTATCGACTGTGGCGGTTTTCCCGCCGATGAGAACAACAAAGAGGTTCGCAAGTGTCGATACGCCTCCGCCATCGGTGAGCGTCTGTCTTCCAGCGTGATCAGACCAGTCGAGATCGGAGCGCTTCCATTCCCATTGCCGTTAGCTGACGCGAGTTTGAGACGTCGTTTCTCCGAGCCAAAGTGATGGGGTATAAGAGCGAGCGTCGGCAAGCCAAGGTGTCGGCCGATGTCGTCGGACGTCTTAACAGAGTCGTCGAGATAGTCGAGTAAGAACGCGAGCCCGATGCCCACCGCGAAAGAAACGAGGAACGCGACAAGAATATTTCGCGCCCGCTGCGGCCCGATCGGACTTCCGGGTGTCACCGCGTTCGCGGCGATCTTAATGTTTTCCGGACGCCCGCTGGCGATGGCAAGCTCCTGCTCCTTCTGTCGCTGAGTATAGATGTCGAGTAAATTCCGATTTGTCTCGATCGCTCGCTTTTTGGTTATCAATTCGGTCTGTGCCTGACCCTGCACGTTTGCCAGCGCCGCTTCTCGCTCGTACGATCCAAGAGCCTGAGCCTCCTGCTTTTGAGCAGCGCTCAACTGTGATCGCAATGCGACGAGCGCTCCTCCGACCGCCTCTTTCTCGATCTTTTTCTGGTCCTGCTCGATTATGCTGCTGACTTCACGCTCTGTCTTCACTTTCGTCGCCTGAAGCGAACCGATCCGTTCCTCTATCGCTTTTACGCGCGAATATTCAGATGTGTACTTAACCAGGAGCTCGGCCTTTTCAACGTCAGCTTCCTGGATCTTCTTCTCGATGTCGCGGATCTGATCCTGGAGCTTAGCTTTTCGCTCCGTGTTCAAACGCATCGTGTCCTGAAAGATCTTGTTCTCGTACAGGTCAGGGATGTTCATCCCCTCGCCGCGGCTGCTCGCCTGAACAGCGGCGTTGTACCGGGCTTCGAGCTGCCGTCGCCCTTCCATAGCCCTCAACCACGTTTCGCTCATCGACTGAAGCCGAGACGCTGACAAGTCTTGCCCCTTCTCCTGCAGCGGCAAGCCACTCGAACGCATGTAGCCGATCAGATCGGCTTCCTGGTCCACAATCGTCCTTCCGAGATCTTCGATCGACTTTGTTAAATCTTCGTATGCGCGCCGAGCACCAACGGTTTCGCGTTCCGCATCTTTGTCGATAAAGACCTGGGCGACTTTGTCGGCCACCACTGCCGACAGATCTGGTTTCGGCGTGGTAACGCTTACATTCACCAGATTCGTGCGCTCCTTCTGAACAACACTTAATCTGCTGGCAAGTATGCCGGCGTATGACTCGGCTCGAGCTTTCTCTTCACTTGTCAGCTGAACCGTCTGCGGCGCGTCGCCGGTGCCCGGCATATCAGTCACGATGGGCAGGGAATTGTCCGAACCGCCCTCACGTTTGCTGCTCGAGAAAATCGATCGAAGCCCCGACAATATTCCGCGATCCTCATTTCCGAACAGGTCTGGCTCTTTATACAGGCCCAAACGAATCACGACTTCTTTCATCAAGTCGCTGTTCTGCAGAAGTTCAAGCTGGGTATTGTAATAGTTCGCGTCGTTACCGAAATTAATGTTGATCGATTCCTTCGACTGAACCTTTGGCTTGCGGGGCTCGATGACCATCTCGGTCGTCGCCTGATACTGCGATGGCATTCTATACATGTAAAATGCGGCCGCAGCAGTAGCGAGAGTCGTCAGCGCGAGAATGATCGGGAGCCGTTTCTTAACAACGTTGAAATATTGCTGAAGCGAACGGCGACCCTCGGTTACCTCATCGTCGTAAAACCCCGCATAAGTGGCGGGATACTCGGTTTTCGGCGAGCGCAAATCGAGCGATTTCGGCACCGGAGTGAGCCTTTGATCTTGTTCCATACTTCTAAATACTGCTAAATCGGAGAATGTACCCGATTATCGCGAAGGTAACCTTGGTTTATAACACATCCAACCGCATTTTTCACGAACTTCTTAGAGGTTCGGACAGCACCGGACGTTGCCGCCGATGTCCGGCATATCGAATAAAAGTCCGATAGAACCGAGCCTTTGTTCGCTCCGAGAGCCGAATGATATACTCCTTATTTGCAATTTTAGGCGTACTTTAAGCCTTACGGTCTTGTCATGAATTCATCCTCCGAAAACCTCGTAAACGAGCACGATTTTGAACTTGGAATTCCCAACTTTCGGTATTCCGATCTGTTCGACGCGGGCCGGCTCGCCGATCTGGCCAACGCCTTTTACGCCGAAGTCGCAGAAAAGGAGCCCGTCGTTTACGCGGCTCTAAAGAAATATATAGAAAGTGGCGGCGGCGGATTTGAAAAAAGGGTTGCGTCGAAGATCCTCACGGACTCAGCGCCACTCTTGTCGGATTTCATCGCCCGTATGTTTGGGATCACCCGCGAACGCGCCGAACTCGAGAGGGATATCCTTCGACAGGATCCGATCTGGAAATACAAGTTCTTTGTCCAGAGGCGAGCGGCAAAGGCGTTCACCCCGGAACAGCTAACCGCATTCGACCATAACGAAGTTTCACAAGCACTGACCGAGCTGCGGCATAACGCGTTCGATGAAACCCTTGTCTCGGATGACGAGCTTGGAATCGCAGAGATGGCGGCCCGACTGATCGACGCCGAAGATCTTCTTTTAAAGGAATCTGAGATCGCGGGGCCCGAAGCAGAAACCATCAGCAAGCTTCATACGGCTTTCGATAAGCTGAAAGACAAAACCTACGGCAAGCTATTCTCGAAGTTCGTACTCGAGCTGGATGAAACGGGCGATCTGCTCCAGGTCAAGGCCGCGCTTCGTCTGATCGAGGCCTGGTCGGCGGCTGAATTCTTCAAAAAGGAAAAACGCTGGAAGGCCTTCAAGACACCCCATCCCCTCGACTACCAGAATCTTGTTCATCTGATCCATCCGATCGAGAAGAACCAGAATGTTATGCGCGGCCTGGACGACGAAATGCGGCGACGCGACGGATTCACGCTCACGGACGACCGCGGCACGATGCGCGACGGGCTCGCCGAGATCGATTATTGTCTGATCTGCCACGAGCGCGATAAGGATTCGTGCTCGACCGGCCTTCATGAAAAGGACGGCTCGGTAAAGAGAAACCCGCTCGGTATCAAAGCCGACGGCTGCCCGCTGGACGAAAAGATCTCGGAGATGCACCTGTTGAAGAAGCAGGGCGATTCGATCGCGTCCCTCGCGATTGTGACGATCGACAATCCGATGTGCGCCGGCACAGGCCATCGCATCTGCAATGACTGCATGAAGGGCTGCATTTTTCAGAAACAAGAGCCAGTCAATATTCCGCTAGCCGAAACGCACACGCTGACCGACGTTCTGGATCTGCCTTACGGGTTCGAGATCTACAGTCTCTTAACACGCTGGAATCCGCTGAACGCGGAGCGGCCGTACGCCTTACCTTACAACGGCAAGAATGTATTGGTCGTGGGGCTCGGGCCGGCGGGCTACACGCTCGCACAATATTTACTCAACGAGGGATTTGGTGTCGTCGGTGTTGACGGCCTAAAGATCGAACCGCTTCCGAGCGAATGGACGGGCGAATTCGGTAAGCGGACGCCGAAGCCGATCCGCGACATTAGTGAGATCACCGAGGAGCTTGACGAGCGGATCCTTTCGGGCTTTGGCGGTGTCTCGGAATACGGGATCACGGTGCGCTGGGACAAGAATTTCCTGACGATGATGCAGCTCATCCTGATGCGGCGAAAGCAATTTCGAGCATACGGCGGCATCAGGTTCGGCGGAACACTGACGATCGAGGACGCGTGGAACTTCGGTTTCGACCATATCGCTATCGCGACCGGCGCCGGTCGGCCGACGATCGTGCCGATGAAGAACAACCTCATTCGCGGAATCCGGCAGGCGTCGGATTTCCTGATGGCGTTGCAGCTGACGGGTGCGTTCAAGAAAGATACGCTGTCGAATCTGCAAGTGCGTCTTCCGGCAGTCGTCATCGGCGGCGGCTTGACCGGCATAGACACGGCGACCGAACTCTTCGCGTATTACCCGATCCAGGTCGAGAAGATGCTGTCGAAATATGAGCAGGTCGTCGAAGAGTTTGGCGAAACTCAGGTGATGAAACAGTTCGATCCGGAAGAGCTGATGGTCATCAATGAGTTTCTCGAACATGGCCGTGCGGTCCGCGAAGAACGCAATCGAGCCGCGGCTGCAGGTGAGGAGCCGAACTTCGTTCCCCTTGTACAGTCATGGGGAGGTGTCTCGCTCATCTATCGAAAGCGTCTGCAGGACGCTCCAGCGTATCGTCTGAATCATGAAGAGGTGCAGAAGGCTCTAGAGGAAGGCATTAATTTCGTCGAGTGTATGAGCCCTGCCGAGGCTGTGCCCGACGAGTTCAACGCCGTGAAAGCCCTGATCTTCGAGCGCCTCAACTACGACGCGGACACCGGTAAGTTCGACAAGACCGGCGAGATGGTCGAGTTTCCTGCTCGCACCGTCTGCGTTGCGGCTGGAACTTCACCGAATGTCATCTATGAAAAGGAAAAGCCGGGAACGTTCAAACTCGATGAGTGGCTCCAATTCTTTCTTCCGCACAAGCTCGAGCGGAACGGAGACGGAAGCCTCCACGTAGTCGAAGCGGAAAAAGGCGAAGCAGGATTCTTCACTTCGTACGAGCACGACGGAAAATTCATTTCTTACTACGGTGACAATCACCCGCAATACGCCGGCAACGTCGTCAAGGCGATGGCTTCGGCGAAGCACGGATACAAACACGTCGTGGAATTGTTTGCAGGGACCGCAAACTTGAGTTTGCGGAACTCTTTCGACGACCTCATCTCAACACTCGATGAGCAACTCCGTGCGTACGTCGTCCGCGTCGAGCGTCTAACCCCGACGATAGTCGATGTCGTAGTTAAAGCGCCGTTGCAGGCGCGTAAGTTCGAGCCGGGACAATTTTATCGTCTGCAGAATTTTGAGACTTCTGCCCCCGTCATCGACGGCGTTCGTATGATGATGGAAGGGCTTGCGCTGACCGGTGCGTGGGTCGATGAAGAAAAAGGCTTGTTGTCGATGATCGTTCTTGAGATGGGAACTTCGTCGCGTCTGTGTTCGCTGTTAAAAGTCGGAGAGGAGGTCCTTGTCATGGGTCCGACCGGGACGCCGACCGAGATCCCGGAAAACGAAACCGTGCTTCTCGCCGGCGGCGGTCTCGGAAATGCGGTTCTGTTTTCGATCGCACGCGAGCTTCGTGAAAAGAAAAATCACGTACTCTATTTCGCCGGGTACAAAAACGGCGGCGATCTTTTCAAACGTGAAGAGATCGAGAACGCGACCGACCAGGTAATCTGGGCGACGGATTTCGGAGACGAGATCTCACCGCATCGGCCACAGGACACACATCACCGCGGAAATATCGTTCAGGCGATGGTCGCCTACGCGACGGGAAAGCTTGGCGACACGAAAGTCAATCTGAAAGACGTCGACCGGATCATCGCGATCGGCTCCGACCGCATGATGAACGGCGTCCGCGAGGCACGTCACACAACGCTCCAGCCGTTCCTAAAACCGGACCACGTTGCGATCGGCTCGATCAACTCGCCGATGCAATGCATGATGAAAGAAGTCTGTGCACAATGTCTGCAGCGGCATGTCAACCCGCATACCGGCGAAGAGTTCTTCGTCTTCTCATGCTTCAATCAGGACCAGCATCTCGACTTCGTCGATTTCAAAAACCTGAACGAACGGCTCCGGGCAAACAGCATCCAGGAGAAGCTTACGAACATGTGGCTTGATCGCGCGTTTGGAAGGGATGAGTTTAAGAAGCTCTACGGGCAGGGCACGTAAGAATGTCAGTCGCTGATGATCTCGTTCAAGCCTTCAACAACCGCCTCTAATTCGTCCCCGGATGCTCGACCGATCTTCCGGCCCAGCCGTTGTGTGGACAGCACTCGGATCTGACTGATCTTGACCCACGATCTCTTGGGAAGAGCGGGATCCGATAGTTCGAATGACAGAGGGAAAGCCGCTTTAGGCTGTTGGCTGGTCAGTACTACGGCGATCACCGTTCCCGAATTGGCGTTGAAAATGTCGTGGCTTAAGACAAGGACGGGCCGCGAGCCGGCCTGCTCGTGCCCGACGGTCGGGTCTAAAGTTGCCCAGACGATATCGCCCCTTAATATTCGAGCCATTCTTCGGCCTCGGCTGCTAGTCCTAAGTCGGCGAGCGAACGCTCTTCCGTCTTATCAAGCTTTGCGCACTCACGTGCGAGGCGATTCTTGTCAAGCCGCGAGACCTTTTCTGAAACAGCCGACTGAATAGCCTGGCTACGATTGGAAAAAACGCGCTCCTTAACAAGGCGATCAACCTTCGTCAGCAAAGCAGCTTCGATCGAAATTGTTACCTTAGCGACACTCATAAAAATAGTAATACTCTCAGTCACACCGGTAAGTCAAGCGATTGTCCGTTGACATCTCGCACGAACGCCCCCGACCAAAACACCATCCAGAGAGAAGCTGACGTGCATGTGGTTCGATCGTGCGTTTGGAAGGGATGAGTTCAAGACCCTTTACGGGCAGGCGAAAACATAGCGAGTGGAGCGCGTCGGGACTAACCCGGATGCTTGCTCCCTAGTCCGAATTGGGCCGCTTCGATCCTACCCACAACATCACCTCGCCGGTTCTTGATCGCCATCGGCGAAAGCTCGGGCATATCATCGGAGGATAAAATACCAAGCCGTTTCAACAGCGCGACCGCCACAACCGGACGGGCGCGTTTGTCGTCGCCATCCTCGATCTTGAGCGCGATCGCCAAACCGGTCGGATATTTTTCCGATGGCAAAACACCGCAAAGCCATACGCCATCGGCTCCGACCTTTGAAATGATCTTCCCGTCGGCCGCCTGCATCAGCATCGTGTCAAGACGCTCGAGTCCGCCGATCAATTCAGGAAAGTTTGTCATCGCCGAAACGATGCGGAGTGATGCTTCGCGAATGTTCGCCGGAAAACTCTCCGGCGGCGAGATCAGATTCATGAAGCTTTTCGCCATCGCCGAAAGTGGCACGGCGAAATTCGGGACGGCACATCCGTCGATGCCGATTTTGATGTCTTTGATCGGAACTTCAGAGAACAAGGAAACGAGCCCGAGTATCTCCGACTGCACAGGATTCTCCAACGCGTCGTATGTCGCCAGATCGGCTTCGATATGTTTCGCCGTTACGAGCATCGCGGCATGCTTGCCGGAACAATTATTGTGAAGCTGCGTCGGATGTTCGCCCGCACGCTGCATCCGCTCAGATTCTTTCTCGTTGAACGGCAGATGCGTTCCGCAACGCAAATGAGCTTCGTTCAAACCGGCGCGTTCGAGCATCAACTCCGCCACACGAACATGACGCTGCTCTCCCGAGTGCGACGCACACGCGAGAGCGATCTCCTCTTCCGAATATCCGAGTGCATCGGCCGCACCGGTCGTAATAAACGGCATCGCCTGAAATGCCTTGCAAGCGGAGCGAAAAAAGGTGACCGTATCGGGCGAACCGAGACTAAGCACAGTTTCGCCTTTGCCGTCGAGCACGATCAGATGTCCGCGGTGGACGGATTCAATAGTTTCTCCGCGGATGACATTTGCTAGAACAGGACTTGGCATAATCTCGAATCTGGAATCTAGTATCTCGTATCTATTCAAATGGCTTCCTGAATAGATACGAGATTTTAGATTCTAGATGATAGATCCTAACGCACTAGCGTTGCGTTAAGCAATTAATTTGTTCTTTGAAACATTGTAAATATAGGAGATAGCACTCGTTTCTGGGTTAAACGATTTGAAATCATTCTTGTAATCATAAGGCTTCTGACTCTTTGGTTACTTTTTTATGAATGACGGCAAATACGTTTTTTCTCAGGTTCTGACGTTTGTTGATCACAACGAGTTCAACCGTTGTGTCGAGCGTTACGGCGGTAACTGGCGAGTCAGGAACTTTAGCTGTTGGAAACAGTTTCTGTGCATGGCATTTGGACAGATGACGCATCGCGAGAGTTTGAGCGACACGGTCCTGTGTCTGAACTCCAACGCATCGAAACTCTATCATATGGGCATCGGACAGAAGGTTACAAAGACCACGTTGTCCCGAGCCAACGAGACACGAGACTGGCGCATTTACGCCGACTTCGCCGCCTCGCTGATAGAAGAAGCGAGACGAGTCTACGGAACGGATTCCGGACTCGAGGTTCAGTTGAAGCAGAACGTCTTTGCCATCGACTCCACCGTCATCGATCTGTGTCTGAGCGTCTACACCTGGGCGAAGTTTCGAAAGACGAAAGCCGCCGTAAAGCTGCATGTACAACTCGATCTGAAGAACTCGATTCCTTGTTTTATCGATATTTCCGAAGGCAGGGTCCACGACGTGAACGTGCTTGACCTAATTGATTTCGAGCCGGATGGCTTCTACGTCATGGACAGAGGGTACAAAGACTTCGAACGGCTCCACCGCATCAAACAGGCAAAAGCGTTCTTTGTCACACGTGCGATGGACAACCTCGCCTTCAAGCGTTTGTATTCTTCTCCCATCGACAAACAAAGCGGCCTTCGCTGCGACCAGACAATTCGACTGGCCAATCCGCAGCCGGCCATCCGCTATCCTGACCACCTGAGGAGAATAAAGTTCTTCGATGCAGATCAAGACCGAACTTTCGTCTTCCTGACGAACAATTTCGACCTTGCTCCGCTCGATGTCGCCCGACTCTACAAACACCGATGGCAAATCGAACTCTTCTTCAAATGGATAAAACAGCACCTCAAGATCAAGTCCTTTTGGGGCTACGATCCGAACGCCGTAAAGACCCAGATTTGGATCGCCGTCGCTGTTTATGTGATCGTGGCTATCGTCAAAAAGAAACTCGATCTGGATCTTTCAATGTACGAAATTCTACAAATATTGAGTATCAACATTTTCGACAAAACGCCCATAAATACGCTGTTCCAGCAGTCTGATTTACAAGTTTTCAAAGAACCATATGGTAAACAGTTGCAACTATTCGACTTTAACGCAACGCTAGTGATCCTAACGTGTCGCTCGCGCCTTTACACCGCGGCCAGATTCGATCATCTCGGCCGCGTGCTTCCGAGCCGACTCCGTTATCGTCTCACCGGCGAGCATCCGGGCGATCTCTTCGACTCGTTCTTCGCGGGTCAGCTCTCGAATGGCGATCGTCGTCTTGTTTCGGCTCGTACTCTTTTCAACCGCGAAATGTCGATCGGCAATGGCCGCGACTTGAGCCTGGTGAGTCACGCACAGGACCTGTTGCGTTTGCGCGAGTTGCTTGAGCTTTATGCCGACGGCTTCCGCTACACGTCCACCGATGCCGGCGTCGATCTCATCGAACACTGCAGATTTCTCGGCTTCGCGCGTTTTGGCCGTCGTTTTCAAAATCAGCATCAGGCGCGAAGCTTCGCCGCCGGATGCGACCTTCGCCATGGGTTTCGGAGACTCACCGGGATTCGCGGAGAAGTAAAACTCGATGCGGTCGAAGCCCCGAGCTGAAATACGACTGTCCTGAAGCCCCGGGTTATCATCTATGGCAGCACGATCGTTTACACTCGCGTTCCCCCTCGTAACGTCCGGCCCGTCAAATCGAACCTCGAACTTTGCCTTCTCAAGCGCCACTGTTTTCAGATTCGTTGTGACTTCCTTTTCAAACTTACTAGCGGCTGCGATCCGTTTGTTGTGCAATGCCGTCCCGGCTTCGATATAGAGTTCCAGTTCGGTCGCCAGTTGCTTCTCGAGTTCCTTTTCCCGAAACTCCGCCATCTCGATACTTTCCAATCGACGCGCCGATTCAGATAAATGTACGAGCGCCAATTCGACAGTGCCGCCGTATTTTCGGGCGACACGCGCGATCTCGGCGAGACGAGTTTCGATCTCCTCGAGACGGGCGGGCGAAAACTCGATGTGATTTCGGAAGTCACGGGTGGTGGTCGCGAGATCCTCGAGGACGGCGCGGGTGGCTTCAAGCGATTCCCGATACTCCGCGAAGCCCGGATCAAATTCCGCAAGCTCTCCGATCTTTCGCGATGCTTTTTCTAATGTCGCGAGGGTTGATTCGTCCTGCTCGTAAAGTAATTTGTACGCATCGTCACTCAAGCTCGACAGTTTTTCGACATTGTTCAGACGGCGTTTTTCGTCTTCAAGCTCAACTTCTTCACCCGGCTTCAAATCGGCTCGTCGTATTTCTTCGACCTGAAATTTCAGGATGTCTAAAAGCTGCAGCTTGTCCGATTCGTCGCGGCGAAGTTCATCCAATTCCTTCCGTGTTTTCGACCACTGCCGATATGCATCCGATGTTTTCGCAATTTCATCGTTTACGCCGGCGAATGCATCGAGCATTTCAAGATGCGTCGCCGCGTCAAACAGCGAGGCCTGCTCACCCTGGCCATGAATGTCGACGAGAAACGCTCCGATGCGTTTCAAGAGTCCCTGCGTTACGAGTTGGTTGTTGAGGAAGACGCGGTTCTTGCCGGATACCGATAGCTCGCGGCGAACGATCAGTTCGGCGTCCTCGGACTCAATGCCGCTTTCATCAAAGATCGCGGCGAGGTCTTCGGATCTGGTCAGCAAGAAGAGACCTTCGATCGTCGCCGTCTGCTCGCCTTCTTTGATCAGATCGTTTGATACACGCTCACCCGTCAGGGCGCCGAGACTGTCGACGATGATCGATTTGCCCGAGCCGGTCTCTCCGGTCAGCAGATTCAATCCACTGCCGAATTCGACCTCGAGCGAATCGATCAACGCGACATTTTTGATCTTGAGAAGCGTGAGCATGAGTTAGTGAATCGTGAATCGTGAATAGTAGGATATGAGGCCGTGAAATCATAAATCGAGACCGGTTTGATCGGCTATTTGAAACCTGCCGAGCAACTATTCCCGTTTCACTATTTACTATTCACCAATTCCCCTTTAAACCACCTACCAACGGAAAAGATCGCATCGGGCGGAAACTGCTTTTCGAGATCCGGCGATTTCCAATCCACTTGACGGTTTTTTTTATAGAACATCAGCTCGGCAAAATCTCCGGTCTTTATCGCCGAAACATTTCTTGAGACGATCACATAATCCGATGCGTCGAATTCGGTTAACCCTGTGTAACTGGAAAGGTTACCGATCTGCCGCACGTAAGCTGGAGCGACGAATGCGGCGCGCCGGCGATCGATATTTACGCCTATGTCGGCGGTCACACTTGCGTCCGGACTCGTGCGATTGACGATCGTCGCGTTGCGAAAGATGAAATAGAAGAGCGATCCCGACGAGTTCAGGGGGAGTGCCTCGTATGTCGCCGGGCTGAAAAATTTTTCGGTTCCATCGGCAAGAGATCTGAGGGCGGTCATCATCGCCGTGAAATTCATCTTCACCAGAAATAGCTCGTCCTTGCCGTGGAGCGCACCGGTCTCTATCAAAATAACCGGCGTGCCCCATGCTGAAAAATTGTCACCGAATGCAGTTGGCGTCCATTCGTCGCCGTAACGGCCGATGTGTCCGGGAATATACGGCTGGATCGCGGAGATCATTTCGGAGACAAGCCGTTTGTTCCGCTCATGCCCTTCGCTCGTGGTCTTCGCTGCATCGCCGTAGACGACGAGAAACGATATTGCTGCTTGCTTGTTGGTCTGGCCCGCGGTCGTCAGGGCGTTTTGATTGTGAAGATTGAAACCGATGTTTGGCGACCATTCGTCACGCAGCTTTTTTAGCAGGATCGCCTCGGGAGTTTTCAGATCGCGGGCGTCGCGGTTGATGTCGATGCCCTGCAGATTCCGACGCTGATAGAACTCCGTCCCGTCCGGGTTGAGCATCGGAACAGCGCGGATCGTCATCGTCTTTTCAATATTTTTTACCCACTCCTTATCGCGATTCTTTTGGAGCACGGCAAACATATCGATCAACGCGGAAGTTGCCGTCGGCTCGTCACCGTGCATCTGCGACCAGAGGAAAACTCTTACCGGGCCTTTGCCGAACTCAACCTGATAGATCTCGCGATTCGTAAAGCTCCGCCCGACTTCCTCGACTTTGAGACCGTTTATCTTCAGACCTTCGAGATATTTTTGCAGGTCCTTATGGCGGACATTGGACGGCTGGATCGTCGTGACATGTTCCTTTTCCCATATCTCGACGAGCTCAGCCGGAGTTTGAGCGTTTGTATTCATCAGCAGCAGTGCAATTAAAAGAAGTGAGAGGAGAAGCGCAAGTCTCATAGAGAGAGATTAGCACGCCGACTGGAGCGCAGGCATCCCTGCCTGCAACCTCGCGGAGCGACGTCAAACAGTCATCATTCGGGAATCGAAACGGTTGTTCGCACTGCGTGCTCATGCAGGCAAGGATGCCTGCGCTCCAGTCAGCCGGTCAAGACCCGGAGGACTTCCGCGACGCTCCACGCCTGAGCGGGACAGCCGCGTGGCGCGTGTGGTGGCTCAGCGTCAAAGATCTCGGATATCTGTCCGAGCCCGGCTTCGGTCAGATGCTGCTCAAAACCGCGGAACATTTCTGTGACCCGAGTTTCAGAATCCGGATTTACCTTTCTGTAGGCGTCGACAAACGGGCCGATCAGCCATGCCCACACCGTCCCCTGGTGATATGCCGAGTCGCGCTCCATTGGTGATCCTGTGTAAACCGGTATGTACCGCGGGTCATTCGGCGATAGTGACCGCAGACCGACCGGCGTCAGAAGCTCGGCTTCGACCTTATCGACGATCATCTTTGAGCGTTCAGCGTCGAGCATCGAATACGGGAGCGATACCGCGAAAATTTGATTTGGCCGAATCGAACCGTCACGATTTCCGTTTTCGACGACGTCGAACAAACACTGCTCAGTTTCGTTCCAAAACAGGGCATTGAAGCTCAGCTTCGCAAGCTCGGCCATCGCGGCATAGCGGGCCCGGTCTTCGATGTCGCCAAACTTTTCCGCAAGGTCAGACATGATGCAAAGCGCGTTGTACCAAAGGGCCTGGATCTCGACCGGTTTTCCGATCCTCGGTGTTATTACGAGATCGCCTACTTTTGCATCCATCCATGTAAGCTGGACGCCCGGCTCGCCGGCGTACAGAAGGCCGTCGGTATCGACGTGAATGTTGTACCGAGTTCCGCGGAGATGCCACGCGACGATATCGGCCAGCTTTTCGTACAGGCTGTCGCGGACAAAGTCATAGTCTCCGGTATGTTCGGCGTAGGCGCGTGTCGCTTCGAAGTACCACAGCGTCGCATCGACAGTATTGTATTCGGCTTCGCTTCCGGCGTCGGGAAAACGATTCGGGAGCATTCCCTGCGAGATGTGCTTGGAAAATTCGGGCAGAATACCGCGGGCGATCTCGGGCCGGTTGGCGGCGAGTGTCAATCCTGCGAGGGAGATCATGGTGTCGCGGCCCCAATCGGAGAACCAGGGATAGCCGGCAATGATCGTATGTCCATCGCCCCGTGAGACAACAAACTGATCGGCCGCGAGGACCAGCAGTTTGGTGAGATCGTCTTTCGCGCCGGCGGCGGTTATGAGTCTGCGGCGGCGTTTGATCTCTGCTTTTTCAAGCTTTGCCGAATCCCGGGTTTCCGACTGTCCGGTCGAAACTATGATCTCCGCCGATCGGACGTTTTCGAAGCGCATCGCGAACGGTTGAAAAAGATCCTCACGAAAATCAAAGCCCCGTTCGCGCTCGATCGCGTATTCGAAATCGTTGTACCAGTAGCCGGTCTTCTCTACTTTCGAAGCGTTGTGTTGAAAATCTATCGACGGCAACTCGGCATCGGGCCGCATTGAGATTGTTTGACCTTCGCTGCTGTAATCGCCGTTGAACTCGGAGCCTTCGCGGCGAAGATGATGATAATCGACGAACGAAAGAAGCGGCCTTACTTCAAGCGAGATCGAGCGCGAGTCTCGCCGGCGAAGCCGACGGACCTTCCAAACGCAGACAACCGCATTCTGCCCGTGGACCATGAATATCTTTTTCTCGATGCGGACGCCATCGACCTCGAAGGTCCAAATCGGAAATGGGTCAAGTCGAAAAGACTGGAGAAATTGAAAACCCTTGGGATGGATCTTGTTCGGATACTGGTTCGCGGAAAGTTCGAATGCCGCGTCACCGATCAGAAGCGTTTCTTCGAGCTTTGATAGCATCGTCACGCGCCCGAGTGGCGGGTCGATAGTGGGCGTGAAAATACCGTGATATCGGCGCGTGTTTGCGGCCGAGATCGTGCCGGAGGCGAAACCGCCGATTCCATTTGTCTCGAGCCACTCGTGGACGGAGGCGGAGCCGTGAAAATCTGCACAGATCTCTAAATTTAAAACCATCATATCGTCAGAACCGGGGAGCGGTGGCGACCCGGTTCTTGATTCTAGATTACTCTTCGAATGTTATCTATTCCTCGACGGAAAGACTGCCCCGGTCACTATTGCTCCCAATTCTGACAAACCTCCGCGTACACCCGTTCCGTTTCATCGAGCATTCGCTCGAGCGAAAATTTCTCCGCTGCCCGCTGTCGGAGAGCATTCCCGGTAGAAGAACGATCTTCCAGCGAAAGGATACCGCAGATCTCGTCCGCGAGTTCTACGGGATTACCCGGCGGGACGAAGTGTTCGGTCGTCCCCAACAACTCGCGTGCGCCTTCGGTGGCCGTGGCGACGACGGGCGTTCCGCGGATCATCGCCTCCAGTATTGCGAGGCCAAAGCTCTCGGCATGCGACGGCGATACGAACACATCGATCGCTGCATAGAACGGGGCTGTGTCATCAAGCCAATCGAGCCAAAGAACGCGTTCCTCGATACCAAGCACTTTCGCAAGCCGGCGAAGTTCGCGTCGAAACGATTTGTTGGCGGTGTGATCGAGGCCGGCTACGACAAACTGGCAGTTAGGAATTCGTTTTATTATCTCGGCTGCCGCAAGAATAAAATCCCTCTGGCCCTTGGATTCGTGCAACTCGCCGAGCGTGCCGACGATCGTATCGTCGTTGTCGATACCGTGAAGCAGGCGAAACTCATCGCGCAGCGCCGCTCGATCACGAAGACTCCCGAGATCGAGTCCGTTCGGAATAATCGTTACCTTATGTGCGGGGAACACACCCCGCAGTTCGCCGCCGACAAACTCTGAAACCGCTATCGCCCTCGAAAGATTTTTTAGAGCGAATTTATTGAACGGCTTTAAAGGTGAGAGCATGTGGCGAGTCAGAACAAATTTTGCGGGTTTGGCGGCAAGTGAGGCGATGTTTGCCGGAATGTAATCACGAGCAACGTGTGCATGGATGATCTCGATCTGCTTTTCACGAACGAACTCGGCGATCTTCATCGCGCTCAGGACGCCGAAAGAATGCCGGATCGATACGTGCAAGATATTCTCGGGCGGAAGAAAATCAAGCCGGTGCTGCCAATCGCTCGTCGGCCGCAGCGCGACGAAGATCTCGTGCCCGCGGGCGCGGAGGCTGCGGGACAGATCGACCAGATGCCGTTCTGTTCCGCTAAAGTTTCTGGCCGATGAAATGTGTAGAATTCTTAAGCCGATACTCTAGATTCTTAAACCTCTACCCACCGTCGGTCAAATTACAAAAAAAGGGCACGCTTCCGGAGAAGCGTGCCAAAAGGCGAAATGCCAGTAAATAAGTTAGAACTGGAACCGCGTCGCGAACTGGATCTGACGTTCGCGATACAGAGTGCTGTCAGTACCGGTTGTCTGACCGAACGACGTGTTGTACGTCAGGGTTGTGGCGCTTCCCGCTCTCGAGTAAAACGTGCTGTTTTTAGCAAATACATGCGTCCGGTTCGCAATATTGAATGCTTCCGCCAAAAACTCAAGCGACATTTTCTCGCGGAATCTAAACCGTTTCGAAAGCCGTACGTCTAGATTCATGAGGCTCGGCAAACGAAACGCATTACGGCCGGCGATCGGGAGAAAGTTGTCTCCGAAAGTATTATTCAGACTCGTCCCATTGACGTTGCCATTAAAAGGACGCCCTGAATAATAATTGAAGTTCGGAGCTATCGACCAGCCGTTCAGCAGATAATTTCCGATCGAGTTCTTGCTTCCCTTATAGAACGTAGGAGCCCAAACTCCGCTAAGCACTATCTTGTGCCGCGTATCAAAGTTGCTGGGTGCTCCATCGTAGGAACCATTGAGAATGTCGTACGGGCTGTTGGTCTGAGTAAATGTTGCCGAGTTTTGATTGGTATCGGTCGACTTCGCCAACGTGTAGCTTGCAAGTGCCTGAAGACCTGCCGTAAAACGGCGGTTGAACGAGAATACAAGAGCGTTGTATTCAGATTTGACCGTACTCTGGATCCGTGTCATCGCTTGATTTCCGGTTCCTGGAACGCGTCGGTAAAGCGGAAGAGTAAAGCTTCGGCCGTCAAATGGACCACCCGAAAGTGTATACGTCGTCGCCGGCGTAGTCGGATTTATTTCATTATTAAGGTCGAAGAAGGTGGGCAACTTACGTCCAAGACTTCCGATATAAGAAACCGAAACGGCGGTGTTCTTCATGATCTCGCGCTCGAAAACTATGTCGTACTGATTTATGAGCGGAGCCTCGAAGTTTCGATCGAAGAACTGGATCGCCGTTGCCGTCGAACCCAGAACCAGACTTGCGGTATTGATAATGTTAGGGAAGATCGGCGCCGGCTGTGGATTTGTCGGTGTCGGAGCAACCACGGTTGGTGCGACAACATATTGTCCCTGACCGCCGGGGTTTCCGGTATTTACGAGCGCATTGTATATCGTTGAACTCTGAATGCGTCCGTAATAAATTCCGTATCCGGCTCGAAGGCTCGTCTTGCCATCGCCCGTGAGGTCGATCGCCATACCAACACGCGGTCCAAAGTTGTTCTTATCATTGGGCAGCGTTGACGTCGCTTCGGTTATCGTACGGCCGTCATTAGGGATTATCGAGCTACCCAGAAGGGCGCCGGTCGTGTTTGTATTTGCCAATACCGCTTTCGGCATCTTTATATACTCGTACCTCAGGCCGAGATTCACCGTCACGCGGGGTGACAGTCGAAAATCGTCCTGGATGAAGAAGTTGTAATCCCACGTTCCAAGCTTAATCCCGGGTGAACCGATACCTTGCTGGTAATTGCCGTTATAGCATCGTCCGACTCTTCTTGCAGCAGAGCCTGGGCAGGGGTTGGTTGCGGGTAGAGTTCCGGGGTTCCTCCAATTAGTGAAATCGACAATAAAATCGCTAAGCGGCTGTGTCCCTGTATAGGAATACGCGCCGGCTTCGAATCGAAGGTTAGAAATATCGTCCGTAACCTTGTTTATGTCGGCGCCGAACTTGATAGTATGACGTCCTCGCGTATTGGTCACCGTGTCCGCAAATTGGTACCGCTTCTCATCGGGAAACCTTCCGCGTTCGAGAAATGTCGGGGTTCCCATTTCCAGTCCGTTCGTGATGAAAATATTGGGTGACCGAGTACCGCCCAACGCCGTTAAAGGTTCACCCGGTAGCGGGGCAGAGCTTCTCTGGTATTCGAAATCTCGGCCATACTGGAAGCGAAATTCGTTAACAAGGTTTGAGGTAAGGCTCGATTGCAGACGGGTGTTGAATGAATCAATCTCGACAAAATCATCACCGAAATTACTCCGGCCACGAGTGTTGGTCGCCTGTGTTTGGATACCGTTTACCGACTGCCAGCGAAGACGATTATAGCTGACGGTAAAAAGGTTCTTTCCATTGATCTGCCAATCGATCTTCGGGAAGAACAGCTTCTGGTCACCGCTACGCGGCGTTTCGCCCGTTTGGTTGACGAGATAAGCGAGCGCCGTCTGGATCTGCGGTTCCGTTACTCCTGCGGTTGTAAGCAGAGGACGGTTGAGCCGGGACAGAAAATCGGCTTGAGTAAACCTTGCGACGCCAGGAAAGTTACGTCGTTGTTGGTCGTAGTTAAAGAAAAAGAACAGCTTGTCCTTTACGATCGGCCCGCCGATGTTTCCACCAAACTGCTCTCGAAGATCAATTGGCTTTACCGGTTGTTGTACTCCGTTAATGTCTCCGACGAACTGAAGCGGATTACGAGCACCGTTACGGTTGTTGCGGTTGTAGTAGAACGCTTCGCCATGAAACTTGTTCGTACCGCTCTTTGTTACCGCGTTTGTAACACCACCCGCGGATCGTCCGTATTCAGCCGAGTAATTAGAAGTGTTCACCTGAAACTCGCGAATCGAGGCCTGGCTTATCGAATAGTTGATTCGCGTTCGGCCACGCTCTTCGGAAAAGAACGCCTGATTGTTGTCGCCGCCGTCGATCGTATTGTTGTTGAGCAAACCTGAGATGCCGCGGAAGCTGATAAGGCCGAAGGTTCCGTCCGGAACTGCAGTCGGCGAAAGCAACGCGAAGTTGGACCAGCGACGACCGTTGATCGGGAGTTCGTTGATCTGCGTTTGGTCGAAGTTGCTGGCGTTGGCATTGTCATTCGTGTTGACGACCGGAGCCTCAGCCGTAACGTTGACCTCTGCTACCGCGGTCCCGAGCGTCAACGGTATATCCAGAGGTGTCGAGCGGCCGACCTCAACAATAATATTGTCGGCTTTCGCGGGGGCGAAGCCGGCAACCGTAACTTCAACACGGTAGACACCGGGCTGAAGGTTAGTCGCCCTGTAGCCGCCGTTGTCGGTTGACGTGATGGTGACCGAGCTGTTGGTTGCGATGTTGGTGACGGTAACCGTCGCCGCCGGCACAACGCTTCCCTGAGGATCGGTAACGGTGCCACTTATGCCGCCCGTGGTTGTGGACTGCGCAAAAGCCTGCCCTAAGCCGAGTACCAAACTCAGTGCGAGGAGGCTAAGAATTTTGATCGAAAGGTGTTTAGTCATTGGTTTTGTTGACCTCAAATGAGTGTTATCTGCTTGATAGAATTACTGGGCTGGAGCGCCCGATATTTTGAATTTTGGATATTTCTTTCGCTTTTTGGATTACAGATTGACCCAACCCGGATGATTCCAGAAGCATTGAAATCGGAAAACGTCCGCCTTGATAAATTAAGTATTGCGTTTGTAAACCCTTACCAACTTCACGCATTCGCCTGATAGAACGGCTAAAGCTGGAGATGTGAAATTGTCCTATTAAGGGCACTGGTTCTAATGCAACTTCGGTTCCGAAAGCGATATCGCTAGCGGACTCTTCACAATCGCATCTTATTACAGAATCCACGCCATCTCGGGGAATCATTTCGAACAGGTCGTCACATCACCATGGGATCACTTTTAAATGTAAGATCTGTACGCTGCCAAACCAAAACGGTGGTTCGTCCGGCGTCTACTCCGAACGGCTAAAACGGCTTGAAAACAAATAATTTGGGCCGTTGAGGCAGAAACTTGACTTTTTTGTAAGAGTGGTTTAGATTGTTCGGGCGTTACGCCAGAAGTTTCACGAACTGGGTTTAAAACGCTTATATTAGCAACGAAAAAGGGGGGATTTATGGCTCACGTAGATTATTCTACATCATCATACAAAACGCCGATGCATCATCGCATTCTGGCGAATATGCCGGTAACGGCAAGTTGGGTGGATGAGGAAAGCGGAAAACGAATCAGCGTCGAGGGTGTTACCGAAAACGTTGGCGAGACAAGCACCTTGGTGAATCTCGAACAGTTACCGCCAGTCGGAAGCGAGATCAGACTTAAGATCTTGGAAGAAGACAAACCGATCATTGAAGTTTCGGCACAGGTTATCCGGGTCGAGCGTGATCCCAGCAAGCCCCTCGCGGCGCTGACAATTTCTGAGAATATGAAGAAATGGAAGCAGGTCGCGATGGAAGCCGCCCAGAAATGGGTGATTCGACATTGGCAGATGAACTACGAAGAAGAATGGGTTAATTAGTTTTTCGTCTTCATTCGTTACTTACGTACTGCGGGAAGTCTTTACGGGCTTCCCGCTTTATTTTGCCCCGACAACGAAACTCTTTGCGCGGGCATCTTTCCATAGAATGAAAAGAACCGTTACCTTCTTGATCCTCCTCGTTTTTTCGCAGGCCGCCTTTTCTCAGGAAAAGCCTCTTAGTCAGGCGGAATACGTCAAGCTCCTCTATGGGCTGGACAAGAATCCGGCCGCCAAGAACGATATCGTTGACGCGCTGCGACGGCGAGGGATCGCATTCACACTCACCGACGGAGTGCGCGGGTTGACGCGCTCCAAGGGTCGCAATGACGATGAATTAAAACGTGCTCTTGAGGAGGCGGAGCGCCGCCGCCAGAATCCGGAGGATTCGAAGTTGCCTTCGCCATCCGAGACAGAAGGCTTTATCGAAAAGGCTCGTGCTAGAGCCCTCGAAACCGTAAAAGAGATGCCCGATTTCGTCGTCAAGCAGCTCATTACGCGATCCGGGGCGTACGCCGGTACCGGCAATTGGAGACCATACGACACACTTGTCATCGCCGTCAGCTATAGCACTGAAAAAGGCGAGCAGTATCGTGTACTTGCTCAAAATGGAGCGCCAGTTCAGGATTCGGGCCAGGCTGTGAGCTACAGCGGCCTCGAGGGAGCGACATCAGGCGGCGAATTTGTAGAGGACCTTGAAAAGATCTTTAAGCCGTCGAGCAAGACCAGGTTTGATCTGATCACGACAGATACGATTCGCGGGCGCCGCGCACTTGTCTACGAATACGCGATCAACATTGAGAACAACAAGGACGGCGGGGTTGGTCTAAAGGGCTCGAGGGGAGTTGTCGTTGATTCCGCACCGGCCGGCGAGAAAGGACGACTCTGGGTAGACCGCGAGAATCACCGCGTTATGCGGATCGAGTACCAGCTTACCGACATTGCGTCGTCGTTTGCGGTTAAAGCAGTGACGAAGTCAATCGACTATGACATGGTCGAGATCGCGGGCGAAAGATACTTGTTACCGATCATTTCCGATTTTCGCGGTACCGTTCAGGGTACAGACAGTAAACGGTATGAAAGCCGAAACGTCATAAGATTTAAAAATTATCAGAAATATGGAACGGACGTGATCGCGGTGGACGAAGATTCGGAGCCAGTAGTAGAAGAAAAACCTAATTAAGGGAAAGATAGGCGACAACCGCGGGCACGGTCAGCCACAAGAGGCCTTTGACGAGAAAGAATACAAAGCCCGCGGCGCCAAAGCGCTTGACCCATGTTCTGGCGGGACATCTTCGATTTACAGGCTCTTCCTGCATACAGTTATAAAATAACCGGTCGTCTCTTGATTTTCAAATCTCTTCGGATCAGTTTTCCTTCAATATGCGAAAGCGATTAATGCGATTTACGCTGCCACTTGTTTGTCTTATCCTTGTCTCCGGCGCGTTCGCCCAGCAGGTGCCGAAGGAAAGTAACAAAAGCGAGGCTCATTTGGTTGAACTCATTAAGCTTGATAGCACGATAAAACTCGACATCCGTTACGCGACCGACAACAATTTCGTCGGCCATGCCGTCTATCCCGAGGCTCGTGCTTTCTTACAGAAACCAGCTGCGAAGGCCGTTGCCAAGGTTCACAAACAGCTTCGGAAGCAGGGCCTCGGGCTGATTATTTTCGACGGCTACCGTCCGTGGACCATAACGAAATTATTTTGGGACGTCGTACCCGAAGAAAAACGAAAGTTCGTTGCCGATCCGGCAAAAGGTTCAAAACATAATCGCGGATGCGCCGTCGATCTCAGTATCTTTGATCTGAAGACCGGCGAGTTGATTGACATGCCTTCGGACTACGACGAGTTCACCGAGCGGGCCTCGCCAAACTACTCCGGCGGCACAACCAAGCAGCGGGCAAATCGGGACATGCTTCGGAAGCTGATGGAAGCCGAAGGCTTCACTGTAAATCCGAATGAGTGGTGGCACTTCGATTACAAGAACTGGCAGGATTACGCGATCTACGACATCTCGTTTGAGGAAGCGGGCACGAAAAAGTGAAAAGGTGAAAATGCGAAGACGAAGAAGTGCTCGATCAACGGCTTTTTTCACTTTTTCACTTTTTCACTTTTTCACCTTTTCACTTTTTCACTTTTTCACTTTTCACTCTTTCACCTTTTCACCTTTTCACTTTTTCGCCTTCCCGGCTTCGATCTGAAGAACGACCTTCACTTCGTCTGAGACTGCAGCAATTCCGCTCGGAAGATTATTTCCCCAATTGACCCCGAAATCGCGCCGGTTAATCGTCGTCTCACCCGCGATCCCCATCTTCATTCCGCCACGTTCACTCGCCGGCAGCCATCCAGCGATTTCGAAGGGGATCGTGACTGACTTGGTCACTCCTTTCATCGTGAGATCGCCAATGACGATCCAACCCTTGCCTTTCTTTTGGACTTTCGTACTCTGGAATGTTAATTCAGGATATTTTTCTACCTCGAAAAAGTCGGCCGTTCGGAGATGCTTGTCGCGGCCCGGCACGCCCGTATCTACGCTTGTCGTCATCGCTTTGAAAGTTACCTTCGATTTTGAGACATCCTTCGAATCGAAGTTAACCTCGCCGGTGAAATCGCGGAAGAAGCCGGGCACCTCCACCAATCCCATGTGCTTCACTTTAAATCCGATGAAGCTGTGTGCCTTGTCGAAATCGTAAACGCCCGACTCGCCGACCTGCTTTCCACCAGCGGCGAAGCTCGCGGTAAAAGTTTTATTATCCGCCTCGGCAACACTGCTTGAATAAATCGCGGCGGCGGCGATAACAAATACTGCCAGATACAAAATCTTTTTCATTTGATCATCTCCTTGCTAATTTCCTTTCTTGAATTATGCGGCAAAAACAGTTGGATGCAAGCAGGCCAAAAAGCGTTCGGCTACCGCCGCTCAGATAGCGCTCTTCTGTTAAAATCCAAGGCATGAACCGTCCCCAAAAATCGGAATATGATCCGTACTACGAACGCTATGTCTCGCTCGTCGCGGACGGCGCCATTATCGGAAGCTTGGGCTCACAGTCAACGAAGCTTCAGGACATCGTCACCGGCCTCTCTGAAGAGAAAGGTGCATTCCGCTATGCTGAGGGGAAATGGAGCATCAAAGAACTTTTGGGCCACTTGATCGATGCGGAGCGGATGTTCGCCTACCGATTGCTTCGTATCGCGCGCGGCGACGAGACGCCTATCGAAGGGTTCGAGCAAGACGGCTATATCGAAAATGCTCACTCAAATGACAGAAGCTTCGCCGATCTCCCCGAGGAGTTCTCACTTCTCCGCCGAGCGAACATGATCTTCGTCAAAAACCTCGACGACGATGCGTGGTCCCGAGTCGGCACTGCGAACAACGTAAAGATCTCCGTCCGTGCTCTCGTTTACATCATGGCTGGCCACATCGAGCATCATCTCGCCATTTTGAAGGAACGTTACCTGGTGTGAATTTAAAGTTCGACGTTGTCATCATCGGTGGCGGAGCGGCCGGTATTTTCTGTGCGATCGAGGCAAGCAGGCGCGGCCGCAAAGTGCTCGTGATCGAACGCAATTCACAGGTCGGCCGCAAGATTATTATCTCAGGGGGCGGCCGCTGCAATTTCACAAACATCCACACCACCGCCGATAATTTCATTTCGAGGAACCCACATTTTTGTAAATCAGCGCTGGCGCGATTTACGCCCGAAGATTTTGTTCGTCTCGTCAGAAAACACAAGATCGATTATTACGAGAAGAAGCTTGGACAGCTATTTTGTCGCGAGAGTTCTCGGCAAATAGTAGAAATGCTTTTGTCTGAGTGCGAACGGGGAGGAGTCGACATTCGCACGAGCTGCTCAGTCTCAAAAATCGAACGCGTCGACGAGTTCCGCCTCGATACAACGTTTGGACCGATATCCTCCCAAAATCTGGTGATTGCAGCCGGCGGACTTTCATTTCCGAAAGTCGGCGCTACGGGCTTTGGTTACTCCGTTGCAGATCAGTTCGGGTTAACACTCGAACCTACGCGACCCGCCCTGGTCCCCTTGATTTTCGATCAAACACGTTCCACCGGTAAGTTAGCCGGCATTTCCGTTGACTCGGTTGTCTCGACAGAGGACGCGAGCTTTCGTGAGAACATCTTATTCACACATCGGGGGTTGTCAGGTCCGGCCATTCTACAGATCTCGAATTATTGGAACAGTGAAGCCGCGGTGTCGATCGATCTAGTGCCTGCAAAGATGTCCGCTGAATTGTTTGAACAACAGATACAAAGCCGCCAGAGACTGGCCACGTTCCTAGCCCAGTTTATCCCCGCCCGACTTGCCGAGAGCCTGGTGCCCGACGAATTAGCGAACACCGCGATGAACGAAATCCCTCACAAACAGATCACTAATATTCTGGCGGATATAAAAGATTGGAAAGTAAAATTTCGCGATACCGAAGGCTATGACAAGGCGGAGGTAACTGTCGGGGGAGTTTCTACCGATGAACTCTCGTCCCAAACAATGGAGTCGAAAAAGGTTCCCGGGCTATTTTTTATTGGAGAAGTTGTGGATGTTACCGGCTGGCTCGGCGGATACAACTTTCAATGGGCGTGGTCCTCAGGATATGCGGCCGGCCAAGCAGTTTAAAAAACGAAAGGGGAAACGTCTCCCACACCGTCTCCCCCCGTTCGCACCGACTACGTGGAGCAATCGGTAACGAATTTATCTCTTAACTATATCAAAATTCCTTTACAAAAAGTGAACGACTGTGTAGGATATTCACACAATCGTTGAAGGTTGTCAACACAAATAAGTGGAAGGCGAAGAAAATAATTTTGTGACACGATTTACCGAAGTTTGCGGCACATCCGAGCCTGCAAAGATTCAACGGTTGCTAGATATTTCATATCAAGCGGCGAGGAACTACCTCCAGGGTCGACTTCCGGATTCGTATGTACTCCGCATTATCGCCGAACGTACGCCGTATTCCATCAACTGGCTGCTGACCGGGAAAGGTGAAAAACTAATATCGGCGAACGTCCGGGAGGACACACCTCTATCTGCCCGCCAAATTCGCGATTTGGTCAGGAGCGAGTGTGTGGAAGTAATCAACGCATTGTTGGTGAGCCAAGAGTCGACTAAACAAAAAGTCGTCGTACTACAGTCCGCAAGTTTGAAATCGGAAAGGGTGAAGGAATCTTCAACCGTCTCCGAAAAGAAAAACTAGGAACCCTCTGTTTCCTTAGTCATCCCATCCGAAATAGCCGTAGATCGAAGCGATCACGGTATCGAAATAGCTCAAGTCGGCGAGGCCACCTCCGCCCATGTCGCCCTCTTCTGTCGTTCTCGTAATCACGGTTTTTGACGTTTTGCTCTCAATACCAGTGTCGGCTAGGCCGCCGCCGCCCATATCACCTTCGGCAAATACTGCCGTGCAAAAAAGACCCACCACAACGAGAACTTTGAGCGTAATATGTTTGAATTTTTTCATTTTTCTCCCTTTCGAATTTTTCTAATTGTTTTTTGTTGATACAACGCTGTATCGCAGCTATAATACACCCGACGAAACAATTAGCCTGCTATGCATTCCCCCTACCCACAGACCGCTCGTGCCCAAAGAGAACTATTGCGCGAACTTTTCGTTCTCGAGCGAACCGGACTATTCGAGCAGGCGATGATGGAATTGAAGGGTGTCTGGGACGACACGACAGGCGAGCCGAATGTCGAGGGTTTGGACGCGCGGCTTAGCGCAGATATCTATCTCCGATGCGGCGCTCTGATCGGATTTCTCGGGCATAGCAGATTGATCCCATCGGCCCAGGAAACGTCTAAAGATCTTCTTACTAAAGCTCGCTCTATCTTTCTGGAAACATACCAACCGGAGAAACTTGCGGAGTGCGAAAACTATCTTGCACTCGCATACTGGAGATCTGGTGAGACCGCCGAAGCTGAAAGTTGGATCGGGGAAGCTCAATCACATGAACTCGATGAAGGTTGCGACGCTTGGCTTTACTCTCACGTCATTCGTAGTCTCGTCCTTCTGTCGCAAAAACGCTTCGCGGAAATCTGTGAAAACTTCGCAAAATTCCAAAATACATTTCTTGAGAATGCCGATCATTATTTGGTCGGCAATTTTTATATGAACTTCGGGATCGCCGCGAAGAACCTCGGATACATTCCCGAATCACTCGACGCGCTGCGGCAAGGAAGAGTTTTTTTCACGCGAGCTGGTAACAAAGCACAAGTCGCAATGGCTGAGAACAACCTATCTCAGCTTTACAAATCGGAGCGACGATTTACCGAAGCGCATAAATCGATCGACAGTGCGACAGAGTTGTTTAGGCAGGCCGGCGACCGGATCCGCGAGGGTTTTTCACACGATACAAAGGCTTTGATCTATTTCGACCAGGGTATGTATGACAAGGCACTCGCGACGGTGGATCAAGGAATCGCGATTCTCTGCAAGAGTGAAAACTATGGCTATCTAACCGAGACTATTTCGACTAAAGCCAGGATTCAATTATTCGCGAACGATTTTTCGACGGCGACGCTAACATTACTCGAGGCGGTCGAGCTCGCCAAGATCCGCATCGGTGAAGGGGCTGCAATACAGCTTATCCGCGAATTCGAACGATCACTGGAGGATCGCAATTCCGGCAGAAGTCGCCTGGCTAAATCTGAGCGGGTAGGACTCGCGGCGGACGATCTAAAGCTAGTCCTTCCGTCGTCGATCTCGCATTATAACGATTATCAGGGAATTTGGATCAGCAACTCCGATCTCGAACCCTATGGGCTCGCTCGGGGTTCTCTCGCCGTGGTCGTTCCTGACGAGGTCCGGCGCGGCGATCTGGTCGCGCTGATTGAATTGAGCAGTGAGCTTGTTAGCTGCGGATTTTACGACGCGGATTTTGGAATCGTTTGCTTAGAAGCCGGCGGTTCGGAACCGCAGTTGTTCGATAAGTCGGATGTTAAGGTTCTTGGAAAGATCGTCGGTGTTTGCAAAGCGGAGAAGAACGCGGACGGCACGCTCGAAGTGACTCCGTTGGATCTTTAACAGCTAGCGGAAGGCTGAGATGTCCATGCCGAAACGCTCCTTCACATATTCCTCTGCAGCCTCATTCACATTTTTCAAATTCACCAACCTGCGTTCGGATTTTTTTATAAAGCTCTTCGTGCGCTCGGCCATGTGTTTTAGGAGATCTCGACCTTTTTTAAATTCCGCATTAACCTTCTCGCGGAGAACGTACAATTCGGAAACCTCGGCCTTCAGTTTTTCTTCCTGTAATTCTTTCAATCTGACTTTGATCTGAGAGATCTGTCGGATCGCCCGGACAAGATCATCACCGACCGAGTCGCCCTTCACAGTGTCCGGGCTGTTCTTGAAATCCTCGACGAGTTTGTTGAGTTGGGCCTGATCGCCGGCGGAATAAGCCTCGTTCAGTTTGGCCATCAGCCCGTGACGCTTCTCCTTTTCCTTGGGATCGAGCGCAAGATCGGGGTGAATGATTCGCGCCAGATTATGGTAGGCCTTTTTTGCTTCAGGCGTCGGATTCCATTTGAACGAGCTCGCATCGGCGTTTTCGCTATTCGCCGCGGACTCTTCGGCACGGCGTCGAAGCTCCTCGGCTTTCTTCTTGATCACCTCGTCATCGGGTACGAGCTTATATTCCTCTTCCGCGATCTGAGCATCGATCTCGTCAAGATCGGCGTACAGCCGTCCGACTTCCATCTTATATCGCGCTTCGAATTGTTCGAGCTCACCGCGGAGATCGGTCATCTCTTCCTCGCGATCGGCAAGCCGATCCTTCAGGCGCTCGAGGTTGCGTCGTTTTCGGCCTAACTCAATTTCTTCCGGCGTCAGCTCTTTCATGAGTAAAGGTTCATCGGACGAGTCAGCAGATCAATCGGGTCATCAATGTTCAGAGCTTCGCGTACGTAAAACGGTTCGCCGGCATGTGCACCGATCATGGAACCAAAAAAGCGAGAACGGCTTTCAAGCTCTTCAAGAAAAGTCTTACTCGTCAGGCGAGTCTCAGGCTCGGTTGAGCCGGGATCATAGAATTGCGATCTATATGCCCGGATGGCGTTCATTTTCTCATCCAGAAAATCCGAGATGTCGACGATGAATGACGGCTGGACGAGACGCGAAAAAATATTATGGGCGACGATAGGCACCGGAATTTTTTCGTCACCGGTTTCCTCGTCATAACGCTTCATGCTCGCGAGCCTTGCCGATTCGCGTACGAGCTGAGCAATATGGTCGTGATCGGGATGCGGGTCCCCGATCTGATGAGTGACTATAACCTTCGGCTTCAATCGACGCAGTACTCTAACTAGCTTTGCGCGGGAGTCGTCGTCGCAGAAAACATGACCGTCCGGTAGTCCAAGATTCTCACGAACATCGAGTTTCAAGATCGTTGCGGCCTCGTGCGCTTCATTCTCGCGCCCCTCGACAGTTCCACGGGTGCTCATTTCACCCCGCGTGACATCCAGCGCCCCGGTCTTGTACCCGAGACGTTTCGTCTTCAGCATTGTGCCGCCGACAGCCAGCTCGACGTCGTCCGGATGAGCAAAAATCGCAAGAATATCGATCGGATCCATCAGGTTAAATCTAGCATAATTGGTATTATTCGATCATGGAACTAATCGTACTGGGTTCGGGAACATCGGTCCCGCATCCTCATCGGAGCAGTTCGGGATTCTGGCTTCAAACAAACGCCGGCACAATTTTGCTTGATTGCTCGGCTTCGTCGATCCACCGAATGGCTCAGGAAAATCTCGACTGGCCGAACCTTGATGTGATCTGGATCTCGCACTTCCATCTTGACCACTGTGGCGGCCTTGCACCTTTTCTTTTCGGCACAAAGCACGCCCCGATAAGTCAGAATCGAACGAAACCGCTCAGGATCGTTGGCGACAAAGGCCTCCGCGATGTGCTCACGACATTCAGTAACGCTAACGATTACGATTTGCAGAACCAACCGTTCCCGATCGAGATTCTCGAGATCGAACCGCTTGAAAAGATTGAGATCATCAGGAATGTCGAAGCAGTGGCCTATTCCACGCAGCACACAGCCGATAGCCACGCACTTCATCTTCGCGATAAAGATCAGACGATCGTTTACACGTCAGATACGGGCTTTGACGAAAAGCTCGCGACTTTCGCGCGACGCGTCGATCTGCTCCTGATCGAATGCTCGTTTGTAAAAAACAAACCAATCGAGACGCACCTTGAGCTTGCCGAGGCGATCCATTTGATTAGACGCGCGGAACCGAAGCGGGCAGTGCTGACACACTTATACCCGGAATGGGACGAGGTAGATTTTGATGAGGAAGTTGGGAAACTCGATCCAGGAGTGGAGGTCATTCAAGCGTTCGACGGGCTTAAGATCAACATCGGGAAAAGTAAAAAGTAAAAAGTAAAAGTAAAAAGAGAGTCATTAGTGCCGGTTTTAGTTTTTAGTTTCCTGCGGTCAGGCTCCGACCTTTCGTTTTGCCATCGCCATCAATTCTTCAGGCATCCATTTGTCCATCACTTTGTCTTCGGCTTCGGCGATAGACTTACCGCGGTTACGCCAATCTTTTGACGGATCATCCTCGCGGCCTGATTGCTTAGGGTAGTTCTCGACTTGTTCGAGACTGATAATGATGCCGTGAACGACGTCATTCCAATCATCGTTTTGAATTCCGCGAAGCACGATCGGCAGCCCGGCTGTCCAGTCTTCTTCGGGCGTAATGTTATCGTATTCCGGGATCGTCAAAAAGGCAGTTTCCGGCAGCGGCTTATCGCTAAATTCACTAAGCAACTGCTTTTTCACATCGGCGTAAGAGCCGTTCGGATCCGCCGCCCTCATCTGAAGCGAGCGTCTAAAGATATCGGAAACTGTCGGTAGATTGCTCATAAGAATTAGTCACAGATTAGCACAGATGAGCATGGTCGGTTAACTGACACTTCCCGCGATTTTTCGTGCTAATAGCGCTCCTGTTCAGGCACCCATTATGAAACGAATCATTTATCAACTCCACCTTATCCTCGGAATTCTTGTTTCGATCCCAGTGCTCGCGTGGGCGCTCAGCGGATTTCTCTACGCACTACCCAACGTGGTCGAAGGCGGAGCGGTTGAGAAGATCGATTCTGCTCGCGTAAGGGTCGCCCCGGCCGAAGCTATCGCAAACGCAAACGCACTCGCCGGAAAAGCCCTTCCGACAACCGCGCTGACACTGCTCATGAAAGACGGCCGACTGCAATATCAATCGATCGGTGGGCTCGGAGCGGATTCGATCTTTATCGATGCGGAGACAGGCGAAGCCGCCTTTTCAAAACCGCCGACATGGAAAACCCGCTTTTTTCGGGAGGCCCATTTTTATTTCTTTGCGGGAAGCTGGCAATCAGTTCTACTTCTTTTATTCTCGGGCCTCTCGGCTTTATCTGCCGCAACGGGGATCTATCTGAATATCTCCTACTGGTCACGACGATTCGGCCGGAGTGCGGTTCACAGCGGAAATTAGTCTTCCGACAACTCAAACCTTGCCGAAAATCATCCGAAGGACTAGCCTTATCTGTGATCAGGAGAAGTCCGATGAAATTCGTTTTCGCCTTTATATTCATTCTTGCAGCATTAGTTTTAGCCCGTGGCCAAGGCGGCAACGAGCAATCGCCGATCGTCGAGAAAGACATCGAGTACAAAGATTGGGTATTCAAGAACGTTCAGACTGGATCAGACGTCAACCTGCGGAAATTCACGTCCGACAAAAAGCTGGTCATGGTCGTTTATTTTGCGCCGTGGTGTCCTAACTGGAAACATGACGTGCGATTTGTGCAAGCGATGTACGACAAGTACAAGGTCAATGGCTTCGACGTGATCGCGGTTGGCGAGTACGATCCGGTAGATTCGATGAAGACGCACATCGCGGAGTACAAACTGAGTTTTCCTGTGGTGTGGGAGTCGGACGCGCGGACTGCGAAGCAAACCACGTCTCACTATGACTACCGAAAAGGTACAGGCGATAGCCGTAACTGGGGTTCGCCCTGGTATATTTTTCTGGAAGTTGGAAAGCTGGAGCCCGACGGTTTGGTGATGACAAAGAAGGCTCCGATCGTAAATGGAGAACTCATTCAGCCCGATGCGGAGAAATTTATCCGCGAGAAACTAGGAATCGCTTCATTATTTGAGCCAAAACTGAGTTCAGCTGCAACGACGGAAATCTGCGATCCGGCAAAGCCTCCAACATCGTCGTTGTTGAAGCCCAACGCAAAACCTTAGACAAAGAACACGGAAAACCGAATCGGCGGACTCACGTGGATGAGTCCGCCGATTTACGCTATCGCAAATTGTTACAGCTCGACGTTCGGTATCGCTGCCAGCGTGTCAGCAAGTTTTTGCTGGACAGTTCGCAGAGGCTCGTTGGCCCCCACGAAGTTGCCGGCGATCGCCGATGTTTCCGACTGACTGGCAAGCTCGGATATGCCCTGGATCGTCGGCAGATACTTTTTCAAATTCGCCTTAACGCGAAACTCGGATTCGAGCTTTTCCATCCCATCGCGAAGGCCTCGGATCGCAGCAATAACTTTTTGCTTGTCGGCCGCATTCTTATCGAGCGATTGTTTACTCACCCGTTTGGTCTTTGCTTCTGCGTCGAGAGCTTCGATCGCCCGGGCAACCGGCCCAAGCCGCTGAATAAAGGCTTTTACATTCTCAAATTGGTCGGATACTTTAACCCGTGCCGCCCTTACATCCAGCGGCGGCACCGTTGAGGTTTTCGGAGCAGCGGTCGTTCGCTTGACCGGCCGTTTGGTCCGTTGGGCCTGAGCTCCGATCGAAAACAAACCCGCAATCGCGAATGCTAAAAACAAATATCTTGTGATCTTCATCGTCCTCCCACCTGTTCAAAGAGTGTTGAACATTTTATCATATTGGTATGTCGGAGAGATCGTTGGAGGTTCGCAAGCTGGGTCGGGTTGCCTATGCGCAAGCTCTCGAGTTGCAGAAGCAGCTCGAAAGCGACGTTATTGGAAACCGCCTGAGCGACTATCTTTTGCTGCTGGAACATCCGCATACATTCACGATCGGCCGGCGTTCTAAGAACGAAGGAGTGCTCGCGACGGCCGAAATACTAAGGAAGTTGGGTGTCGAGGTCTTCGAGACGGACCGCGGCGGTAAAGTGACCTATCACGGGCTTGGGCAGGTCGTCGGGTACCCGATAATTTCGCTCTCTCCCGATCGCGAAGACGTACATCGATATGTCCGAGACCTCGAGGAAGTATTGATCCGGACGATGTCTGATTTCGGCATCGAAGCATTCCGGATCGAAGGTCTGACCGGCGTTCACACGGCCGAAGGCAAGATCGCGGCGATCGGCGTTCATATCAAGCGATGGGTCACGACGCACGGCTTTGCCTTGAACGTAAATACCGATCTCAGTTATTACAACTGGATCATTGCCTGCGAAGGCGAGCCGGTAACATCGATGAACCGTTTGCTGGATCGGGATATTGATATGGCTGAAGTCGAAGATAGGATCGTAGAGAATTTTGCGGACGTTTTTGGTTACAGATCAGCGCCGGCAGCACAGGCAGAAACACGACCGGTAGGAAGTGTGTCCGTTTAGAGGCTGCCACGTTTTAGACACCCTCGCTACCGCTCGGATTTCCGCCTTTTCGTTTAGGAGTATGTTTATGAGATTCAGATTTCTTCTTTTGGTAATTTCATTTTCAATGTCAGCGTGTGGAACGGCGCCAGCCAACAACACCAATTCTTCAAACGCAACGAATGCGGCGAATTCTTCACCCGCGACGCAAACACTGACTGTCGTCGACGCGCCGCAGCGCATCAAGGACATGATGGCTTCGCGTGGCGAGCAGGACAAAGCCGAACCAACACTAAAGATCGTCGAACCTGCCGCGAACTCGACGGTCAACAGTTCGACTGTGAAGGTTAAACTCACTCTTACCGGCGATCTCAAAGGCTACAAGCCGCACAAAGATCCCGCGACGCAGATGGGCAATCATATCCACGTCATCCTCGACAATCAGCCGTACGAAGCGTATTACGAGATCGACGGTGCTCCGTTCGAGCTGCGCAACGTCGCTGACGGCGAGCACACGCTTCGGGTCTTCCCCTCGCGGCCGTGGCACGAGAGCTATAAGAACGCCGGCGCTTTCCAGATGGTGAAATTTACCGTCAAGAACGGCAGTGCGGATGCGAACAAACCCGCGACGACAAGTAATGGCCAGCAGATGTCGAATTCGAATGCTGCAGTATCGTCCGAAGGTAAGGACATGCAGAACTCAACAGCGGGCGCCGTCGATGCGACGAAGCCTTTGCTGACATACAGCCGTCCGAAAGGCGAGTACAAGGCTGCCGAAAGTGATCCGATCATGATCGATTTCTGGCTTACAAATGCAAAGCTCAAAGATGAGGGCGGAAATTATCGCGTTCGTTATTCGATCGACGGAGGCGAGGCAAACTATATCGACAAATGGTCGCCGACGTGGCTGTCGGGTTGGACGACAGGCAAGCACACGATCAAGCTTGAGCTTGTGGACGAAGACGGGGGACTCGTCGACAACGGTGGTTACAACTCGACGACGCGAGAGATCACGATCACCAAGTAGACCGTCAAAAAACTAACCACTATCAACTACCAACTAATAACTGAATATTCAGTGGGTAGTTGATAGTTCGTAGCGGATAGTTGCAGTCTCCTCCGATTTTTCTTAACCTCGTTTATTCAAACGCCAACGAATCTTATGCGACGAGATACAACTTCCTGGTACAGCCACAACCTAAACATGGAAATGCCGCTCGTGGCATACGGGCATGCCGGTTATCCTCTGCTGATGTTCCCGACGGCGGCGGCCGATTATCTCGAATACGAGCGCTTTTATTTGGTTGATGCGATCAAAGACCTTATAGAAGGCGGCAAGATCCGCGCGTATTCGATCAACTCGGTAAACAAGTACAGCTTGCTGAATCGCGAATCGCATCCGGGGTGGAAGGTCGAAATGCTGGCGCGTTACGACCGCTACATCATGGAAGAGGTTCTGCCATTGATCCGCAACGAATGCGGCGATGATGCCCGGCCGCTGACGACTGGAGCGAGCCTCGGAGCTTTTCTCGCGGCGAACACATACTTTAAACACTCGGATGAATTTCGCGGAACGATCGCGATGAGCGGCAGCTACGATATTTACAACTATCTCGACAAAGGCTTCTACGACGACAACGTATATTTCAATAATCCGGCGATGTATCTGAAGAATCTTAACGACGATCATCATCTGCCGCGACTTCAAAAGGCCGACTCGATCGTCATCGTCTCGGGCCAGGGCTCATACGAGGCGCCCGACCGCAGCCGTGAGCTTTCCGGGATACTCGATTCAAAAGGAATCCCGCATCTTCTCGAGCTGTGGGGCCACGATGTCGGTCACGACTGGCCCTGGTGGCGGAAGATGCTACCGTATTATCTGGGACGGTTTGTTGAAGGATAACCCTCCGAAAATTATCAAATTAGGGAATTACAGAATTACGAAATTAAAAGGCAAAGAACAGGCCTGCTTCTCGTGGAGAAACAGGCCTTTCTTTTTCTTGCTTCTTAATTTCGTAATGTCTTAATTTAGTAATTCAATAATTCTATCGAGCGACCAGGACGGTGACGTGCGACGGATGTTATTCAGGTAATTTCTTTTCTTTTCAGTCTATCCGTCGCCTTTCTTCCCTTTTCGCTTCTTGCCCTCAGGGACATCAGCCGGCGGCGTTTCCGGATTACGCGGTGGCGGCTGGGTGATCACAGGTTTCGTCACCGGCGGATTATCCCCAGCCGGATTTGTCTTCGGCGCATCAGATCCGTCACTCGGCGCATCGGCACCGCTTGTCACCGCAGGATCCTTCGTCGCCCCGGCCGGTGTGTTTTCCTCGGTCGCCGTCGCACCCGACTTGATCGCTGCCTGGTCTGCTTTTTCAAGCTTCTCCAGCTCTTCGCGCTTGTTGCGCTCGATCAAGGTCTTGATCTCCGCCGGAATCGGAGGCGGACTCGGGAAGGTTTCCTTTGGTTTGTCCTTCATGAAGGGATTCATGAAGGCGTTGAAAAACGGGAGGGCTCCGTGACCACCCGTCATATTCCCACCTAGATTCTCCTTCCTCTCCGGATTTCCCATCCATACGCCTGTCGCATAGGTTGGCGTATAGCCAATAAACCAGACATCGGTATGATCGTTAACGGTTCCTGTTTTGCCTGCAAGCGGTTGGCCTCCGGCCTGGGCTCCGGCAGCCGTTCCGCCGCCTGCGGTCACGCCGCGCATCATCCCGACCATCGTCAATGCTACGTATTCGCTTGTGACTTTCGAAGTTGTATTTTTCCACTCCTCGAGAAGCGTCCCGTCGCGGCTATAGACCTTCCTGATCATATGCGGAGCAACCCGAACGCCTTTATTGGGGAAGGAAGAATACGCGGAGGTCATTTCCAAAAGTGAAGCTTCGCTGGCTCCGAGAGCAGACGGCAGACTCGGGGCCATCGGGTTGGTAATTCCGAACCTCCTGACCATCTGCGCCCCGGCCTGAATTCCCACCTGCTCCAGCAGATGCACGGCCGCAAGATTGTAGGACTTCGCCAACGCGATCTTCAACGGCACATTGGGATGGCTCGTGCTTCCGTCATAGTTGTGCGGCATCCATCCGCCGCGTTTGATCGGAGCACCGCTGACGAGCATATCCGGTGTCATGCCGTCCTCGACTGCCGCGGTATATATGAACGGTTTATATGCGGAACCGGTTTGCCGCAACCCTTGTGTCGCATTGTTAAATTTGTTCGTCTGAAAATCGTAGCCGCCGACCATGCAAACGATCTCGCCCGTGTGAGCGTTCACCGACACCAGCGCAGCCTGGATCTCCGGTACCTGAGATAACTCGACCTGCAGGATCTGGTGTTCATTATCGACTTTCTTCACCAAAAACTCGGCGAGGAAGCCTACCTTTAATTCTTCCCGAGGACGTTTTCCGCTTCGACCCATATCAGCCGCAGTGACGACCGCTTTATACTTTCCGAACCGCACGCCGACTTCATCGGCCGCAGGGTTCGATCTTACGACCAGACCCTTGATGTACTCACCTTCGCCATACTCGTCGCCATACCAGTCGGCGTGTTTGTACGATGCCAGTTTATTTGTGATCTCTTTCTCGTCCGTCAGCGGCTGATTGTCGGCGTCGACGAGAATGTTCTGATAGTCTGACCGCCACCGTCGTCCCTTATCGAACGAGCGCAGGCGCTCCCGAATGACTTTTGTCGCGATCTTCTGGGCCTCAACATTGATGGTCGTGTAAACTTTCAATCCGCCTTGAGCAACGCGCGTCGTGTACTCGTTTTCCAAATATCGTCGGATCTCTTCGACGGGATAATCCCAAGCGGTCGATTTAGGCCGAGCCTGATAGTAAGCCGTGTCGGCAAGTTTGATAGGCTTGGCTTTAGCAGCGTCGACGGCGGATTCGGAATATCGCTCGGGAAAGTACTTCTCCATTTGGTCGAGAACGATGTCACGGCGCATTTTCGCCTTTTCCATGTTCCGCGTCGGCGAATACTCGGGCGACTTTGGAATCGCGGCAAGCAGAGCGGCTTCCTCAAGACTTAATTCCTTTAGCGATTTTCCGAAATACGTGCGCGAGCCAGCCTCAAATCCATACGCACCGGCTCCGAGAAAGACGTAGTTCATGTACATCTCAAGGATCTGACGCTTTGTATAAAGCCGCTCGATCTGCAGCGCAACTGCCCATTCGTTGACCTTGCGCGAATAGGTTTGATCCTTGTATAAGAAAAGATTTTTTGCCAGCTGCTGGGTGATCGTCGAACCACCCTCGAGTCGGCCACCGGTGAGATTCTTGATAACGACCCCGACGATCCGATACGGGTCGATGCCGATGTGATCGTAGTAACGATTGTCTTCAATGGCGATCAGTGCGTCTTCGACATTCTGCGGAATGTCCTGCTCTCGGATAGGAATGCGTTTCTCGATCGCGAACTCGGCGAGAACAGTTTCTCCGTCATCGGCGTAAATGGTTGTCACCTGCGGCGGTCGATAGGTCGCAAGCGCTGAGACTTCGACGGAGTAGCGAGAATTATTTAGATAATATGAAAACAAAATGCCGCTCAGGGCGCCCGCCGAGAGCGCGAGCAACAGGGACATGCCGAGCCACGTAAGGGTGAACGACCAGCTTCGGTCGGCCGCCGCCGACCCGACTTCTCGTTCGACAATTCTTCTTTCTCTAGCCATAAAACATCATGCGTTCAGAGTGCGCGACTTATCGCGATCTTCTGTGCGAAGAAACGCGGGAAATCGCGCACTCTGGACCTAATTCACAAACCTTCGCATCTTTACGCTGACGACAAAGCCGATCGCTATAAACGTCGAAAGGATGGCCGACAGTCCGGCGCTCATCAGCGGCAGCGGGACGCCGATCACCGGCAAAAATCCGAGGGTCATTCCTACGTTGATAAATATCTGAAACGCCATTGCGGTCGCAATGGCCATTATAACAAGCATGCCCGGGCGTTCCGAGGCCGAGCGCGCGCCGGCGATGAGCCGCGAAAGAAGCAGGGCATAGGCGATAAGGAGCGAAACGCATCCGATGAAGCCGGTATTTTCGGCGGTTACGGCAAAAATAAAATCTGTATGCGGTTCGGGCAAAAACTTGAGCACGCTTTGCGATGTTTCGGGATCGCCCTTGATTCCCGATAGTCCGCCTTTGCCGACCGTTATAATGGACTGCATTGTATGATACCCGTAGCCTCGCGGATCGACGCTCTCAGGATCGAGAACTGCGTTGATGCGCTCCTGTTGATACCGCTTGATCGCACCGGACCTGACGCCGACGTAATAAGTAGCAGGGATCAACACGACCGCCGCGACGAGTGCGAGCACGACGTAACGGATTCGAACCGCGGACAAAAACAAAACGGCAGCGAGAATCGGAAAATACGTTATCGCCTGGCCGGCATCCGGCTCAAGCATGATCAATCCTACCGGTCCCGCGAGGATCGCAACGCCAACCAAGATCTCACGGGCGCTCAGCGAGCCTGACTTACGCGCACCGAAATATTTGGCAAGCATCAGGACGGTCGGGATCTTTACGAACTCGGACGGCTGAAATTGTCCGATGACCGGCAGCTTCAACCACGCTTGCTGGCCGTTCACTTCGACACCCAATGGCGACAAGACGAGGGCAAGCAGCACCAAACCAAAGCCGTAAAAAAAAGGAGCCAGTTCGATGATGCGACGATAATCGCTGAAAGCGATGACGATAAACGCGACGACGGCGATGCATAAGCCGATGATCTGCTTGGTCCAATAACTCTCGCTAGGCAGGGCATTGTGAATCTGCCAGATCCCAAAGCATGCGATTGCGATAGCCAGGAACGTGGTCAGCCAGTCAAAGTCACGCAGATCTCGTTTTTCGATTATTGCTACCATGCTTGACCGTTCTCAGTCGATCGGATGCGTCCCGGGTGCCGAGGTTCTGACATTGGTGGCGGACGTCGCCGATTCAAGTGGCTTTATGCCCTTGGATGCCATGTAGGCCTCGTAAACGCCCTTCGCCGCCGGTGCCGCATGACTGCCGCCGAAACCAACATTCTCGACGAGAGCGATCACGGCGATCTCGGGCTTATACGCCGGGGCAAAACTGACGAACCACGCGTGGTCCTTGTTGGCACCAACGTCTTTACCTAGCGACGCGACCTGCGCGGTTCCGGTTTTACCGGCGATCTCGAATCCCGGGATACGAATTCCGGCACCCGTTCCTCCGCCGTTAACTACTGCCCACATACCGTGTACGACGACCTCTTCCTGCTCTGGAGTCATTTCGATCAATTTCGGTTCCGGGCCCTCATACCCAAAGCCATCACGCGGCTCGATGTAATTCAGGTCGCCTAACTCTCCAACCGCTCCGATGGGCCGAAACTCTCTGAGAAAATGCGGGATGTACATTTTTCCATGCACGCCGATGCTCGCGACGGCCCTCAGCATCGAGACGGGTGTTACGACCACCGTGTCCTGACCGATCGACGCGTAAACAGTCCGAATGTCGCTCCAACGTCCCTCGCGTTTCTCTATGATCGGCTTCCAACTCTTCGGCGTCTGACTGACCTTTTCGTTTGGAAGATCGACGCCGGTTCGCTTGTCATACTCGAAGGTCTCGATCATCTGGATCATGCCTTCGATCTTCATTTTCAATCCGAGACGGTAGTAATAGCCGTCGCAAGATTTGGTAATCGCGTATGACAGCGGCGGCGTGCCGTGGCTTCCCATGCATCGCGTAAATTTATTTCCAACCTGAATGCCTCCGCCGCAGGCTAAGTTCGAGTTTTTCACCGTTATCACGCCCTGTTGCAGCGCCGCGACGGACTCCGGGATCTTCCATGTCGATCCGGGTGGATAGCGCCCCTGAATGGCCCGGTTATAAAGCGGTCGCTTCTCGTCCTGCCAGTACGCGGCGATCTGGTTCCGGCCCTCCGTTGTTTTACTCCCCTTTACAAAGACGTTCGGATCAAAGGACGGAAGCGACGCCATGACGAGGATTTCTCCGTTATTCGGATCCATCGCGATTATTGCGCCTCGTTTTGACGCTGATTCAGCCAGCTTCTGTTCAGCGGCCATCTGAAGGTCAAGATCGATGGTAGAAACCATGTCCTGGCCTCCTTGCGCCGGCACGATACCGATCTCGCTTTGAACACGGCCGCGACTATCGACGATCACTTTCCGGTAACCCGGCTTGCCGCGAAGAAATTCATCGTAATACTGTTCGAGCCCGCCCTTGCCAATAATGTCACCGGCCTTCAACCCCTTTTCCTTCCACTCGTCGCTCTCAAGTTGTTTCGGGCTGATCTCACCGACATAGCCGAGCACATGGGCCAACTGGGTTCCGTGCGGATAGAAACGCTGCGGCTGGTTCTCGATGCGGAGTTCGGGGAATTCGAGCGAGTGCGATTCAACCCACGCAATATCTTTGATGGTCGCGTTTTCCTTCAACACCATCGTCTCAAACTCGTTTTGTTTCTTGATGAGGTCGAGTCTTTCGACAACAAAGCTTGGCTCGAGATCTAGTCCCGACGCATACTCTTCAACACGCGAAGTGACGTCGATTTTCTTGATCGGCTCGTTCGACAAGACTACATTCCAGGTCGGCCGCGAATCGACGAGGATCTTTCCGTTACGATCAAATATCACACCGCGCGGCGCGGGAATCGGGATGTGACGAATTCGCTGGTTCTCAGCCCGTTCAGCGTAGTGCTCACCTTTGACGACCTGCAGGTAGTAAAGACGAACTCCAAGAATTCCCAAGAGTACGAACGCGACGATCTGTATCGTCCCGATCCGTGCCCCGAGATTCTGTGAATATTCGTTTAGCTTCATATGCCCTTCTTATTTACTTAGGCGGATAGGATTGCGTCGCCGCGTCTGCCGCCTCGCAGGGAACATTTCGCGTCGCCTGGGCCGCGTTTTCTCGCTCAGGACAAAGTCAAGAATCAGATAGATAATCGTACCCGCGATCGTCGTGCCGATAAGAGTGTAGGAGATGATCACTAAGGCCTCGCCGGCAGGTTCCTGGCCGAGCAATCGATGCGTTCCGTAGTAGACCAGATCGTCCAGAAAACATGCTCCGGCTATGACGGGGATGCGGAGCAAAAGGTTGTCCATGTAGACACGACGGGCGAGCTCGGAAACCATGTATGCTATCAAGGTTTTAGAGAAGCCGTTCGCTCCGAGAAGGCCGCCGCTGAGAGCGTCCACCGCTATACCCGCAAAAGTGCCGAAGAAGATCGCCTTGATGGCGTTGCGCTGGAGCGCCGCGTAGACAACGATAATTAGTGGAAAATCTATGTAGGCAAGCGGCTCGGCGACACTCCGCAGAGTCCATTGAAGCAGGACCGCGACGATCAATGCGATTGTGATCTTGAGATTTTCCATCCGCTGCTACTTCTTGGCGTCCTTTATTGCGTTAGGAAGTTTCTGGTCAAATTCAACTTTTGCCGGCGGCTCGTAAAGCAAAACGCCAACTTCTTTTATCGAGTTGATCGCGGCGCTCGGCCGGATAAATATCTGGTGTGGTACGGTCGCGGAGCCCGATCGAACTTCGACGATCTCACCGATCTTCAGGCCTGCCGGATAAATTCCATCCTGACCTGTCGTATAAACTACCTGCCCCACCTCCACGTTCGCACTTCCCGGAACGTATCTCATTTCGACAAGATCGCGCTTACTGGTACCGGCAACGACGCCGAGAACGTTGGACGTGCCGATCTCTCCGACAACACCGCCAACACCAGATTTATCTCGTGTGACCAGATCGAATTGCGCCGTCAGCGGGCCTACAGCGGTAACGCGTCCGATCAAACCGCCGTCGCTAACCACCGGCATATTTAGTTTTACGCCGTCCAAACTGCCGCGATTAATGATCGACGAGTCGAACCAGATGCTGGGGTCGCGGCCTATGATCCGGGCCGTCAGCACTTTGTGCTTGCTGTTCTCTTTTAAATCGAGGAGCGACCGGAGGCGATCGTTCTCGGCAGTCAGATCTTCCTTGCCTTTGATCTCAAGCTCGAGCTCCTGCACCCTCTGCTTTAGAATGTCGTTCTCGCTTTGCGCTGATCGAAGATTTGAGATCGAACTAAAGTAGTTTGAAAGTCCGGAGGATACACTTGTGACGGGTGATTGGACGAAGTCGGCCGCCGCCTGCGACCAGACGCGAATGATCCGCTGGCCCGACGTGATCTCGCGAGCGTCGAACGCCATCAACATAAAGTTCCCCAAAAGCAGAACTATCACCAGCCAAGGTGTCATCCGCCATACTTCTTGTTGACTACGCTCAACCATTCTCTGAAGGATAAAGGTGGAAGGATAAAGGATGAAGGCAGAAAAATTTCTCCTTGCTCCTTTCTCCTTTCTCCTTTACGTTAGTTTCCTGTCATCAATGAATTGTCCCACTTAACGCGTTTAAGAAGTTCGATGTCCGAGAGCATTTTTCCAGTGCCCAGAACAACTGAGGAGAGAGGATCATCCGCGATCACGACCGGCAATCCGGTTTCGATCATCAGACGTTTGTCGAGATTTTTGAGCAGTGCGCCGCCGCCGGTGAGAACAATGCCGCGTTCGACGATGTCCGCCGAAAGCTCAGGCGGCGTTCGTTCGAGAGCGACACGGACGGCATTGATAATAGTCGAGACCGCATCCGAGAGAGCTTCGCGAATCTCCTCGTCAGTCATCGTGATCGTTTTCGGGATGCCTTCGATAAGGTTACGGCCGCGAACGTCCATCGAGAGCGGCTCATCAAGTGGGAAGGCGCTCCCGAGTGCGATCTTGATCGCCTCGGATGTCCGTTCGCCGATCAGTAAATTATATTTGCGCTTGATGTATTGGGTGATGGCCTCGTCCATTTCGTTTCCGGCAACGCGTACTGCGCGTGAATAGACAATGCCCGACAGCGAAATGACGGCGATATCCGTAGTTCCGCCGCCGATATCGACGACCATATTGCCGTGCGGTTCGGTTATCGGAAGGCCGGCGCCGATGGCGGCGGCCATCGCCTCTTCGACAAGGTAAACTTCAGAGGCCTTTGCTCGATAGGCCGAATCCTCGACCGCTCGACGTTCTACCTGTGTGATCTCAGACGGAATGCCGATCACGACCCTTGGTCGTACCCAGGACTTTCCGTTGTGGGCCTTCCGGATGAAGTGCTGAAGCATCTTCTCGGTGACTTCAAAATTCGCGATGACCCCGTCCTTCATTGGACGGATCGCGACTATATTTCCGGGCGTCCGGCCGAGCATTTCTTTTGCATCGCGTCCGACCGCTTCGACCTGATTCGTCACCTTATTGATCGCAACGATCGAAGGCTCGGAAACTACAATTCCGCGCCCTTTGGCATAAACAAGGGTATTTGCTGTTCCGAGATCGATAGCAAGGTCGCTCGAAAATAGACTAAACAGTGATTTAAAAGCCATTTTTTAATTCTTACTTCTGAACGCAAGATTCAGAGGGTTCTTATTGCTTGGAAGAGTTGTCGCCGCCCTCAAACATCGCTACTCGGGTATGATTTTCTGAAGTGACTGTGGACCCCAAACGTCTAGTGAATAAGCATACACTCTTTCATCAGCGTTTTTCTACTGTAACAACGGGATTTTACGATTTTTTTTCACAAGTGGAAAACAAATTGACGTTCGCCCCGGGCGGGTGACGAAAGCCGGCTTCCGAAATGAAAAAGGGCGGTCCGAAAGACCGCCCACGTTCAGGTCACGATAGGCAATTTATGGAAGAGCCACGAAATCAAGGTTAGTGATATTGTCGTTTACCGTAACCATCGCCGGTGGCGGGAAGTTATAGCGTTTGGCTGATGCACCGATCGTATACATCTGACCCGAGAGAACATTTGAAAAACCGTAGTATCCGAAAGGATTTGTCAGCGAAATCCGCGTATTCCCGCCTGAATCGGTGAGCGACACAAAAACGCCTCCGAGCCCGCGGCCACCCTGATTCGTCACACGGCCTGAAATCGATACATTCGAGGCGACTGCAGGAGTCGGCCCCTGAACGCGGACCGTCATCGGATTGCCGGTCTTGAAGAAACCAATCGTAGCGTCAACCATCTGAGGAGGGCGGTTGGAATCGAAGCGGAAGTTATACATTGTTCCCCACCTTAGCGCGTTCGCATTATCGTTCACGGCAAAAGCTTCCGAACTCCACGTGATCGAAGAACCGGACTGCGCGGGGGTCCATGGCGCACTGCTGAACCCAGCATTCCCTGTCGTACCATCAGCGGTCCAACCGGGGTGTTGCGGGGGAGCGTGAAATCCGAGATTACTTAGGTTGACGCCGCTCCCGGTAGGCACCCTGAACGACTGAATGCCGCGATCAAGGTTCTGGTTATAGAGAGCATACTCGTAATGCCAAACACCGGGTGAAGGGTTGGTGACTTTGTAACCGATAATGGCGATTCCATCCGCTAAGGGCGCGGGCTCGATCGAAACAAACGACGCACCGGTCCACGCATTGATAGCTGGCTTTGCCCGCTGTGTCGTTCCAGCCTGAGTAAAGCTGAACGGGCTTCCGGTGCCGGTAACATTATACTTTCGGTACGAGACGTTGTTGTTCATATTGCACTGAGTAGGATTCGACTGGCACCAAGCATACTCATGCGGTGTGACGTACTGTCCTTCAGCGTAATAAGATGCGCCGGGATTCAATGTCGTACTGAGGTCTGCGATCTCCGTCAATATTCGATGCGACGGTCCGAGGTGTGTATGACCCGTGTGACTGTTATTGGGCGTAGCGGAATCGTTGCGGGGATAAAAACCGGTATAGGGATTTATCCAAGCACGCGAACCCAGATTTGGACCGGAATTCAAGCTTGCCGAATACGGATCGGAACAACCGGAGCCGAGCCTTGAACCGCCGACACCGTTACAACCAAGATTGCAAATATTACCCATTAGCGCGGTAAAGGCGTGTTTGACACTGGATTGGCCGATCTGTTCAAAGCGCTCATCATTCGTGCCACCTCCGCTCATTCGATAAAGGTTTTGCGGAATGGTCGGATGGTCATTGGCGGGATTGGCGAACCAGTTAAGATTCTCAACGCCGTAGTTGCACGAGTCGGTCCCGACCGCAAGGCCCACCTGAGTTCCGCTGCTGCTGCCGAATTGGGCGAGACCGGTAAGATCTCCAACGACGACATCGGGTCCCGGTACAGTTCCGTTCTCGGGTCTGATCGACGGCATCTCTGAGGACTGCACCTCACCATTAACCACCTGGGTCACCTCGATCGGCTGCATTGTGGCGTTGATCGAGATCTGCCCGATCACCGATCCGGCGTCCGAGGGGCGCCCGAGTTCCGCCGCGAATTCATTCGAGATCAACAGTCGTCCGAGCTGAAGGCTGAGGACACGGCTGCCAGAATTGTATTCATACTGATGCCCCTCAACGTTAAAAAATGCAAATCCTGATTTCCCGTCGCGAATCACCAGGTCGTAGGAGTCTCCCCACGGCATGCTCTCGACAACCAATTGGGTGTAAGAGTCCCTCAACTTAGCAGGCAGATTGGCGGTATTCTGCGGAATAATTTCCATTGAGCTGGGCAACGCTCCTCGAAATTCGCCGTTGAAAACGAGAACCTTGAAGAAAGACGATCGCTCTATGTCAAAACGCAATGTGTTCGACCCGGGTTCTTTTCCACGAGTATTTGTCCCGTTGAGCCGGTCGAAGTTTAGATCCATAGCAACGCTGCCCTCTGCTACGATCATCTTCTCGAGCGTTCCGGTATCCTGGTCAGTATTCTGGCTAACTTTATTAAATGAACGGTCGGAACCGTTGCTAAACAAAACGAGCAACGGCAGTAACGCAACGAGAATTGTCTTCAACATAATTTAAGGTCCAGTTTTTAGGTTTTCAGCCACAGGGCTATGCAAAAGGTGATGAGCTCCAAGTTAGTGGGCGCCGTTTAAAGTAGCATTCTTTTTACACTCTTTTGGGTCGTTTAATCAAGTCCGGTATAGTATTCGTTCACCCGATTCTCATGTGAGCTCCTGGCACTAATTTTTATGAAGAGTGGTTGCGTAGGCAAGGAAACACGGATCGTAAATCTCCCCATCCTCAAGAAATCTACGCCTCCGAAAAGTGGAATTCGCGAATCCCGCACTAGCAGATGGAGGGCCGCTTCGCTCATCGTTCTATATCTGCTGATGATCGCACACCTCGTCCAATGGTGGCTGATGGGCCGGACAATATCGCCTATCGAGCCGTCTGAAACGATGTACACGCTGCAGAACGGTGCCATCAACGCAGGCTTCATCTTTTTTACTTTGGCGATTCTGGCGACGCTCATCTTTGGTCGCTTCGTCTGTGGTTGGGGATGTCACATCGTCGCCCTGCAGGATTTTTGCGCATGGCTGATGAAAAAGTTGGGTGTGAAGCCTCGGCCGTTCCGCTCACGGCTGCTGATCTTTGTTCCGCTAATGGTCGCGCTGTATATGTTCGTCTGGCCAACCGTCGCCCGCTACCTCGCCAAGCCGGCGAACGCGGCACTCTTTCCACAATTCACAAACCACCTGATCACTACCGAATACTGGGCAACATTCCCGACAGTCGCCGTCGCCATTCCGTTTCTATTCATCTGCGGATTCATGACCGTCTATTTTTTGGGATCGAAAGGATTCTGTACCTACGGTTGTCCGTATGGCGGGGTCTTCGTAATCGCCGACAAGTTTGCGCCTGGAAAGATACGCGTCACCGATGATTGCAATCAGTGTGGGCATTGCACCGCGACGTGTATGGCCAATGTCCAGGTCCACGCGGAGGTAAAGGCGTACGGGATGGTCATCGATCCAGGATGCATGAAGCACATGGACTGTATCAGTGTGTGTCCGAATGACGCTTTGTATTTCGGTTTCGGGAAACCCTCGATCGCGGTAGCCAAAAACTCGAGTAGTAGCTCGCCGGCGACAGGTTCAAATTTGCCACAATCTGGTGCAGTCGCATCCGGGGCAATTTTGAATCCTGAATCCAAAATCCAACATCCGAAACCGAATTACTCCCTTACCTGGCCCGAAGAGATCGCGGCCGCCAGCGTTTTCGCTCTGAGTTTTTTTGCCGTATGGGACGTCTACCAGCTTGTGCCAATGCTGATGGCGCTTGGTATCTCGATCGTCACCACCTTTCTCACGATGCAAACGTGGCGTTTGATCCGATCGAGTGACCTATCGTTCCATCGCTGGACGTTGAAATCCGGAGGCGTGATTAAAAAAGCCGGATGGACATTTTTGAGTTTCGCTGTGGCGTGGATAGCTCTGAATGCTCACAGCGGGTACATTCGTTATCACGAACGCGCGGGCGCCGCCGCTTATGAGGGACTTCAAATTCCCGACGAACTCGCCCTTGCTCGGACAAAGCCGGTTCGGTGGCTTAGTCCGTCCGACGTAGCAAACATTGCCGACGGGAAGAAACATTTTCACACTGCTCGGAATGCCGGATTGTTCGTCAACAAAGAAGCATTGTCTAAAGTGGCGTGGCTTGAATATTTGTCCGGCGGCACTGAGAAAGCGATCGACCTGCTGGACAGCGCGACTGAGTATCAAACCGGAGAGGGAAGAGCCGTTAGTCTTTATTATCGCGGCGCGATCCTAAATCGTATGGGACGCCCCGAAGAGGCACTGAAAAATTTGAACGAGGCTCTGACGGAACGCCCGGACCTAGTGACAGCACGAGAGGAAAAGGGTGAGGCGTTATGGAGGCTCGGTCGCCGTAATGAAGCTGTTTCGAGCTGGACGGATGCGCTTCGAAGCAACAGCGGACTCCCGCTGGCGAACAACCTGTTGGCAGGAGCCGCGTATATTTCAGGTATAACGGCCGAGGCAGCCGCCTACGAAAAACAGGCCGATGAGTCGACCCCAAACGATCCGCTCTTTTACTGGATACTCGGGCTGCGATTGCAGAATGTGGGGATGAACGACCTCGCGGAAAAGCACTTCGCTCGAGCGATTCAACTCGATCCCGAATTCAAACGCGCCCGCAATTAGATAGCAATCAGACTTTCCTTTCCTTCGCGATCAGCCGTTCGCTGGGATCCTTGCCCCCATCGCTCGGCTGAATTACGAAAGGTTTCGCGGAATCGTCGGCGTCGGAACCGAGAGCCGCTTGAAGAACGTCGCTGACACGCGTTGCCGGGATGATCTCAAGCTCTTTGCGAACGTCTTCGGGAATATCTTCAGTATCGGATTCGTTCTGCGCCGGCAGAATAATTCGCCGAATCCCCGCCCGGTGCGCGGCAAGAACCTTTTCCTTAATTCCACCCACGGGAAAGACCAAACCCGACAGCGTGATCTCACCCGTCATCGCCGTATCCGAGCGTACCTTCCGCCCTGTGTAAACCGAAGCGAGCGCCGACGCCATTGTCACGCCTGCACTCGGACCATCCTTCGGGATCGCTCCGGCCGGCACGTGCAGATGCACCCCGTTCTGCTTGATCACCTCTGCATCGATTCCAAACTCCAGAGCATGTGCCCACAGGTAACTGCGCGCGGCCTGTGCCGACTCCTTCCTCACTTCGCCGAGCTGGCCCGTCAGTGTCAGACCACCGCCGCCCGGAAGCAATGTAGCCTCGATAAACAAAACTTGACCGCCCATCTCGGTCCATGCCATTCCGGTCGCGACGCCGGCCGGCAGTTCTTCGCGTGCCGATTCGGGAAAGAATCGCGGAGCCCCGAGAAACTCTTTGACGTCTTTAGCTGTGATGTTGACTTTTTCCGTCCCGCCTTCGGCCACCTTGAGCGCAACCTTCCGCGCCAGGTTCCCGATCATTCGCTCGAGTTGTCGCACACCCGCTTCACGCGTGTATCGGGCGGTCAGCAGATTTATCGCGTCGTCGGCGATCTCAAGCTGTTCAGGAGTTAGTCCATTTTCAGTGATCTGTCGCGCGATCAGGTACTGCTTCGCGATGTTCAGCTTCTCCCGATCACTGTAACCGGCGAGCTGGATGATCTCCATGCGGTCGCGAAGGGGCATCGGTATCGGTCCAAGTTGGTTCGCGGTCGCGATGAAGAAAACCTTTGAAAGATCGAACGGCAGATCGAGATAATTATCGCGAAACGTATTGTTCTGCTGCGGATCAAGTATCTCGAGCAGCGCCGCTGACGGATCCCCGCGATAGTCGTTGCCGAGTTTGTCGATCTCGTCGAGCATCATCACCGGATTGTTCACCCCGGCACGTCGCAGCGCCTGGATGATGCGGCCCGGCATCGCTCCGACATAGGTTCTGCGATGGCCGCGCAGTTCAGCCTCATCACGCATTCCGCCGAGGGACATGCGTTCGAACTCGCGCCCCAGAGCACGTGCGATCGAACGTCCCAGCGACGTCTTACCTACTCCCGGAGGGCCTATAAAAAGAAGTATCGGCGATTTACCGTCGGGCCGCAGTTTTACGACGGCGAGCGATTCGAGGATGCGTTCCTTGATGTCCTCGAGGCCGTAGTGATCTTCATCGAGAATCTTTCGCGCCTCGTTCAGATCCAGCCGCTCTTCGCCGGATTTGTTCCAAGGCAATTCGATCACATATTCGAGGTAGGTTCGGATGACGTGATAGTCCGGTGCGGCCTGCGGAAGGGCCTCCATTCGCTTTAGCTCACGCTCCGCTTCCTTGCGGACATCCTCGGGCAGGTCTGCTGTCTCAAGGCGCTCCCGCAGCTGCTCGGCTTCGGCCTTTTCGCCAGTTTCATCCTCGCCCAGTTCCTTCTGAATTTGTTTTAGCTGCTGGCGCAAAACGTAATCGCGCTGCGATTTGTCCATCTCGCTTTGCGCCTCGGTCGCGATCTTCGACCGGATCTGCATGATCTCGAGCTCGCGCGCAAGGGCCGCATGCGTCAGTGTCAGCAATCCGTCGACGGTACCTGATTCGAGCATCTTCTGTTCCGTCTCAACGCCTAAATCAAGCACCGACGCCAGAAAATAGGAAAGCTGTACCGGGTCTTGCTGGTTCATCACCGCAACGCGCATCTCAGGCGGAACCTGCGGCAGCATCGCCAGCGCCTGCTGGATCATCTGCTGAATATTTCGTTTGAGCGCCTCGATCTCTTCGTCATCGACCCGGTTCAGCTCAGGCAAAATTTCAACCCGCGCTTTGAGGTACGGCTGCTCGGTCAGCCATTCCTTCACTTCGTACCGGTCGATGCCCTGAACAATAAGCTGCATCAAGCCGTCGTTCCGCATCATGCGTTTTACGTTAACGATCGTTCCGACTTTGTAAAGGTCGTCGTACTTTGCCTCGTCGCCGGTCACGTTCTCGGTCTTCGTCGTCACACACGCGAGAAGCTTCTCTTCGGTCGCAAGCGACGACTCGACCGCGCGTATCGAACGCTCGCGACCGACCGCCAGCGGCACGACCGTTTCCGGAAAGAGTGTCGTGTTCTGCAGCGGGAGCACCGCTATCTCCAGTTGCTGCGGCAGTTTGTTCGTGACCGCACCCGTGTTTTCTGTAGTCTCGTCCGCCATATACTCCCTTGTTCCTCTTCGCGCCTTTGCGACTTTGCGACTTTGCGACTTTGCGGGAAACTGTTCTCCCGCAAAGTCGCAAAGGCGCAATTTATTCGCCCTTCCAGAGGCGAATGATCAAAATACCATCTTCGAAATTATGTTCTATACGGGCGCCCTCGATCACCGCCGGAAAGGTCAATGTCTTTTCGAAGCGGCTGTAAGTGATCTCCATTTGGTGAAACGAGACACCCGCGGCGCACGAACGATCTTTCCGGCATCCGGCGATGTATAGCGCGTTGCCCTGGATATCGATCTCGACGTCTTCAACCGAAACACCCGCGAGCTCGACCTTCACAAGCCAGCCCTCCGGCGTCTGATACACATCGGCAGCCGGAAGCCAAAGCTGTCCCGAACGAACATTCTTCGACGAGCCGAGAAATTGAAAATGCCGGTTGAATGATCTTGCCATGGTGTGGGTAATGGGTAATGAGTGATAGGTGATAAGGAAGAAACTGCCTTTCTTATCACTTATAACTCATCACCCATCACTATTTCTTACTCCAAAACGCGCTCCCGCTCGAGATCTCTTCGAGTGCTTCGGCGATCTCGCGTTCGTCTTCCATCTCGAGCGCAATGTCTGCCATCGCGATGATCCCGGCGAGTCCACCGCCGTCATCCACGACCGGTATGCGCCGCACCTGTTTATCGCCCATCATGCGGATCGCCTGAAAAACAAAATCGTCCGGCTTAACAGAAAATATTTCTGTCGTCATCGCTTCCCCGACAGGCGACGAGGCGTCTTTACCTTCGGCTATGGAGCGCACAACTATGTCTCGATCGGTCACAATTCCGACGAGTTTGCCGTTCTCAACGACTGGGATAGAACCCATGTCGCCATCTCGCATGATCGCCGCCGCGTCGCGTAAAGACATGTCGCGCGTTGCGGTTTTGACGGACGACGTCATTATTTCCCGGCACTTGATACGAGCTGCGCGCGAGCCTTCGGTCATCATTATCTCCTTTCAAATATTTTGTTGGACTTGGCGGGATAAAGCAAGCCCCTTCAATTTTGGATTTTGGAGTTTGGATTTTGGATTTTGGATTTTGGATTTTGGATTGCGGATTGTTCGATCAGGGCGTTGGGCTCGATAATCTATTCTTGCTAGTCATTTCATGCCTGCGGTCTTGAATGCGCCGTTATCGCCGATCGCTTCGACCGGACATGCATCGAACGCTTCTTCACAGAGGGCAAGCTCTTCATCGTTGGAGGGTTGCTTATAAACATACGAGTAGCCGTTCTCGTCGTTGCGGCGAAAATTCGAAGGCGAGGTGTCGCGGCAGACATCGCAGTCGATACACTGGCTGTCCACATAAAATTTACCCGCCGTATTGTCGGGCAATTTGTCTCTTAGATCGGCCATAATGAAGAACTGCCCGCGAAATACGAGAAAAGACGCGAAAATGAGAAAATCTTTTTTCGCGTATTTCGCGGGAAAATTCCTAAACCTTCTTTTCCGTCATCGAGATCATACGCTCGAGCGCAATGCCGGCAAAATGTTTCGTCTCGTCGTCGACGACGATCTCATTCACGACAACGCCGTTGACGAGATTATCCATCGCCCATGCAAGGTTAGGCGGCGCGATCCGGTACATCGTTGCGCACATGCAGAGGTCGGGTGCCAGCAGGCGGATCTCCTTATCCGGGAAACGCTGCTGAAGACGATTCACGAGATTTACTTCCGTCCCGATCGCCCACTTCGACCCTGACGGCGAGTTTTCGACCGTCTTGATGATAAAGCTGGTCGATCCGTCAAGATCGCTGATCTCGACAACCTCGCGCATGCATTCGGGATGGACGAGAACTTGCACACCGGGCATCTCGTCGCGAATCTTATCGACATGCCACGGCTTGAATCGGCCATGCACCGAACAGTGGCCGCGCCACAGGATCAGTTTAGCTTCGCGCAATTGTTCTTCCGTATTTCCACCGAGCTCTTCGTGCGGATTCCAGAGCGCCATTTTGTCGAGGGGAATACCGAACTTGGCGCCCGTGTTTCGCCCGAGATGCTGATCGGGAAAGAAGAACATCTTGTCGAACTGTTTGAGATAGATATCGAAGAGCGGGACCGCGTTCGAAGACGTGCAGACGACGCCTTCGTTCCGGCCGCAAAAGGCCTTGATCGCGGCTGACGAATTCATGTATGTGATCGGCGCGACGCGCTGCTCCAGTACGCCGATATCGCGAAGTTGTTCCCACGCATCTTCGACCTGATCGATCGTCGCCATGTCCGCCATCGAACAACCGGCGCCGAGATCGGGTAGGATCACACGCTGCGTCGGTTTGCCGAGGATATTGGCCGACTCCGCCATGAAATGAACGCCGCAGAACACGATGTACTCGGCCTCGGTCTGCGATGCCATTACCGAAAGCTGGTACGAATCACCCGTCAAATCCGCGTGACGAACGACGTCGTCTCGTTGATAGTGATGGCCTAGAATGACAACTCGCGGCCCGAGAGCCTCGCGTGCTGCCTCTATCTGCGCGGCCAGCTCTTCGTCTGTCATGACGAGAAAATCTTCGATCGGCCTGATTTGTTCTGTTACGACTGACATCAATAAAATCATGGCGCTTTCGGAGATTGGAATCAAACGCAGAGGCACGGAGACGCGGAGCTAGGAGAATTAGACTGATTGTTTGTGTTGAAGGTGACTGGGCGAAAGCTGTTCTTGGACTTAATCAGGCGCTGAAGAACCTGCGTCTCGGCGGTTCTAGTATCATGCGACCCCAGCAAGTTTTTCGATGAGTAGTACGACGCCGTAGGTAAGACCCGCGATGAGAGCCGCCATCGGGATGGTTAGAACCCAGGCCCATAAGATGCGGCCTGCAACACCCCATTTGACCGCAGAAAGTCGTTTGGCGGCTCCGACGCCGACGATCGAACCCGTGATGGTATGTGTAGTAGAAACCGGGATGCCGGTAAACGTCGCGAAAAACAGCGTTGCGGCGCCGGCGGTCTCAGCGCAAAATCCGCCGACGGGCTGAAGCTTGACGATCTTCGTGCCCATCGTCTTCACGATCCGCCAGCCGCCGGAGAGTGTTCCCAATCCAATTGCCGCGTGGGCCGCAAGTACCACCCAAAGCGGCACTTCCGGTAGCTTTCCGTTGGGCATTGCCTGCAGAAAACCTCCGGCGACCAAAACGATCGTGATTATACCCATCGTCTTCTGGGCGTCGTTGCCGCCGTGACCAAGCGAAAATGCCGCGGCTGAGAAAAGCTGCCCGATACGAAAGCCCTTGTCTATCCTGTTTACCGATACCCTTCGGAAGATCCAGTAGACCGCGACCATAAGAAAAAACCCGAGCGCCATTCCGATCAGCGGTGACAGAACAATGAAGGTCAGAGTTTTTATCCAGCCAGCGGCCTTTAGAACAGTTTCGACGCCGTAAAAGCCGAAGTGCCAGATGTATGAAACGATTGCCGAACCCGCGTACGCACCGACGAGGGCGTGCGAGCTGGATGTTGGAAGGCCGAGATACCAAGTGATCAAATTCCAGACTGTTGCACCGACAACGGCAGCAAGCAGAACAAAGAGCTGGTCGTTGCCCGGAATAACGGCGATGTTCACCATGTCGCCGCCGATGGTTTTCGCGACCGCAGTTCCGAAAACGACAAACGCGATGAAATTGAAAAACGCGGCCCACATCACGGCGACACCCGGACTCAGAACGCGCGTCGCCACAACCGTCGCTATCGAATTCGCTGCGTCGTGAAATCCGTTCACGTAGTCGAAAATGAGTGCGATTGCGATGATCAGCACTACGAGGCTAAGTGCGGCTGTTTGTCCGTCCATAGGGATGGTTGATCGTGGATCGTTGATGGTGGTGAAGACAAGTTGTCTGAAGCAACGATCCACGATCAACGATCGACGAACTAATTATGTTTTAAGACTATGCTCTCGATGATGTTCGCGACACTTTCGCAGCGGTCGGTCGCGTTCTCCAGAATTTCATAGAACTCTTTCCATTTGATGACAGCGATCGGATCTTTCTCCTCCTGAAAAAGCTCCCCGATAGCCCGGAAGTAGACATCGTCCGCTTCGTTCTCAAGGCGGTGAATTTCGCGGAACCGTTCCGTGATGCCGTTCGGCTTGTTGAGGACCGACACGGCGCCGTTAATCTGAACGCCGAGGTCCTTGATGATCCTCGCCAACTGGCGCGAATGGGCGTTCTGCTTGCGAATGTCGTACATCACGATGGCCCGAACGCCGGCGTCGATGTAGTCGCATATGTCGTCGAGCGCGACGGCGAGCGTGTATATATCCTCGCGGTCGAACGGCGTGATGAAGGATTTGTTGAGCTTGTTCGTGATCTGGTGCGTCAGCTCGTCGCACGCGTGTTCGACGTCCTTGATCCGTGTCTTGAACGATACAAAATCCGCGTCCGGCGTCTCCAGCATCTCGGTCAAGATCGCGGAGGCTTCCTCGATCTTACCGGCCATCTGTGTGAAAAGCTCGAAATACACATCTTCGCGGGGCAATAAGCTAAATGCCATAGAGATCATCTCCCGTCAAACATTAAATTTTGAAGTGAGTTAGATATTAGCTGAGCCGGGCGCGGCTTGTCTATGGAGTGCTTCGGCAGGTAACCGGCTCAACTTTCTTAACACGGTGTTAACGAGTTGTTAACTTGACCTGTCTTGCGGGTGAAGAATTAACAAAGGGCTTATAGACTTCTTACGATGAGATTAACCAAAACTTTCATGACGCTGCTAATTTTTGTTCCGGCCATTGCCGTACTGGGTCAAAGCACGCCGCCCGACACCGACTTGCAGGTTTGGCATGAAACGACATTCTCTCTACCGGTCGTCAAGGACAAGGATTCCAAGGGCAAGAGCTTTGATCGGCTGTCACTTCTGTTGATCACGTCGCTTCGTCTCGGCCAAAACCGCCTGGCCCCGGTCGACGAACGCATCGGTGGCGGTTTCGACCTCGTGCTGAACAAGCATTTCAACTTCTCGCCGACTTATCTTTATATCGCGGCGCAGCCGGCTCGGGGACGCAGCGAGTTCGAACATCGCATGCGCTTCGATGTAACTTACAACTATAAGTTCAAAAACTTCGCGATCAAGGACCGGAATCGAGTCGAGTATCGGGTACGTAATTCGCGTTCCGACTCCGTGCGGTATCGAAATAAATTTACGTTCAGCGTGCCGATCAAACGCGACGGTAAGGAACTGTTTGCGCCATTCATTTCGGAAGAGCCCTATTACGACATTACAGCCGGGCATTGGTCCCGTAACGACCTGACCCCTGGTATCGCGAAAAAGTTTACGGACAAATTATCAGGCGAGTTCTATTACACCTGGCGAAAGAACCGTTCGGGCCGCCCCGGTGACGTCCACGCGCTGGGTTTCAACCTGAAGGTAAAACTGAAATGATCGGAAAAGGTGCCGATGGTTACTCGGCAGGAATCGTCGGCGAACCGTAGCGGTGCTTGATGAACGCGGCCTCGCGTAAATAGACGTTTAGTTCGCAGATATCCTTTACGTAATCGCCGATCCGCTCAAGATGTTTCGCTACGAAAAGGAGGTGGGCCGCTCCGGTCGTGACCGCCGGATTCTCGATCATCATCGCGAGAAGCTCACTAAAGACGCGGTGGTAAGCCTCGTCAATCGTTTTGTCGCGCTCAATGATCTCGCGCGACGCCGCCGAATCTTCATTCGTAAAGGCGTCCAGGGCAGAACGCAGCATCTCCGCCGCCGTTTGCGCCATTATCGGAAATTCAACGTAACTTTTTATCGTCGGCTGGTTATTGAGGATTATTGCCGCTTCGGCGATGCTGCCGGCATGGTCCGCGATACGCTCCAGCATTGGCGTGATCTTGGCGACTGAGATGACAAACCGGAGATCGTGTGCCGCCGGCTGCTGAAGGGCGATGATCTCGATACTCAGGCGGTCGATCTCCAATTCCATCTGATCGATGATCTTGTCTTCATCAAGCACCCGCTGCGCAAGTTCGCTATCGCGCTCGACAAGTGACTGCATTGCGCGCTGCACCGCGGCTTCTGTCGCTCCGCCAAGCAAAAGAATTTTGTCACGCAATAGGTCTAGTTGTTCGTCAATGATCCGGTGATCCATCTTTTTTTTCTATCCTAGCATAGAGCGTATAGTCCGTTGTCTTTTTGTCCTTTGTCCTTTGTCCTGTGTCCTTTGTCCTTTGTCCTTTGTCCTTTGTCCATCGTCTCTCGTCCCTTGGTTCTCGTAGTCTATCCAATTGACTAACGACGAATGACGAAGGACCAACTCCTACCCGAAGCGCCCCGTAATATAGTCTTCCGTCAATTTCTCGTCCGGGTTCTGAAACATTTTCTGTGTCGGGTTGAATTCGACCAGCTTTCCCAGCATGAAGAAGGCGGTACGGTCCGATACGCGTGCGGCTTGCTGCATGTTGTGAGTAACGATCACGATCGTGTAGTCGCGTTTGAGCTCGACGACAAGCTCTTCGATCTTCTGGGTCGCGATCGGATCGAGCGCCGACGCCGGCTCGTCCATCAATACAACCTCGGGCTCGACGGCCAATGCGCGCGCAATGCAAAGGCGTTGCTGCTGGCCGCCCGAAAGCCCGAACGCAGACGTGTTCATACGGTCTTTCACTTCGTCCCAAAGGGCTGCATCCCGCAACGCTTTCTCGACACGCTGCTGGAGATCGGCCTTGCTTGAATGAATTCCGTTGATCTTGATCCCGTATGCGACGTTATCGAATATCGATTTGGGAAACGGATTCGACTTTTGGAAGACCATCCCGACCTTCCTTCGTAGTGCAACAACGTCGATGCCCGGCCCGTAGATGTTTTGACCGTCTATGATCACCTCACCCTCGACGCGGGCTCCTGGTATCGTGTCGTTCATGCGATTAAGCGTACGAATGAAAGTTGATTTGCCGCAGCCAGAGGGTCCGATAAACGCTATGATCTGGCGCTCGGGAATCTCGAGCGTGATGTCGTGCAGCGCCTGGGCCTTGCCGTAATAGAAATCCAGATTTGAAATGCTGATCTTCGTTTTCATCTGAGAGCTTAGTACCGTTTCCTCGTCAAAAACCTTACCAGAATATTGATGACCAGGATCATTCCGACCAATATCAAAGTCGCCGCCCACGCCATCGCGTGCTCGACTTCGAACGGACCCGTGGCGTAGTTGAAGATCTGGACCGTCAGCGATGACATTGGCTGGTCGTAGTAAAAATTGTAGAACCTGCTGTTAAGCGCCGTGAACAAGAGCGGCGCGGTTTCACCCGTCACACGAGCGATCGCAAGCATCGCGCCGGTCGCGATCCCCGATGCCGCCGCCGGCAGCACGATGTTCCACGAGACGCGCCATTGAGGTGCACCGAGCGCAAGGGCGCCTTCGCGCATCGAGTTCGGAACGAGCTTGATCATCTCTTCGGTCGTACGGGCGACGATCGGCAGCATGATGATGGCGAGTGCCAATCCGCCCGCGAGCCCCGACTGACGGCCCATAGGAAGAACGACAAGCGTATAGACAAAAATTCCGATGATGATCGACGGGATCCCGATCAGGGTGTCGGCGACAAATCGAACCGTGTTTCCGAACCAGTTTCTCCCATACTCTGCAAGATAAACTCCGGCGGCGATACCGACCGGCAAACCGATAACGGCCGCCAACAGCGTCATCATCGCCGATCCGGCGATCGCGTTCCCGATACCGCCGCCTTCGCCGACCGGCTTCGGAGTTTCGACCAGGAACTCGACGCTCAATGACGAAATTCCGCGGACCGCGATGTAGGAAATTATCAAGATAAGGACCACTGTCGCGAAAAGCGCGCAAATCGCGGTAAGGCTGGTCATCAGCGCATTCGTGATCCGCCTTCTCTGCCCGAATTTCGTTATCGCTTCTGCCATTAGTCGATCAAACTTGCTTAGCCGCGTTTCTACGGGCGACACCCAGGATCAAGATCTTCGCAAACCCATTCACAACAAACGTGACCAGGAAAAGGACAAGCCCGATCTCGATCAGAGCGCTCAGATAGATCCTGTCTGTCGCTTCTGCAAAGTTCGCGGCGAGAAGCGATGCGATAGTGTTCGCCGGCTCGAACAACGACGCCGTTATCTGCGGAGAGTTTCCGATCACCATCGTAACTGCCATCGTCTCGCCAATCGCTCGGCCGAGACCCAACACGACAGCGCCCGCGATGCCCGACGCCGCATTCCCCAAAACGATCCGTGTCGTTTCCCACTTGGTCGCTCCGAGTGCGAGCGCCGCGTCGCGCTGCGTGTTCGGTACGGCCTCAAGAACGTCACGAACGACGGCCGTGATTATGGGCGTGATCATGAGCGCGAGAATGATCGCGGCCGTAAGCATACCGATGCCGGTCAGTCTGCCCTGAAACAGCGGAATGAAACCGAAATTATCCTGAAGCACCGGACCGAGGTAGTTGCGGATAAAGGGCGCGAGAACGAAGATGCCCCACAGTCCGTACACCACCGACGGAATGGCCGCCAACAGCTCGACCATGAAAGCGATCGGTCTCGCGATGCTCTTTGGCGCCTGTTCGACCAGAAAGATCGCGATACCTAGCGAGACCGGGACGGATAAGAATAAACCGATGACCGACGACACAACTGTGCCGTAAATAAACGGCAGGGCACCGAAAGTTTCCTGTGCTGGTTTCCATTCACCGCCGATCAGAAATCCGAAGCCGAATCGTTCAAGGGTCGGCAGAGCGCTATTCGCCATCATGACAAATATCGCAGCCACGATAAGCAGAATGCTCGCGGCCGCAATAAGCAGAACAGTTCGGAATATTTTGTCGCCAACGGCGCCCGTTCGTGGCAATTTACTGTCTCAGCGTTTTTCCACCACTGGTTATCGAATTGATCTTCGCCTCGACCTTCTTCAGTACTTCGGCGGGGAGCGGAGCGTAGTGCAGCTCAGCACCGAACTTTTCACCGTCGTGGAGTGCCCACCACAAAAAATCGACCAGAGCCTTACCTTTTGCCGCGTCTGGCTGGTCTTTGTAAACGAGGATATATGTATAACTCGAGATCGGGTACACGCCCGCGCCCGCAGCATCCGTGATTTGAGTTCTCAGATCTTCCGGCATACTCGTGACCGAGACGCCCGCCGCTGCTTTCACCGTCTCAATATTCGCCTCAACAAACTCGCCTGTTTTGTTTTTGATCCGAGCTACCGGGACCGAGTTCGCCTTTGCGAATGTCAGCTCGACATAACCGATCGCATTAGGCGTCTGCTTGACCTGTCCCATAACGCCGTCATTTCCCTTCGCCCCAACGCCGACGCCGGTGATCCAGCTCGGTTGTTTGTTCATTCCGACCTTGGTTTTCCATTCAGGCGATGTTTTGGAGAGAAAATCTGTGAACACGGCTGAGGTTCCGCTCGAGTCGGCCCGATAAACCGGCAGTATGTCGCCGTCAGGCAAGGTAACGCCGGGGTTATCTCTTGCGATCCGTTCGTCGTTCCATTTCTTAATGTTCCCGAGATAAATGTCCGAAATCGTTTGCCCGGACAATTTCAGCGGTTCCTTCACGGTGTCCAGATTGTAAGTAAGAACGACGGCACCCAGTACGGTTGGAATATGAAGCACCTCGCCGCCAGCGGATTTAAGATCTTCGTCGCTCATGGGATCGTCCGAGGCGCCGAAATCCGCCGTCCTGGCGAGCAAAGCTTTTTGTCCCGCTCCGGAACCGGTCGCCTGGTAGTCAATTCTTACCGTCGGGTTTATCGCGCCAAACTCATTTACCCATTTCTCGTAGATCGGTTTGGGAAAACTTGCGCCGGAACCCTGAATCCGTAAGGTGCCCTCTCCCGTCGTCGTTGCACCGCTGCCGCCCTGACCCATTTTTTGACCGCTACACGCAAACCCAATTAGAGAAAAGGTAAAAACAGACACTATCAGAAACTTCGTTTTGAAATTCATAAGCTAAATTATACGGAAGAGCCGGACTTAGGCTAGGCTATGAACCTAGGGAATTAACATCCCGTTAACATCGGGTAGTATTTCGTCGATCGATCACCGTAACGATGTCAAGGGTAAGCCGTTCGGTCATTTTGGGACCACAACGGCGGGGCCGGCCATCAGCCGAATGGTATTACGGCGAACCGCTCGCCCGGCTCATTCATCAAATTCCCGCCAAACATAGCGATCGATTCCCGCATTTCGCATATCACTGGAATCGATCGGGCACGGATTCAGGAGGGTTAAATGAAAAAATTCACACTCGGAAAAAGGTTCGTTACGGCGGCGATGGTCTGGATGCTGGCGGTGATTCCGCTGGTTGCGCAGACGCGCATCACGATGCCGAAGAACAAATACAACGTGTCGGATGACGTAAAACTCGGCCGCGACGCATCGCGCGAGGTCCAGCGTCAGTTCCCGATGCTGAACGACAACCTGTCGGAACGTTATGTTGAGAGCATCGGCGAGCGTCTTGTCGCGGCGATCCCGGCAGAGTTTCAACAGTCTTCGTTCAATTATGAATTTGGCGTCGTCAACGCTCGTGACATCAACGCCTTCGCGTTGCCGGGTGGGCCGTTGTACGTCAATCGTGGAATGATCGAGGCTGCGAAGAACGAAGGCGAGATCGCGGGAGTGATGGCTCACGAGATCAGTCACGTTGCGTTGCGTCATGCGACGGCGCAGGCGACAAAGCAGAGCAGTATTGGTAATCAGCTTGGAACGATCGGCTTGATTCTCGGCGGTGCGATCTTTGGCGGACAGAGTGGCGCTCAACTCGGAGCTATCGGTGCTCAGGTTTTGCAGACCCGTTACAGCCGGGATTACGAAACGCAGGCCGACGTCCTCGGTTCGCAGATCATGGCGAACGCCGGTTATGACCCGCGCGACCTCGCGAATATGTTTCGGACGATCGAACAGCAGAGTGGCGGCAGCCGCGCTCCTGAATGGTTGAGCAGCCACCCGAATCCGGGAAACCGTTACCAGAACATCAACCGCGAAGCGAGTCAGTTGAACGTCTCTCCAAATCCGCGGAAAGTCACTCTGGAATTCCGACGTGTTCAGGAACGCCTTCGCAGCATGCCGCGGGCTCGAACAATGGCCGAAATACAGCGTGACTATCAGCGAACAGGCGGTGGCCGCACGTCGCAAAGCGAGAGCCCGATCGCTAACGGAAACTATTCACGGAGTGTCGCCTTTCCATCGACTAGGACCCGCGTGTATTCGAACAGCGCGATGAGCGTGAATATTCCGAGTAACTGGCGGGACTTTGAGACAAGCGGGCAGGTATGGCTCGCACCGGAAGGCGCGTATGGAAACCAGGGAATTACGCATGGCGCGATGATTGGGGCGGCGCGGTCGAATTCGAACGATCTAAGCCAGACGACTCGCGAATACATTGACGAGCTGCTTCAGGCCAACAGCTACCTCAGGCAGAGCGGAAGTCAGCAGCGTGCAAACGTTGCCGGCCGAACCGGGATCGCGACGGTCTTGTCCGGGCGTTCCTCGGTCACGGGCCGCACCGAGGTCGTGACCGTTTACACGACGCAGCTCCGCAGCGGCGATCTTTTTTTCATCGCGACGGTTTCGCCGGGTGACGAGTCCTCCCGTTACAATACGGTCTTCAGGAACTTGGTCAGCTCGATACGGCTGAATGATTAGAATGTTGATCGTTGATCGTTGATCGTTGATCGTTGATTGATTCATGAAACGCCTGGTAAGTTTGCGCCGGGCGTTTTTAATTTACGCGCCAACCCGCTTAACGATCAATGATCAACTATCGATGATCACGATCGACGATCAACGATCAACGATCAACCATCCCCTACACACGCTCAGCCTTGATCGTCAGCAAGAATATTGACGCCACAACAGATATCACGGCGCTCATTATAAAGGCCGGGGCCGCACCGAATTCGCTCCACACTAATCCGAAGATCAGTGACGCGGGAAAGACGGTGATCCCGTATGCGAGATTGTAGAGCCCGAATGCCGTGCCGCGTTTCTCTTCCGGGACGAGGTCGGCAACAAGAGCTTTCTCGACGCCCTCGGTCAGGCCAAAGTAGAATCCGTAGATGATGAACAGCGTCCACGCGTGCCATGCCGAATCCGCAAAGGCGAACCCCGCATACACAAAGGCGTAGATCACCCAGCCCGTCAGGATCAGGGTCTTTCGGCCTATCTTGTCGGAGAGATCGCCGCCGATGATCGAACTGAAAAGTTTACTGAAATGCAGGACCATCCAAAGCAGCGGAAGCATCGCCGTTGCGACGCCCGTTTGTTGGGCACGAAGAAGCAGGAACGCATCGGTCGAATTTGAGAGCGTAAACAGAGCGACGACGACGAGAAACTGTTTGAAATTCGAATCGAATCCGCGGAGCGAGAATTTGATCGGGAGGGCGTCCGGGTCGGGGACGGGTTTTTTCTTTTCGCGAACGAAAAAGACAATGACAAACAAACCGAGCGCGAGCGGGATCGACGCAAAGAGGAATACCTGCTGGTATTCACGGGCCGTTGGTGTGCTCGGATCGGCGGCCAGGTAGGTCAGCAGAAGGAACGCCACTACCGGCCCGACGACGGCGCCGAGATGATCTGCCGCGCGATTAAAACCGAACGCAAGGCCACGAGCGTTTTCAGGAACTGTCGACGCAAGTAGGGCGTCCCGCGGAGCTCCGCGGATTCCCTTGCCGACGCGGTCGGTCATTCGCACGACGAGTACTTGCGGCCAGCTCGTGACGAACGCGAGCAGCGGCCGGACCACAGCGGCCAACGAATAGCCGAGAAAGACTGGCAGTTTTCGATTACCGAACTTGTCGCTGAGGTATCCCGAAAAAAGTTTGAGAATGCTGGCGATCGATTCGGCAAAACCCTCGATCAAACCGATGGCAAAAGGACTGGCTCCAAGTGTTAGAGCGAGAAAGGTCGGAAGCAGCGGATAAATGATCTCGCTTGAAGTGTCATTGAGAAAGCTGACCAGACTGAGCGCAAAGACCGTCGGCGAGAGGTTGCGATATCGCTGCCAGATTCTTTTGCGCTTAGCGGTCTCCGATGGGGCCATAACGTCCTACGACAACGAGAGTGTTGCCCGCGAAAAACGCGAAATAACGCGAAAAATTACTTTTTGTTCTTCGCGTTATTTCGCGTTTTTCGCGGGCAATCTTTTTTGACTACCGCCTCCGGCTTGCCGGCGGTTTCAACTTCGGTGTTGCGTCCGAGCTGAAATACCAGAGCGACGTACTCCCGACAACGGCGACGACGAGGATCACCCCGACGATCAACATCCGGATCGCCATTTTCACCGTTTTCTTCAACGCCTTAAACGCGACATACGCCGCACCCGCGAGCACAAGAAAGAAGGTCACGGCGACTATTCCGCCGACGACTTCGCCGCTTGGTGCCAGATACGACAAGATCATTTTTGCTGCTTCTCCTCCAGCGCACGTTCGATTTCGGCGATCTCGTCATCACCTAACTCTGCGTTCTCGGCCGGCAGGCTATACTCCCCATCCGCCCATGCTCCAAAATCGATCAGCTTGCATCTCTCCGAACAGAACGGGCGGAATTGATTCCCTTCGAATACTGTTTCCTTTCCGCAGCGCGGACACTTTACAACCGTCATAAAATACTCATGAAAATCCAAGGTTAACACACGGCTCCATCCATTTTCGAGGAGAAAAAACCTTGTCACTGGATCCGCGAGGTGGTAATTATACAAAGGCCGCGTGCGAAAACGCATCCAAGCGAACAATCGGACGAAACGGTTCGTATCTGAAACGGGAGTTTGCAAAACGATGAGCGATTACAAAGAACGTTTTGAGAAATGGCAGCGTGATGCCAAGGAAAAGTTCGACGAGATCGACAAGCAACTGGGCCTCAAAGAAAAGATCGAGGATGGTGCACGCGCCGTTGTCGAGACCGCGCAGAAAGGCGCCGAAAAGATCAAGGCCGAAGCAGAGAAATCCGATGTCGGTAAGCACGCCGTGAAAGTAGCTGAAGAAACTTTTAAGACCGCTGAAGAGACCGCAAAAAAAGCGTGGAGCGCGAGCGAACCCGTCCGCGATGTTGCTGGCGATGCCAGTGAACGAGCCGGCGACGTGGTCGGCGCGGCTGGAAAAGCCGCGGGTGAAGTTATCAGCGTCGCGGCGGAAAAAGCCGGGGGCATTTTCGATGAAGCCCGCGATACCGTCGGAACAAATGCCAAACGCGTTTCGCGTGCATTCAATTTTGGCGCGGGATTTACTCGGACAATGGATTCCGCGATGAGATCTTTATCGAGTGCGTCGGGTTGGATCCAGGAAAATCCGTTACAAGCGGCGACGACCGGTGTTTCGATGGCCGTTGGAGCGGGTCTTGGCGTCGTCTTCACGGGCATCAGCTCGCACTGGCTTTTTAATTCGGCGCTGCCGGCATGGTCGGTGAAGAAGATCGGCGAGCAGTTCAACGAATTCCTCAAACGAAAAGAAGAACTGATCGAAAAGGGACGACTTACCGAAGCCGAAGCGGAACGGATCAGATTCGAACGCGATATCGCAAAACGGATCGGCGCTCCTCTGCTCGGAGCATTCTCATTCGCATCAGGGGTGGTGATGATGACGAACATCTTCAATCCGAAGACGATCACCGGAGCCCCGATCGATTGGATCATCGGCGGCAATCCGCTGCTCGAGGGCGTTTGGTTCTTCGGAAACGGAATGGTTTGCTTCAAGACCAGCTACGACTTTTTCATGATCGCGCTCGACGGGCAGGAAGATGTCCAGCGAATGGTAAGAGAGATAAAAGGAATGCTCCCGGAAGCAAGTTAATAGTGAATAGTCAATCGTGAATCGTGAATCGTGAATCGTGAATCGTTACGAACTGAAGAACGCTCGAGGTTGCTCGAGCGTTTTCGCATTCCTCACTATCAACTATCAACTATCAACTATCAACTGTCCACTATTCACCACTCACTAGTTGATCCGGATCGGAAACGGGACAAAACACAAAACGAAAATAAGAAGGGTGAGTAACGCAACCACGTTTCGTTTCCTATCAAGCGGTGTTTCGTCATACGGCTCGGGGTGGCCTACGCGCAGCATGATCCCCAAGAGTACGGCGACAAGAAATCCGCTTGGGCTGTTGAAATAGATAAAACCGACTATCGCCAGCCCGGTCATGAGGACAAATGCGATCCGACCGGTGAAGAAATGCACCTCCTTCCCAAGTGCGGCGTAAATCGCGTGGCCGCCATCCAACTGCCCCGACGGTATCAAATTCAAAGCGGTCACAAGTAGGCCAACCCAGGCCGCATAATAAAACGGATTGCCGACACCGACCGTAGGGTCGTTACCGACAATTGCTCCGACGATCCGCATAAACAGCGGATCGGCAAACACGAGCCCGCCGGGAACAGCAAGCTGGCTTGCCGACGCGGGCTGCATTCCGACGACTCCGACGATCGCAATTGGTATCAAAGCAATGAACCCGGCGATAGGCCCGGCGACGCCGATATCGAACACGGCTCTTCGCGAAGGCATCGGCGACTTGATCCGAATAAATGCGCCGAACGTTCCCGCGGGCCCTATCATCGGCGGCGTCGGTATGAAGAATGGCAGGGTCGCATCGACGCCGTAGATCCGGCACGCGACGTAGTGACCCATCTCATGCGAGATCAAAATAAAAATCAGCGAGAGCGAAAATGATAGCCCGTTTATCAGGTACTGAGGATCAGTGATAAGGAGGTGGACAACAGTCGCAATAAGGGCGGCGTAACGGAACGGCAGAGTCGAGACAAAATTCAAGAGCTCGGGCCAGCTCTGCGGATCGGCCACGGGAAACGGATCGATGCTGCCAAAGGGAAACAGAACGCCGGAGATCGTCGCGGTCGCGAGTGTTATTAGCAAGAGCAGTGAGTGCAGGATCCACGTCCGAGCCGTCGGCCGCATCGACTGGCGTGGCATAAATATCTGTTCGGTCGCCATAGCCTTCAAAAAGAAAATCGTAGACCGCAGATGATGCATTTGCGATTCACGATTTTTGAAAAATCAAAATGATTAAAAATTCTAGGTCTTGATTGCCTTTGCCGACAGTTCTTTACCCGGCTTGAATCTAATGGTCTTACCGGCCGGGATCGGTACTTCCATTCCGGTCCTCGGATTTCGCCCGACACCGCGCTTACGCGGTTTAACGACGAAAACCCCGAAGCCGCGAAGCTCGATTCGTTTACCCTTCGCCAATGCTTCCTTCATTGCGTTGAATAGCGAGTCAACTACCTGTTCCGCTTTTTGCTTCGGAACACCGGTTTTATCGGCAACATGGTTGACGATATCTAGTTTGATCATCACTGCCTCCTTTGCCTGTACACGCGTCGAAAGAAAAAACTAACCCCTGATTGGTCTTATCATATGCCTCTAACTTCACACCTGTCAAGATTTTGCGGAAAGGGTGCTGTCAACCCCCGAGAGATAATTAGACTTCGTCGGCGCGACCCGAGGTGCTAAAATTCAAACACACTTTAGATCGACGTCAAGGGAATCGGGAGGGTTAAGAACATATGCGGTGGCGAGATTACGGCCAGAGCTCAAATGTTGAGGATCGACGGGGAATAGGCGGTCGCGGATTAGCGATCGGTGGCGGTGGGATCGGGGTGATCATACTCGCCGTGGCGGCTTTGATTTGCGGTGTGGATCCGCGGCAGTTGCTTGAGAATCTGCCGGCGGAGACCGGCCAGGTACAACAACAGCCGGGCTCAGCGAGCAATTCGGTAAATAAACCAGCGGACGAGAACAAGCAATTCGTTAGCGCCATCATGAAAATGACCGAGGATGTTTGGGGCCAGATTCTCCCGCAGCAGGCACGCGTCCGTTACGCACAGCCAAAACTAGTTCTTTTTAGCGGACAGACACCTTCGGCCTGCGGATATGGCGAGGCGGCGATGGGACCGTTCTATTGTCCCGGCGATCAAAAGCTGTATCTGGATTTCGATTTCTTCCAGGAGCTGAAACGGCAGTTCAAGGCCCCGGGAGATTTTGCCCAGGCCTACGTCATCGCTCATGAAGTCGGACATCACGTTCAGAATCTCCTCGGCACGATGGGTAAGGTACAGCGGGCGGGGCAGAATAATCGTCTCTCGGTCGCGCTCGAATTGCAGGCTGACTGCTACGCGGGTGTCTGGGCATATCATGCGCAACAGAAGGGATTGGTCGAAGCAGGTGACGCGGAAGAAGCGATGCGTGCCGCCTCAGCCGTCGGCGACGACACGATCCAGCGACGGACCCAGGGAGCTGTAATGCCGGATTCGTTTACGCACGGCTCATCACAGCAGCGAATGCAGTGGTTTGCGAAAGGTATGCAATCCGGCGATATGCGTCAGTGCGAGGCGTTCCGGTAATAACGTGAAAAAGTTTAAAAGTGAAAAGGTGAAAAGGTGAAAAAGTTTAAAGGGGAGACATGGACTTGAACGTCCAGGTTTTACCTTTTCACATTTAAACTTTTTCACTTTTAAACTTTTTCACCTTTTCACTCTTAAACTTTTAAACTTTTTTCACGACGGTGTGTAGGGCCGGCCGTAAATCTCCTGGTATACCCAGCCGAGCACGCGGGCTTCGGCAGTGCACAGTTGTTCCAACCAGCAGCTGGTCAAATACAAACGTCTCTCAGCCCTCGTCGTCAGCTTCTCCGCCTTCTCGATCGCAAGCGCGTCAGGATCGGCGTCAAGCTTATTAGCCTCACTGATTTCCGTCTTTGTTTCTCGAGACTCGTGCAGAGCGGCCAGCACATCCGACAGCCATAGACCCAACAGCGGTTCCGAATTATTTTCCTGAAGAGCCTGAAATACGCCGATCGCAAATCGTGCCTCGGCGTTCTCGAATGGATAGATCCCGACCCCGTTCTCGACATCGTCATGCTGTTTCCATTGGAAGAGCTCCTCAGTATATGGATGACGAATTCGAGACGTTCTCTCGTCGAAATTGAGAAACCACTCGACGACATCGGCGAGTGAGTTGTTGTCGATACCGCCCTCGGGATTCCGTAGAAGTCTTGGCGGTAAGTTTTCGGGCTCTGTGGCTTCAGGCATTGGGCTTTTACAATCATCTTACCGCGTGCATATAATTTCGCAATAAAGTGCGGACGAAACGCTCAACGACGAACTCCACTAATTAATGTTTACCGGAATAATCGAAGAACTTGGCACTGTTCGATCGCTCATCGCAATCGACGGCGGAGCGCGGATGATTGTTTCGGCGAATGTCGTAACGAGTGATTCCTCCTATGGTGATTCGATCGCTGTGAACGGCGTCTGTCTCACCGCGTTGAACATCGAGCATGGTTCATTCGCCGCGGATCTCTCGCAGGAAACGCTCGATCGGTCGACACTCGGAAATCTAAAAGTCGGTTCGCACGTAAATCTCGAACGGGCCGTGACACCAGCAACCCGGCTTGGCGGCCATATCGTGCAGGGCCATGTAGACGCCCGCGGCGAGTTTGTTTCGGCAAAACATCACGGAGATTTTTGGACCGTGCGAATCAGTTATCCGAAACAGATATCGCAGTATCTGGTTTACAAAGGATCGATCGCCGTAGAAGGCATCAGCCTGACGATCGCCGAACTCGGAGACACATATTTCGATATTGCGGTGATACCGAAGACGTGGGAATTGACGAACTTATCGAAGCTTGTTCCGAATGATCCGGTCAATCTCGAGGCTGATGTCATCGCAAAATATGTCGAGCGAATGATGCTCGCGCGACAGGAAAAATAGATTATGAGATTTGCACGGTACTCATTCGCAGCCGCCGGAACGATCGGCATTCTCGTGCTCGTTCCGCTGTACTTCTTGCTTGAGCAAACCGGCGCGGACAACCCACCGCCCATCACACATCCGGAATATTATTACGGATTCATCGGCGTCGCTCTCGCATTTCAGATCGTCTTTCTGATCGTCGCGGTCGACCCGCTCAAGTACCGGCCACTTATGCTCGCCGCCATCCTCGAGAAATTCGCGTTCGTGATCCCGACCTTCTGTCTCTACTGGTCGGGCAGCGTGAAGGGATCGATCGTCGGAGGCGCAGCGCTCGATCTGGTGTGGGGAATACTTTTCATCGTGAGTTATTTCAAGACCGCGCACGGTGCCGAAATAGAACTGGCCAGCGATCTCGAGAATTAGGTCGCGCTGGCAGCGACCTCCTCGCTGCCTGAATCCGTCCTTCTCGATAACCACAGTATGTCGATCACGTTCGTGATCGGACCAACGAGGAACAAAGCGTAGTAAGGCGCGTGTACATATTCCCCGATTCGGAAAACGCATTCGACCGCCGCAACGAGGAATGCCACTACGCACTGCGCCCATTTCGACGATCGCACCGTCGTCTTCGGATCGGTGATCATGAAGAAAATAAAAAGCTGGTACATCGGGCCGGTGATCGGCGCGACCTCAGCGAGAAAAGAATGTCCGGTGAACTGGCTGCGGAGAAAGCTGAACGCGAGAAACGCGACGACATAAGTCAGTGTGATGTGAAATCGGCGGAGACTGTAAATGATGATCGAGCCGAGGACCCATATGACTAGCATCGGCCAGATGTTATTGCCCCACTGGATACTCAAGCTCGCAACCGCCCAGGGAGCGAGAAACAGCATCGCCGCGACCCCGAAATTCGACGGGTTCCAGAGATGCCGGCCACGCCATCGCAAAACGTATTTGGAAACTATCGAGATCGCGGCGCAGAGTGCGAAAGGCCAGAGGAATGGCGAGCGGATAAGTATCCCGACACTGATACCGGAAATATATGCACTCGCGAGATGCGGCAGCTTGCCGCTAATCACCTTGCCTAAAACCAACTCAAGCGCGATCGCCGTCAAGATAGCGAGCACTGTCTTCGGATAACTTTCCAGAATTCCAAACGACAACTGGCCAACGAGCAGGATCAGAGTTATCAGGATCGGCGCGATGAATCGCGCATCGATGCCGAAGATCTTGGCCGGCATCCGATCGGGGCTGTCCGGTTTCGTCTTTATCTCCTCGGTGTCTGTCGCAACCGCGCTCATCTATTTGCCTTTGTCATCTATTCGAACAGTCCCGTGAATAGAACGATCATGGATCCCTACTTTCGAGCCTACTCTATAAGCGTGTGAATTTTATTTAGTTCAGGTTCTACAACAGTCTGAGCGTTACCCGACGCCCAGCGAATTACGATCTTATCCACCTTATCAGTCTTTCCGAAACCGAAGTACACACGACGGTCGTTTTGCGCGCAGAAGCCGATGCCCCCGTGAATTTCTTTGGTCTGCTGCTGGCCGTTCCAAAACGCTGTCACTTGTGTTCCTATCGCGCTTCGGTTGCTGGCCGAGCCTTCCAACTCTAAACCGATCCAATTGTTTTCAGTTCGAACAGTGTTCTTGTAGATCAAAACACGCGCCCGCTGATTGGCGACAATGACATCCATCACGCCCCGGTTCCACAGATCGGCGACCGCGACACCGCGGCCATCGTATGTTTCCGTCACGCCGACGATCGGCGCGACATCGCTGAATCGGCCGGCTCCGTCGTTTAGCCAAACGTGTTTTGATTGGTAACCGGAGAGACTGCGATTGTCCATCGGGGCCCAATTTTTCGCATCGCCGATGATCGTGTTGTTGCCGATCGTAACCTTCGAAAAGTCGTACCAATAGTTCGTGCCCTTTTCGAGCGAGACGTAGCCGTTAGTCAGGAAAAGGTCGACGTTACCGTCGTTGTTCAGATCGGCGAATTGCGCTCCCCAGCTCCAGCCGCCGAGTTCGACATTAAAGTTCGACGCAACATTGTCGAATTTCAAATCCTCGCCGGCGGTCGCGGCTCTCGGCATCCACAGATTATTTCCTTGAAGCAGGACACCCTGCTCCGAAATATTCGAAACGTAGATGCTCTGCCGCCCGGTGTTCATGACATCACCGAAGCTCGCGTTCATACCGCTCTTCGGCGCGAAGCCGACTCCGGTCGTCTCGCCCACGTCGACAAATCGATTTCCGTGATCGTTGAAATAAAGCTCCGACACGCCGTAATCATTTGCAATGAAAAGATCGGGATAGCCCGTACCACGAAGATCGGCCGCTCCGACCGCGAGCGCCCAGCGGTTCGATTTGATCCCCATCTTTTCGGAGACTTCTTCAAAGCGCCCCGCACCCAGATTCCTGTACAGATATTTCCGCCCGCCATTGTTTGCGTACTCGAAACTCTCGGGCATGATCTCGGTAGTTTCAAGCTTCCACAAATTCAGGTTCTCGCGAAAATATCCGCCGATGAAAAGATCGAGCAAGCCGTCTCGGTCGTAGTCGAACCAGAGCGCAGTGTTCGCGTTTATCCAGTCGGGAAAACCGGCTCCATCGGTCGTGCGTGTAAAGCCCTTGCCTTCGTCATTGTGAAATAATTCGGGCTTGCCCCATTTGTAAACAAACAGATCTTCAAAACCGTCGTTGTCGTAGTCGCCCCATACTGATCCCATCGAAACGCCTGTCTCGCGGCGGTTCACATCCGCCACGCCGAGCTCGCCGGCGACGTCGGTGAAAGTTCCGTCACGATTGTTGCGATAGAGCGCGTTCATGCTTTCCTCGCCGCTGTTTGTGAGATAAAAATCCGGCCAGCCATCGCGATCAAAATCCGAGACCGCAACACCCGCGCCCATCGATGCGATCTGCGGCATGATGTGGTCGAGTTTGGAGTCGAGCGTCGGAGCGGTATGAACAAAATCTACGCCGCTCGCATGAGCGACCTCTTCAAAATAGAAACCGTAACGATCGAGTGCCGTTTTGGTGTCGGCCTTCGCCGATCCATCCTCGTGATAGATCTTGCGTAAAACGAAAGGCGTCGCGAGCAGTGCTGCGAGAAGTAGAGCGAGAAAGACTTTTGTGAGGGATTTCATCGGATTACTGCCCGAGCTGGAGAGCGGCGCGGACCTTCGTTGAGTTTCGTGTGCTTCGAGGTCTTTAGTGTTCGTTTTCGTGTGTTTCGTGTGTTTAGTGGTTCGGCTTTCATAAAGCAAACCGCGAATCACACGAACCCACACGAAAAAGAACACGAAACAAGAAAGGTCTTAAATTCAGCGATGACTTCGTAATAAAGCGAACCTCGGAATTCACGAGCACAAGAAATATTCGCTAAGCTCAGACATCTTAGACTAACGCGATGCATTTCTCACCGCAACGCATTGCGGAACGCATCGGGCGAGACATATCGAGTGTGGAAATTCAGCCAGTCCGCCTTGTGCTGTCGGTAGACCGGATCATTCTCAAGCGTCGTCGGCGGCTTCGAATAATCGTTCGACGCGTGGGTCGGAAGCGGCAGAAGCGTTTTTGAGAACACCGAATTCAGATCGCCGTCCTTTATCCAGCCGTTGCCGATCAAAACAAAATCGCGTCGATAACCAACCGCGGGAGCCGGCAAGGCTGGAAACCTGAGGACCAGCTCGTCACCGGCATTCATCAGCACGAATCGATTATCCGTCTTCGTCACCAATTCTCGAACGTCGCCAAACCGAGTGAAATAACCTTCCATGTCACGCCATCGCTGCGCGGTCGTCAGCATACGATCGTAGACGGGTTTTTCGGGAGACGAGTCGTCGGCTTTTTCGATCACCGAGAAACCACGGTAACGAAGCTCGGACGCTTCTAGTTCGAGCCGCGCCGTCCGATTCCCTTCGCCGTTTTCGTAGACGCCCCACGCGAGCTTGTCCCAGAAAATCTCCATGTTTGTCCGAAGCCGGACGGCCCGTGCACCGATCGGCAATTCGATCAAAACGGTCTTCATCTTTCCGGCGGGAAATCCGAGATTCTCTTTCGCGATCTTCCACGCGCCGTTCTCATCCCTGACTTCGAGACTTAAGCTTCGCGGTTTTTCTTTCGCACTCTGTCCGAGTTGGACGTTTATCGACGCATCGGTCGGATGCACCCAGCCATCGGCGACGATCGCCATCCGCTTGTCGATCGGCGCATCCGCCGGCAGATCGACTTCGACGTAATGATCCTTCGCGACACCCTGAAACGTGCCTCGATCGAAATCGTCTAGATATTTTTCATCGAGGGTGCGGATGATCTCCGATACATCCTGACCTCTGTCGCCGCGCGCGGCTGCAAATTCGCGCAGCGGGCCGGTCGTGAAGACTTCGAGTGGCGCTGGCGGTATCGCGAATCGCTCGTCAGTGAATACTTCGGTTCCCTCGGGATGGTCGACCGCGAGCAGCGAGTAGTGATCGAGATAGAAACTCTCCCAGTATTCGCCGGTGATGCGAAGCTCGTAGAAATTCTCGTTCGTCGGCTTCAACGCCGCGCCCGGGATCTTGAACCATTCCTCAGTCTCGAGCACTCCGAAAATGTCCTGAGCGTTTATCTTCAATCCGAGCGCCGGGCTCCACGGCGGTGCGTCTTTGACGAGCTTGAAGCTCTCGCCATCGAACGCGAATAGATGCGGACACGATCCTTTCAAACGCTGCTCGGCGGCGATGGTCTGATTTGGTTTGAGATCGAACTCACCTTGCACGTAACCGTTCTGCCATACCACGCGAAGGACATCCGCCGCCGTCTGCTCGCCCAGACCAAAATGCACGACCGGCTCGGTTATCACACGCTTTTGCACCATAGAGCCGGCACGCAATTCAAGCTCGCCGCCGATACCGAATGAATTGACACGCTGGTCTCCGCTAATTTTCGCCGCACGCGGTCGAACGGTCTGCCAGTTGTAGTTTATTGAGCCTCGATTGAGGAAGGTTTCTGCGCGAGGCCCGGATGTGCCGGTCAGATCAAGCCTTCCGTCGTTATTGATATCTCCGAGCGATGTGAATCTGGAATTTATCGTATCGAGCGGTGCGAGGTAATTATGCTGAGGGTCGCATAGCCAAACCGACGACTTCTCGCCGCCACCGAGAACGATGTCTGGAGCTCCGTTGTTGTCGACGTCGCCCAGCATGATCGACATTCTTGATCGTACGAGTCCGTTGTCTTGAAACAGAAGGTTAGATTTCCACCCGCCATCGTCGTCCTTTCCGGCGATCGCCAGCACACGTCCGTCCTCCAACAAGAGGACTATTTCCATTCGACCATCCGCGTCTACATCGCCCACGTCGAAGTCGGCGACTTGAAATACCATGCTTGAAAGCGAAGGCGCAAATTGTCCGCCGCGCTCGTTGGCGAAATAAAGCAGCGTGTGATTGGCGTCCAGGGCGATGACATCGGCATCGCCGTCTTCGTCGAAATCAACCGACGCAAATCGCGCAAGGCCGTCGATTCCATGAAACGGTGTAATGGCGGAGAAAGTGCCGTCAGAATTGTTCTGCAAGACTCGCGGCTTTCCATCCGACGTACCAAGCACCAGATCAAGATCGCCGTCGGACTCCACATCAAAAACCCATACACCGCGATAGTGGCCTTTGATGATGTCCGCGGGTAACTTCGTCTCAGCCGTCACATCGACGAAAGCCTGGTTCTCTTGTCTGAATAACCTGAACCCATCTAAGCCTGCCATTGCAATATCGTTCTTAAAATCGTAGTCGTAATCGAAGGCTGCGAGGCCGTCGGAATCGTAGACAAGATAAGGGATCGTCGCATCACCGATCCGGGTTTCGTTTTCCAGGGCGGTTGCAGTAACGGGCGGTGCATCGCCGTTGAGGTAAACAAATTTGTTCCACCGCGCGTTCGTTTTCGGTTCAGGTTTCGCCTCGAACTTTATCGCCGTATCGGCAGGGGCGGGCAAACCGGGCAGTACTTTAAACGTCAGTGGATTTGTGAACGGCTCGCCAAGTGTTGTTTCGGAATACTTCACTTCCGCAACGTCGGAGCGAAACTTTGAATTCCGCAACAACGTGTTTCGAAAAAACGAGACTTGTGTCAGAACGCTGCGCGTATCGCCGGTTCCGATCGCGGCCTTTAGCGCTTCGAACTGTTTTTGTATCTCGGGTTCCCAGGAAGGAGATGGGTTGAGGAGTAAAGAGATCCGGTTTACGGCGTCGGCGTCGTTCTGCTTAGCGGCGAGGCGAATGCTCTCGAGCCTCACTTCAAGGTTATCCCGTTTGATATCTAGGATCCGTTCGTACAGGAAGTGAGCGGCGGTATCGTCCACTAGGCGCTCATTCTCTTTCGCAAGCGCGTACATCGCCTTTAAATTATTCGGGTCGAGATCTATGGCCGTCTGCAGGTTTGTTTGAGCAGCTTCAAAATTTCCACGCTGTTTTTCGAGAAGAGCGATCGTTTCGTAGATTTTCGTATTCTTGTCGGCAAGCGTGCGAGCCCGCTCAAGCGAAACAGCCGACGCATCGAAATCTTTTTGCCGCAACTGAAGTATGCCAAGGTTTGTCCACGCGGCAGGCTCTGCTGGTGAGAGCTGCGTCGCCTTGGTCAACTCCTCTTTCGCACGCGGATCGTCCCCGACCTGGAGCGCTGCGAGCCCGACATAGAACGAACGGACCGCGTCTTTCGATGGCGGTATGTTTTGTTTCGGCCCGCTGACGCCGCACGCTGCGATATAGAGCGCGGTGAGCAAGATCGCGATTCGTTTCATATCCAAGAGTTTTCGCCGGCAAGCGGAATGAGCCGAACGGACGTGCCACTAACTGGGCAAATGTATATTCACCAGCGCGCCGGGACTTAAGCTGGAGTCTGCGAATCGCGTCCCACTCCTAAAGCGTCCGCGACACGATTGATGTAGTTGAACCACGATGCGATCAATGTGATCTGCAGGATCGCCGTGTCGTCAAAACCCGATTCGCGAAGCTTTCGATGATCTTCGGGCGAGATCTTCGTCGCATCCTTTGTCAGTGTTACGACGTAGTCGCACATCGCTCGCTCGGCTTCGGTTATCGGCGCGTGTTCATAATCTTCACGAAGCTGCTTTACCAGGTCACCATCCAAAGTTACACGACGCAGAAACTCTGCGTGAGACTCCACTCAGTAAAAGCAATCGTTCGCCGCTGAGACCATCGTCGCGATCATCTCATGCTGACGTCGCTCGAGCGGCAGATCGGGGGAAAGCATCGCCGCGTACGCGGCGAAAGAGTGATACATCGCATCCGGGATCAGGGTGTGAGACTCGATGATCGATTCATCGGTTCCGGTCTGCTCCGATGCCGGCGTTTCGTATTCGATGGGATAAAGAGCGCGCAGATCGCCCATGATCCCTTGAAGTTTTTCGTCCGCATCGGCAAAGCCTATCGTCTTGATCCAAGCCATTTTAGATATTTTTCCTCGTGAATAATCGGATGATCTGACGGCAACCGTAGCAGCGTAACGACTACGCCACGTAGCGTTTGCACCGCATCCCCAGCCGCAAACAACATTATCACAACTGTCGCAAACGAAAAAAAGCGCTTTCCAATCGTCAGGCTAATTTGTCATGCGACCTAACGCTTGAGAAAAAAGAGGCGGCCTGCGACAGGCCGCCATATTTGATCCATTTGACGGAACTTATTTGCTTCCGCCTGCGAGTTTTCCGATGAGGGTAAACAAAGGCAGATACATCGAAATAACGATTGATCCGATCGTAACACCCAGGAACGCGATCAACACTGGTTCGATCAGCGACAGCAAGTCAGCGATCGCCGTATCAACTTCTTCTTCATAAAAGTCCGCGATCTTCCCTAACATTGCATCGAGCGCACCGGTTTGTTCACCGACTCCGATCATTTGTCCGACCATGTGCGGGAATACATTCGTGGCCTTTAACGGATCGACGAAGTTTTCACCGCGTTCGACTCCGGCGCGAACCTTCAGGACGGCATCTTCGATGATGACGTTACCAGCGGTCTTCGCAGTGATATCCAGAGACTGAAGGATCGGAACACCCGACGATAGAAGCGTAGAAAGAATACGAGAGAATCGCGCCACGCCGATCTTCCGCAGGATCGATCCGAAGATCGGAAGTTTTAACAACAGCTTGTCGATCTGCCAGCGGCCGTTTTCCGTCTTGTAATAGAATTTGATGGCGACGACCGCGGCGATCAAAGCAAGCAGCAGTCCGAGGCCTCCCCAGCCGGCAAGAAATCCGCTTATGCCCATGACGATACGCGTCGGAAGCGGCAGCAATTCTCCCGCACCAAGCAGACCGATAAAGATCTGTTCGAACTGCGGAATAACTACGACCATGATGACGGCGATCGCGGCGATAGCAACAAGAATAACGGCGCTCGGATAGATGGATGCTGAAATGAGACTCCGCTTCAACTTCACAACCTTCTCAATGAGGGTTGCCAACCGCTGCAGGATCAGATCGAGCACACCGCCCGTTTCTCCTGCTTCGACCATGTGTGTATAAAGCGAATCGAAAACCTTCGGATGCTTTTCGAGGGCGGCAAACAGCGTCGCTCCTTCTTCGACGTTCTGACGGACCTGTCGTAACACGTCCTTAAAGAACGCGTTGTTCTGCTGTTCGGCGAGAATGTCGATACATTGGACCAGCGGCAGACCCGCGTCGATCATGACCGAGAACTGGCGCGTGAAAACGGCGAGCTCTTTGGCTCCGACCTTCTTACGTCGGCCGAGCTTTGGTATCGAGACGACGCGTCCTTTTTCGGACGCTTGCGTCATCACGATCTGTTCGCGTCGAAGTAACGCACGTAGTTCGGCGGGACTCGCAGCATCGCGCTCGCCATCGATCATTTCATTGAGTCGGTTTCTTCCCTTAAAGGCGTATGTAGGCATCTGTTTTCTCTAGCTCCTCTCGAAATTCAGGTTTCAGCGCACGGGCGGACGCTCGCCGATGGATCGTCCCTGGGCATACGGACTGGAGTGATTCTGCGGCTTAACGACCGGTTTCGTCGCTCCGCCGTAGGACTGGTTGAGGCCGGATCCGCGCTCGATCAGTTCCTTCAACTCGTCAGCGTTGGACGTTCGCTGCATGGCGACCTCAACGGTGATCTGTCGTTTGTGAACAAGGGTCGCAAGCGCCTGGTTGAATGTCTGCATTCCGAACTTGTCCTGACCGGTCTGCATCATCGAATAGATCTGGTGTATTTTGTCCTCGCGAATGAGATTCCGAATGGCGGCATTCGGAATAAGGATCTCCAGCGCCATGACACGTCCGTCGCCAGATGATTTCGGCAGCAGAGCCTGACACATGATGCCTTCGAGGACGAGTGAAAGCTGGGTCCTGACCTGGGCCTGCTGGGCCGAAGGAAAAACGTCAATGATACGGTTGATGGTCGAATACGCCGAGTTTGTATGCAGCGTGGCGAATGTTAAGTGGCCGGTTTCGGCAATGCGCAAAGCCATCTCGATCGTCTCGAGGTCACGCATTTCGCCGACCAGAACGATGTCCGGATCCTGACGAAGGGCCGTCCGCAGTGCCGCCCCAAACGAATGCGTGTCGGAGGCAACCTCGCGTTGGTTGACGACGCAATTTTTATGATTGTGGAGAAACTCTATCGGGTCTTCGATCGTCAGGATATGTTCGTGCCGTTCAACGTTGATCTTATCAACCATTGACGCGAGGGTCGTGGATTTACCTGAGCCGGTTGGTCCGGTAACGAGAACAAGGCCGCGCGGCTTTTTGCACATATCCGAAACGACCTGCGGAAGGCCCAGCGCGTCGAAAGTTTTGATCTCATACGGTATCGAACGAAACACTGCTCCCACCGCTCCTTTCTGATTAAAAAGATTCGCACGGAAACGTGACATGCCCTTCAAACCGAACGAGAAGTCGAGTTCGAGGTTTTCCTCGAAGCGGTGCTTTTGAGCGTCAGTCAGAACCGAGTATGCGAGGCGCTTTGTGTCGGCCGGTGTGAGAGCCGCGAACCCGGGAAGCGGCGAGAGATGCCCGTGAACACGAACCTGCGGCGGCGAGTTGGTTGAGAGGTGAAGATCGGAACCACTGGCGTCCGTCATCTGTTTCAAGAGTTCGGGAAGCGTGATCTGCGATTCGGGACTGGCGTTTGGATCGAAGCTCATAAGATTGTTCCTTGATCGGGGCGGGTTCGTTGATCGTAGTTCGTTGATCGTGGTTCGTTGATCGTGGTTCGTTGATCGTGGTTCGTTGATCGTGGTTCGTAGCTCGCCTCAGTCGACCAACTACGAACCACGAACGACGATCGTTTCTAGTCTTCCCTGACAGAAGCCCGTTGAGCTGGGCGTGGGCGGGCTTGAAGCGAGAAGATCACCTTCTCAGACTCTTCGGCCATGCGATCGGCCGCATCTGCTGCCGAGTTTGTGGCAACGCTGTAGATACGTCCGTCGGCTTCGGTGAAATAGAACATGCGCGATTGGACGCGGCCTCCATCCTGCGACTGAGCGACCACGACATAGACCGGTCGATCGCCTATCAACTTCTGATAGTCATTGACGACCCAACCGTTCTCTCGGATCATTCGATTGATCACTTCACGTCGAAGTGCAGATGTAGGAACGCCACCGAGGACACGGTTGCGTCCCGTATCAACGGTTTCGCCTGTTGCCGGGCCGACCACCGAGATCGAAGCAGATCCGTTGCCGTTGTCGACGCTGAAGTTCACTTCGCTGCTGGTCGACGCTGCGCGTCTCCAGCCTGAAGGTGCCGCATGTCCGGACGGCAGCATCGAGACGACATTCGCAACCTCTGCTTTTGGCGTTGCCGCGGCAACGACGGGTTTCTTCGTGCGATTGACCTTGCCTCGCTTTCTGGCGAGACGCAGCTGGCGCAGACGCATAGCGCGGTGACGGGCCTGAAGAGCTCGTTTACGCTTCATCCGGGCGCGGTATTGACGCCACCAACGTTTCGAATACTTCTTATACTTCTTATGCTGCCGGTACTTCTTAGAAGTTCTCGGACCTGCTTCCGCATAATCCGTTCCCAGGGGAATGATCGTTCCGATTCCAATCAACAAAGCCAGTGTTAATGCAATTGCCCTAAATAGCATATTTCCTCCAAAACTACAGAACCGTTTCCTTGACAACCTCTTCGACCGTTGTTAGTCCTTCCCTCAATTTGTAAAGCCCCGACTCACGCAGGGTTATCATCCCGGTGTCGATCGCCTTCCTTCTCAGTTCGATCGCACTCGCACCGATAATGATCAGCTCTCGCAGATCGTCCGTTATTTCCATTACTTCGTATAGGCCGATTCGCCCCTTGTACCCGGTGTTCAGACATATATCGCAGCCACGCCCGCGGTACATCTTGAGGGTTTTGGCTTCCTCTTCCTTAAAGCCGATCTCGACGAGGCCCTCGGGTGGAAAATGGACCTCTTCCTTGCAGTTGCTGCAGATGCGGCGAATGAGTCTTTGCGCCTGAATGATGTTGACACTGGTCGCGACCAGAAAGGGTTCGATACCCATGTTGACAAGACGGGATATCGTCGACGGAGCATCATTCGTGTGCAGCGTTGATAGGACGAGGTGACCCGTCAGCGCGGCCTTGATGGCGATCTCAGCCGTCTCGAAGTCACGGATCTCACCAACGAGTATGATGTTCGGATCCTGCCGGAGGAATGAACGCAGTGCGGCGGCAAAGTTAAGGCCGATCTGCTCTTTCATCTGGACCTGGTTGATCCCCTCGAGGTTGAATTCGACCGGATCTTCGGCCGTCATGATGTTCGTCTCACTTGTGTTGAGCGACTGAAGGGCTGAGTACAAAGTGTTTGTCTTACCCGAACCGGTCGGGCCGGTAACCAGGACCATACCGTACGGATTGGCGATGGTCCGCTTGAATTTTTCGAGGCTCTCCGGCTCAAAGCCAAGCTTCGACATGTCGAGCATCAGCTTGTCTTTATCCAAGAGTCGAAGCACGACCTTTTCACCGAACAAGGTCGGCAGAGTCGAAACACGGAAATCGAGCTCGCGCGACCGGTCGTCGATCTTTACCTTGATCTTGATGCGGCCATCTTGCGGCAATCTCTTTTCAGAGATGTCGAGTTTCGCCATGATCTTGAGACGCGAGATAAGCGGATCGCGAAGACTCATCGGCGGATGCATCACGTCGTACAGAACACCGTCGATGCGGAACCGTATCCGAAAATCTTTTTCGTAGGGCTCGACGTGAATATCCGATGCGCCCCGACGAAGTGAGTCGACCATCAGGACGTTGACGAGGCGAACGACCGGGGCGTCTTCGCTTTGGCGCTGCAGCTGCGCGAGATCGATCTCTTCGTTTTCCTGCAAGAGCTCAAACGCGTCACCGTCGTGTGCAGCGAAGTCGAAGGTTTCGAGCGTGACATCGAGGTCTGAGTCGGAAAGTCTTTCATCAGCTTTGCCTACTCGTTTGGCGTGACCGTTCTTGCCGTTCTTGCCGTTCTTGCCGTTTGCTCTGTCGGCATCGAAGGCGATCGCCGCTTCGAAAATATCGATCTGCGTCGAACCGCTGTAATACTTTCCGATCGCCATCTGGATCGAAGCTTCCGAGGAGATCACCGGCTCGACATTGAGGCCGGTCATGAACTTGATATCGTCCGTCGCGAACACGTTCGTCGGATCGGCCATCGCAAGTGTCAACGTCGCGCCGACCTTCGAGATGGGCAGCACCGTGTACTTCAGGGCTACTTCCTGCGAGATGAGTTTCACAACCTCGTCATCGATCTGGAAGAGGTCGATGTTGATCGAGGGAACGCCATACTGGCGCGACAGAACCGCCGTGATCACGTCGTCTGAGAGTATTCCGAGCTTGACCAGGTTGGAGCCGAGCCGCCCGCCGCTCGTGCGCTGGTAATCAAGAGCTTCGCGAAGCTGTTGAGGCGTCACCAGGTTTTCGCGGACAAGAATTTCCCCTAGTTTTGCTGACATTGTTTATCTGTTGGGTTCCCGTTGTTAAGAAACAAGCGAGAGAGGGTGCTGCAGAGATCTAAGAATTACCTGCTTGATGCGAGGACAGATCATCAATCGGTGATAAACACCGTTGGCAATAATACTAGCGGTTTAACTATTTAGTGTCAAGAAATCTTTTCGAGCAGAATTGGGGATTTTCAAGCAGTTTGACCGATTTCGGAGGGCCTTGTGAAGTCTATTTTGGGTCGGCCATCTGCTTTTTTATTTGAACGATGAAAGATGCGACAGCCCCGGCTTCGCTCGAGTCAGGAAAGATCCGCAGGAATTCTTCGTACAGCGCGATCGCCTCCTTGAACTTCTTCTGTCGCTCATAGATCAGGCCGAGAAGTTGGTAGACGACGGTCGCATCCGGTGCTCCGCCAAGTTGTTTAACGGCGACCGAAAGATACTTCGCCGATTCGTTATAGTTCGCGGCCTCCGCACCGTAGTCACCCGAGCCGCCGGCGTTTTCCGCACGGTCCTTGTAAAGTAATCCCAGTCCGGTATACGCCTCGGGCTGAAAGCCTTTGCCCTCGGTAATGGCCCGTTTGAACGCGATGATTGCCTTGTCTTCTTCGTCGCTGTCTTTCAACAATCTCCCTTCGACAGCGGACGCCTCGGCGTATCCGGGCCTTAATCCCTTCGCCGCTCGTATCGCTATAACGGCTTTTTCAAGATCGCCCGTCTCGGAGTACATTCTCGCCATCCCAAGATATGCCTCGGGAAATTTCGGACGCAGTTTGATCGCGCGCTCGTATTCGGCAATAGCTTTTTGGCGATCGACCGTCGTCTGCGTTTCGGCTGATTGAAATGCGAGCTCTGCTTCGTCGGTCGTCTTTGTAAGTTTGATCGCGACGTCGCCGCGCGCCGCCGCAAGAAGACTCTTAACCGATTCCGAAAAACCATCTGAGCGAACGCGGATCGAATGGATGCCCGCCGGGACGGCCGAGATCGCAAGACGCCCTTTATCATCAGTTACGCCGTATCGAACTCCATCAATCCAAACCGTCGACTTTGGTTCAGTCAATATTGTGATCGCACGATTTTTCGACGGGGCGCCTGATTGGCAAACTGCCGGGACGGTCGCCATCAATCCCGTGATCAGGCAGATTACGACAGGGAATATTGCTCGAAGATATTTCGGTCCGATACTCATCACAATAGCTCGATATGATTTTACCAGATAGCGATCTGTCCGCCCGTGCGATCCTGGAAATCACCAACCGTTTTGACGAAAGCCGCTGACCCGGTCGGCTTATTGCGACAACAGACTGTGCTGCGCGATATAAACAAGTGCTCCCGCGAGGTAGCCGATCAATGCGAGAAAACTGATGTTCCGGATGTACCAAAAAAAATCGATCTTCTCGATGCCCATCGCGGCGACGCCCGCCGCAGATCCGATGACCAGCGTGCTGCCGCCGGTTCCGGTCGCATATGCCAGGAACTCCCAAAAATAACTGTCCGGAGGATACTGCTGCAGCGTGTACATCCCCTGGGCGGCCGTCACCAGGGGCACGTTATCGACCACCGAAGAGAGCAAACCCAACGTGACAATAATGACCGAATCGTTGCCTATGTTCAGAGTCAGCCAATGCGCCACTTGGGTGAGCTGTCCGGTTGATTGGAGAGCCGCAATACTTATCAGTATGCCGAGGAAGAACAGGATGCTCGGCGTGTCGATCTTTCGGAGAGCATAGACTACGGATAAAACGCCTTTCTCGTATGGGGCTTTGTTACGATGGATCAGCTCGGTGATCATCCACATCAGGGCAAGCCCGAACAGCATCGCCATGAACGGCGGCAGATGGGTGATCGTCTTGAAGATAGGTACGAAGACCAGACATGCGATCCCGAGAATAAAAACGAACCTCCGTTCCTTCTCGGTCGTGTTAGACGCGGTAGACTCCGGCAGCTCGGGAGCTTCAAATTTTCCACGCATACTAAATGTGGCATAAAGGAGAGGAACAAGGAGGCAAACAACGCTCGGGATAAAAACCGCGGTTATGATGTTCACCGTCGTAACCTGACCGCCGATCCATAACATGGTCGTCGTTACGTCGCCGATCGGCGACCAGGCACCGCCCGCATTGGCTGCAATTATCGTCATTCCGGCGAGGGTAAGTCGCTTTTCGCGGTCGGCTACTATCTTCCGCAGCAGCGAGACGATGACGATCGTCGTTGTCAGATTGTCGAGGGCCGCCGATAGAAAAAAAGTGATGACGCAGATTATCCAGACAAGCGTCACCATGCTCTGCGTCTTTATCCTGTCGGTGATTATCTGAAAACCGTCGTGAGCGTCGATCAATTCCACCAGTGTCATGGCGCCCAGCAGGAAAAATAGTATTCCCGAGATCTCGCCTAAGTGGCCGATCAGTTGGTGCGTGACCAGTTCCTTATCGGTTTGACTGAAAATGTAAAACGTCCAGCAGAGGATACCGGTCAGTAGCGCGGTCGCGGCTTTATCGATTTTTACGTGGTGCTCGAGGGTGATGAGCAAATAGCCGAGGATGAATGTCGTTATTATCGCAAGTTCCATCTATGTCTGATTTCAGTGTCGCTTCCGCCTCCAGACAGCGATGAGCTACTGCATGTTCGATTGTTTATTCGCAATGATAATATTTTATCCGCGCACAATACGAGACCGACGATACGATTTTGGCGTAGTTTCTTGACGTTTCAGGTTGTAAACCTATAATTAGACTTTCGTGGCTGGGTAGCTCAGATGGTTAGAGCGCGGGATTCATAACCCCGAGGTCGGGAGTTCGATCCTCCCCCCCGCCACCAATAAAATCGGGCATCTCGTGAGTGATCACGAGATGCCCTTTTCTACTTGTGCCAAGACACTGTTGTCCCGGAGTGAGTCTATCTTGTCCCGACGAAGTTCTGTTCCGAATTCTGTGCGACGTGAACATACTCAATGCTCTCGGGTGCAAAACTGAACTGCCTGTGGCTCGCACGGATCGTATAGGCCTCCCCTAACGAGACTCCGTCGAAGACATAAAACCCGTTCGCATCTGTCACCGTTGTCCGTTCAGTGCCGTCCGCCGAGGTAAGTGTGATCACAACTCCCTTGATCTTTCGGTTAAACCGGTCTAATGTGCGGCCGCCGACGCTCGCGGTTGTCGGTCCAAGGATAGTAAAGCTCGCGTCGTTGATATCGAGGAAGATATTGCCAACCGCCTCGACCATGATCCGGGCCGAACTCGTGCCGATATTCGGTATCACCACGGACTCGCTGCCGTCGTTGAGCGTATTCGCTTTCAGCACGATCGGAAATGAACTCCCGCCGTTTACGGAAAGTCGTATGTTAACCATTCCGGCGCTGACCGGAGGCAGGTTTGTGTTTGCGACCAACCAAGTGATGGTTTGCGTCGAGCCTCCTTCAAAGGTGACGACGGAATCAGGTGTGAGGACCTTGAACGGCCCCGCAAGATTGGTAACGGAGACAGCCGTGTCCGTATATTGCGTCTGGCCGATCGCCGTTCCCGAAACATATGGGTGATTGTCCCTAACGGTCAGTCTAAAGTTCAGGACGCGTGAAATCGAACTCAGAGCCTCGATCAGCACGCCCGGATCTCCGCCCGGAAGAGCCCGCGTAGTAAACTCGCCCGCAAGGATCGTGGAGAGCCTGGGGAAATACTTGGTGGGCGATGAGGTCGAATTAAATGAAAGCCAATTCGGACCGATCAGCTTCGCCGGATTCGCGCTTGCCGCGACGATAGTAATGCCGGTGTTCTGTGCGGAGTCGTCCTGTTCCCAGTTGTATGTCAACGCATCGCCGTCGGGATCAGTTGCCGAACCGGTGAGGGCAAAAGGCGTCATGATCGGGATCGTATAGTTACTCGCCGGAACGACGACGGGCGCGCGATTTCCCGTCGAAGGCACGGTCCCGGCAGCCGGACACCCTCGTGTGGGAAGGTTTGCCTGGACCTGGGCGATCGAGGTTTCATGGAAGATATCAATTGAATGCGTTGCCACGTCTGATGCAGGCGTGATTCCGGCGTACCCCATGATCGTGATGCCGGAGCCGATCTCCTTGTCCTGGCCGAGCATTTCCGGTACCGGCAGCTGTCCGTAAGAAAATGTATGGTTTGCTCCGAGCTGATGGCCGACCTCGTGAGTAACGTAATCGATGTCGAAGTTATCCCCTTCCGGAATACCGTCGGCCGGCGAGGTTATGCCGCGGCCTTTATCATGCCCGAAGTGTGCAGAAGACGTATTGGTACTGCACACGCAGCCAATACATCCTGCATTTCCTCCGCCGCCCGAAGCTCCGAACATATGGCCGATATCATACATATCGACGGTAATTCCGCTGTTGCGGATAGCATCCCTTAGCTGGTTGTTCCAACTCGACAAGGTTGTGTACGGGTCCGTCACCGGGTCGTAAAAGATGAGTCTGGTCGTCTCGGGAATAAGGTTGAGGTGAAGACCAAGGTCCCTCTCGTAAACTCCATTCGATCGCGTAAGCGTTGCATTGATGCCAGCAAGTACCAGATCTATCTGTGCCGAGGTGGTTGCTCCAAAGTAATTTGAATATTCGCCGTTGACCGACTGCGCGAGCCGCAGCGTCCTGATCTCACCTGTATTGCTTTCGGGAGCCAGCCTCTGCTCGCGGTCGATCTGCTGTTTCCACTGATTGAAAAGAGCAAGCTCGGCCGGCGCCCTGCACGCCCATGGCAGCTCGCCCGTCCGTCTCGCGGATCTGAACACCGCATAGACAGATCGATCTTGCGAGTAAGGCTCAATGATCTCGGTCGACGCTTCGAACTCAAGGAACCCGGATGCGCTCCGGAATACAGTTCCCTGAACCCCTTGCGGAGAAATACTCAACTTCACCGTCGCATGCTTGTCGGTGATCCCCCGTCCCGAAAATGACCGGATCTCGGGGAACTTTGCCTGAAGCCCAGAATCAAAATTCGAGGCTTCGAAAAGCTCGAACTGTTCTATCCGGCCGTCGGCGTTCGGCAGCGAAAGAATTGTCGGCTCGCCGGGTCTGTCCACGACTGAGAACAGTCTTTGCTCGAGCCCCTCGCGGTTCAGACCGAACAACTTGAACTGTTTTGGGAAAGAATCCCGCTGGACGGATCTGTTCGTCTGAATGCCCGATACACCGTCGATGCTTGACCAAACCGAGTCTTGACCGAAAGCGGCCATCGACGACCCAATTATCAATGAACAGATAAAGAAAACTGCCTTGTAGTGCCGCCTAATCTTCATAATTTCTCCTTTGTTGATCCTGTCCGCTACGCGTGGAAGCTGAAGTTTATTACCGGGATTCTATAACCTATGACTTGAGTAAAACTTGAGTCGGGCGTAGCTTTGCGGGACAGTGGGGGTTGAGGAAGGTGCCGAATATGATTAATAACCCCAAGGTCGGGAGTTCGACCCTGGCGCTTGCAGACATATTAGACCGAGCTAAAAGTGGGCATCGCCTGCTGTTTTGTGGGCGCTCAAAGTTTAATTCGGCTTATTAACTTCCCCATCGGAAGCGTCGCGTTCTAATATGAATTGCGTGAGCTGTGAGCACGCAATTCTAACTTTCAAATGCGATCGATAGGCCGTTGGTTAAAAGCGAGTGCGTTTGTCCGGGTAGTTGCCGGATTTGCGTTAGCCGCACTTGTTCTCGCGGCCGCGGGCTGGATTGTGACCGGTCCGTATCGGGGTTCTCCCGCCGCGTTCGACGCATCGATCCGAACAGCGATGCGTCAGATGCAATCGCCGATGTGGACCGCGTTGTTCCTCGCCGTTACGAAGCTTGGCTCGACGCTGTACCTGGCGATCATCGGAGTTGTCGTCGGGATCATTTTTATTATCCTGCGATGGTTTCGTTCGCTGTTCATTTTCATGGTCGTAATGTCAGGCCAGGGCATCCTCGATCGGGGATGCAAGTTGCTATTCGCCCGGCCGCGGCCGTCATCGTTAATAAACTACAAGGCCGTCGAAAGCTTTAGCTTTCCGAGCGGCCACGCCGTCGCGTCGCTCTGCCTGTATGGCACGATCGCATGGATCGTTGCTTCACGCCTTGAAAACTCCGCCGCAAAGGCGGGTACGGGACTATTCGCAGCCGTTCTAATCTTTCTGATCGGGATGTCGCGGGTCTATATCGGCGTGCATTATCCAACCGATGTCATGGCCGGGTTTCTGGCGGCCGCGATCTGGACCGCCGCAGTATTATCGATCGATAGAAAAACCCTCTAAGTAACTTTCAGAAAAATCCCTGAACACAGACTGTGGCTAACACGGTTCGAGCCTGTGGCGGCTGACGTGTTCCTAAAACACGTGTGCGGATACGATCGCTCCATGGAAACAATCCGTTCGACAAGAACGCCAACACCTGGAGCCGATCTGATGAAAACCAAACTTAGTTTGCACGCCGTCTGTCGCGCAATTGTCGCGATCCTGATACTTACGCTTGTTACCATTCCGCAGCTTAAGCCGGGAAATGCGGATGATAATAATACCGACAAAACACTGTCGCCGTACTTTCTCGTGAAGGGCGACCCCGGCGTCGATCAACTACCGCTGAAGGCAACGAATGTCGAGCTCTCAGTCTCCGGAGTGATCGCTGACGTCCGCGTCGTTCAAACGTATCAGAACGAAGGCTCGCGCCCGCTAAACGCAACTTACGTCTTCCCGGCATCCACGCGTGCGGCCGTTTACGGAATGCGAATGAAGATCGGCGACGATGTGATCGTCGCAAAGATAAAGGAGCGCGAAAAAGCAAAAGAGGAATTTGAGACCGCTAAAAAGGAAGGTAAAAGCGCTTCCCTACTCGAACAGGCCAGGCCGAACGTCTTCACTATGAGCCTGGCCAATCTTATGCCGAATGAGACGGTCGAGATCGAGCTTCGATACACCGAACTGCTTGTGCCGACCGACGGCGTCTACGAAGTTGTATACCCGACGGTCGTCGGGCCTCGATACATGTCCGCCAAAGAAACGCCGGACGGAAATAAATTCGTCGAAACGCCTTACACGCACAAACCGACAAGCGCCTTCAATATTTCGGCGCGTATCGCAGCGGGTGTTCCGATCCGCGAACTGGATTGCTCGACGCATCCGATGCTTTCCGGATGGCAGGGCGAAAGCGTCGCGCAGCTCACTCTCGATGGCGCAGATAAGTTTCAAGGGAATCGCGATTTCATCCTGCGTTATCGGCTCGCCGGTGATCAGATTGCGTCGGGGCTGATCCTCTATCAAGGCGACGGCGAAAATTTCTTTCTTTACATGGCACAGCCGCCGAAGCGGGTCGCGCCGCAGGACATCCCGCCGCGCGAGTATGTCTTTGTCGTCGATGTCTCAGGCTCGATGGAGGGATTTCCACTTGATACGTCGAAGAAGCTGCTCGAGGATCTGATCGGCGGTCTTCGCCCGACTGACTTTTTCAACGTCGTACTTTTTGCAGGTGATTCGACCGCGTTGTCTGAAAGGCCCCTCGCCGCAAACGCGGAAAATATTTCTCGCGCCGTCCAACTGATCGAGCAGCAGCGCGGCAGCGGCGGCACGGAACTTCTGCCGGCGATCCAACAGGCGATGCACCTATCGAACAAACCCGGCGTATCGCGAAGTATCGTCCTGGTCACGGACGGGTATGTATCGATCGAGGAAGGTGTATTCAAATACATCCGACAGAACCTCGGACAGGCGAATGTCTTTGCGTTCGGGATCGGCTCCGGTGTCAATCGCTACCTTATCGAAGGCGTCGCTCGGGCCGGGCTCGGCGAACCATTTGTGGTCGAAGATCAGGCGAAAGCCGCCGATGTCGCGACGAAGTTTCGCGAATACATTCAGACGCCAGTGTTGACGGACATTCAGATCAAGGCTGACGGCTTTGAGATGTATGACGTTCAGCCGATGGCCTTTCCGGACCTGCTTGCACAGCGTCCGGTCGTCCTCTTTGGAAAATGGCGCGGCAGTCCGAGCGGAACGATCGAGCTGACAGGAAAAACCGGACGCGGAGATTATGCGACGAGGCTCGATGTGTCGACGGTTCAGGCGGACGAAGGTAATCGAGCTCTCAGATATCTCTGGGCGCGAACGCGGATCGCGGAGCTTTCTGATTACGGTTTCGGAAACGTGACGGACGAGTCGGTCAAGGAAATTACGTCGCTCGGTCTGAAGTACAACCTGCTGACCCGATACACCTCGTTCATCGCGGTGCGTGAAAAAGTTGTGAACCCGAATGGTTCGGCTGACCATGTGAATCAACCGTTGCCGCTTCCGGTCGGCGTGAGCGATCTGGCGGTGGGAAGTGAGCCTGAGTTAATTTGGCTGCTGGCTGCCGTGCTTCTCGTCTTCTTGTTAGCAATCGCGAATCGCAAAGGCAAATTCCTCTCGATCCGCCGGACGGCGAAGGTGGGTTGATCGCCCGTATGACCAGCATAGCGGGGCGGGCGCTCAGACTCCCCTCCTTGTTTAGGAGGGGTGCCGAGGCTTTGCGAGGCGGGGTGGTAGTTCAGAAAAATCTGATTCTTATTTTAACTACCACCCCGTCAGCCGAAGCGGCTGCCACCCCTCCTAAACAAGGAGGGGAGCCTTTTGCGGAACAACACAATACGATAGTGAAACTAAAACCGAAAACCTTTGCTCAACTCGCCACAATTTTCCTGATCGCATTCGCGCTCAAGTATCACTACTCGACCGCGAGCGTAAATGACCTCCGCTGGATACTCGCACCGACGACGTTCATCGTCGAAACTATTACGGGCAGATCCTTCACATTCGAATCCCACGCCGGTTACATGATCGACGATCACACCTTTCTCATCGCGGCATCGTGTGCCGGCGTCAATTTCCTGATCATCTCGTTCTTGATGCTGACGCTCGGCGAGTTGTGGCGGACGCGTGAGATTGCCTGGCGAGTGATTCCTTTATATGCGTTCGCTGCCTACATCACGACGCTGATCGCGAACACCGTGCGGATCGTCATCGCGATGTGGATGCATGATGAGAAGTTTTCGATGCGATGGCTCGACGGGGACGAATTGCATCGCATTGAGGGAATCGTCGTATATTTCGGATTCTTGCTGCTGATGTTTTTCGTTAGTGACCGACCGGTGCTAAAGGACCCGCGGCGGGTGACGCTCCTCATCTCAATCTATTACGCGGTGACCCTTGGGATTCCGTTCGTTCGCGGCGGATACGTTGAACCCGAGTTTTGGAGACACGCGGTTTTCGTCGTGATAATTCCGGTGATAGTGATATTGCCCGTCATTGCGATCTGGCGACATCGATCCGAAGTGAAAACACATTCCCGCCACGGCGAGATTCTTTCCACGAGACTCTTCCATTGACGAGATTTGCGCGCGAGCGAATGTTCGCGATCCCGCGTCCTTTCTGAGCGGCTTCGGGATGAAACGCATCGCCGTTGTCGCTGATCGTGAGCGCGAACTCACCGGCATCGGATGCATCGACGCTCATCTCGACAATGCTCGCGCTCGAATGACGGACAATGTTCGTCAACACTTCTTGCGCGATGCGATAGATCTGAAGCTGCGCGTTGAGTGGAAATTTTATGCGGTCTTCAACGGCGGCATCCGCCGAGAATTTCCGACTCTCGACTGTGCGATCGAGAAGAAACTCGAGCGCGGCGACGAGTCCCACGTTTTCCAAAACCGAAGGGCTGAGATCTTCGCAGATGCGACGGATATCGGTCGACACGGCCTCGATCTCATTGCGAAACTCGGAGTGATCTCCCGCTAGTTTGTCACTCGTGATCATGAGATTGCGAAGGTCCGCCAGCGTCTGATCATGCAGATCGCGTGCGATGCGTCGCCGCTCGCGTTCCGCCTCGTTAGCGAGATCGAGACGTGCGGCCGCGAGCTCGCGGTTGCGCTGGGCGATGCGGCGATGTTCGATCATCGCCCACACCAAACCAACCAACGCGATCACCAACAACACGCCGAGTGCCGTCGCCGTCCAGGGAAACGGCGCCTTTGCGACAGCGAACTTGATCATCAACGGTTCAGACGCAAGAAGATCGCGGTTGAAGGCGATCGCTTCGATCGCGTAGTCGCCCGCAGCGAGATCGGCCGGAGCATACTGTGCATCATTCGAGAGCTGTCGCGCGACTTCTTCGCCTTTTGAGTTTGTTAGAACGAACCCGTACTGAAATTCTTCGGGAAATGTTCGGCTGCTCTGCCCGGCGACCTCAACGAGCAGAGAATTTTGCGGATACTCGAGCGCGATCGGCGAGGCCAGTTCAGAAAGATCGTGCGCACGCTGGCTCAAGATACGAACCGGTATCAGTTTCGGTTCGAGTTCACTCGGTGCGTAAGTTACGACCCCGCGGTTCGTTCCGACGAGAAAACCACCCTCGACACCCAGGATTGAGAAAGCCTTTTCCGACGGGAGACCTTGCTCAAAGCCGATGGACGTAGAGAGCCAGCCGAATCGTTCGTCGCGGCGTCCGTGAATCAACCCACGGCTCGTCGTCGCAGCCCAAAACTCATCGATATTCGCCCATATGTCTCGGACATCTTCAACGCGCAGGATCTCTTCGGGCACTCCATTTGTGATGACGAAGACTCCATGTTGTCCGGCGATCCACGCGGTATTTGCGTCCTCCGTCGTATCGAGATTCCAGATCGTTCCACTCTTCAGCGTTTCGGCTCCGACCTCGAGCTTTGTATTTTTTCCATCGAAACTATAGAGGCCATTTCCGTTCGTGCCGATCAAGAGACGATCCGAGCTCTCGGAGATCGATGTTATCGTTTGATTAGAAAATACTAACTGCGGGTTATCCGTCGTAATGTCGAAAACCCCGCGGCCGAAAACAGCGGCGTAATAGCGGTTCTTAAAGCTAGCAAGACTGCGGACGTCGCCCTCCAAAAGCTTTCTGCCCGCGATGTCGTATAAGCCCTCGGACGTGCCAATGATCATCGAGGATCCATTTCGCGCCATGATAGCGAAGACGGATCTGTTGCGCAGCGCAGGAACTTCGACCCATTTGTCTTCACTATTTTTCCGAAATAGCCCGCGGTTAGAACCCGCGTAGAAGACTTCCCCCACTTCTGGTGCAAGGTAAATTGTTCGGATGAAGTTACTGTTTGGAATATCCGAAACGGTTTCCTGCGCTGCACCCAAGAGGTCAAAGCGACTAACGCCGCGGTTGGTGCCGATCCACACGACGCCTTCGCGATCGGTGAAAAGAGTAAAGATCGTGTTCGAGCGAAGGCCGCCGGATGTGTTCTCGAATGTGTAGTTCTTTTTTAATTTGCCGTTCGCGATATGAAACAAGCCATATCGCTCAGTTCCGGCCCAAAGTCCGCTGTCATTCGCCTCGAGCGAGAACACGTCTGAAGTCGGCGCCGAAACGCGGGTCGACTGCCCGCTACTACCAACGACGTAAACACCGCTTGCTCCTTTTGTCGCGTTGGTCCCGAGCCAGATCTGTTCCTCGGCGTCCCGCGTGATCGCATTTACAAGAGGCGAGCGAGATTTGATCTCGGACTCAGCTACATCAGCGTTGATTTCGAAAAGCCCGCGGCCTGACGTGCTAAACATTACCGCACCGTTGTGTCTGGTCAACCCGGTGATGCGGACGACGGCACCGTCGCTTGCTTTGATCGGATCCCGAAACAATGAGATCGCGGGAAGCAGCCCGACTTTATCCAGCGCGGTCCGAAGAACGAGGCCGCTATCGGTGCCCAGAAATACACCGGCCGGAATCACATCGTCATCGATCAGTATCGTCGTGATCCCATAATCCGTTGTTCCCACGACGGTCTGAAATCGACCCTCCGCATAAACGAACGCACCGGCTCGCGTGCCGATCCACAGCTCGCCCGTAGCTGCAACTTTAAGGGCGAGCACGCCATTTGTTTCAGCTCCGCCGGGTGAAAAGTTCTGCACGCGCCGGCCGTCGAAACGCGCTAATCCGTTGTCCGTTCCAAACCACATTACGCCGTCCGGCGTTTGAGCGATCGCCCGGACGCTGTCTGACGGCAGGCCGTTGAAAACCGTGATCGAGCCCCACTGATGAAAATTCTGGACGGCCGGAAGCGGTGTCGGTGAAGGAGCACGCGCCGGTGTCGGTGTCGGGCTTGGTGAGGGGCTTGTTTGATCGGGTGACTGGGACGTGTTCTGCGCGATAAAGACCGGCGCTACGAGTAGTAGGACCACGATTAGAATCAGGACTATTCTTAGAGAATTTTGCGTCCGCATCACGAACTTCTGAGGGATTCTTTGCTTACTTCGCCACCTAGCATGTCGTCTTATGTCGAGCCTGCAGAGTCTCTTCGCTTCGTTAGAAGCGAAAGGTTTGTAGCACAAAGGCCACGTAGTTCCTCGCTCCGCTAGGAGCGAAATATTGGTAGCTCAAGAGCACGAAACGCATCTCGCTCCGTTAGGAGCGAAACGCACATGCCGCTCCTAACGGAGCGGTGTTCGCCTTTATTAGGCCCGGTTGCTACAAACATTCGCTCCTAGCGGAGCCAATCTATTCCCCGCACTCTTCGCACGGTGGCGGAGAGTAATACCAAACCTCAACCCGATGAGCGTTGATGCCAATCGCAAACGTGAGTAAGAAGATGTCGATGTAAAGTATTAGCCGTTCCATCCAATTCGACGCTCTTTTATCCACCCTTATTTACCGGGCAGGTTGTGTGTGTTTCGAATCTTCCGCATCCCAGGTCGCGGGCTCTCCTTATTCGTGTCGTTTCGTGTGATTCGTGTGGTTCGTGGTTAGGTTTTCAAAGACAGTAACCACGAAATACACGAACGACACGAAGGCACTTAATGAAAACAAGTAACCGGATCTAGCGGTCCTTTTCTGTTTTCGAAAACCTCTTTCGGTCACGGTCGATCCACTCTTCGAACTCGGCGTCGGCTTTCTCCAGCTCGTCGCTGTTGATCAAGCCGCGCTGAAGCGCCTGGAAGAACGCTCGAGTTCGCACATTGTATGCGAGCTTGTCGTACTCCTCGTTCTCGGTGCCGGCCGAATTCGTCGGAAAAAGCTTTTCGTAAAGCGTCGCGAGCCGGCTTTCGACGCCGCGAAGGCTGAGGCTGCACTTGCGTGCGATCGCCCAATTCGAAAGCCCGAGCGCAAGGTAACGCAGAGCCTCGGCTTCAAATTCGGTAAGCAGCGGACGCTGGAACGAATCTTTGAACGCCGGATCGATCATGTCCGCACCGTCTTCGAGAACGGCCCCGACGAATCGAAGAAAACGATCTTCAGGATTGTTCTTGTGAATGAATCCGTAAGTCGGCTGCGGCACGGTCGAGCGGACGATCTTGCGGATCTCGTTGATGTAAATCTCATCTGGAAACTGCGTCCAGAAAATAATGCGTGCCTCGGGAAACTCGCGCCAGATCGAACGCGCCGCCTTTACGCCGGACACCTTTGGCATTTGAATGTCGAGAATCGCGAGTGCCGGACGTGATTCAAGCGCCATACGAACGGCGGATTCGCCGTCGTTTGCTTCGAGCACCGGCGCGTGTTCGGGAAATTTGTCAGTCAGCAATTCACTCAGATAGTGACGCTGCGCTTCGTTGTCTTCGGCGATGAGTATGGGCATTAGATCTTTGGTCATCGGATTATAACAGGAATCTCCATGATTATTTTCACCCCCCGTGTATTCCGCCGATAGCAGACCCGCATCATCGCAATGGTGTGGGAATCCACATCACAAGTCTGGTGCTTCTTCCGTTTCACTGGACCTTATTTGCGGTAAAAATGGTTTCAGCTCAGTTCCGTGGCTTCCCGTGTCTTCCGTAGTCCGCCTTTCTCGATTTTGGCTGAAACCAAGGAAAACACAGAACGCACGGAGAGACCTCCATCGAACACATGAACTTCTCAAAAAGAAATCACCTAAGTCCGCTTGTTGCGATACTGACTCTAGCTTTCGGGATGGGCGCAGCGCGGACTGCCGGCATCATTATGTCCACTTTCCTATCAAAGCCTGTCGAACATGCGATTGCTAGCAGTGCGCCTAAGAATGAGGATCAAGATTCGTCTTCCACCTCGGAAGACCTGTTGTCGTGTTACGACTTCAACATACTTCCGATCTGGCACGAGTTGAAGCGAGACGCTAAGTTCCGACATGCGCTGGAAACGTTTCCGGGAAATGCTGATTGCTCGGAGCTGCTCAGAGTCGAACAGGTCGAGCTGGATGGAGATAGGTTCGACGAATTTATTGTTTGGGGAAAAGACGTGCGCTTTTGTGGAGCGACGGGGAATTGTGACGTCTGGGTTTTCGATCTAGCGAACAATAGAGTTTCTAAGTTGCTTAGCTCAAACGGAATTGACGTCGAAGTGGAGAAGTCAAAAAGTCAGGGCTTTCGTAATATAGTGGTCAGGTTTAACGGAAGCAGTTATCCCGACTCCCTATTCGATTACAAGTTCGATGGACATGAGTACCGGCTAAAGAAATGCTATCAGCAAGAAAAACAGACACTCAACAAATGGGACGAAACCTGCGAAGGCTGGGAGGACTCACTTACCGGCTTAACTCGATGACGCTTCCAATAATTTCACGCAAAGTTCGCCAGATTCGACCTATTTCTGGCTGCGTTTACTCTAATGCTCGTTTCCTAAGCCGCGTTGCGGCGTTTGCTTTTAGCCGTGGCCTTTAGGCCACGGATCAATGCGACACCTGAGCCTGCCGCGTCAGCGGCTGTTGAATCATTTGCCGCTGACGCGGCAACGTGTTTCGATTAACGCAACCGTGGCCTGAAGGCCACGGCTAAATGCGAAAGACCGCTAACGCGGTCTTATCAACCTAACTCGTCAGTCGCCGATAAATATTCGGCATTCGCTCCGGAAGACTCAATACATCGTCGATGATCGTGTAGCCGACGTCGCCGTAGAGATCCTTCAACTCACTCTCCGATTCACGATCGATGGTGATGCAGAACGGAGTGATGCCGGAGACCTTTGCTTCGGTGAGGGCTTCGCGGACGTCTTCGCGGGCGTAGCGGGCGTCGCCGTAGTCGTGATCGTACGGGCGACCGTCAGTAAGAATTATAAGGAGCTTCGTTCGCGCGTCTTGCCGCAGCAATTTATGCGACGCGTGACGCACCGCCGCACCGAGCCGCGTGTTGTTCTGAAACGTGATCCCGCCGATCCGCCGCTCGACCTCTTCGGAATATTTCTCGTGAAAATCTTTTACGACATAGAACTTTACGTTTCGCCGGCCTTCGCTCGTAAAGCCATAGATCGAATAGACATCGCCGACCGCTTCGAGTGCTTCGCTCATCAGCACGAGGCCTTCTTTCTCAATCTCGATGATCCGTCGCCCGGGATAAGTGTATGGCTGCAGAGGATTGCGCGTGATCGTCCGTGCCGTCGACGACGACTGATCGAGCAGGATCGAAACCGCAACGTCGCGCTGTTTCCGGAGACGCTTTGTATAGATGTTCTCCGACTGTCGGCCGTCGGCCTTTCGGTCGATAACAAATTCGACAAGCGCATTAAGATCGTAGTCCTCACCATCGATCTCGCGATTGATGCGTGTCAGATTCTCAGGCTTCATCAATTGAAACTGATGACGGATCGATGAGATCACGCCGCGATAACGCGATCGTGCAAGCTCGACAAAATTGCGATCGCCTTTTTTAACTTTCTTTTCGATCACGCGGCTCCAGCCGACACGATAATCGTTGAGCTCTCGGTCCCACTCGTCATACGCGAACGCAACGTCGTCAGAGTCGAGCGCCTCTTCGGGCATTTCATTCTGCGACCACGCTTCGCTGCCCTGCAGATCGTCAGGCTCGCCCTCGTCGTCCATGCTGTTCCACGCGTTGAACAGATCGCGGATGTCCTGTGCGTCTTTCGGACGCTCTTCGCGCTTGACCTGATCTTCGGTCACGGCGTCTGCCGATTCCTTGTCTTCGTACGCGTACTCGTTCTTTTCTTCCTCGCTGTCACTCTCCGCCTCCTGCGATTGATCAGGCAAAATATTTTGGAACAGATTGTAGACACGGCTCGTGGCCATGATGGAGTCCGCAACTGTCGGAAGCGACGAGTGACTGTCAGACCCGCGAGCGGTAGCGACCGGGTTTCCCGTCAGCGGCGACGCCGCAGTTTGTTTGCCGGCGACCCGGTCGCTACCGCTCGCGGTTCTGACAAGATAGTCCTCAACCACTCCCTCGATCTCCGAAACTACCTGTCCGTAAAATTGGCGTGCGTCGTCGGTTGCACCGCCGCAGAGTGTGATCTGGAACAGGAGCTCGAACGGAACGAGATGTGCGGGTATGTCGAAGATGTACGGCCTGGACGCACGCAGGAACTCGCGCACCAGGTCCAGATCTTTTCTCAAACCGCGGTACGCATGGCGCAAACGTGCGTCGATGCGAGCATTCTCCATCGTGCCGAATATCTTTTTGGCGAGACGCGGCTCGGGGAAGGCCTTTAAGACCTCGCGGTAGTCAGAATCTTTTGGAAGTCGTCGTTTCGCGAACGAGGTGGTGGTGTGACGAGGGGCGCTTTTTTCACCCGTCTGAACATCCTCAATGTACCCGGCAAGCGAAAACGCATCAAGCTGCTCGGCCGTCGCTTCATAGAAAGAAGCCAGTTCAGTGTAGGCGGCCCGCAGCGAGACAGTATCTTTATCGAATGTTCCAAACTCGATCTGTCCCGCACCGTGCGCCGCGAGGACCTTATACAAGCGAAAATCCTTTTCCTCATCCCCAAACTCGGCGACCGACGATGGCAGATGGATCGTCTTTCCGTCACCGATCCGCGATTGCTGAGGCACATTGGAAAGTGCGGCGATCTCGACCGTTTTGCCGGTCAACCCTTCGATGTAGATCCGCAAAATTGTCTGTATGTCTTCCAGATGAAGACCGGCCCGTGTGTTCTGAAGGATCGCGTTCGACTGGCGGGTTTCGAGAGCAAAATAACTCCGTCGAGATTTCGGCGAGTCGGCCGCGGTCGCTTCGAGACCGGCGTTGATCCACTTCTCAAATTGTTCGAGCGTGACGCGTCGAAGCGCGTTTGAGCTTGATTGGAACGCGGCGAGCGCGCTCTCGGCGTCGTTCTCGGCGATGACAGCGGTAAGCTGTAGAACGCGATCGAGCGCGGCGATCTGATCGGAAGAAAACTTGCTCCCGTCCGTCCGACGGAAAAATTTTGGCGTCGCCCGAAGGAACGCGATGAGAACGGCGTTGCCCTGTCTTGCGATCTTCACCAGCACCTTGCACCAGCCATCGAAAACCTCGGGCGCGTTCCGAAGCACGGATCCGCCCGATGTAATGAAGTGCAGGGTCACACTTCCTCCGAATTCGAGAAACTCCAGTGAGCGCTCGGCAAGTCTGATCGCACTGCTGGCGGTGAGACCCTCGAGCGCATTGGGAAGATTTGACCACAGGTCAGCAGTCATTCCACCGGTTCGGCTGGCGAAGGTCGAGGCAAGCTGCACGACGGGCGTCGCGACCTCGCGCTTACGCTCAGCGAAGGCTTCGAGCGCACTCGCTACCTGCGGCGTCTTTTGCAAAAAATCGGAACTGTGTTTCGCCGAACGGTTTGCGATCTCGACCGCTAGCTCCAGGATCTCGGTCAGGAGTTGATCGTCGCGAACTTGCGCCGCAAGATCCGGAATAAGCGCAAACGTTTCGAGTGCGATCGAACTAGAAAGGACCAGTTGGCGAGTGCAGATCTGAAAGACGAGGCCGCGTGCCGATTCGGGAACATCGGCAAGTTTCTCGATGCCGTCGCCGGCGAAGAACGAGACACCGGTTCCGGCGCTTCCCATCGCGAGTCGACGCCCAAACTCGGCCCAGTTGCGCATGTCATCAGCCGAAAGGATCTTCGCCGCTTCGGGTACGGCTTCGACAAACTCGCGGCTGACGCGCAACGAGATCGCGGCGAGCGCGGCGCTCATCTCAAGCGCCGCGCGACGCTTATCAGCCGGCAGCCTGCCCAAATGCGCCGCCAAACCCGTAAAGGTCTGTTTCTTGTCATCGCCGGATTCGGCCATGATCTAAGTTTAGGAGTTGCGGACCGGTAAGAAAAGTTTAGTGATGATGTTGTTCGACAACTTCTTTCAGTTTTGAAATGTCCATCAGACGCACGAAATCGTCGAAGTGAAACATGTTCTCGTCCTTGCAGTGTTCGCAGAAAAACGTCACATCCTCGCCGAGATACATGTCCTTGAGGTGATATGCGATAAAGCAGCCGTAGCAACGCTGAATGCGCTTACCAAATTCTTGTAATACTTCTTCGTTAGATTCCATTCGTTCGTGCCGTCGGTAGCAGCATCGGGCTCCGCCCGCCGATGAGCGGAAAGGCTCTGCCTTTCCGTCGTGACCAATAAAATATTCCAAGGCGGCTCCGCCGCCGTACGGAGGCGGAGCCTCAAACCAAATCAACCGCCAGCCGGAAAGGCAGAGCCTTTCCGCTCATCGGGCGGCAAAGCCGCGGCCGCCTGAAGGCGGGACTCAAAACTATTTCACAACGCCGCGTGTCGTCGTTTCGTAAAACTTCACGAGCATATCAACCTCTTCACAATCCGTGATCCCTTCCTTGATCTTCTCGAGAGCCTGCGTCGTATTCAGCTTCGCCGACAATAGCAGATGATACGCGCGGTGAAGTTTCTCGATCGTCGCTTTTGGATACCCGCGGCGTTTCATTCCGACGCGGTTAAGACCGTAACACTTTGCGTGATTTCCCTGGATCATCGCAAATGGCGGAGCATCTTTGACGACAACGGAATAGCCACCGACAAACGCTTCAAACCCGATCCGGCAAAATTGATGGACCCCGGAATATGCGCCGACATTGGCTCGATCGTCGATCTCGACATGGCCGGCGAGCGTCGCGGCATTCGCCATGATGACCTCGCTGCCGATCTGGCAATCATGCGCGACGTGTGCCTGGGCCATAAACAGGTTGTCGTCACCGATCTTCGTCAGACCGCCACCACCCGATGTCCCGCGATGGATCGTTACAAACTCGCGAATTTGATTTCGCTTTCCGATCTCTGTCGCCGTGTCCTCGCCTGCGTATTTCAGATCCTGCGGTGCAAGGCCGATCGAAACGAACGGGAAAATATGTGTTTCATCACCGATCGTCGTATCGCCGTCGACAACGACATGCGAATCGAGCCGAACGCCGTCACCGAGCACAACGCGCTCGCCGATGATCGAGAACGGACCAATATGAGATCCATCGCCGACCTGCGCACCTGCGGCGACGATCGCGGTCTCGTGGATGAAGCTTGTCATTGAGATTTCTATTCGGACGCGGGATCTGGGGTCGTGCCGTGGCTCGTCCCATTCGCTTCGTTCGCCGGAGCGGACTTGTCCTTAACGATAAGCCACAAGAAGATCGCGGCTACGATAATACCCAGCAGCGGAGCGATCCCTCCAGAAACGATCGAAGCTAGAAACCCGTACATGCCCAGTCGAGCTTTGTTTCTTCGGCGGCCGAGGATGAGTGGGATCAAACCGAACAGCGCTCCCAAAATTGCGCCCCCGATGATCACATAAAGGTAAAACTCGCGATAGGTTAGTTCGATGTCGTTCATCTGTCCTCCTTGGGCCGGTCGGCGATCACGCTCATGATCTCGGCCTCGGCTGTTACATTCCCGTCCACTGTCGCTACGCCACGCATTTTCTGAATGCGGGTCCCGATGCGAAGCGCCGTCACCTCAAGCATCAGCGTGTCTCCGGGAACAACCGGGCGGCGAAACTTCGCCGACTCGATACCACTAAAGAACGGGATCTTCTCATCGCGGTTCTCAAACTCCCGAAGTGCCAGTATTGCACCGACCTGGGCAAGAGCTTCGATCTGAAGTACACCGGGCATGACCGGAGCGCCGGGAAAATGTCCGGCAAAAAAATACTCGTTGATCGTTACCTGCTTCACACCGAGGATCCGCACGCGCGGCTCAAGCTCGATGATCTTATCGACGAGTAGAAACGGATATCGGTGCGGCAGAATTTCCTGGATGGCTCGAGAATCGTAGATTATCATCGGCGCACTTATATATACCAAAAGTCAGCAGCCAGCAGAAGATTTGACTTCAACCGGCTGCTGACTGAATTAAAAAAAACCTAATTAACGGGGCGCAGAGGTCGTCGCCGTCGTCGCCGGACGCGCGTTGAAGTACGTGATAAAGTCTCTCGTTACATCAACCCTAGCTTCGTCAAATGCGAGGATCAAGCCGGCTCCGTCGAGCTTCGCAGCGTCGAGGATCAGGGCAATGCCTCTCTGCTTGGCGTAATCCTGAAGAGCTTTTCCGATCTCCACACGAATCGGTCCCATCACCGCGGGCTCGCGGCGAGCGGCTCGTGCCTTCGCATCTTCCTGCTTACGCTTGATGGTCAGCTCCAGGGTTTGATATTCCTCAACTTTCGCGTTGGCGGATCTTTGATCGATGGGAACAGTTCCCGCGGCCGCCTGATCCTGAAGCTTTTTGATTTCCACGCCGAGCGTATTGTACTTCGTGATCAATCCCTGAATTTCCGTTTCGAGCGGCTTGAACTCAGCTTCGAGAGCATTCATCGCGGTCGCATATCGCGTAATGCCGTCCTTCGCATCGAAAGCTCCGGTATCAATGACCGCCATCTTAAACGGCGTAGCCGGCTGAGCCGCCTGCCCAAAAGCCGTAACTGCTGTTATTGCCGCAAAAATAAAGCTAGCGGCAATGAAACTAAATCTTTTCATCTTATGTAATGCTCCTTAAAAACTTGTGAACCTGTAGGATTCGTGTCTGACTATCTGTTTGAAACTATTTTCTCTTAAACTGTTGCCTGCGACCCTCGGATTATTAAAAGAAAACAAATAGTAAGTTAATCGTCCATTAGCTGTCAATTTTGTCAGACAAGTTCGCCTAGAAGGTTCGGCCGACCGTAAATCGAAAGCCATTTCGCTTGCCCGGCAAAAATATTCCGGGAATTTCAGGTGTAAAACCAAGCTTCGCGTTCGGGTTGTAATAATAAATCAGACGGAACGGAACGTTGACGACGGGCACCTGCACCCGCAGTTCGAGACCGACGCTCGCCTTAAAATCTCCGATCTTGCTGAATGCCGCGTCACTAACTCGAAGAAGCGAATTCTGCTGGACCTCGCCGCGGATATAGACCGGCTGTACGCCGTCCGGAAGTCTAATGAACGGGCACTGACCATTCAGAAATCGGCACCGGTCGCTAAAGTTGTTCGCGCTAAGTATGGTGTCGCTTGGATGGTGATACATAAGCCCGGGGATGAAAGAGCTGAGCCGGGCGTCGATTTCGGGATTGTTCGTCAGGACGAGCTGCGACAATCGGCCCGCACCGATAAACGTATCGTCAGGCAAAAACTCGCTGTTTATTCGCTGTGTACCCGTCGAATGAACATTGAACACACTCCCAATATCCGCAAACGCCGCGAGGGTCGCGGGGCCGAAAAGCGGGATGCGATATTCGAAATTTCCGACCAGTTGGGTATCGCCGCCAATGAATCTGTAGTTCCTGCTGAGGAGCGCCGCGTTCGGGCCGTCGGGGCCGGTCAAAAGGCCAAGTTGTGCGATCTCGTCACGCGTCCGTGCCGTCATGAACGGAACGGGCACTGCGGGTCCGGCGATCGTCGACGAGGTGGTGATATTCCTTGCCGTGACGTAGGTATCGAACGGCGCGATGGGCCCGATCGAACGCGAATTATAACCGCGAATGTCGTTCTCGCTTCCGAGATAGTACCGCTCGTAGACGGGTACGCCGCTGACGAACGCGATCGAATTCGCACTGCGAATCGTGTCTGTAGTTGCAAATGCGCCGATGGTCCCTGCCTGAATGCGAAACGCGAAGACCTCAGGGGTCTTCGATTTCTTGTGCCTGATCGGCATGAAGCGCGAATACGTGAGATTTGGCTGAAAGGTCCGAACGTCGCCGCCGAGACCTGCTAACGCAAACGAAAGTGCAAGCTGCGAACCCCCTGCCGTGTCAATTCCGTTCGCCGCGGGCTGTCGCGTGTCATAGACGAACGAAGCCGTAACGCGGCTGGTAAGAATATTCGGCTGAGCGTAGATGACCGGAATACGCTGCGTCGGATCGGCCGATTCGTTGATCGGCGGATCGGAGATCGACGTCGCAGACAACTGATACGTCAAACCGACTCGCGAAAACTGAGTGAAGGTGCGCTTCTTGAAGAACAGCTCCGACAGCGGTGCGGTCGCGAAAATGTTTCCGCCCAACGTCGTCTGCGTGAAGAGGTTGGCATCGTCTGTAATAACCTGACCGAGCGGATTGAACAGATCGGTCAGCACATCGGTATTCTGCGTGAGAAAGGTGCCTTCGCCAAAGAACTTGTAGCGCGAGGCGAATAATGAAACACCGACAGCGATAGGACGGTTGCGGAAGTAAGGCTCTTGATAGGTGAGCTGCAAGCTCTGCTGCCGATTGCCGGCACCCAGCGAGAACGACAACACTTCGCCGCGGCCCGCGAGGTTGTTTGTCGAATATTCCAGTCCGAAGAACGAACCGCCGATTCCGGAGACACCGCCGTTGAACGAGATCTGCTGGCGGCCCTTCTCCTTGATCTTGACGACAAGATCGACGTCCCCCTGCTCCTCGTCAGTTCTGATCTCGACGTCCTGGTCCTTATTGATCGGATCGAAGTATTGCGTTTGATTAAGCCGAGCGACCGAGATCTCAAGATACCGCGAATTGTAAATGTCCCCTTCGTTGATCAGGAATTCGCGACGCATGACACGATCACGTGTGAACGTGTTGCCGGTGAATTCGAGCCGGCGAAGCGTAAATTGTTTTCCTTCGTCGATCAAGATCTTGATATCGACGATCCCCTCGTTCGGGTTCGCCGGGTTATCGTTGAACTCGGGTTCGAACTCAGCGTTATATTGAACGAATCCCTGCTGCCCGTACACGTTCTTGAGGCTTTCGTAGACGGCTTCTTGCAATCGTTTTCCGTCCGCGATCTCACCTGTCTTGAGACCGACATATGAGAGGATCTGCTGTTCGGAGAAGATCGAGTTGCCTTCGACCTTGAGTTCCCCGACGCGGAAGATCTTTCCTTCGGTGACCGGGATGGTAATGCGAAGCGTATCGTCTTTGCTTGAGATGAATGGGATCGGGAGCGTAATGAACGGAATAAAATCAGTTCGTTTGAGTCCGAGGCCCTCGACGACCGGATCGCCGATCCTCGCCTGAAAGTACCCTTTTGAAAACATGTGCGAGCGCACATTCTTCTGAAGGTCGTATTGCAGCTTTCGAAGATCGAGAATATCCAGGCCCTTGAATCTCGAGATCAGGCCCGTTTCCTTGACGAGCTGGAGTGCTCCGCGAAGCTCACCGTCACTGAAGTGTTCATTGCCCTCAAACTGAATATCGATAATGCGTGAACGGTTTCCCTGGTCGATATCGAAGGTCAATGCGATCGACGTCGCGGAGACTTCTTCTTCCTTGATCTCTACAGTCGCGTTCGGAAAACCCTTGGAGGCGAGCAACTCACGCAGGATGCGGGTCGCGTTACGTGCCTTTACCGGATCGTAAACCGCCTCTTTTGAAATACCGACACGCTGTTCGCGAAAGGCCTTCAGGACATCCGATTCCGGCACGGCCTTTAATCCGGAGAACTGCAAGTCGCGGACGATCGGCAGTTCCCTGACTTCGAAAATGACGTTGACGCCGCCGCGGGCCCCGTCCGTCGTCAATACACGAGTAAAGACTTTGTCGAAAAAATTCAGCGAGAGAAGCTCTTTGAGGTCGCGTTCGAGCGCGGCCGGATCGTATACGTCGCCCGGCCGGGTCTTGATGTAGTAAAGAAGGTCCTCATCGCGAAGGCGGCGATTGCCCGAAATATCTACGGATTCGACAATCTGCTGCGTGGCGGCGGCGGTTGTGTGTGTATTCGCATTACTGTCCGTTTTGGCCAGCACGCTCGCTGCAAAAACGGCGAAACTAAAAAGAACAAGTCCGAATGCGGTGATTCTCTGCATAAAAAACAAATTGTCCCAGACTAAAGCGATCTGTGAAGCTCAGGGGAAAGCCTTGGAAGCCGCCTTGTCGCGAAATTCGAAAACGATAGAATAAACAAATATTTGCGGCTTTTCAATGTCGGAATTTTTACTGTCGCTATGATTCGATGAATCAAAAACTGGTTGCCTTTTCGGGTCGCCGATAAACCTCGGGATTATACAAGCCGGAGGCTTGAAAACAAAAAAAGGTGCGTGGTCTCAAAAAGAGAGCACGCACGGTGAAAATCGTATAGAAGCAACCTGGTCAGGCCTGCTGAAAAAACTCTTTCTCCAACTGCTCTGCGGCGACAGGGCGAAATGACAGTTTATCGTCGCTGCAGATGATCTCGATCTCGCTTTCTTCCTCGACCTCGCCCTGGATCAAGGCTTCTGAAAGCTCGTCCTCGACGTATTTTTGCAAAGCACGCTTGAGGGGCCTCGCGCCATAGCTGCGATCCGCACAAGTTTTCTCGATCAGCCACGCCTGCGCTTCGTCTGAGATCCGCACCTTGAGCGATTTGTTCTCGAGGATGCGGTTAAGATTCTTGATCTGAAGGTCGATTATCTGCATCAGGTCAGCGTCCGTCAGCTCATCGAAAATAATTATCTCGTCGAGACGGTTAATGAACTCCGGTGCAAATGTCTGCCGAACTTGCGACATGACCTGTTCTTCCATTTTTTCCCGCGACACATCGCCTCCCGTCTGGAAACCAACGTTGCCACGTTTCTGGATGAGCCGTGCGCCGATATTCGAGGTCATGATAAAGATCGCGTGTTTGCAATCGACGGTGTTGCCCTGTGCGTCCGTTAAAATTCCGTCCTCGAAGACCTGGAGCAGAATATTGAAAAGATCGGGGTGCGCTTTTTCGACTTCATCGAACAGCACGACCGAGTAAGGAGATCGGCGGAGCTTTTCCGTGAGCTGACCTCCTTCGTCATGTCCGACGTATCCGGGAGGCGAGCCAATAAATTTTGCCACGGAATGTTTTTCCATGAACTCGCTCATGTCGAAGCGGATCAATACCCGGTCGGACGCGAAGAGATATTCTGCAAGTGTTCGAGCGACCTCTGTCTTACCGACACCCGTCGGGCCAAGAAACAGGAACGAGCCGACCGGCTTACTTGGATTCTTCAGTCCGGCACGCGAGCGACGGATGGCACGAGCAAGCGCCGAGATCGCCGGACGCTGCGAGACGATCCGCTCGTGTAATTTGTTTTCAATATTGAGTAGCTTTTGTGCTTCTTCCAGCTTGATCGACGACACCGGAACGCCCGTCCAACGCGCGATCACCTCGTCTACGTCGTCCTTTGTGACCTCGACCGAAAAGAACGAATCCTCAAGCGTCTGGAGCTCGTACGTGATCAGCTGATCTTCATTCGCTGCCGCACGTTTCCAGTTATCGACCGTCTCCTTCCACGAAGGCTCGGCCTTTCCCTCTTCTTGAAATCTAAGCTTTGCGCGAGCACCTGCCTCATCCAGTACGTCGATCGCTTTGTCGGGCAAAAACCTGTCGGGTATATACCGGCTGGATTGGAAAACTGCGGCCTCGAGAGCGTCTTTCGAATAGCGGATCTGATGAAACGCTTCGTAGCGACTTACAACGCCCTTTAAAATCGTCAGGGTTTCTTCTTCGCTCGGCGGCACGATCTTGACTGCCTGGAACCTGCGTTCCAATGCACGGTCTTTCTCGATCGACTTCCGAAATTCGTTAGGCGTCGTCGCACCGATACATTGGATCTCTCCACGCGAGAGCGCCGGCTTCAGAATATTCGCAGCGTCGAGCGTACCCTCAGCCGAACCCGCTCCAACAAGCGTATGAAGCTCATCGATGAAGACAATGTTGTCACTGCTCTCTTTGAGCTCGGCCATGATCTTCTTAAGACGCTCTTCGAACTGGCCGCGATATTTTGTTCCGGCCACGATCGAGGACAGATCAAGCGACAGGATGCGTTTGTTCTCCAAAAAGCTCGGAACCTTTCGATCAACGATAAGCTGCGCGAGGCCCTCGATGATCGCGGTCTTTCCAACGCCCGCCTCGCCGATCAGAACCGGATTATTTTTTGTCCGCCGGCACAGGATCTCGACGAGCCTTTCAATTTCACTCTCGCGTCCGACAAGCGGATCGAGTTTGCCCTGAGCGGCGTCTGCCGTCAGGTCTCGAGTGAATTCCTGAAGATGGGGAGTCGCGGAATTATCTTTTGCCGCGGGAGCGATGGTCTGAGAGCCGCTCTGCCGGGTCAGCTCGTCGCGAATATCCTGGATACGCAGACCGTATTGCACCAGGATCTCAGCGGCGATCGAACGCTCTTCCCGAACAATTCCGAGCAGCAGATGCTCAGGCCCGATATGTCGGTTTTTCAAATGACGGCTTTCCTCATTTGCGTAAAAGAGAATTTTTTTAGTTTCCGGTGCAAGGTGCAGCTCGGCCGACTGCGGTATGCGGTCCCGGAGCACAATGCGTTCCTCGACCTCACGGCGGACCGCGTCGACCGAAAGCGAGTTACGGAACGGAAGGAACTTTGATGAGATGGTTTTATCTTCTCGCATGAGCCCGAGCAGAATATGCTCCGGCGAGATCATCGGCGACCCGTACTGCAGCGCCTCGTAACGGGCGAAGAAAATAACGCGGCGAGAGCGTTCGGTATAGCGTTCGAACATATAAATCAGTGCTTACCTTTCGCTCTAGTATAGCGAAAGTTCCGCATAAAGTATCAAAGTACACCTGCCTTAGACTTTGGGGCTCGGCTAACTATAGTGATAACGAAGGGGAAACTCCAAAGAAAAAACTGTAAGGTTTCGGCACTCCGGGGCTTGCAGCCCCGCTTAGTTGGCCATCGCCGACGCCGGATCGATCTTCGTTGAATCGTCATCCGACTGAGGGATCTCGCGAACGATTGGCACACTCCGGTCGGTGAAGCTCCGCAGAACCTGTCCGGCCGGAGCAAGCTCGACCTTTGACGAAAGTACCCGGCTGACGCGTTTTGGCAATAAAACCGGGGCAATGCTCGCTATCGAATCGGCGAGTGCGACGATGTCGCCGCCGCCCGACCAGTGCTCGCGAACGATGCGTTCGTCAGTCCGGTTTACCAAACGTAGAAGTGTAAGGGCGATCACGTAGATATCATCGACCTGGCCGATAAAAGGGAAAACGTCAGGGATAAGATCGATGGGCGAAATAAAGTAAATAATTGCACCGACGAACAGGGCTTTCTCCGCCGTCGGGACGCGAGCGTCCCTCAGGAGGCTCCCGAGCAGCCGTGCCATGTTCGGCAGGAACATTAGGAAATTTCCCATCCGTCCTCGCAGTTGACGTTTCTCGCGACGCTTCAATTTGGTTTTCGGCTCTTTCGTCTGGCTCATCGTTTACTTCCCTTGTGTGATATCAGTCTAGAAACAACCGGCGCTTTGTGCAAGTTTCACGCGGCTCCGTTGTATGCTAGATTTTCGTTTGCGGATCGTTGATCGTTGATCGTTGATCGTTGTTAAGAGCTGGTCGGCTATCTGGCACGACGGATCACGAACAACGATCAACGAACAACGATCAACGAACAAACACCTATGATCCTCGAACAAATCCGACAACGAGCCGCGACCGACCTTCAACACATAATTCTTCCGGAGGGTGACGACGTGCGGACGCTGCAAGCCGCCGAAATGTGCACGCGTGACGGAGTCGCGAAGATCACCGTCGTCGGTTCGGAGGATAATATCCGTACGCTCGCGGGCGAGTCCGGCGTGAATCTGAACGGTGTCGAAATCCTCGATCACCGGAAGTCGAAAGACTTTGCACGGATCGCGACGCTCTATTACGATCTGCGTCGCGCGAAAGGGCAGACGCTTGAAGAAGCCGAGCAGACGGTGAAGGATCCGCTCTACTTCGGGAATCTACTGGTTCGCGAAGGCAAGGCCGACGGTTCGGTCGCCGGTGCGACGAATACGACCGCGCATACTGTCGCCGCCGCGATCCGGTGTATCGGCGTTAGACAGGGGTTCAAGATCGTCTCGAGTTTTTTCCTGATGGTCGTGCCCGACAAAAAGTTTGGTGCGAAAGGGGCGATGATCTATGCCGATTGCGGAGTCGTGGTTGATCCCGACGTTGGCGAACTCGCCGAGATCGCGATCGCCTCGGCGGATTCGTGTCGTGCACTTTTGCAAGTCGAACCGCGAGTCGCGATGCTCTCGTTCTCGACCAAAGGAAGCGCGAAGCATAAATTGATCGACAAAGTTGTCGAAGCGGTGAAGACGGTCAAAGCACGAGTGCCCGAACTTGCGATCGACGGCGAGCTACAGGTCGATGCCGCGTTGATCCAGTCTGTCGCCGATACGAAAGCCCCGGGTTCGAATGTCGCCGGGCGCGCTAACGTACTCATCTTTCCCGATCTCAACTCCGGCAATATCGCTTACAAACTTACCGAACGACTCACGGGAGGTACGGCGATCGGTCCGATCCTTCAAGGACTCGACCGACCATGCAACGATCTCTCACGCGGATGCAAGGCGGAGGATATCGTCGATGCAGTCGCAATCACCGCGGTTCAATCGCAGGCAAGAAAATCCTAAGGTCCCATTACAAACTGAGAGCCAGCTGGTTCGTACTCCGTCGAAAACTGTAAACGCTCTTCCGCTCCGTTAGGAGCGAAATGTTTGTAGCAATGACATCAAATAAAATCTAAGCCCCGGAAGGGCGATACCCACCTAGGTGCCGCTCCTCCGGAGCTCGATCAACGTCCAATACCTTTTCTGATCACTGAAGCGGGCTTTAGAGCTCCGCTCGCCTCAGTCGGTTCTTGCGTTTTCTGAGCCTTCCGCCGGCTCCTCTACACCCTCAACATCGCCTTCCAGCAAGACCGGAGGATAAGCAAAGTTAGAAAGGATTCCGGGCGCCTTCAGGAAGATAAGTCCGGCGAATGCATAGACCCACCCGTGAATAAGGTAATAGCGAAACTCGATGTCGGGACTACGACTGTAGTTGGCATACATAAGCCAGGATTCGGCGAAATAAGTCACCGCCAAGAACAAAACGTAAACTCCGATCGTTCGGATCGCGACTTCCAGCCAATCTTTTTGCGTCATTCTGATGAACTCCTTTACTTTTTTGTATCCGCCAGAAAAACAGCGAGCCTTAGCGGGGCGCCGCTTCCAGCCTTGATCTTCGTCGACGTACATCGCGGGCTGGGCAAAAATTAAGCTGGATCAGACGGGAATTCGAGGTTCGATAAATCTTCTATCAATTTCGGGAGGTAATTCCGGATGATGTTCCAAACAATTGAGGTGTCAATTCCGAGATAGTCATGGACTATCCGATTACGAAAACCTCGAATACGAACCCAATCAACATTCGGATTTGCTTCCTTGAAATCCGTCGGGAGTCGGCTGCTCGCCTCACCGACAATCTCAAAATTCCGAACAACGGCATCGATCGTTTTCTCGTCGGCTTCGAATTCCTCAAGACTCATCCCGTCCGCATAGCGTTGGATCTTCCGAGCGGCGTCAAGGATGTCGTTCACCAGCAACGACCGCGTTTCGCTCAGACATACAAAAGTTGGTTCTTGATCTGTTCGAAATACATCGGTTTCATTCCACGTTGAGAAACGAGATCAACTCTAAGATTCAACAAACTTTCCAGATAGTTTCCGAGGTCGATGAACTCAATGCCAACAGGGCGAGAGAACTCTACAAGGATGTCTATATCGCTGTCTGATCGTGCACTCCCGCGAGCGACTGAACCGAATACAGCCAGAGACTTTACAGGAAACTTCGCACGAATTTCTGCACTGTGGCGAGACAGAGTTTTTTGAATCTTGTCCGATCCTTGCATACGTCACTCTAACAACTTGGCAGCGTTTCTTCAATCATTTATCTGTGTCCGGCACAAACGCGGCGATCCGAAGCGGGGCGCCGCTTCCACCCTTGATCTTCATCGGCATAGCGACGATATGAAATCCCTTCACAGGTAACTTGTCGAGGTTCGCGACGTTCTCGAATGCGGGAATGTTGTTGGTCATCAGCGCGACATGACTTTCGAAAGTCGTCGATTGGCCGTAGTCGATGCTCGCTGTATCGAGACCGACCGCGTTGATCTTTCGATTTTCGACGAGCCACTTCGCCGCGTCAGGATGAAGGCCGGGAAAGTGCAGATCCTTAACCGCATCAGGTCCTTTCTGATCCGTACCGAGGTACGATTTTTTATCCGGCCATTTCGCGCCGAATCCTGTTTGAAAAAGAATGATGCTCCCTTCGGGTATCTTGCCGTTCTCGGTTTCCCAATTCTTAATGTCGTCAGACGTGATCTGATAGTCGCGATCGTTCGCAGCTCTTGCAGAGACATCGATCTTGACCGCCGGCGAGATCAACTGGCTAAGCTCGAGTTGATCGACAGTTTTTTTTCCCTCCGCAAAATGGACCGGAGCGTCAATATGCGTGCCGCCGTGTTCCGCACCGGAGAAATTGTATGCGGAATAGTAGAAGCCCGCCGGCGTATTCCCTTCGGCGACGGTCGTTCGCTTGAACGGCTCGGCCGTCACCCAATAGATCGTCTCGTCGGAGAAATCGTGCGAAAGATCGATCCATTTTCCCGAAGGAAATTCGTTAGAGTTCTTAGCGCCACAAGCGGCAAGGAAAAGCGCTGCAACGAGGAGTATAAAAAATCTTTTGGTATACATTCTTCGCTCCTTCAAACCCGGCAGATCAGCTGAAGCCGTTCCGAACAGTCAGTACCACCTGCGTAAGCGGGTGGTCGAAAGATGGTATTTCACGTCGTTGACCCCGTGTCTCGCGCCGCACCACCCGCTGACGCAGGTGGTACTGACCTCGACGTTGTCATATAGCCCTACTCGGATTACCCAGTCAATATAACTCTTTTTCTCCAGCCGGACGCACCTTCCAGCGCCTGTGGATCCAGAGCCACTGGTCGGGATATGCACGAATAAATTTCTCGATCTCGGCGGTGAAGGCGGCAGTCATTTCAAACACGTCTTTGTGGCGATCGCCGCTATTCGGCTGTTCGACAAGTTTGCCAAACAACACGTTGTACTTTTCGGTGGCCCTGTTCCAGACGCAGCACATCGGCAGGATCATCGCATTCGTTCGCATAGCCATCATCGCAACGCCGCTCGTCGTGCAGGCGAGCTTTCCGAAGAACGGAACGAAGACGCCGTCGCGCGGCAGCACGTTTACGTCCGGCAGGACGCCGAGAATTCCGCCCTCGCGAAGAATGGCCATTGCTTTGGATACGGAATTGTTTTTGTCGATCGGCTGATTGCCGAAGCGTGTGCGAAGCCGCACGGTGAATTCTTCGATAAGCGGATTATCCAGCGGCCTCGCGAGATAGGTGAGTTTGTCTTCGAGCGCCGAATAGGCGAACACTCCCATCTCCCAGTTTCCAAGGTGTGGCCCGACGAGTAATATGCCGCGTCCCTTCGCCCGTTCCGCGTCCAAGACTTTTCTCTCATCCGACGCCTTATTCTCTTCGCTGTCGAACTGAAACTCGATCATCCCGCGCAGAGTCTCCGGCGTCGCCCGCGGGAATTGCGTCAGTTCGCCAAGCACGCGGCCGAGATTTTCGAACGAGCCACGCGCGATCTCGTAGCGTTCGGTTTCGCTCTTTTCGGGGAACGCGATCTCGAGATTTCTGTGTGCGACTCGTCGCAATCCGCCCGCTAGCCTATAGCCGAGCCGGCCAACAAACATTCCGACCCGAACCGCTGTCTTTCTCGGCAGCCAACCCAGGATGGCGAACAGCAAGCGAACGGGAACGTATTCAAGCCAAATCTGAGTTCGGGATTTTTTTGCCACTGTGAAAAGCTACCAACTAGGGGATATGCGTGCAAGCGGCATCAACATTGGCGTGGTACTGAGATAGTTTGAACGCGGACCTGGCGGATCAAGCTGATCAGGCGGATCTGAAAAGAATTCTTCAGATCCGCAGCATCCGCCAAATCCGCGTTCTAAAAAATCGGTGGAACCATTCAAGCGTTCCATCGCTTGAAAGCGATGACTGCGTTGAGGCCCCCGAACGCGAATGAGTTTGAGATAGCAGCTTCCGGTTCAGCCGCGAGCGCTTCGTTGGCGATGACGTTGATGTTGCATTCAGGATCGGGCTCGTTGAAGTTTGCATTTGGCGGGAGCAGTCCGTGATGCAGGCCGAGAATTGTTGCGGCTCCTTCGATCGCACCCGCGGCGCCGAGCGTATGACCGTGCATCGATTTGGTTGAGCTGACGTGAATGTTGTCGGTGTGATCGCCGAAGACCATCCTGATCGCTTCGGATTCCATCGGGTCGTTCGCCTGTGTCGCTGTGCCGTGCGCGTTTACGTAACCGATCTGCTCAGGTTTCAGATTCGCGTCGGCGACAGCTTCGCGCATCGCCTTCGCCGCACCGCCGGCAAGCGGCATGGTGAGATGGTGCGCGTCGGCTGACATTCCGAAACCGCAGATCTCGGCGTAGATCTTCGCACCGCGTGCCTGGGCCATTTCAAGCGTTTCCATTACGAACATCGCTCCGCCTTCGCCAAGGATCATGCCCGACCTATCTTTCGAAAACGGCCGGCATGTGTCGGTCGAAACGACGCGCATCGATTCCCACGCTTTTAAATTTCCAAAGCAGATCGGAGCTTCGCTTCCACCCGTGATGGCGACGTCGATCGTTCCCTGACGGAGCAGCCAGAACGCCTGTCCGATCGCGTGGTTGGCCGAGGAACACGCGGTCGAGGTTGTAAACGTCGCACCCGTCAAACCGAATTCCATCGAGACATGGCTCGCCACCGCATTGCTCATCGCACGCGGGATGGCAACCGGTTGATGTCGCTGTTTGCCTTCGGCATAGAGCTTATAAAACATGTCGTCCTCGGTGGTTTTCCCACCCAGGCACGACCCTGTAATTACCCCGCCGCGTTCGCGGAGTTTATCAGTGAATTCGATCCCAGAATCGGCCACCGCCTCGCGTGCGGAAACGATCCCGTAATGCGAAAACGGATCGAGCCACAACAGCGCCTTGTCATCGAAATGCACTCTCGCGTCGAAACCCTTCACCTCCGCCGCATTCTTATATCGGATGCCGGAAACGTCCGCCCTTGTGATCGGGCCGATACCCGAACGCCCGGCGCTAATGGCATTCCAAAACTCCCCGGCGTTGTTGCCAACACCGCAGATGACGCCAACGCCGGTTATTACTACTCTTTTCACTCTATTTCTTGCTGAACCGGATGTCCCGGATGAAGTGTCCTGGTGTAATTTTTTTGTTCGTGCTGCTTCGTGAGCTCTCGTGGCGCAAGGTGCGAAAGACCGAAATCACGAAGCAACAAAATCATCGCTGAATAAGACTTTCTTATTTCGTGTTCTTTTTCGTGTGGGTTCGTGTGATTCGTGGTTTGCGTTATCAAAGCCGAACCACTAAATACACGAAGGAGCACGACCTTACAAACATACAACACTATGAATACATTCGGTGCCTAGGCGGATCTTCGCTCCTTTGACCCATCGTCTGTTTCCACTACTGCCTGTTGGTTCTTGAGTTCTTCGATCGCATCGGCGCTTGCTCCAATGCCTTTTTCCTTTGCCTCGAGCAACGCTTCGATACCTTCTACCGCCTGTCGGACACCCTTCATATCCGCAACGCGATCGTCGGGGATCGTCATGTCGAATTCCTCTTCGAGCTCGAATACGAGATTCAAACCGTCAAGTGAATCGAAGCCGAGTTCGTCGAACGTCGTGTCCATCGTGATTTCTTCGACTGGGACCTTTTTAAAGTCCGCAAACACACGGATGACGCGTTCTGCGACCGACTTATCTGACATAGTTTCCTCCGTTGGATGAATACGTGTACCGCAAACGCAAATCTATATTACTTAGTTTTATTAGTCAAAATTGAGGATTGTCCGAGCGCGGCCCAGTTCAAAAGTGAGTCGGCAAGGGCTTATAGCAGTTCGCTAAACCACTACTTCAACTCTTACAAAACTGTTACATAGCAACCATTTCAAACCTGTTAGGCTTTTATTGCGGCACTTTTTACGATGCCGCGACTTTCGCAATTATCGAGGAATATTAATGCAAAACGTAGTCGAATTTACAAAACCTCAGAAGGACAAAATAAACTGGAACACGATCATCGCCGTGACTCTTTTTCATATCGGCGCGGTTGCAGCACTTTTTACATTTAGCTGGCAGAACCTGACAGCCGCTTTGATTCTCTGGTGGGTCGCCGGAAGTCTCGGCATCGGCGTTGGCTATCATCGCCTTCTAACTCATCGCGGATTTACGACACCGAAGTGGGTCGAATACGTATTGAGCATTATGGGAACGCTTGCTGTTCAGTCGGGTCCCTTGACGTGGGTCACGACCCACCGTCTGCACCACGCGTTTACCGAAACCGATAAAGATCCGCACAGCCCGAGAAACGGAACTTACTGGGCTCATATGGGATGGATCTTTCGCGGAACGGCGCAGAATCAATCGTGGTCGACGATGGTCCGCTACTGCCCGGATATTACAAAGGATCGATTCCAGGTCGCTCTGAACAAATATTATTACGTTCCGACGATTCTCGTCGCGGCTGGATTGTTTGCGATCGGCGGATGGTCGATGGTGCTTTGGGGAATCGGTTTGAAGACGGTCGTGAATTGGCACTTCACGTGGCTGGTAAATTCAGCGACCCATCTTTGGGGCACTCGCAGATTTGAGACTCGTGACGATTCGCGTAACAACGGATTGATCGCGGCGGTCACCTTCGGCGAGGGCTGGCATAACAATCACCACGCGCATCCGCGTTCGGCTAAACATGGCCTTGCGTGGTACGAGTTCGATATTAACTGGATCCAGATCTGGCTTTTGGAAAAGGCGGGCCTCGCAAAGAGTGTCTACGCCTACAACCAGGAGTCTGAAAAAGCTGAGCTCACGCCTTTGCAAGAAGCGGCGTAAACCAGAGTCCCTAGTCCCTAAGTCCCAGGTCCCAAAAATTCCTAGTCCCATTCTGTGAGGGACTTGGGACTTTTGGGACTTGGGACTTTTGGGACTTGAGACTTTTAACTTGGGACTTGGGACTTTTGGGACTTGGGACTTGGGACTTTTGCGACTAGGGACTTTTGGGACTAGAGACTTAGACTAGGTCGGTATGCGCCGCCGGAAGACCGCAATTTTCTTTCTTGTGCTCGGCATCTGCCTGAGTGTGCTGGCGGTCGCGCTCAACGTCGGGTGGATACTTTTGAATCTCACCGAAGTTGTTCTTCTCGTATTCGGCATAATCTTTTTCGCGTTAATAATCACGGGGCTCATCCTCAACACGATATTTCTGGTGCGTGAGATCCGACGCAGCGAACAGCATGATGCGTTTCTCAACTCAGTGACGCACGAGCTAAAAACTCCGATCGCATCCATCAAGCTTTATCTCGATACTCTAAGATCGCGAAATCTTGCGCCCGAGAAAAGGAACGAGTTTTACAAGATCATGCTCGCCGATACCGACCGTCTCCTCCAAACCGTCGAGCAAGTGCTTACCGCCGGAAGCTCTCGCGAGAAGAAACGGCAAATGAGCATCGAAAAGCTGGACCTTGCGACTGTCTTAAGCGAAGCCGTCGAAATAGTCCGCAGCCGATACAATCTTGAAGAGAATATTGTTCGAATGAGTGAGACGGGCGACGGGCTCGAAGTCCTTGGTGATGCGGCTGAACTCCGAAGCGTCTTTGTAAACCTGATCGACAACGCGGTGAAGTATTCCGGCGACGATCGCAGGGTCTCGATCCGCGCAAAAAGGACAACAATGAACAAAAAGGCCGATATCTTTATCCGCGATAACGGCGTAGGCATTCCAGCGGGTGAACTGAAGCGCATCTTCAAGCGCTTTTATCGGGTCCAGAATGAATCCGCGAAAGAGACTAAGGGGACCGGCCTCGGCCTTGCGATCGTTCGTTCGATCATCGAGAAGCACGGCGGGAAAATAAGGGCGGACAGCAAAGGCGAAGGACGCGGCAGCACGTTCATCGTACAGTTGCCGTTGGCATAGCGAGCCTAGTGGCGGCGCCTTTAGCCGCAGATAGCGCGGATGACGCAGATTTTGTTTATCGGCGTATCAAGTGGTTTGCTTACTGTTGGTTATTGATCGGGCGATGGACCGAGGCGAAGCGCGTATTCCCGTTGCGCGACCTGATTTAGTAGATCCGCGTCATCCGCGGTTAAATGCCCTAACGCACACGCAACCTTGTTTCCAGGCGTTGGAGTCGAAAAAGAGTTATGAAGATTCTAATCGTCGAAGACGAGCAGCATATCGCCGATGGATTGCGTTTCAACGTCGAGGCGGAAGGTTACGAGGCGGAGATCGCCGCCGATGGCGAAACGGCGCTTGAGATGCTCAGCGGCTCGAGCTTCGACGCGATCGTGCTCGATGTCATGCTGCCGGGGATCGATGGTTTCAACGTTGCTCGAACCGTACGCGATCGAAAAGATTACACGCCGATACTGATGCTCACCGCCCGCAGCCGTCCCGAAGATGTGCTCCGCGGATTCGAAGCCGGAACGGATGACTATCTGCCAAAGCCATTTGATCTCGACATCTTCATTGCGCGTCTGAACGGTCTTCTTCGCCGTCAGCGGTGGACAAAGGAACGGCCGGCTCCGGAGAGCGGCGGGACCTTCGAAATAAACGGTAAGACGATCGATTTCGACAATCTTGAGCTCATCAGCAGCGACGGGGTTACACGGCTCACGCTGATGGAAATGAAGCTGCTTCGTTTTCTGATCGAGAACGAGGGCAAGACCGTATCGAGGAAAACTATTCTGGAAGATGTCTGGAATCTGCAGGAAGATACCGACACCCGTGCGATCGACAACTTCATCGTTCGCATTCGCAAGTATCTCGAAGACGAACCGAACAATCCGAAGTTTGTGAGGACGGTGCGCGGTGTCGGATATAAGTTTGTCGCTGAAAATTAGTCATTTGTCATTCGTCCTTTGTCATTTGTCATTTGTCATTCGCTTGGGTTACGGACAAAGGACAAAGGACAAATCACCAATCCCGATACTCCCGGCGCGTCAGTATCTTTATCTCCGACCGCCAATCCTCGCGAAGCTCGAATCTCCACATCTCGATTTCACGGCGCAATGTTTGAGCGAAATAACCGAAATCCCTATGAAAACTGAGCGCCGGAGCGACGGCGTAAACCAACGCCGGCTTGTCCTGGATCTCCATCTCGCCGAAAGCGCGAATTCGCTTCAGCTCACCGCGACGACGCTGTATCTCGATCTTTCGCCAATAGTCGGCGGCCTGAAACACGGTCTCGCGATCGGGTGAAGTCTTAAGCTCAATTATCACCAGGCGTCCGTCGCGACGGATCGCGAGAAGATCGATCTTGTCGGCAGACGCGCGAAACTGGTTATAGATCGGCGAAAGAATAAGGTTTGCGTCAAGCTGTTTGATGTTCCGCCGCAGGATGGATTCGAGCCACGCCTCAGGCGACGCCCGATAAAACTCGTGACGCTTGTTTGGCGTATCGGTGCTCCGATAGACGCCGAGCTGCCGCACGAGTTCGACAAGGTCGCTCCATGAATTCTCATTGAGCTGACGGCGGTCGCGATCGATGCCAAACCACGCTTTTTCGTCACCCGCTACGGTGCGCACACGTGCGAACGGCAGCCCGAGGTAGCGGATCGTTTCGCCTTGCTTTGAAAAAATCACGTCGGTCATGCGAGGTGAGAGCCCGAGAATTCTCTCCGCCGTGCCGCTGGGTCGAATCTCCGCCGGCAGCGTTATCTTCTTCGCCTTTTCGCGCCACAGCGTGCGGAACTCGGGTATCAGTAGTTCTTTGACGGTCGGACGTCCTGCGTCGTCGGCAACTTCGAAGATACGAAATCTCGCCGCGACATTTTGATGAAAAAGCCCGACCAGCTTTCGAACATTTCTGATCTGCTTTCGCTCACCGGCGATCCAGATTTCGTTTATCGGCTTTTTCCTCGACTGCAGTTTCTCACGCCAGAGCATCGCGGTCGTCATTACCGCTTCATGGATCATCGTCGCCGTCACGTCCGCCATGACGGCGACCTCGACGCCGCGCGGATCGCGCAAAAAGATCTGCGCGAGCCGTCCGTTCTCGACATTTAGTGCGAGTCGCGTAAGTTTGTATTCCGGGAAGATTTGGGTGAGTCCGGCGGCGATCGAATTTGCCCGCTCGAGCCGTGCGAATTCTACGTTCAGGCTGAGTTGGATCGCCGGTGTGCGTGGAACGAGCCGGATCGTTTCACTAGACTTCGCGAATTGCCGGCGGACCTCGATCGATATTTCCTGAGAGCCCGGGTCGTCGTTCAACGTCAGAACCCGCGAAACGCCGATGCCCGAATCGTCGAGCACCGTGAGCAAAGTCTTTTCGGCCCGGGCTGAGATCTCGATCTCATCCCTTCTTAACGGAAACGTGGCGCCGGTCGGGCGCACCAGTAGCCATTCGAAGTGCGAATCGATCCGCGCCCGAAGCTCTCTAGCCAGCTCTTCAGCGTTTACCATTTGTAGTTCGTCTCAAAGAATCGCATCATCGCTGCCGACCAGTCGGCGTAACCTTGTTCCGAAGGATGGATCCCGTCGGCGAAAAATCCTTCGGTTCGGATGTCGGTCGGCTGATGATAGTAGAAGACGCGGTCCATGCCCGCGGTAAATTCTCTGATGTTCGCGTCGTGCAGCTTTGAAAGTTCCCAAAGAAGAAACTTTATCGGATGCGGGATCGCGGGAGAATATTTGATCATCGGACAATTCGTGACAAAGATCGGTGCGTCCGGATTCTTTTCACGCAGGATCGCAAGCAGCCGGGTCATATCGCGCCGCCATTTACGCGGGCTGCTAAGTTTCATCACGTCGTTGCCGCCAAGCCCGACCAGAATGTAGTCGAACTTTTCGTCAGGCATCAGAGGAATCAGCTCATCGATCGTTCGTTTCGCCGTAACGCCGTTTCTTCCGACGACCGACCAGCTGACCGCTTTTCCAACGCTCTCGCTCAACTGCTCGGCAAATTGCCCGGTCAGTCCGTGTGCATGAGTTCGAGCTCCAAGGCCCGCGACTGTCGATTCACCGATCACGAAAAGCTTGGCTGCAACATCTCCACCGCCGACAACTCCGGTAGTCGCACCGGCGGCTTCGGGCAGCAAACCGACCTTGCGGCGAGTGTGCTGTCCGAGCAGGAACAGGAAGGGCGAGACCGGTAAAATAACGGCGGCCATCGCCAGATAGATCGCTTGCCAGATCAGTAAATTCATTGCTCTCCGGACCGTATGATAAACTTCGATCACTCGAATGTTTTTGTCAACTCCGGCTAAAATCTTTCACGCGATATGCTTTTCATCGATCATTTTTGCCGGATGCAGCGTTTGGCGGAGCAGCGAAAATTCGACAGCTGGTTTTGCGTCCGAGCCGAAGAGCGAACACCCCTTTTCTGCTCGCGAGCCCGAGGTTTTTCAAGCCGAGTTGGTCGTTCGTACGGGTGATGTCGAAAGACGAACATTCATTGCACGCAACGGCGGGATGCGACGGATGGACATCGATGTCGGGACCGACAATCACCGGGCCGTGCTGATAACGGACAAGGAATATTTGTTGTTTTTCAAACGAATGATTTTTGAGGAACGCGCGCTGTCGTCGAGCGCCGTGGCAGTCTATGAGCCGCTCACGGCACACATGCTCAACGCACGCGACTACTCGAGCTTTCGCGAAGTAAAACGTGACGGATCGGTCATCAAATACAGCGCCCGCGTCAACGACAGCGAGAATTCCGAAGTACTGATCTATTTCGACGAGAAGATCGGCATGCCCGTGAAGCAGGAGTTTTTCAGTATCGAAGGAGATAAGCGGACGTTGCAGTACGCGGTCGAGCTAAGAGATTTCCGGACCGACGTCGATCCCGAGCTTTTCAAGATACCGAAGAATTTTCGGCGACGATAAGAAGCGAATGGTGAATGGTGAATGGTGAATGGTGAATGGTGATGGGATGAGTGACGAGTGGAAAAGGTCTTAACTATTCACTATTCACCATTCACTATTCACTATTCCTTGCAAACAGATGGAACAGCTTCGAAAATTTGCTCACTACCTAAAGCCTTACAAGTGGCAGATGATCGCCGGGATATCCTTTATTCTCGTCTCGCTCGCGTTTGGATTGCTGGTTCCATATCTGGTCGGTGTCGCGATCGACGACCTCGCCGCCGGGATGACCTGGGAAAAGGTCGTCTACTATCCGCTGGTAATTCTCGGAGTGAATCTCGCAAGCGGAGTTTTTCTATTCTTGCAGCGTCGGTTTTTGATCAATGCGTCGCGTCATATCGAGTTCGATATGCGTGAGGATTTTTATGCCTCGCTGGTCGATCAACCGGCCGAATATTTTCATATGACGCGCGTCGGTGATTTGATGGCACGTGCGACTAACGATCTCGGCGCGATCCGGCAGATCGTCGGCCCGATGATCCTGTACAGCTTTCAGGCGATCTTCGCGCTCGCCATCGTCCTTCCGATCCTGCTGAACATCTCGGTCAAGCTCACGCTCCTGATTTTGATACCGATGCCGCTCGTCTCGCTGACGGTGAAAATTCTCGGCGAGCAGATTCACAAGCGATTTGAAAAGATCCAGGAGTTCTTTTCGGATATCACCGCCCGGGCCCAGGAAAATTTGACCGGTGTGCGTGTCGTCCGCGCGTACGCTCAGGAAGACGCGGAGATCGAACAGTTCCAGGTCCTCAATCGTGAATATGCGAAGCGAAATCTGCAGCTCGTTAAATTTGCCGCGGCTATGCGACCGCTGCTGTTCTTTTTTATCGGGCTCGGATTTGTGATCATCGTCGCCGTCGGTATTCCGATGGCCGTCGCCGGCGAAATATCGGCGGGCGAATTTACTTCGTTCATTCTCTATCTCCAGCGCATGATCTGGTATCTGATCGCACTCGGTTATGTCGTGAATCTGTACCAGCGCGGTACCGCCTCGCTGAAGCGCTTCAACGCGATACTTGAAGCCGTGCCGTCGATAAAGGATTCGCCCGAGGCTCGTCAGCAGCCGCCGATCAAGGGTGCGGTCGAGTTTCGGAACTTGAACTTTTCATACAACGGGGAACCGCAGGCGGTAGCGAGTAGTTTGGTTTCCTCGGACGGACCGCTTACTCCGCTTCAACCGCCCGCTACCGCAGGCGGTTCTGACGGGAGCAGCACGCTTGTTCTCGAGAATATCAACCTGAAGATCGAACCGGGCAAGACCGTCGCGTTCGTCGGACGAACAGGTAGCGGCAAGTCGACGCTTGTAAGCCTCATTCCACGACTGATCGACGCTCCCGAAGGCTCTGTGCTCATCGACGGAACACCGGTTCGGGAATTTTCGCTTGAGCAGCTTCGCCGCTCGATCGGCTTTGTGCCTCAGGAAACATTCTTGTTCAGTGACACGCTGGCGGAGAATATTGCGATGGGAGTTGATCTCGGCGACGCGGAGGGGGAGAGACGCGGTGACGCGGAGAAGGTGTTGGCTGCGCAAACTCCGGATTCCCGATCGCCGCGTCACCGCGTCTCCCTACCGCCGCGTCGCAAGATCGCAATTTCAGTCGAGAAGGCCGCCGACGTCGCCGGGCTCGCGTCGGACATACGTGATTTTCCCGGTAAGTACGAACAGCTTGTCGGCGAGCGTGGGATCACACTTTCGGGTGGGCAAAAACAGCGCACGGCGATCGCCCGCGCTGTCATGCGCGATCCGCGGATCCTGATCCTCGACGATTCACTCTCGGCCGTCGATACCTACACCGAGGAAAAGATCCTGCATAACCTGCGCGACATTCGACAGGAGCGTACGACGCTCATCGTTTCGCATCGCGTCTCGACGATCCGCGATGCCGACCTGATCTGCGTTCTGGATCACGGCCGGATCATCGAACGCGGCACGCACGACGAGCTTCTAAAACTCGATGGCGAATACGCCGAGCTTTACGAACGTCAGCTTTTGGAAGAAGAATTGGAGGCGACAAACTAGCCAAATGAAGAATCGCGTAACAAGGGTAAATGTGAAATATGAAACGCTTGTCGGTGTCTGGGGAGCGCTGCTCGCTTCGCAAGCCGTGTTTCTGCTCATCGTATATGCGGCCAGACCCGAGCTGTTTAATTTTGATCTTTCAGAGCCTTTGCTGGGGAAGCACCAGATCATAACAATCATTTTCGCGATCGCGGCTGTCGTCGTGTTCGTCCTTTCATTCCTGCTCCGAAACCAGTACATTCGCCGTTCCGTACTCGATCAGGATGCAGGCTGCGTGCAGACTGGGCTCGTTCTGGGCGGTGCACTCAGCGAGATAAGCTCGGTGCTCGGTCTCGTCCTCGCATTCGTTTTCGACTACCACTATTTCTTTTTTTGGATCGCTCTTGGCCTCATCGGCGTGCTCTCCCATTTTCCGCGCCGCGGTAACCTTCTCGCCGCGGGATACAAACCTTCATAAAAGAAGCGGTCGGATCGCGCGTCAACTTTTTCTTCGGGGTCAAGAAACCTTTTCCATAGTTGTGGTGTCTAAGCAGGTAAAACCGGCCGAGTTTTTTCGATTTTAATTCTGGACAATCTGGAGTTTTGTATGCGAAAAGTTTTGTTTTTGCTATGCCTATTTTTGTTTGCTTTTGGAGTATCGGCACAAGAATCGAGCCAAGGTTTGCTGCGCGCAGCGAATAGCAAGGGTATTGAGTTGGGCGTTTGCCCGTTAAAAAGCACGTCGGTTAAGACGGACATCAGCGGATTCATCGCGCGGGTGCGAGTCCGCCAGGAATTTGAGAATCCCTACACCGAGCTTATCGAGGCGGTCTACACATTTCCACTTTCACAGAACGGGGCCGTCGACGACATGACAATGACGATCGGCGCGCGAGTCATTCGCGGAAAGATAATGAAGCGCGAAGACGCGCGCCAGATCTACGAATCGGCGAAGAACGAAGGAAAGGCGGCAAGCCTCCTTGATCAGGAGCGGCCGAATATTTTCACCCAATCGGTCGCCAACATAATGCCGGGCGAAAAGATCACGGTCGAGATCAGCTACGTCGAGACTTTGAAATACGAGGACGGCGCGTACGAATTCGTCTTCCCGATGACGGTCGGCCCACGCTACATTCCGGCATCTGTCACGGACGCCTCAAAGATCAGACCAGCGGTCGCCGGGGACAGGCCCGGACACGACATCTCAATCGAGGTGAACCTTAATGCCGGCGTGCCGGTCGAAGAAATTCGCTCGACGTCACACGATATACAGCAGGTAAATTTTAGTCCGAGAAATGCGCAGGTCACGCTGCGCAATCAGACGACGATCCCGAACAAAGACTTTGTTCTGCGATACGACGTCACGGGAAAGAAGATCGAGGACGCGATCCTCGCAACGCGCGGCGCGCGCGGCGGATTCTTTACGATGGTCCTGCAGCCGCCCGACAAGTTCGTGTCCACGGATGTCACGCCGAAAGAGATCGTGTTTGTGCTCGACACAAGCGGCTCGATGTCCGGGTTCCCGATCGAGAAAGCGAAAGAGGCGATGAAGATGTCGCTCGACGGATTGAATCCGGAGGATACTTTCAACCTGATAACGTTTGCCGGTGACACACGGATATTGTTCGACGGACCTGTCCCGGCTACGCAGGGAAATCTGGAGCGTGCACACGCGTTTCTCGATTCACAAAGCGGAGGCGGGGGCACGGAAATGATGAAGGCGATCCGGGCGGCGCTCGATCCGTCTGACGCGAAAGATCATATTCGTATCGCGTGTTTCATGACCGACGGCTTCGTCGGCAACGAGGAAGAAATAATCGCCGAAGTTCTAAAGCATCCAAAGGCACGCGTCTTCTCGTTCGGTATCGGAAGTTCCGTGAATCGACACCTTCTCGACAAAATGGCCGAGGTGGGAAATGGAGAGGTCGAATACGTCGCGCTCGAGGACGAAGGTTCGAAAGCGGCGAAGAAGTTTTACGAGCGGATTCGTACGCCCCTGCTGACGGACATCTCGATCGAGTGGAACGGGATGCCGGTAGCGGATGTTTATCCGGCGAAGATTCCCGATCTGTTCTCTGCAAAGCCGGTGATCATCAACGGCCGTTACACGAAAGCGGCGAGCGGCACGATCCGTCTGCGGGGAAAGGTTGCGGGCCAGGAATATTCGCGCCAGATCGCCGTCAACCTTCCGGAAGCAGAACCGGCGAATGATGTCCTCGCGACCTTGTGGGCACGGAAGCGTATAGATCAACTTACATTGAAGCGTGGTATGGGCGGAGACGCAGCAAAGCTGGCGAAGCTGGTTGGTGAGATCACCGGACTCGGACTCGAGTTTCGAATCTTGACGGAGTACACCTCGTTCGTCGCCGTCGAGGAACGTGTCGTCAACCAGAACGGCAAACCAGTGACGATCCAAGTTCCGGTCGCGAATCCGGAAGGAGTCGATGCTGAGAAAAGTGGCGCGAATTTGCAGGAGGTGGTTTCGATCGCCCGGCTGAATCAGACAGGGTACTATTCGAGGGGTAGTGGCGGCGGCGGATCATCGGCTACCGTTAACGTCGTTACAAGAAGCGGCCCATCAAACAAAAAACAAAGGGCACCGAGGTCAGGAAGTGGATCGGGAAGCGGCAGCGGTTCGGGGTCGGGAACCGGTTCGGGAAGTGGAAGCGGTCCCGGAAACGTCGCGGCTAGAGTAGTGTCGGGGGGCGTACTAAATGGGGTCTCTCGTCCGTCCGCGGAATCGTTGACGAATATGCCGGCGGAAAGAAGACCGCTTACGGCAGAAGAGCTCCGCATCCAAAAGCTCAAAGACAAACTGCACGCATGGCTCTACGCGGTCGTCGAACGCGTGGAGAAGAAAACTGCGGCCGGGCCGAATGAGGCACTATTCGTTCGCGACGGAAAGGCGGAGATCAAGATCACGCTGTCGGCATTGTCATCTTCGGTGCTGGAGAAATTGCGAAAGGCCGGTTTTGAAGTTGTAAGCGAAAAGGGCAATGTTGTCACGGGCCGGATCTCGGTCGAGACGCTCGCCACCCTCGCGGAGATCGACGAGGTCAAACTAATAATTCCGGCGGCGTAAACCGCTCCTCCAAAAAAAAGGCCGCCTCGAAAAATCGAAGCGGCCTTTCTTCTATTCAGTTGTAATACTACTTTCCTAAAACTCCGAGCTGAACGGTTCGTCGTCCAAAGCGTCGTGCCTCGGCACAACTCGGGACCCAGATATCTATCTTTCGTCCCTTGATCCGGCCGCCGGTATCGGAAACCAGATACTGTCCGCTATAGGAACCGGCACCGAGATTAACTCTCGAACCCAGTCGAAGAACTCTCGGGTCGCCTGCAATAATTCCGCGCCGAACTCCGTGCCCCATGGCGGTCCTGCCTTTCAAACAATATGCCGTGGCTACAAAAGAGCCTTTGTTTGCCACAGCCGATCCGGTCGCTGCCCTGACTACCTTTTCTGCTGATACCGTCTTCTTAACTAACTTCTTATCGTCTGAACTCTCCACTGGTACCGACTTCTTAACTACTACCTTTTCGTCTGTAACTAAAGTCTTTGATGGTACCGGCTTTTTCTTTTTGTCTTTATCTAAATCTAAATTCGAACTTTCAATATTATTATTTAATTTTAACTGCGAATCGCGTTCTATCTTAAGAGCGGTTTCTGTCTTAGTCTGTGCATAGATAAATACTACGAACAGTCCGATTAGCGACAGAACGACGCCTCCTCTAACGAGATTTTTCATTCAATATTCTCCTGTAAATTTTTCGCTTCCCGAAATACAAAAAACTACTATTCGAATCTTTCTTCCGATAAAAAAGAAGTTCGGTTTTTGTATTTTTTGAGGATGCTAAAACGGTGGCCCATTCCACCTGTTTTCAACCGACCGCGATTGAAACATGAGTAAGACACTACCATTTCAGGCCCCCAGTGTCCACCCCTCGAAAACCGCAACTCCTTATGTTATATGCCATTGCTGTTTCGCCCTTATTTTTACTGGCTCAAATTACCGGGTTTCTGGTAGACTTCTACTGCCTTCGAGCAGGGGGCATGCCAATACTTCACTCAAGATCTAACCGCCATTGAAAGAGGAAAATCTATGCACGAACGTCGCGAGGGAGCGAGACATGTTGTTTCGTTTCCGATCCGTGTCAAATGGAAGAACGAGGATGGCCAAATCATCGTTGAAGAAGGACTGACAGAGAACGTGGGGTTGAACGGAACTCTCGTTTATCTGCCGCGCATGTTGCCGACTGTCGGCGCGAAGGTCGATCTCACGGTGACCGAGAATACGAAAGAAGAGATCACCGTCGCTGCACAGGTCATCCGTCTCGAAAGAAACGTTGCCCATCCGCAGGTCGCGCTGACGTTGACCGAAGGCATGCGGACCTGGAAGAAAAAGGTTTGGGATCTTGCGGCGGCGACGGTCGCCCGCGAGAAACCCGAAGAGTTAGACGACTGGACTTAAGGAATGCGAATTCTAGTTCTGGGAGCGGGCCGCATGGGACATGGTGCGGCCTTTGATTTGGTTCACAACTCGCCGGATGTCGAATCGGTAACGGTGGCTGACTTCGATCTGCAGAAGGCGACGGAGGTCGCGACCCGCGTCGGCACTTCCCGAATTGAAGCAAAACAGATCGACGCCTCGAATTACGAAGATGTCGTCGCATTGATGGGCGGACACGACTCGGCGATCTCGTGCGTGAACTATTGGTACAACGAATCGTTGTCGCGAGCAGCGATCGAAACCGGGACGAATTTCTGCGATCTCGGCGGCAACAACTATGTCGTCGATTCGCAGCTCGCTCTCGATGCCGAAGCAAAAGCCGCCGGGGTCAACATCATTCCCGATTGCGGGCTCGCGCCGGGAATGGTTTCGATCCTCGCGATGCACGGCGCCGCACAGTTCGAAGAAATTCACGAGATCCACATCCGCGTCGGTGGCCTGCCGCAGGATCCGCAGCCGCCCTTGAATTACCAGCTAGTCTTTTCAGTAGAAGGTTTGATAAACGAGTACATCGAAGTTGCTCGGGTTATTCGCGACGGGCGTGTTGTCGAGGTCGAATCGATGACCGAAGTCGAGGACTTGTCGTTCGAAGGTTTCCCGCCGCTCGAAGCGTTTCAGACATCGGGCGGAACATCGACATTGCCCGACACATTTCTCGGGAAGATTCGCGAGCTGGATTACAAGACTATCCGTTACGCCGGCCACTGTGAAAAATTCAAGACGATGATCGACCTCGGTCTGTGCTCGAGCGAAAGCCTGACACTGGACCATAATTCTTCCGACGATCAACGATCGACGATCAACGATCAAATCAACATCAAGCCGCGTCAAGTTTTCGCTTCTCTGCTGCAGAAACATCTGCCTGCGGACGGCCCGGACTACGTTCTCGTGAGGCTCGATTTTGTTGGACGGATGGCACAAAAGGCGGAAACACGACCGGTAGGGAGTGTGTCTTCCGATGGCCCACAACGCCTGCGTTACGACATCGTCGATAAGCAGGATGAAGCGGCCGGACTATCGGCGATGATGCGAACGACCGCTTTCCCCGCGTCGATCATCGCGCAGATGATGGCCCGCGGCGATGTACTCGAACGCGGATCAACTCCTCAGGAAAAAGCGATCGATCCTAAGAAGTTTGTAGCGGAGTTGACGAGACGCAATATTGCCATAAACATCAGTTAGGCATTGACGACCCTACATATCAATTAACCGCCGATGACACAGATGACGCAGATCAAAGAAAATCTTTTTTAGTTTTATCTGCGTCATCTGCGGTTAATGGCTATCTTTTAAACTCGATCCGCAAACTAAAGTTTGCTGCCCGTGAAAAAAGGCTTCCCGTTTCCGAGAAGCCTTCCGAATATATAAAACCGAATAAACTTTTCTTACACCCCGATTAGACGCGGGTTGGCCTTTTTCTTGAGAAGCTTTCTCAACTTCAGACGTGCCTTATGAAGCTGTGACTTCGATGTTCCCACCGAGCACCCGAGGATGTTTGCGACCTCTTCATGCTCAAAACCTTCGACGTCGTGAAGGACAAACACGTTCTTGTAACCGTTCGGCAGCTGATCGATAGCACTCTCGAGTGCGATCTTATCGACGATCGGCATCTTCAATGGATTATGAGTTCCCGGTACCGTCTGCTCCGGCGTCTCGCCTTCGTCGGTCGTCTTTTCAAACTTCACGTTTCGCTTGCGGAAGTGCATTAGGACCTGGTTCACCGTCAAACGATGTAGCCATGTGGTGAAAGCCGAGTCGCCGCGAAAACTTCCGATCTTGCGGTAAAGCTGGATAAAGACATCCTGCGTCAGATCTTCGGCCTCGAATGCATTTTGCAGCATCCGTAAGCAGATCGAATAAACTCGTCTGTGATGACGCTGGTAGACCTCTTCGAAAGCCACCATGTCGCCGGCTGCAGCCGCCTGCGTCAACTCATAATCGCTGACTTTGGCAGTATCGACCGACTGTTTCCCCGCTTTCGTGCCTTTTGCACCTTCAGCCGCATTTCCCTTCTGCAGCACCGGATAATTTAATGTTTCTGTGGTCATTTCCTTGTTTCCCCCTCGCCCAATAAGCGAATCAATACGCGTGCCAAACGCCCAATTCTCCATTTAGACACCGATTTCAGCGGCAATTGTTCCATTTTTACTAGGCATACCATGTTATTCGTCTTACATCTAAGCTGGGATTCGCACGCGAAACGGTATAGGAAATGTGTCAATTGCTACATATCGCTGTGGCTGTACGGATGCGGTACGAATTGCTCGTCTCTCGCCTTAAATGCTAGTATTTATTCCTATTTTGCGAATCTTTATTCCGTGGAACCATTGAGGCTAAAAGCTGTTATCGCGATCGTAGGTCTGCTGACATTGATGGCGTTCGGCACCCTCGGCACCTTTGCGCAGCAGTCTTCGGGCATTAGCCAGGAAATCTCAGACGTCGATGGCCAGCCTGTGCTGATCAAGCATCTTCCCGATTACAATAACGTTCAGGCTAGTGCAGTTTTCGGAACGGATAAGCCCAATCTCGAAAAGGCGATCGGTGAAAAGCCGGTGATAATGCCTCTCGAATTTCCGCCCGGGACCGAGTTCGTGACGGCGGTATATCCACAAGGCCGTCTTCTTATTATCGAGTACACAAACCCGCAGTCGTCGGTCGAGGCCGATTCGCGGGTCCAGCAATATCTCGGGGCCCATCCCGAATCAGGTATCGTCTATCGGCGGATCGGCAATTACAACACGTTCGTGTTCGACGCGTCAGACGCCGACGCCGCCGGAGCCTTGCTCGATCAGATCAAATACCAAAAGCTCGTTCAGTGGCTGGGCGACGATCCGTATCTTTTGAAAAGACTCGAACGCTACATGGTTACGACTTCGAGGGATGTCATGCTCTCGACGGTGTTTGTGATCGTGGGTTTTCTCGTGGTTTCTCTGCTTGCCGGCATAGCGGCCGGCTTAATATTCTTCCGTGTGCGCGACCAAAAACGCGCCAATCGAGTGGCCTTCTCGGACGCCGGCGGATTGACGCGTTTGAATATCGACGGCCTATCCGAATAGCTCAGGGCAAAGCCGAGACAAGCCGATCTATATCTTCCTGATTGTTATAAAAGTGGGGTGCGATCCGAAGGCGGTCGCCGCGCGGGCTGACAATGATGTTCTCTTTTTCAAGCTGCGATGCGATCTCGTTTGACGTCATGCCGTTCAGATGTCTGATACAAACGATCGATGATTTCTCACCGGGTGAACGCGGGCTTACGATCTCGTAATTTTTCGCGGCCAGCGACTCGCACAAATAATCCGTCAATTCACTGAGATACGCCTCGATCCGATCGAGGCCTGTATCCGTCAATAATTTAGCGCTTTGTTCGAGTCCGTAGAACAGGGACGAGCATCCGGTCCCGCTTTCCCACGCGAGTGCGTTCTGTTTGAACGGCTGCTCGCGGTCGTCGAAATCCCACGGGGTTTCGACGCTGATCCAGCCGACGAATGACGGATCGACCTCGTTGCGAGCCTTGTCCGACACATACAACATTCCGCAACCCTCGGGCGAGCACATCCATTTATGACTCGCTCCGGATGCTATATCGACATTCATCGCCGGAAGATCGAGACCACGCGCGCCAAGCGCCTGGATGATGTCGACCGCAAACAGAGCATCGACGGCGTGCGCCGCTTTCCCGATACGCTCAAGATCCGCCGTAAACCCCGAAGCGTATTGGACGGCGCTGATCGCGACCAGACGCGTGTTGGAGTCGATCATCGAGATGAGCTCTTCGACATCGACCCGTCCGTCGCGCTCAGGCGCGAGACGCAGCTCGACGCCAAAGCGATCGCGAACTCGTCTCCACGGATAAAAGTTCGCCGGAAATTCGTTTACAAAGCTGACGATATTGTCCTCCGGATTCCAATTCATTCCCGATGCGACCGCCGCGAAACCATCGGATGTGTTTCGCATAAAGGCGACGTTTTCCGCGGCAACATTCAGCATCGAAGCGATCAGCGCACGAGCTCGATTCTTAGTCGCGACCCACTCGAGATAATTTCTCGATCCGTTGAGTGCGACATCGTCGAGCTGAGATCGCACGGCGTCGACGGCTGTTGTCGGCATCGGTGAAACGGCAGCGCTGTTCAGATATGTATACTTTCCGGTGGCGGGAAATAATGCTCGGATCTGTTCGTTCATTTTTAATTATGTGTCGCAAAGCCCGCACGCGGCGTCGGGACTTGCCAAAAACTGCGGTAGATTCGGCCCGATACGTTCGAGCGACCGATGGAATTCTTTTGACAAAAACGTAGCCGGAGGCTAGTTTCTAACTTGGAGCGGATCGGCCAACGGCCCTTGATTCGCTTTCATCGAATACCGGATTATGTTCGATTTCCGACGGAAAAATCAATTCGACTTCGGGCCCGTATCGCCCGACGACGATCGCGATATTGAAGTTGTACAGCTTCGTCGCGAGTCGCGTCAGGGCCTGTGGACGGAAAGCCTGCGGCTTGTTCGCGACATCTTTCTTATCATCGTCGTCTTTATTCTGTTCGGAGTATTTGCCGTCCAACCGGTCGTCGTCGAAGGCACATCGATGCTGCCGCAGCTCAACGACGGCGAGCGTCTGTTGGTCAATAAGCTTGTCTATTACAAGATCCAGGGCGTTAGCTGGGGACATCTCGAACGTGGCGACATCGTCGTATTCTGGTTTCCAAAGGAACCAGACAAGAGTTACGTAAAGCGAATAATCGGGCTGCCCGGCGAAACCGTCGAGGGTAGAAGCGGAAAAGTTTTCATCGACGGCCAGGCGCTGAACGAGGATTATCTCGACTCCGAGCACAACACGTCGGCACCGAGTTTCCCGGTGACGCGGGTCGAACAACATCATTACTTCGTGATGGGTGACAACCGCGATAATTCGTCTGACTCGCGATACTGGGGTCTCGTGCCGGAAAAGTATATCTACGGAAAAGCGTTCTTCCGATACTGGCTACCGTCGAGCATGGGCTTTCTCGAACACGGCGAATACGATGCGAACGAAGCGCCGAAGATCGACGACATGCGCGCGGAGTGAGCTTGGAGACGCGGTGGGTGGGAGACGCGGCGACGCGGAGACCGGAGACTGGATACTGAAGACTGGATTCGATCTGATTCGTGCCGTTTCGTGTATAAGCGGTTTTTGGTCTTTGGTCTTCGGTCTTTAGTTTTTGATCTTGTTCGTGTGGTTTCGTGTTATTTCGTGGTTTCAGTTTCTTTCGCGACCTCCTGATGCGGAGAGGTGACACTCGAAACACACATTAATTTCTTCTCTGTGTCTCGGCGGTCAAATATGACAAAAGCGATTTTGGTTCTGGAAGACGGGCGCACTTTCAGCGGTGCGTCTTTTGGCGCGGACGGTGAGACGTTTGGCGAGATGGTTTTCAACACGTCGATGTCGGGCTATCAGGAGATCCTCACTGATCCGAGTTACGCCGGGCAGATCGTCTGCATGACGTATCCGCTGATCGGCAACTACGGTGTCAACGAAACGGATATCGAATCGCGTCGCCCGTGGGCCGAAGGCTTTGTCGTCCGCGAAGCGAGCCGCATCACATCGAACTGGCGCTCGACGGAGAGCCTCGACGACTATCTGAAACGAAACAACATCGTCGGCATCGAGCACATCGACACACGTGCGCTCGTTCGCCACATCCGAGACAAAGGCGCGATGCGTGCCGGTATCTCGACTGTCGAAACAGATCCGAAGACGCTTCTCAAAAAGATCCTCGCATCGCCCGAGATGGCGAACCGTGAACTCGCCAGTTCCGTCACCGTCGAAAGCAGCTACGAATATGAGTCGGGACAAGCGGACGTCATTTCCGCAGATTCCGCATTCCGCACTCCGCACTCCGCACTCCCCACTCCGCAATCCGCAATCGAAGGGTTTCACGTTGTGGCTTACGACTTCGGCGTCAAGACAAACTCGCTCCGTGAATTTTCGAAGTTCGGTTGCCGCGTGACGGTCGTTCCGGCTGACACTTCTGCCGACGACGTGATGGCTTTGAAACCGGATGGGATCTTTCTTTCGAACGGTCCCGGCGATCCGGCATCGATGAGGAACGTCATTGATGAGATAAAGAAGCTCGTCGAAAGCCAGACTCCGATATTCGGCATCTGTCTCGGCCATCAGCTTATCGGATCGGCATTCGGCGGCGAGACTTACAAACTAAAGTTCGGCCACCGCGGCGGCAATCAGCCTATAAAAGATCTGACGACCGGAAAGATCGAGATCACGGCGCACAATCACGGCTTCGCCGTCGACCCCGAGTCTCTTCCGGCTGATATCGAGGTAACGCACATCAATCTCAACGATCAAACGGTCGCCGGCCTGCGGCACAAGACCCTGCCCGTCTTCTCCGTCCAATATCACCCCGAATCCGCCCCCGGCCCGCACGATTCCGAGTACTTGTTCGAACGCTTTATCGGGTTGATGAAGAAATAAATCCTTTGTCACCGACGTGGCCAGCCTTTCTTGTTTCGTGTTCTTTTTCGTGTGATTCGTGCGATTCGTGGTTTGCTTTTATGAAAGCCAAACCACCAAACACACGGAAGGCACGGAAGCAAGAGAGAGAGAAAAAGGCGTTTGCCCGCGAAATACGCGAAAGGACGCGAAAGGTAAGGGATTTCCTTTCGGGTATTTCGCGTATTTCGCGGGCATTCTTCTTTTCTGCTAACGTTGAATCGAAGCAATGAATATTCTTTCACTCGAAAATATTTCAAAGAACTTCGGCTTTCGGCCGTTGTTTGAGGACGTCACGCTCGGCCTCGAGGACCGCGACAAGATCGGGATCATCGGTGCGAACGGCTCCGGCAAGACGACTCTATTAAGAATCATCGCAGGTATCGAACAGCCCGACACGGGCCGCGTCACACGTGCGAAAGGAAAATCCCTCGCATATCTTTCGCAAAATCCGCCGTTCGACGATAACCTCACCGTGCTCGAAACGATATTTGCGTCGAGCTCGGGCGTCATGCAGACGATCCGCGATTATGAGGATGTTTGCCACGAAGTAGCCGCGGGCAACCACGACGACGCGACGATGCAGCGGATGTCCGATCTCCAGCACGAACTCGAAGAGGGCGGCGGTTGGGAGATCGAGACAAATGCACGCGCTGTCCTGACACGACTCGACATCACGGACACGCATGCAAAGATGGGTACGCTCTCCGGTGGCCAGCGAAAGCGTGTCGCACTCGCACACGAGCTCATCTTCAAACCCGACATCTTGATCCTCGACGAGCCGACCAACCATCTCGACGCCGACACCATCGAGTGGCTCGAATCGTATCTCGCACGTTACACAGGCGTGCTCCTTCTAGTCACACACGATCGATATTTTCTCGATCGCGTAACTGACCGCATCTTCGAGATCGATCGCGGAGCGGTGCAGAATTTTAGCGGAAACTACGCATATTACCTTGAGAAAAAGGCCGAGCAGGAGACGCTTCGCGAGGTCGAAGGCCACAAGCGCGAGCAGCTTATAAAGAAGGAGCTCGCCTGGCTCCGTCGCGGAGCAAAAGCGCGGACTCGAAAATCGAAACACCGTGTCGAAGCCGCACATGCGCTGATGGCCCAGCCGAAAGATGCCGCGAAGGGTGAGGTCGATATCGCCATCGGATCGAAACGTCTCGGGTCGAAAGTTATCGAGATTAACGGCGTTTCAAAATCGTATGGCGACATCACGCTGATCGACGATTTCACATATCTCCTCAAACGCGACGACCGCATCGGTATCATCGGTGCGAACGGCAGCGGCAAAACGACGCTGCTCGATATGATCACCGGTCGCGTCGCTCCGGATAGTGGCGAGATCGAGATCGGCACGACCGTGCATGTCGGCTACTACGATCAGGAAAGCCGTGCCCTCAACGACGAGCAGCGTGTCATCGACTACATACGCGACGTCGCCGAATACGTCACGACAAACGAAGGCGTGCAGATTACGGCGGGGAAGATGCTCGAACGATTTCTCTTCACGCCCGCCGCCCAATACGCAGTGATCGGAAACCTCTCCGGCGGTGAACGCCGCCGTCTATATCTGCTGCGGATCTTGATGGGATCGCCGAACGTCCTTTTGCTCGACGAACCGACAAACGATCTCGACATCCCAACGCTCATCGCGCTCGAAGAATATCTCGACGACTTCGCCGGTGCGCTCATCGTAGTTAGCCACGATCGTTATTTTCTTGACCGAACTATCGAGAACGTTTTTAGATTTACGGAAGGCGGCACGGTTCGAGAATACGCCGGAGATTACACCGCCTACTTGGAGGCTCACGAGCGGGAGCTTCTTGTCAGAACCGCGAGCGGTAGCGACCGGGTGGCCGCAATCCAAAATCCAAAATCCAAAATCCAAAATGGAAATGACCGGGCAACCCGTCCACAAGGAAGAGCCACTTCAGCAAACGGAGACGCGTTACTCCCAAAGACCAAAAACCAAAAACCAAAGACCAAGAAATTAACGTTCAAGGAACAAAGAGAACTTGAATCGCTAGAAAATCGCATCGCCGAAACAGAACAACGCCTCCCCGATATCGAACGAGAACTCGTCGCCGCCGCCAGCGATGCCGGCCGAGTCCACGAATTATTCCTCGAACAACAACATCTCACCACCCAACTCGAACTCGACCTCACCCGCTGGGCCGAACTCGCCGAACGCGTCGCGGGTTGAGGGTAAATTCAAGAAAAACTCCCATCCTTGTTTAGGAGGAGTGACAGCCGTTTCGGCTTACGGGATGGTAGCTCAAGAAAACTCCCCTCCTTGTTTAGGAGGGGTGGCAGCCGCTTCGGCTGACGGGGTGGTAGTTCCACAAGAATCAAACCCTTCCCGGTAAAATCAAATCTGATTTTTCTGAACTACCACCCCGCCTCGCAAAGCCTCGGCACCCCTCCTAAACAAGGAGGGGAGTTTTGTATTCTCAACTACCACCCCAACTCGCAATGCCTCGGCGCCTTTCCTAAACAAGGAGAGGAGCTTCACTATTTGAAATGGCGTGTTGTAAATTTATTGATCATCAGTACAACCACCGAAAGGCTGTAGGCAAATCCGATCAGCATAAAGAGCCAGAAATTCCCGCCGTCAACGAGGAGACTAAATCCCTGGTATGACCAGTAGGCCGGGAAGATCGCGAACAGAAAGGAGAATGGAGCGGGAACGAATAGGCTCGCGATCGGAACCATTAGCGGAATATTGAACAGCTTCTGCCAGGTGATCGCTTCTATTTTGTTTGTTGCGATAGTCGCGACGAAAATCGTCATCATCGGGGCGACGAGTCCGGCGAGTGCCGAATAGGCGAGGTTCGAAATCACAGGCAAGCCGTAAAAAGGTTCGACGAGCAAGAGCAGAAACGTCGAAAGTGTCGCCAACAGGAACGGAGGGATCAGGCGAGCAACGACAAACCAAAATTTAGAGACGGGCACGATGCCATAAACTTTCGCCACATTCGTATCCTTTTCATCGACCAGCACCATCGAATAGATAAACCCGAAAGCGATCGAGCCCTGCATCGTCGCCAGCATTACAATTACCGGGATGTAGTCGTGCAACGATTCATAAATACTTGCAACGTATGGCGCGCCGTATCGGATGACGACAAGAGTCAGCAGCGGAAGTGCCAGGAAGATCTTTAAAGAGTTGTCGCGAAAAATGAGTCTGAAATCATTGACGGCGACTGTGATCAGCTTCTTCATCTTTCAGATTTTGGCGACCCTGGATGTAAAAATTCTATATGTAACCCAGTAGAGCAAAGGGATCCAGAATAAGATCGAAGCGTAACCGTAGATCAGTTCCCAGAGATCCGGAGAGTCGCGATAGGAATTGATCATTAAATTCAATCCGCCCTGTACGGGAAACAGTTTTAGAAAACTTAGATCCGTCAATTCGAAATAATTGAGCAGCGGCAAGCTCATGTAGATCAAAAGCGGAACGGCTCGCAGGAGGAAGTGCAGGATCTCGGTCGTGTAGCTGACGACAAATATCCCCATCAAACAAAACAGAACGCAGGTGAAAAAAGCGCCGATGGAAAAATGTATGAAATTAACCGAACTACCTCTCGCCGCAAAAACCATCGCCAAAGCCCCGAGAGATCCGAGGGTCGAAAGCGTTATTATCCGGGACATCAAATAGACGTGCTGATTCAGCGGCGTCACGACTAGTGCCGGTAGAACCTCTTGATCTTTTTCCAGAATTATCGAGATCCCGATGAAAATAAAACCGACGATCGCGGGGTCATTGTAGATCAGAAGCATTATGAACTTTTCGAGGCCTTCGAAATCCCTGAGAAAATAAATTATCAAAACGTAGACGGCCGATAGCGCGACGATCATGTTCACGAGGTTGTTCCTCTGAAAGATCAGCATCTGCCACCTTATTTGCTTCAAGAGTTCGTCCATCACACCAGTGCCGTGCCGGTCACCTTGATAAAAACCTCTTCGAGGGTCGCTTCCTGCGTGTTGATTCGTAAGATCTCGTCGTGCGAAATAAAATCAAGAAACTTCCGGTTGGATCCCAGTGCCTCGATCGGAAACTCCGCGGTTTGTCGGCTTTGTAATTCGACCTTGACCGCGTGTCTTCCGTATTCGTTCTTTAAGGTCGACGGTTTCCCGGTCAGACGGATTTCGCCGTCGGCAATAAACGAAACGCGATCGCACAGCTCGTCCGCCGTGGTCATATCGTGTGTCGTTACAAATATCGTCTTGCCTTTATTTTTTAACTCAATAATGTACCGCTTGATCTTCTGCGCGTTTATCGGATCGAGGCCCGCGGTGGGTTCGTCGAGGAACAGGATGTCGGGCGAGTGCATGATGGCTCGTATAAAGTTCAGCCGCATTTTCATCCCCTTCGAAAATTCCTCGACCCTCTTATCGACATCGCCGGCCAGTCCGAAGATCTCAAAAAGCGCATTGAGGTCCTGAAGATTTTCCTCGGGATAAAACGAGCCGAAGAGTTTCAGGTTTTCTGTAGCGGTAAGTTTTAGATAATGATTCGGCAGCTCAAATCCAACTCCGATCTTTTCAAAATATTCATTCCCCCAATCGTTCAACGGCTTATCCTGTATCGAGATCTTCCCGGTAAAATCGTTGAGTATCTTGTAGAGCACCTTTTGAGTCGTGCTTTTCCCGGCGCCCGAAGGCCCCAAAAAACCGAAGATCTCGCCCCGCTCTATCTCGAAGCTCAGATTCTTTAAGACAGGTCCTTTCGATCTCGGGTATTCGTATGAAAGATTTTCTACTTTGATCATCGGGTTTTCTCGCGAATAGCAACCTGAATTGCGACGGCGGCCGTCGACGTCAAGCTTTAGTTGAGCCTGATGATAATAACTTAGATCTGAATTTGCGCGTGGCGAAACGGAGACGGGAGACAAGAGACGGGGGCGTCCGGGGTCTTGGTCCTGTCCCTTTGCCAGGACCGCGAGTCTTATCTCCCCTCCTGCCAGGAGGAGGGGTGGCATCCGCTTCCGCTGACGGGGTGGTTCAGGCTCCCCTCCTTGTTTAGGAGGGGTGGCAGCCGCTTCGGCTGACGGGGTGGTAGTCAAACAAAAAATCAGACCCTTCCGGTAAAAATAGCAATCTGATTCTTCTGAACTACCACCCCGCCTCGCAAAGTCTCGGCACCCCTCCTAAACAAGGAGGGGAGCTTCGAGCAAATCCTCAACTCAGCTTTCGCTGGGATGGCCTGTCGCGAAATCGAATCAGCACCTCCGCGATAATAATATTCGGCACCCACCCGAGCCATGCGACGGCGCGGTACACATCCATCGGTGGAAGCTCGACGGTGTTCGTTATCGACCACTTCCATGCGCGGAGCGTGAGCGCCGAGAGCGTGAGTGCATAACTTCGAATCATAAATCTTCGATGCGCCGCGAAATCGCCGTTCTTTGCTTTCACCAACGCGATCGCCGTGAACGTGATCCAGCCGACGGCGAGGAGACCAAACGCGATCTTCGATGTCGGCCCGCCGTTCGCATAGAAACTCATCAACAGCGATGACGGACCGGTTATCAGCAGGACGTTCGTCACGTATACATACCCGAACGCTCGATGCACACGCGGATAAAAACTCTGGATGTTGGATGAGAACTGTGTGAACCCGGCGAGCAGCGCCCACATGCTCGCATAGACATGCACAAAAAACGCGATCCGCCAGTGGTCTATGTCGATGTAATCCTGCTTGATCTGCAGAAAGCCGACGTCGGTGTGGTAAGGAATGTACTCGACCGTTATCCGCGCCATCAGAAAAGTAAAAAAGACGAGCGTCAGCAACAAGAGACCGTTGCGGCATAGGCGCCAAGTCAAAAGACCCGCGAGCGATCTTAGCTCCGTTAGGAGCGACATGTTGGTAGTAATTCGTCCCATTCCTTTTCTTATAGCTCCGGAGGAGCGGCAAATCGTGTCGCTCCTCCGGAGCTGCCGGTCTTTTCTTAACTTTGTGCTACCAACATTTCGCTCCTAACGGAGCTAAAACCGTGCACGGGTTTCATACCTTGGGGCGTGCGGGCCGTTGACCCCGGTCACGCCCTTGAAAAACTGTCCCGCTTTCAGCAGAATACTCGCCATGAAAACGTTTGCACTTTCGTCGATCGTCGCGCTCATTATCGCTTTGGCAATGTTGGCCTGCAAACCCGGGACAAGCGTCGGCCCGTCCGCAGATAAAGTAGCCGACGCGGCGAAAGACGCGGTGCAAGATCAGGCCGCATCGGCCGGGGCCAAGGCTGTCGAAAGCATCGAGAAGATACTCGGCTCGTACGTCGGGCAGTTCGGCGATAACAAGATCACTCTGCTGATCACAAAAGCCGGTGGCGGAGTAGTGTCTGGCCGGACGATCGTCGGCGGCAACGATCGCCCGTTCGACGGCACGCTGTCGGTCGAAGGCGGCGCCTACAACATCGAGGCCCGCGAACCGGGCGATCACAAAGACGACGGTGTCTTTACGTTCCGCATCCCAGAGACCGATCCGAACGAACTCAAAGGTTCATGGAAAGCGAACGACACAAAGCGTCCCGAAAAATCGTACACACTCGAGCGAAAGAAATTCGAATACCGCACCGACGTCGGGAGCTGGCCCGAAGCATCACAGCGTCTCCTAAAAACCGCCGACGTCGAGAACCTCCCAAAGAGCGAACTCGAATTCATGCGCAACGAGATCTTCGCCCGCCACGGCTACTGCTTTCACAAAAAGCATCTCCGTCAGCAATTCGAAGCTGAAGACTGGTACATCCCAAACACCGTCGACATCAAAGGCTTTCTAACCGACATCGAAAAGAAAAACATCGCCCTCATCAAGCGCTACGAGAAATACGCAGAAGAGTACGGAGATGAGTACGGGCGGTAGATCGTCCCGGTAAAGCGACCAAGCTCGGATTCAAAAGCGATTTTCGGTTTTGGTAACTTCGATCGAGAGAACCTCTTGGACAACAAAGAGGCTTCCTATACCCTTATGCCCGTAGCCCCCGTAAAATGCGGGAGCATCTTCTGCGTACTGAGTTTCTTCTCCCGAGAAAAATGTACCGATCACAGTGGCTTTTACGTTTTTCCCGTCAGCGAGGAATTTGTCGTATTTTGCGAAATTGGCGTCTTCAGTAAGCGGCAATTTTATACCCTCGACCTCCAGCTCTTCTTCCCGCGTGCGTTTTGGAGTAAAGCCGCAGCAGTACATCACGCCGATGCTCTTCTTTCCTCCTAACTCGACCCAGATCCATTGCCTTGCCTTGCAGCTCGGGTCATATAGCGAGGAGTCCTCGAAGCCCCTTGAGAAATAGCCGCTGACCTTGACGATCGAATGATTATATTTGGTTGGCTGATTCTTCAGTTCGCACACGCTTGTTTCCTGAGCTTTAGTCTCCGCACTGGATGGCGCCTCGATCTCTAACACCTGCGCACTGGATGTGTCAGAAAGCACGTAGGAAGAGATGGAACTCGGCTCGCCGAACAAAAACAACGAGGCCGCCAGTGTTCCAATAACAAACGCGACGATGAATGCGAAACCTCTTGTGACCCATTTCATATTTCGTTAGACGCGCGCAAATCGTTTTTGGTTCCTATGTGGAAAAAGGATCGAAGAATCGGGTCCTCTCTGAATTCCAAAATCTAAAATCGGTGGCTGCATCTGGCCGGGGGTGCCGCGGGTTAGGCGGAGGAAAGATTGGAACTGCGTCGTCGCCAGAAATTGTGCTTCTTCGTCGGTGTCGGCAGCGACGAGATTCATCGCGAGCATCGCGTATGGTTTTTCTAAATCGGCGAACGCTTCGAGTGTCTCGCGGTAAAGTTTGAGTGCCGGCAAATGTATTCGGGTGAAAAGTGACCGGCGAAGGCGAAGGGTAGTCCTAACTGTCCGGCAAGACGTGCCGAAAATCCGCTTGAGCCGAGAAGCCAGATCTGAATGTTCATCCCTGCACGCGGTACGGCCTGGACCTGTTGATTCTCAACGGGGCGACGGAAGAAAAACCGCAGCTCTTCAAGCAGCTCCGACGTCGCCGCGCTCGCAATGCGGGTCATGTTTTGATGTTCCGCCAGCCAGTATCGCTTATATCCCAGACGTTCGGCGTGCTGCGCCAAACTCAAAGAATTACGAAACGATTCCGAAGGCGTCGAACCGACGTTGATCGGAGCTAAGTCCAGAACTGAAAATGGAATATCGGAGAGTTTCTTCATGATCGCTTGGTTAAAATTATAGGGCATGACCGATGAGTGGACGTCGCAGATCTGTCGTCGATCTGAAGCTCACGGTCAATCCGGTCTACCAACATACCGTAATGTTGCGGCTCGTAGCTTACTGACCCACCCGTTACCAGACCTTGTCACAACTCCATGTCTCGGGGCGAAGCCGAGGGAAGATAATAGCCAGACGTTAAACGTCTGGTCTGGTTCCGTGATGGCGGAAGAATGCGCCTTGCCAGAAGCTTCGCATCTGACTATTGTCTTTTGGCGGCTTCGCCGCCGAAACCGAAGCACGAAACCTCCAGCAACAGAACCGGCACAGCAACCGGCAAGATATAGTTCTTTACATCCACAGCGGCCACTGTTATCCTGTCACGGACATTGGAGTTGTTATGCTCCACCAACCGGCAATAGAACCGGCAAGATGGACGGCATAATTAGAACTCAAACCCTCGACGATGTACACCTCGATCGAACAGTTCGAACCGCTTATGCCCGCCGACATCGGCGAATTGGAGGACATTGCACGCGACTTGATGAAACGGTCGGCAATGCTCGCTGGTCAATTACCGCCCCAGACACTCGCCGGGGTTCGCGAACTGCTTCGGATAGTGAACAGTTACTACAGCAACCTGATCGAAGGGCACAACACGCATCCGATAGATGTCGAACGTGCGATGCGGAACGACTATTCGAAGAATGAGGACAAACGCGACCTGCAAACGGAAAGCCTCATCCATATAGGCCTGCAGCGAAAGATCGACGAGCGGATCGAAAACGACCCGCAGTTCAACGTAACTGCGCCGGATTTTTTAAGGTGGATCCATCGCGAATTTTACGAACAGATGCCGGAGCGGCTCCGTTGGGTGAAAGGCGAAAATATGGAACCTGAGCGGGTCGAAGCAGGTGAGCTAAGACGCCGACACGTCGCGGTCGGAGTACATGTGGCACCGGTTGCCGAGTCGCTCGACACATTTCTCGAGCGGTTTCATTCGTACTACGATCCGTCGAAAATGCGCGGGCTGCGATCGACAATCGCGCTATCGGCGGCCCATCACCGGCTGATGTGGATACATCCGTTTCTCGATGGGAACGGAAGGGTGGTGCGATTGTTCACCGACGCTTATTTTTGCCGAATCGGAATGTCGGGTTACGGCCTGTGGAACGTCAGCCGCGGTCTCGCCAGGAAAAGAGCTGAGTATAAGAGTTTGTTGGCGGCAGCAGATCTTCCGCGCGAGGGCGATCTTGATGGCCGTGGAAACCTTTCGAACCGGACCCTGACGGAATTTTGTCGATTCTTTCTCGACGTTTGCCTTGATCAAACCGGCTTCATGAGCGAGCTTCTGTCGCTCGGCACTTTTCTGAACCGATTAGAAAAATACGTTTCGATGCGGGCAAACGGACTGGTCGTCAACGAAAAGGGAGCCACGGCTGCGGCATTGCACTCACGCGCCGGACTGGTTTTACGGGAGGCCGTGATAATGGGCGAGATATCGCGCGGGAAGGTTTTCGAGATCATCGAAATGAGCGAACGAAGCGGACGAAATGTCCTCAGATCGTTGATCGAGGAAGGCTTGCTTGTTCCTGTTACGGATTCACACCGCAGTACTGTGCGGCTTGGGTTTCCGGCACACGCTGCCGGCTATTGGTTTCCAAAACTATTTCCGCCGACGGTCGCGGGATAGAGCCCCGGCCTGCAGTGCATGGTTTTGGCGTAGATCATAAAATCTACGCGCTTTGTTTCTTGCAGTCGGGCATCGTCGCATCCGTGCTGTGCGCGAAGCGGAGCGCCGCACACACAAGCGGGTTTGGATTTTAGATTTTGGATTTTGGATTTCGCGCTTCTGATTTCTGAACTACCACCCACACCGCGCAGTACACCGTTATCAGGATCACTTGCGTCGCGCGACTCACCCTCGTCCAGAATCGAGATAAAGTCGAGGATCCGAACTCCCCGGTTCGATTCACTTCGTTCACTCTTGCTGGTCCCGCATGCGACCTCAAGAGCGATCAGAACGGGAACTTTCGCCTGAGTGGATTTACTGGTCGAACGTATCGACCTTCTGCTTCTTTCAGAAGAACCCTTGATGGTCAGAAGAGCGAGTATGAAGGCGACTCCCGACCGTTCTCACTTGGTGCGGATACCGCGGGAATCAAACTGGTTCTACGAAAAAAGTGACTGGTCTCGCGTGAGCCAGGCTCACGACCGTGGCAGCTTCACTCATCGAGGGTGAGCCTCGGACGGGAGGCGCAGCCTCCTTGGAACGTTTGAGGCCCGCGGAAAGGCAAAGCCTTTCCGCTCACCATGGCGGCGCAGCCGCGAAGAAGTTGAAGAGTTACTTCGGTTGGGTTTGCAATTGATCCAGTGTTCGCTTTAGCTCATCGAGCTTTTGCCCGGCTTCGCTGAGGCGGCCTTCGGCGGTCAGGCGTTGATAGTCGGCGAAGGCCTGGGACGCTTGTTTGATCAATGCATCGATCGATGGCGGAACGGGTGGCGTGTCCCCGGGCTTGACCGCCTCAGTCTGTTTCCCCGCAGGCGACTCAGTTTGTTTCCCGGTCGACGTCTCAGTTTCTTTCCCGGCAGACGGTTGACCTAGCAATTGCTTCAAAGCCGTCTCGAAATTCTCCGCATAGGTCAGGCGTTCCTGCGTGGCGAGAACTACCAGGCGAAGCTCGGGCATCGGGCTGCGGACGGCCTGGAGATAGATCGGCTCGACGAACAGCAGGCCGGTGCCGATGGGCATGATGATCAGATTGCCGCGTTTTACCTTTGAGCCCTGCTGGTTCCAGAGCGTTATCTGGGCGGCGATCTGTGCGTCTTGATCGATGCGGGCCTCGATCTGCAATGGCCCGTCGATCACACGTGACGCGGGAAACTGGTAGACCAGCAGTTTCCCGTACTCGTCGCCATCGGACCGGCCGGCCATCCACGCGATCATGTTGTTGCGGTTCCCGGGTGTAAACGGAACGACGCGGGCAAACTCCGGTTCCGCGCCTTCTCCCGGCAGCGGCATAAGTACCTGATAGGGCTCGAGTGGTTGCGGTGCCGCACTTGAACCGCCGGGAGCAGCTTCCTGCGCGATGCTCCATACGTCCTCACGCCCGAAAAATACCTTGGCACTCTGGGTGTGATATAAACCGAAGACGTCACTCTGCGTCTTCATCATGAGTTCGGGATAGCGGATATGCGCGCGGACATCCGAGGGCATTTCGGCGCCGGGTTTGAACAGCTCGGGAAACGCGCTGCGGTATGCCCCGACTATCGGATCGTCATCGTCGAACACATAAAAGGTGACCGCTCCGGTGTAAGCATCGATCGTCACCTTTACGCTGTTTCGAATGTAATTTACCCGTCGCCCGTTGTGATCGTAATGCCTGGAATAAGGAAACCTGTCGGACGTTACATAACCATCGACGATCCATAACAGGCGCCCGGCATCATCAACCATGATGTATGGGTCGTCGTCGTACGTGAAAAACGGCGCGATGCGGTTGATGCGGTTGCTGATATTCCGGTACAAGAGCACCCGGCTCTCATCCGAGACGTCGTCCGAAAATGGCAGCTTGCTTATATCGCCTGTGACCCAGGCGATGCTCAACCGGCGAAGGCCGCCCCCGACGGCAAAACCTCCATCGCCCTGGTAGGTCGTATAACTATTGTTCTCGCCCTGCGGGTAATCAAACTCCGGCTGCTTTGTATTTACGTAGACGATCGTATCCGTACGCTCGCCAAAATAAATTTCGGGGCGCGTGACGCGTATGTCACCGGTGTTCTCGACCGGCATATTCGAAACCAGGAAACGCGGGCGGCCTTCGCTTGAGAATTCATTGACCGGGTTTATGGTCACGCCGTACCCGTGGGTATAGACCAGCCGTTCGTTTATCCAGTTTCGTGACTGTTCGGGAAGCTTGTTTACATCCAACTCGCGCGCCGCGATCATTACCTGACGCAATTGACCGTTAATGCGATAGCGGTCAGCATCGACATCGGGAAAATCGTAGTACGTGCGGATCTCCTGGATCTGGCGCAAGGTGTCCTGCAACGCCTGCCAATCCCAAAGCCGTATGTTCGAAAGTGTGTTTTGGTTAGAGGCGAGGTTGAGAGCCTCAGGTGTGATGTCCGCCGGGTACACGCGAGATTCAAGATCGTCGATCTTGAACCCGATCCGCGTCCAGGAAATGTTGTGTTCTATGTACGGTGTCTCGCGGCCAAGCTCGTTCGGCTTTACGATAAAACTCTGAACATAACCCGGGACGATCATTCCGGCGATAACAAAAACGACGACCGGAATCGCGACGGCGAAAAGAATGAGCCGAAGGCCTCTTTTGGTAAACGCATTAAAGATCAGTATCGCTGCAGCCACGACAAGCGACACCGCTACGATAGTCAGACCCGGCAACAGATAATTCGCTTCGGTGTATGTGACGCCGCTAAACGGCGCATGATCTATCCACAGATATCCGTAACGCGAGAGCATCGTGCTCACGGCAGCGACCAGCAGCAGAATCCCGAAAGTCAGCGACACCGGTGTGCATGACCGCCGGCTCCATCGTTTAGGAGCGCTTGGATTCTCGTCAATCGCCGACGGTTCCATAGCCGTCGAGATAACCGCGTAGATAATCGAGGCGAATAGAAGGATCGTCGACATCATCATCAACCAGCCCGCAAGAAGCTGGTAGACCGGCAAGGTGAAAAGATAAAAGCCGACGGTTCGTCCGAAGATGGGATCAACCGCGGCCGTGGGCACCTGATGGAGATATAGGACCCATGTATTCCAATCGCTACTGAGTGAGAGTCCGTTTGAAACGGCGAAGAGGATCGAAACGATCCAGGCAGCGGCCCGCAGATAGCCGGACGGATTAATATCGACAGGTTGCTTGTTTACGATGATCCGCCGCGGAACGATCTTATCGGTGCTGAACCATTTCTCCAGTGCATAAAATCCGCCCCGGAGGATCGCGAACGTCAGCAATGTGAAGATCGCAAACAGACCCCAGCCAAGCTGCAGCTCATACCAAAATCGCGAATCGAATCCGAGCGACCCGTACCACAGAGCATCGACATATAAGTACATCGCCCTCCAAAGAACGATCGGCACCAGGAACAATGCCGGCAAGAACCATCTTAAGCGACCGCGTCGTGACGGATTTTGCGGCGGAACATCGATAATAATATCGTCGTCCAGATCAGAATAATCGGATGGGTTCATGCGACAAGCATACACCTTAAAGGAAACGATCCTCCGAGCGGTCTCTGTTCACGCCCGTGATGCAACACGCTGTGATTGGAAATCTCTCCGGCGGAGAACGCACCGCGAGCCGTAGCGACCTGGTCTCCCTCGTCCTAGGGGAGGTGAGGCTGACGCCGTGGTGCGAGGTGACGCTCTTGTCAGAACCGCGAGCGGTAGCGACCGGGTTTCCCTAATCCCGGAGGCGGCGTGGTGGAACACGGGACGCTCCAGGAAATCCAAAATCCAAAATCCAAAATCCAAAATCGAGATCGGCTGTCAGGGCTGGAATTATGACGATTGGACGACCAAAGCAGGCGGCGAATTTATATTTTATCCGCGCGGCACACGCTCGAACGAAATGCTCGCGCTCTATGCGGAAATCTTCGACACGATAGAAGTTGATTCGACATTCTACGCGATTCCGCCCATTGCGACATTTGAAAACTGGTATAAAAAAACGCCCGAACATTTTACGTTTTCATTAAAACTGCCGCAGGAAATCACGCACACACATTTTCTCAGGGAATCTTCTTTTCCCGTCGCGGACGAATTTTGCGAAAAGGCGAAAGAGTTGAAAGAAAAACTCGCCGTCGTTCTCGTTCAAATGCCGCCGCAGTTTGAAGCGAACAAGGACAACGCGCAAAGTTTAAGAAAATTTTTGGAGCATTTGCCGAAAGACATTCGCTTCTCGGTCGAATTCAGAAACCGCGATTGGATGATCGAATGGACATTTGAAGAATTAGAGAAAAACAATGTCGCGCTTTGTTTTTGCGAAGGCAGTTGGATTCCGCGTGAACTGATGTTTCAGGCGATTGAAAAACTCGAAAACAATTTCGCCTACGTCCGTTTTATGGGCGAACGCGATTTGCTTCATTTCGATAAAATCTACCGCAACGAAGACACGCTTCTGCAAATCTGGAAAGACGAGATCGAAAAAATAAAAGCGAAAAATATTTTCGTCTATTTCAGCAATTTTTTTGAAGGACACGCGCCCGCGAGTGTAAATAAATTAAAAGAATTGTTCGGGCAGGAAATCACGGAAGCAAGCGATTTGGAAAATCAAGGTTCGTTATTTTAACCATAGCATTAGAATTATTTTGCACAAAGCCCTATCGTTTTCAATATCTGAATGACAATAATGCTTCAAGTGCGGTTTTAAGATCTCCTTCGGGTAGTTTTTGATTACATTTCTCACAAAATTCTCGAGTCTCTAATCCAATTATTTGATCGGCACGCCTTTCACAAAAATCCATAACACAACCGCGTATCTCAGAATGATAACCAAGCTTTGTGAAAAAACAAGCTAGCTGTCCAACAAGTGTATGAATTAGTCCTTCCTCGAAAGTTCGTTCCGCTTGTCTACAAAATCCATAAAGCTGATCTGTCGAGACAAACAAGAATCTTTCATCTTCATCGCTTGGTCCTGCGAAATAATTGTAGAGAATTTTATTGTCTTCTTTAAAAGCCAAAGGGTATTTAGTTAAGCAAGCAACGAGGTCAACACTTAGATATGGATGCTCGGCAATAAAAGACAAGGGAATTTTATATATAGCCAAGTTCCTCATCCCACCGATTTCTACTACAGCTTCCCTCACTGAGGGTAATTCGGGACACATAAAGTGAAAGAAACTCTGAATAGTATTCAGAGTTTGTGCGATTGATTCGAGATTGGTAAGACCGAGATCTAAATCGACAATCCCAACCCGATAATGATACCTAGGCACTATATTGCTGGTTTTGGATTCTAATTGACTATTTGACGTAGTTTGCGTTTCGGGCGCGAGGACAGACATTAATCTTTCCACTCCAGGTTCCCATTCAGGAAACAAATCAAGCCAAGTAAGGTCTTCTAATTCATCACGCGGCATATCACACTCATCTAATCTGATTGGAATAAGAAATGTTTGATTAGGTGGAAACTCTTTAAGAATTTCCAAGGCTTGATCTAACTCTGAATTACGAAATCCTCTGCCTGATATTGATTGATTTGAAATCAATGCCAAGAAATAATTAGCTTCACGGATGGCTTTTCTGATAGCGGGACGCCATTGCATTCCCGGAAGCAGAGATTGTTTATCTAGCCAAGGATCAATATCTCTACATACTCGTAAATCATTAAATATGCGTTCGGCGCAATCTTCATCAGAGCGCGAATAACTTATAAATACCTTTTGCATAGAGCCTCCAAAACTTCAGATTTTAAGATTTTTAGGAGTGCTTTAGATAAGTTGGGAATCCCCTATATTCAATTTAGCGGAGCGTTTCGAGCTATGTGCAAATATTGAAAGTTATCTAAAACAATTCAGTTTTATCTTAATAAATGCGGATTAATTATACAGCAATTTTTCTTTCTTGCAACAAAATTTATGATCCTACTTTTTTAAGAAGTCAAGCTATTGATCCAAGCCTGCTTTAACATCTTTATCAATCATTTGAAGCAAAAATTTTTGTTAATAACTATCAATTCAAACATTTTCTGCATTTTATCGTAGAATAAAACAGTAGAAAGCCTGCGGGCAAAAAAGTTTATTGGAGAAATTTATAAAAAATGGCTATGTCAAAAACAGGTAAAACACTTCTCATTATCGGCGGAATTCTTTTCGTTCTAATGCTCGTGAGCATTATCGGGATCGCTTTGATCGCGGAATCTTTAGGCAAACCGGATGTGCCGGAAAACAGCGTTCTCGTGCTGAATGTGTCGGGCGATCTTCCCGATTACAATCCGCCCGATCCGATGGCGCAGGTTTTCGGCGTTGATCAGGCGGAATCTTTTTCGAGTCTTTTAACTCAAATGCGAAAGGCGAAAGTGGATTCGAGAGTCGGCGGAATTTTGCTCGATATAGATTTTCCCGGCATCGGTTGGGGCAAAGCGGACGAACTGCGCGAAGCGATCAAGGATTTCAAAACGTCGGGCAAACCCGTCTATGCCTATATGGAATTGGGGATGAATAAGGAATACTACATCGCCGCCGCCGCCGACAAAATTTATCTGCCGCCCGCCGGTGATCTGTATATCAACGGTTTTGCCGCCCAAGCGATGTTCTTTCGCGGTTCGCTCGACAAACTCGGCGTTGAGCCGCAATTCCTGAAAATCGGAAAATACAAAAACGCGCCCGATCAATACACCGAAAAGGAAATGACCGAAGGGCAGAAGGAAGTTGTCAACGCCATTCTCGACGACTATTACGGTCGCGTCACAACCGCCATTGCCGAATCGCGCAATAAATCGGTTGAAGATGTCAAAGCGATGATTGACAACGCGCCGTTTAACGCCAGACAAGCACAGGAGCAAGGCTTGATTGACGAAGCTGCTTACCGTGACGAAGTTTATGAAAAGCTAAAAACACAACTCGGCTATAAAGCCGAAGATAAACTGCGGACGATCAGCACGAGCAGTTACCGCGACGTTGCAGCAGATTCTCTCGGTCTGAATAACGGCGAACGAGTTGCAGTGATCTATGCGTCCGGCGGCATCGGTTCGGGCAAATCTAACAGCAGTCCGTTTGGCGGTCAGACGGTCGGCTCGGACACAATTGTTCAGGCTCAGACCGAAGCGACGGAAGACGAAACTAACAAAGCGATTGTTTTAAGAGTTGATTCGCCGGGCGGTTCGGCACTCGCATCGGATGTAATGTGGCACGCGATCGAGAAAGCGAAAGAGAAAAAGCCGGTCGTCGTTTCGATGGGCGATGTCGCGGCTTCGGGCGGTTATTACATCGCTTGTAATGCCAATAAAATTGTCGCCGAACCTTCGACCGTGACGGGTTCAATCGGCGTGTTTTTAGGCAAACCGATTCTCAAC